>NZ_JACKQN010000009.1:0-180361 GCF_015524875.1 Glutamicibacter sp. FBE19 | reverse complement strand
TGTTCGCGTTCTGCCCGGCGGCAGCGTTTTTTCTCATTCATCAATAAACAATTGCCGTGGTTCACGACGCTTTGCATTAGATTTGAGTCCATGACTGACACCGCATCACGCACGATCCTGCTGCTCAACGGGCCAAATCTGAACCTCCTGGGCACCCGCGAGCCGCAGATTTACGGACATGACACCTTGGCCGATGTTGAACAGCTGGCCCGTGACACTGCCGCCGCCCACGGATTTGAGCTGCGCGCCCTGCAGTCCAATCATGAAGGGGTGCTCATCGATGCCATTCATGAAGCACGCACCAGTGCCGCGGGCATCGTGATGAACCCGGGAGCCTTCACCCACACCTCGGTCGCCTTGGCAGATGCCATCAGTGGTGTCCAGCTGCCCACGATTGAAGTCCACATCTCCAACGTGCACCAGCGCGAGGCATTCCGCCACCATTCCTACATTTCGCCGGTGGCCAGTTCCATCATCGTCGGCGCTGGCGTCAACGGCTACAAGCTGGCCGTGGAACAGCTGGCGTACCTGCTGGGCAAATAATTTTGCCCTTTTGGCTAGTTGGCGATGCAGTCCCCGGTCTTGACCGAGGTGCGCTGCGAGCCGCCTAGCTCCATGGCGCGCTCCATCTCCTCAAGGCTCAGGGCGAATCCAATCTGCTCGTCGCTGCGGGACTTCGCGAAGATCAGGCCAACGGCCTCGCCGTTTTCATCCACCAGCGGTCCACCGGAATTGCCCTGGGCAACTTCGGCGGTGATCTGGTAGACGGAAATTCTCGACGGGTCGGTGCCGTAGATATTGGAGATCGAGACGTTGGCCCGCGAGGCGATCATGGCGCTGCGAATCTGCTGGGGGCCACCAGCCGGGTAGCCGATAAACGCCGCGGCGTCGCCACGGGTGAGATCCTCATCGGCCAGGTCAATGGCCGGGGCCTCCAAGCCCTGCACGTACAGCAGCGCGATATCGGTCTCGGGATCGAAGTAGACCACCTTTCCGCGGTGAACTCCGTCACGACCGGTCTCCACGGTGGCTGCCCCAAGACCGGCCACCACGTGGGCGTTGGTCATCACCATTTCTGGAGCCACCACAAAGCCCGAACCGGTCAGGTTGACACCGCATTGCACTGCCGTGCCCGAGACCTTGGCGGCGGATTCCGCTGCGGTCCGCTGGAGATCGGTGGCCACCCAGTCGGTGTCCATGGGCTGGGCCACCGGCGGCGCAAAGGGCTCCAGGAATGCTGGCAGGGTTTCGGCGATCACCTTGGAGCGGGCCGAGGAAATGGCCGAGTTCACAAAGGGCGGCGTCGCGCCGCGAATGGCCTGGATCATGGTGGACTTTCCAATTTCCAGGGACAGGCGCGGAATGCCCATGCTGGAGGTGGAAAACGCCAGCGCGCCAATGATCGTGGCGGTAATCAGCACCGAGAGCACGCCACCGGCAATGCGGTCTGCAGAGCGCAGGAAATCGACGTTCATCCAGTGCCGGATGCGGGTGGCAATGACCCGGCCCAGCGCCTGGCCGAGGATGATCAGCACGGCAGCCGTGGCGGCCATCAGCGCAACACGCCACCAGGGGTTGTTGGCGAAAGTGGAAACCAGCGGGATGGCAAAGAACGCGGCAACACCTCCCAGAATGAGGCCCACCATGTCGCCAACGGTCAAGAGAAAACCGCGGCGAAGTCCGATAATGAAAAAGGTCAGCAAAACAGCGCAGATGACTACGTCGAGCCAGCTGAAAATTCCGAGCACCAAGACTCCAATGCGTTCAAATACTTTGTATTAACCCAAGGTACCCTTAGAAGCTGATGGATTTCTGCGAGCATATTCGCGAGTTTTGGCCGAATGAGCGTGACGTTCAACATTTTCTCGGTGAAACCACGTGTGGAAACTGTCACATTGTTACTGAATACGGCACAATGAAGTAAGCGCCTACTACTGTTGACAGGAGATTTAATGGATATCGAGGTACTGCGTCGCGCGCCACTGTTTGCGTCGCTTGGTGATGAAGTATTCGCCGCGCTCACCGAAGAATTGACCGAGGTTGATCTGTCCCGCGGTGCGTCGGTGTTCCGTGAAGGCGATCAGGGCGACCGCCTGTACTTCATCGTTTCGGGAAAGATCAAGCTGGGCCGCACCTCTTCGGATGGTCGCGAAAACCTGATTGCTGTTCTTGGCCCAGGCGAACTGTTTGGCGAGATGGCCCTATTCGATCCACACCCACGCAACGCGACTGCAACCGCCGTGTCGGAAACCCGACTGGCTGGCTTGAGCCACGAGAACATGCGCAAGGCGATCCTGAACTCCCCTGAGGTCTCGATCCAGCTGCTGCAGGCTCTGGCTGCACGTCTGCGCCGCACCAACGAGTCCCTTGCGGACTTGGTCTTCTCCGATGTTCCTGGCCGTGTTGCCAAGGCTCTGCTTGATCTTGCTGACCGCTTCGGCCGTCCAGCAACCGACGGCATCCTGGTCGCTCACGAGCTGACTCAGGAAGAGCTGGCCCAGCTGGTTGGCGCATCGCGTGAAACCGTAAACAAGGCTTTGGCTGAATTTGTACAGCGCGGCTGGCTGCGTCTGGAAGCACGCGCTGTCGTGATTCTGGACATCCAGCGTCTGCGCCAGCGTTCACGCTAAGCCAGTCAAAATAGTGTGGGCCGAAGATCCTTTTGGATCTTCGGCCCACACTATTTTTATGTTGTTCTAGCTAATTCATTGGCGGCCCGCGGCGGCCTGCCAGGGGCGCGAGGATTCGGCACTCATCGAGCCCAGAACCTCCAGATAGTAAATGCCATCGCGCACCAGCAAGTCGGGGTGCTTCAAATCCAGGGACCGCGCCCGCGACAAATACGCCACCACCCCGTTGGCCTCGGACATTGCCTCGAGCATCATTTCCACGGCCGGGTAGCTGATCCGCGAGAAGTTCAGGCCCACGGTATTGGGCTGCCCCACCAGGTCGCCGAGCTCGCTGGTGTTTCGCTGGGCCAACACGCCGCTGGCCACCTGCCACCCGCCCCATTTGCCCTTGCCTCGAAGCAGCGTCGCCTCTTGGCGGTTGGGCACGGTGGCTGCGAAGTACCAGGTATCAAATCTGCGCAGGGCAAAGTTGGGATTCAGCCAGTGCGAGACCGGCCGCAATAAATCGGTGCGAAGCCCCAGGCCGCGACGGCGAAGAAACTCATCGAATGGAAGATCCTGGCCGGCAATCGCCTCGCGGGCGCCCATCCACTCTTCGGGGTCGGTCATTTCGATGATGGATTGCTCGTCGGTACCCGCCAGCAGGATTCCGGTTTCTTCAAAGAGCTCGCGAATGGCGCAAACGATATGCGCTTGGACCAGCTGCTGGTCCAATACGTCCATGCGCTTGGACCACTGCGAAAGGCTCGGTCCGAACCATTGATAGGTTGCCCGGTCGCTGGCCTCGTGGCTGCCGCCGGGGAAGGCCACGTTGCCCATCGGGGAGCCTCCAGGCCGAAAGGTCAGGTAGGTCTCGACACCCTTGGAACAGTCCCGCACCAGGCACACGGACGACGCGCGGCGCGGTGAGCGGGGGGTGCGGGAGCCGAAGGTGAACCAGTTTTCGGCCGTAGGGATCTGGTGTGGCGGCAGATCAAAGACTCTGCGCACCATGCCGCTGCGCGGCCCGCAAGGGAAAGCCTTGGCAGGCCGCGCAACAGGCAACTGAGGTGAACTACTCAAATTCGGCGATGACCTCAACCTCGACGGGTGCATCCAGCGGAAGCACGGCAACGCCAACGGCCGAACGCGAATGCAGGCCTGCGTCGCCAAGAACCTCGCCGAAGAATTCGGAAGCTCCGTTGATGACTCCTGGCTGCCCGGTGAACTCCGGTGCCGACGACACGAAACCGACAACCTTCACGATGCGCTTAATGCGATCTAGGTCACCAATTTCGGCCTTGATGGCTGCCAGTGCGTTCAGCGCGGCAACCTGTGCCTGGGCCTTGGCTTCTTCTGCTGAAACCTCTGCGCCGACCTTTCCCACAACTGAGAGTTCACCATTAATCAGCGGAAGCTGGCCGGAGGTGTAAACGTAGTTGCCGGTGGTGACTGCTGGCAGGTAGGCAGCGACGGGCTTGGCAACGCCTGGCAGGGCATAACCCAGTTCAGCCAGGCGCGTTTCGACACGCGAGGAAGTCGCTTCTTGCATGGGCTTTTTCTCCTTAAGGAAGTATGTTTTGGCTACTCTTTTGGACGCTTCATGTAGGCCACCGGCGATGAGCCGTTGGGGCCAGGAACTACAGTAACCAGCTCCCAACCATCATCCCCCCATTGGTCCAAAATCTGCTTTGTTGCGTGAATCAAAAGTGGCAAAGTGGCGTATTCCCATTTAGTCATACTGGATACGTTATCGCGTCCTTGTAAACTAGTGGGTATGGCAGCCAAGAAGTCCCCCTTTTTTGATACCGCCACCACCCTTGGGAAAGTCGTTGCATTCTTTGGAATCAGCGCCCTGTGTGGTGTGCTCGCAGCAGGTATGCTCGTGCCCGTAGCGGCGATCGCAAAAACCGGTTTGACCACCGGTAACAACATCGTCAGCGCACTCCCGAGCTCCTTTGAGAAGCTTCCGATTTCGGAGCCGTCAACGATCGTCGACGCCAACGGCAAGACCATCGCGAATTTCTACCAGCAGAATCGCGAACCTGTGTCACTTGATGACATCTCGCCGTATATGCGCAAGGCCATCGTCTCGGTGGAAGATGAACGCTTCTACGAGCACAACGGTGTCGACCCCAAGGGCATCGCCCGAGCCATCGTCGGCAACCTGACCTCCACTTCGCGCTCTGGTGCGTCTACCCTGACCCAGCAGTATGTGAACAACCTTCTGGTGAACAACCAGGAGCTCACCGGTTCCGAGGAAACCACCGTGTCCGGCAACAAGGACTACTCGGAAAAGATCCGCGAGCTCAAGTACGCGGTAGCCATCGAAAAGGAAATGTCCAAGGACGAAATCCTCGAAGGCTACTTGAACCTCGTGCTGTTCTCCGGTCGCGAATACGGCGTACAGGCTGCCGCACAGCGCTTCTACTCTGTGGATGCCAAGGACTTGAACGTCCAGCAGTCGGCCATGCTTGCTGGCATGGTCCAGCTGCCGAACGTCTACAACCCGATCAACAACCCAGAGCGTTCCCTTGACCGCCGCAATAAGGTGCTGGGCAACATGTACCGCACCGGCGCGATCAATAAAAAGGAGTATGACGACGCGGTGAAGTCCGGACTTGAGCTCAAGCCCAGCACTTCCCCATCGGGCTGCTCAGCGGCCAAAGACAACGCATACTTCTGTGATTACGTCACCAACCTGATTCTGGGCGACGACACGTTCGGCAAGACCAAGGAAGACCGCGAGGGCCTGCTGTACCGCGGCGGCCTGACGATCAAGACCACCTTGAATAGCGAGCTGAACAAGAAGGCTGCCAACGACGCTCGCAAGTCCATCGACCCGAACGCCAAGTCCAATAAGGATGTGTTCTCCTCGATCGTCTCGGTGGAGCCTGGCACTGGAAATATCCTGACCATGGCCCAGAACACCACCTATGGTGCTGAAAAGGGAAACACCGCAAAGACCATGCTGAACTTTGCTGTGGAGAAGTCCATGGGTGGCGCTGGCGGCTTCCAGGCCGGTTCGACGATGAAACCGTACACCACGCTGGCTTGGCTCAAAGAGGGCCATCACATGTACGACACCATCAATGCCAAGCGGCCCTACTTCGCTCCTAGCCACAAGTGGCGTGCCTCGTGCCTGCCTGGCGGCCAGACTGTCACCGGTGGTGGAGAAGCTTGGCAGCCCCTGAACGCGTCGCGTGGCTTCTACCGTCCCATGACTGTCGACTACGGCTTGAAGTGGTCCATCAACTCCGCAACCATCCAGGAAGCATCCAAGCTCGACCTCTGCAACATCACCGATTTTGCCAATAGCGTTGGGCTTCGCGATTTGGACAGCGGCCAGCCTCAAGAGCTTTCGCCAGAGCATCCATCGTTTGTCATCGGTACGCCCAAGGTCGCTCCGCTGGCACAGGCTGCTGCCTTCGCCACCTTCGCCAACAAGGGCGAATATTGCGAGCCACGTGCGCTGACCAGCGTCACGGACAAGGACGGCAACCAGTACAAGGTCAAGAAGGAATCCTGCTCGCAGCAAATTGATCCGACCTACATCGCTGATCTGAACGGCACGCTGAAGAAGATTGCCACGGATCGCGTGTCCAAGGGCAGAGTCGCCGGTCCAATCGCCGGTAAGACCGGTACCAACAACTGGTCAACCTCCACGTGGTTCGTCGGCTACACCACCGGCATTTCCACCGCTGCCTGGGTTGGCCGAGTTAATGCAACTGCCGCTGAAGAAGCGAACACCCTGCAGGGATCGATGATCAATGATGAGCGCGCCCCAAGCACGCTCGACTCCTCGACCTACGCAGCTCCGCTGTGGGTGGACTTCATGGAGGAAGCAGTCCAGGAGTACGATCGCAGCGGTTTTGGTTCGCCTCGCAGCAAGCCAGCGCCCAAGCCTGAACCGAAGGAAGAGGATTCTTCCAAGGAGGATTCCAAGTCCGACTCCGAGGACAAGGACAAGGAATCCAAAGCAGACCAGTCCGAATCCAATGAGTCGAAGTCTGATTCCGGAAATAATGAATCGGATAATGGCAACGGCAATGGCAACGGCAACGGCAATGGCAATGGCAAGGGCAACGGGAAGAAATCCGACGACTAGCTAAGCGCCGTTGAAGGCCGCGTTCAACTTTGGTTGAACGCGGCCTTCGGTCTAGATTGGCAATAGCGGACTTCACCAGAAGTTGCCCCCCGGGCATGAAAGGACGATGGCAGACAGGTCATGGTTGAACACAAAACATTTGCTGCAGCACTACGTCATGCGGCCGGTACCACAGCGCTGGCTGCTGGTGGAGCCCTGGCGCTAGGTGGTGCACTAGTTGGCTATGGCATGCTCGAGACCCAGAAATTCGGGTTGCGCCGCGAAACCCTGAACGTGCTGCCCCGCGGCGCCTCGGACATCAAGGTCTTGCACCTCTCGGATATCCACATGGTTCCGGGCCAGGAAACCAAGATCCAATGGCTGCGCGAGCTTGCAGACCTCAACCCCGACTTCATCATCAACACCGGAGACAACCTCAGCCACCGCAAGGGTGTCCCTTCGCTGGTCAAGGCGTTGGAACCGCTGATGGCATTCCCTGGAGCCTTTGTGCCGGGATCCAACTGCTACTACGCGCCCAAGCTGAAAAACCCGTTCAAGTACTTCGCTCGAAATGACGGCATCCCCAACCCGTCATCCCGGGATCAGCTTCCGTTTGAAGAGATGCACCGCGCTTTCGGCTCTGCCGGGTGGGTCAACATGTCCAATCGTTCGCATTCAATGGTCCTAAATGGACTGCGCCTGGATTTGACCGGCGTTGATGATCCGCACATCGACCGGGATCACTTCGCAGGCTGGCCACGAGGGTCCTCGACCAGCAGCCAGGCTCCCCACGTCCGCATTGCGCTGACTCACGCGCCCTACCAGCGAGTCTTGGACCAGTTCGCCCAGGCGCAAGCCGACGTGATTTTTGCTGGCCACACCCACGGCGGCCAGGTCTGCATTCCTGGCTATGGCGCGTTGGTCTCGAATTGCGATTTGCCGACGTGGCGCGCCCGTGGCCTGAGCGATTGGGAGTACGCCGGCAACAGTGTTCCCCTGAACGTCTCGGCGGGCCTGGGCACCTCCCGCTTCGCGCCAATCCGCTTTGCCTGCCCGCCGGAAGCCATCCTGGTGACGCTCACCGGGCGAAAGTAGCCGCGAAATCCATCTTCTGGATCCCGGTGCTGCACGGAATATCGTGCGGCGCCGGGATTCCCTTTGACCTCATCTGAAGCATTTCTTTCCCAAATGAGAAAATCGATTGAATTCTCTCAACCACTGGCGGTAAGCTGAAGCTCTGTCTAACTTCTGGATGAATGCGGGGTACCGTGGCGCAAGCACAAAAGGCCGATTCTAGAGATCCGGTTCCCCTCTCAGCAACATTGAAGCGGCTTTACCCCTTCGTGAAGCCAATCCTCCCGCGGCTTTTCTGCGGCTTCCTCTGCGCGCTCGGAGCCGGCATCATCGCCCTGGTGATCCCCCAGGTTTTGGCCTGGCTGGTGAACTCGGTTTTGCACCGGGACGGGGACTCATCCGAGGTCTGGATCTCCGTTGCCATCGTGGCAGCCTTGGGATTCGTCGAGGCCCTGCTGATCTTCCTGCGCCGCCAATTCGTGCTGACCCCAGCCGCCGGGCTGGAAACGAAGATGCGCATTCGGTTCTACAAGCATCTTCAGCGCCTTCCCGTCGCCTTCCACGAGCGCTGGGGCTCCGGCCAGCTCCTCTCGCGTTCCATGTCGGATCTCTCGCTTCTGCGCCGATGGCTGGCCTTCGGCGCCATGATGCTGGTGGTGGAGACCGTCACCGTCATCACCGGCTTGATTCTCATGTTCACCCATTCATGGATTTTGGGCCTGCTCTACCTGTTGGGATCCATCCCCATTGCCATCAAGGCCTACCGCTTCCGCAACGAGTACCGCGCCGCCAGCCGACTTAGCCAGGACCAGGCCGGCGACCTCGCCACCGCAGTAGAGGAATCAGTGCACGGCATTCGCGTCATCAAGGCCTTCGGCCGCGGCCCGCACATCTACGAAGGCTTTAATACCCAGGCGAAGTCGTTGCAGGAAACCGAAATCGCAAAGGCCAAAACCCTGGCAAGTTTCCTGCTCACCGTTGTCGCCGTTCCAGAAACCATTTTGGGCATTGGCCTGTTCATCGGCATTGCCCAAGTCGCCAACGGAACCTTGAGCGTTGGCGCCCTAGTGGCCTACTTCGCCATTGCCGCAGTCATTGCCGGGCCCGTCGAAGGCATGGGCATGCTCCTGGGCATGACGCTGAGCACCAAAACCGCACTTGACCGCCATTTCGAGGTCATGGATTCGGCCAACGACATCGTCTCTCCAGAACAGCCCCGCATCCCCGGAGAGCGTGATGGCAGCGTGCAACTGCGCCACGTGCGCTTCGCCTACCCTGACACGGCCGGAACCCACCGGCCGATCCTGGCCGACATCGACCTGGAAATCCGCCCCGGTGAAACCATGGCCCTGGTCGGGATCACCGGTTCCGGAAAATCAACCCTGTTGAACCTCATCCCCCGGCTCCATGAAGCCACCGCCGGAGAGGTCCTGATCCATGGGCAAAACGTCAAAGATTGGGAGCTCGACCAGCTGCGCACCGAAATTGCCGTGGCTTTCGAGGACACCACCTTGTTCTCCAGCACCATACGGGACAACGTCCTGCTGGGCACACCCGCGTCCCTGGACGAGCACGAGCGCGAAGCGCTGCTCACCGAAGCACTGGATGTAGCCCAAGCGCACTTCACCTATTCGCTGCCGCAAGGCGTGGATACGCTCATCGGCGAAGAGGGCCTGTCGCTTTCCGGCGGCCAGCGCCAGCGCATTGCCCTGGCCCGCGCCATTGCGGCTCGTCCGAGCGTACTGGTGCTCGATGATCCGCTTTCAGCCCTCGATGTGCGCACCGAGGAACTGGTCACCGAGAAGTTGCGGGAAGTACTGGCCGGAACCACCACATTGATTGTGGCTCACCGCCCATCCACCGTGATGCTGGCAGATCGGGTTGCCCTGCTGCGCGATGGACGCATCGATGCGGTCGGAAGCCACACCCACCTGTTGAGCACCAACGAGCACTATCGATTTGTCATCGCAAGCCTGGATGACGAAGAACTGCCAATCGCCGAGGAGGCCTCACGATGAGTAAGCCATTGGGCGTCACCAACGAGGACTCCATCAAGCTCTCGGCCGCTGAGCGCAAGGTGGTGCGCCAGCGCTCCTTCCGATTGCTGGCCACCCTCGCCATGCCGCAGAAAAAGCTCTTCATTCTCACGGTCGCGCTGGTCCTGGTTTCCAATGCCGCCCGCGTGATGTTGCCGGTGATCATCGCCTTTGCCATCGACTGGACCTTGCCCCAGGTCCGCGAGGGCAATTGGGGCGCCCTGGGGCTCACCGGCGCCGGATACATCGTCTGCGCAATCCTCAGCGGGGTCCTGCTGGCCTGGTACATCAACTCCGCGGCAAGAATTTCGCAGGCCATGCTGCTGGATCTTCGTCAGCAGGTCTTCCGGCATACCCAGCGGCTCAGCCTCGAATTCCACGAGAACTACACGTCCGGCCGCATCATTTCCCGCCAGACCTCGGATCTGGAGACCTTGCGCGAGCTGCTGGACCAGGGAGTCTCCGAGCTGGCGTCCTCCTGCGTATTCATCATTTTCACGCTGATTTCCATTTTCCTGCTGGACTGGCAAAGCGGGTTCGTGGTGTGCATCGCGGCCGTGCCGGTAGCCATCCTGTTCTACTGGTACCAGCGCCGCTCTGAAGTCTTGTACCGGGAATCCCGTGTTGTTTCCGCGAAGGTCATTTCCACCTTCGTGGAAACCATGACCGGCATTCGCGCGGTGAAGGCTTTCCGCCGGGAACGCGCCAACGACCAGAACTACCAGCAGATCGCGGAGAAATACCGGGACAACTCGGTCCGCTCCTTCAACCTCTTCGGCATCTTGCAGCCGGGACTGGTTTTGATTGGCAACCTGACGGTCGCGGCACTCCTGGCCTACGGCGGCTTCCGCATCATCAACGGCTCCATGGAAGTCGGTGCCATGGTGGCCATCCTCTTGGCATCCAAGCGGCTCTTCCAGCCGGTTGAGCACATTGCCATGTTCTACTCTTCCTTGCAGTCCGCCACAGCGGCCTTGGAAAAGGTCTCGGGACTTCTCGAAGAAGAGCCGACCGTGCGCGAGCCGGAACAGCCAAAGAGCATCGGCAAAGTGGCCGGCGAGCTCGAATTCAAGGACGCGGTCTTCGGCTATGGCGACGGCCCGATCATCATGGACAAATTCGATCTGCGCATTCCAGCAGGCCAAACAGTCGCCGTCGTCGGGCAAACCGGCGCAGGCAAGTCGACCCTCGCCAAGCTCATCGCCCGTTTCTATGATCTGCGCTCAGGCACGCTGAAACTGGACTCGGTGCCGATCAACGAGCTGTCCAACAGGGAATTGCGGCGGCATGTGGTGATGGTGACCCAGGAAGCGTTCCTGTTCTCGGGCTCGGTTGCCGAGAACATTGCCCTGGGCAGGCCTGGAGCATCCCTTGAGGACATCCAGTCGGCTGCACGAGCCGTAGGCGCCCACGAGTTCATCTTGGACCTGCCTGAAGGCTACGACACCGACGTAAATAAGCGTGGCGGCCGAGTCTCCGCAGGGCAGCGCCAGCTGATCTCCTTTGCCCGCGCATTCTTGGCGGATCCGGCGGTATTGATCCTGGATGAGGCGACCAGTTCGCTGGATATCCCGTCGGAGCGGGCAGTTCAGCGCGGCCTGCAGACTTTGCTGGGCAACCGCACGGCTCTGATCATCGCCCACCGGCTCTCTACGGTTCAGATCGCCGACCGTGTCCTGGTGGTCCACGATGGGCAGATTTCCGAAGACGGCACCCCGCAGCAGCTGATTGCCGATGAGGGCCGTTTCGCCGCCTTGCACAAGGCGTGGAAGGACTCGCTGGTCTGATCAAGTCCAGACTGAAGCAGCCCCTGTCGACTCGGAAATCTTCCGAGTCGACAGGGGCTGCTTTTTGCGCCGGCTGCCGGTGCTAGGCGGTGAAGCTCTGGCCGGTCAGGCGCTCGTAGGCTTCGATGTACCGGGCACGGGTCTTCTCGACAATCTCAGCCGGCAGCTGAGGAGGCTGCTCGCCGGAGTTCTTATCCCAGCCCGATGCGCTGCTGGTCAGCCAGTCGCGCACAAACTGCTTGTCGAAGCTCGGCTGGGCCTGGCCTGGCTGGTAGGCCGCGGCGTCCCAGAAACGCGAGGAGTCCGGGGTCAGCACCTCATCGCCCAAGGTGATCTCGCCGGTCGCGGGATCCGCGCCGAACTCTACCTTGGTGTCCGCCAGGATGATGCCGCGCGCGCGGGCAATCTTCTCGGCCTGCTCGTAGAGCGCAACAGTCTTCTCGCGCAATGCTTCGGCCACATCGTTGCCAACACGCTCGGCGGTCTGCTCGTAGGTGATGTTCTCATCGTGCTCCCCGACCTCGGCCTTGGCCGATGGGGTGAACAATGCAGGCTCCAGCCGGGAGCCATCCACCAGGCCATCAGGCAATGGCAGGCTGCACACGGTCTTGGAGACCTTGTACTCGGCCAGGCCCGAACCGGTGAGGTATCCGCGGGCGATGCACTCGATGGGGTACATTTCCAGCTTCTTGCAGACCATGGCGCGGCCGGCTACAGCCTCTGGCACATCGGTGGAGATCACATGGTTGGCGAAGTCGCCCAGCTGTTCAAACCACCATAGGCTCAGCTGCGTCAGCACCTTGCCCTTGTCCGGGATTTCGCTGGTGAGCACAAAATCGTAGGCGCTGATGCGGTCCGAAGCGACGACCAGTACGCGGTCGGTTTCTTCGAAGCTCGCACCAGCTGGCACGTAGAGGTCGCGCACTTTGCCCGAGTAGAAATGGTCCCAACCCTCAAGGTCGAGAACTTCGGTCTGGAATCCTGCCATAGCTATCTGGTCCTCTACTTGCTTTGCTTTGCAACGACGATTTCGCCGCGTTCGGCCTTCAGCGCGATGTCGGTGCGCGACTGGGCACCGTCCCAGCTGATCTGGGCGACACCGGCGTAGGCGGTGGCACGAGCGGCTGCGAGGTCATCGCCCAGGCCGACTACTGCCAGGACACGTCCCCCGGAAACGATGATGTTGCCCTCGGCGTCAGCAGACGTGCCAGCGTGCATCACGTGCACATTCTCCAGCGCGTTGGCTGCATCCAAACCGGAAATCACTGCGCCCTTGACCGGGGTATCCGGGTAGTTCTCGGCGGCGATAACAACATCCACGGCGGTGAGCGGCGACCAGTTCAGCTGCTCTGCGTCATCCAGCTGGCCCTTGGCAGCGGCCAGCAAGACACCGCCCAGCGGGGTCTTCAACCGGGCCAGCACGGCCTGGGTTTCCGGATCGCCAAAGCGGGCATTGAATTCGATAACGCGGATGCCGCGCTTGGTGACGGCCAGGCCGCAATACAGCACGCCGGTGAATGGCGTGCCGCGCTTTTCCATTTCGCGCAGGGTTGGGTAGGCGACGCGGTCCATGACCTCGTCAACAAAGTTCTCTGGAAGCCACTCAAGCGGCGAGTAGGCACCCATGCCGCCGGTATTCGGGCCTTCGTCATTGTCGAAGATGCGCTTGAAGTCCTGTGCAGGAGAGAGCGGAACGGCATGCTTGCCGTCGCAAATGACAAAGAGCGAAACTTCCGGTCCATCGAGGAATTCCTCGATGACCACGGTGCCGCCGGCTGCGAAGCAGGCTTCGGCGTGCTCCAGTGCTTCATCGCGGTCCGAGGTGACCACAACGCCCTTGCCAGCGGCCAGGCCATCGTCTTTGACCACATACGGTGCGCCGAAGTCATCCAGCGCGCTGGCTGCTTCCTCGCGGTTAGTGGCCACGTGGGCCATGGCGGTGGGCACTTCAGCGGCAGCCATGACGTTCTTGGCAAAAGCCTTCGATGCCTCAAGCTGCGCTGCAGCTTTGGTAGGACCGAAGACGGGGATGCCAGCCTCGATCAATGCATCGGATACACCGGCAGCCAGTGGCGCTTCCGGGCCGACAACCACCAGGTCGCTGGCCAGTTCGCGAGCCAGGGCGAGAACCGCGGCAGGATCCTGCGCGTCGATGTTGTGGGTGGTGACATCCTGCGCGATGCCGGCGTTGCCGGGGGCGCAATGGACTTCTTTGACGTAGGGGTCTGCACTCAGTGCTCGGACAATTGCATGCTCACGGCCGCCTGGGCCAATAACCAGTACCTTCACTCGCCCGAGTTTACCGGAGAAACCGGCGGTGGATGCTGTCTATGACATCCGCTGAGCCTGTGCTTTTACCCGCATCGGCTACTGGCTCGCAGCCCGCCACGCGGCACGGCCCTCCCACGCGAATAAACTAGGGGAATGGACCGACCAATGGATATTTCCGATTGCGCGCAGCTGGTACAGGTGAGCCGCAACGGCGTCACTGAATCCCGCCACTATGGCGCCGCAGTGGTGCTGGGGCCAGACGGCACAACTCTCATGGCCCTGGGCAACCCCGAGGCGCTGATCTTCCCCAGGTCCGCGGTGAAGCCATTCCAAGCCATCGCTTCATTGCGCTGTGGCGCCGAGCTCGACGACGAGCAGCTGGCCCTGGCCTGTGCCAGCCATATCGGCACCTTCGCCCATCAGGACGTTGCCCGGCGAATGCTCGCATCGGCGGGGCTGAATGAATCGGATCTGCAATGCCCGCAATCCTGGCCCGTGGATTCGGCAACCAGGACGCAGATGACCCTTGAGCACCTGCCAAAGTCCGCAGTGGCATTCAACTGCTCCGGAAAGCATGCCGGGTTCCTGCTCGCGGCGAAGGCCTCAGGTTCTGGCACTGCTGGCTATCTTGATCCGGATCACCCCGTGCAGCGGATGGCGCGCTCGGTCCTTGAAGAATTTTGCGGCCCGCTGCCATTCACCGGGATTGATGGCTGCGGGGCACCGGCCGTCCAGATGTCGTTGAAGAGCCTGGCCCACGGCTTCCAGCAGCTCGTTGTTTCCGAGCAGAAAGAAGCCCAGCGCGTTGTCGCCGCGATGCGCAATCACCCGTGGGCCGTTCGGGGCAAGGGCCATCCCAATTCCGAAGTCATCGAACAGACCGGGGCCATAGCCAAGCTGGGTGCCGAAGGCGTGCTGGCCATGGCGGCACCCAATTCGCTGACTGTGGCCATCAAAATGCTCGATGGCTCTTCGCGGGGCACCGACCTTTTGGCCCTATCGCTGCTGCACGAATTCTCGGCCATCGAGGAAGCGGCTTATCGCGATTTGCGCCAGCAGCTGCAACCGGTTGGAGGCACTGCCGGCGCACGGGCTGCTGGACTACAGTTGGCTGGGGCCGATTTCTGATTTACAGAGTTCCGCACCCCACATCAAGTCCAGGCAAATGTGACGGTTTTACGTCATCGAGAGAAAGAGATGCATCACCCCATGGCAATCAAGCGACGCGTTGACGAAATTGCTGGGCGCGCAGCGGTGCGCGAGTGGGCTGGTGCCGGGCAGGGACAAGGAAAAATAGCCCGTCCGGTGCTGGCCATGGCAGTTCGCTACCTGCTGGAGGAATTAGCCTCTCGTGCCGAGGGCAATTCCGTAGAGGTGCGCATCCCGCCCTTTGGTGTGACTCAGTGCATAGCCGGACCCCGGCATACCCGCGGAACCCCGCCGAATGTGGTCGAAATGCCTGCTGAACTCTGGCTTTCACTGGCTACCGGCCTAACCTCATGGGCCGATGCATTGCAAACTGGGCAATTGCACGCCTCCGGACTTAGGGCAGACTTGTCCGCGCACCTACCACTTATTGAGTACCCTTAAGGGTATGGAGCAACACCCCGCTACCCCGACATCTGCAGATCAAAGTGTCGAAGTGCAAATTCACTCGGCGCCCAAATTCTGGCCATTCATTTTGACCTTCGTCGTACTTGGTGCGCTGATTGGCCTGGTCATTGGCTTGCTCGGCGAGCCATCGCAGGAGTACACCCGTGCATCAGCTTCCGGATTCTTTGCAATGTTCGGTGCTGGACTAGGTGTGGGTATCGGCGGGCTGGTGTTCGTGATCATAGATCGCTTCACCTCGCGTAAATCCACCAAGCATCTGGCAGTTCCTCTGGCCGAGGACACTGACTCCAGCGGACAACCAGGCTAGGCAGCTTTTCCCTTCCACTGAAAAGCGGGCGGCCGCGCACCTGGCCGCCACCCACCACACAAACGGTCGGTGTCGACCAAACCAGAACATGAGAGAATAACTGACATGGCGCGTGGCGATGGATTCTTAAATCACGACCTGCTTCCAGGCGAGAAGGGGCCGCAGGATGAATGCGGCGTTTTCGGCGTCTGGGCTCCTGGCGAAGAGGTTGCGAAACTGACCTATTACGGTCTGTACGCCCTCCAGCACCGCGGGCAGGAATCGGCGGGCATTGCGACCAGCGATGGCGCCCGCATCAACGTCTACAAGGACATGGGCCTGGTTTCCCAGGTCTTCGACGAGAATACGCTGAACTCCATGAGCGGCCAGCTGGCCGTCGGCCACTGCCGCTACTCCACCACCGGCGCCAGCCACTGGGCCAATGCGCAGCCGACCCTGGGCCCAACCCAGACCGGCACCGTGGCCCTGGCGCACAACGGCAACCTGACCAACTCCGCCGACCTGGCCGACATGGTCGCTGCCAAGCAGCAGGCCGACGGCGGCAAGGTCCGCGGCGAAATCGCCCAGGGCAACACCACCGACACCGCCCTGGTCACCGCCCTGCTCGGCGGCATCGAGGGCCAGTCGCTGGAAGAAACCGCGCTGGAACTGCTGCCAAAAATCGAAGGCGCCTTCTGCTTCGTGTTCATGAACGAAGACACCCTGTACGCTGCGCGTGATCCGCACGGCGTTCGCCCATTGGTTCTGGGCCGCTTGAACCGCGGCTGGGTCGTCGCTTCCGAGCAGCCTGCCCTGGCTACCGTGGGCGCATCGTTCATCCGCGAAATCGAGCCAGGCGAAATGATCGCCATCGATGAAAACGGCGTGCGCTCCACCCGCTTCGCCGAGGCCACCCCCAAGGGCTGCGTTTTCGAGTACGTGTACCTGGCTCGCCCGGATGCTGCCATTGCCGGCCGCTCGGTGTACGAGTCCCGCGTGGAAATGGGCCGCCAGCTGGCCCGTGAAAACCATGCGGAAGCCGATATCGTCATTCCTGTTCCGGAATCCGGCACCCCGGCAGCCATCGGCTACGCCGAGGAATCAGGCATTCCCTTCACCCACGGATTCGTGAAGAACGCCTACGTGGGCCGCACCTTCATCCAGCCTTCCCAGACCTTGCGCCAGCTGGGCATCAAGCTCAAGCTCAACGCCCTGGAAACCGTGCTGCGCGGCAAGCGCGTCGTAGTGGTCGATGACTCGATCGTGCGCGGCAACACCCAGCGCGCCGTGGTGCGCATGCTGCGCGAAGCCGGTGCTTCCGAGGTCCATGTCAAGATCTCCTCGCCTCCGGTGAAGTGGCCTTGCTTCTACGGCATCGACTTCGCCTCGCGCGCCGAATTGATCGCCAATGGCGCTGCTGTGGACGAGATCGCCACCTCCATCGGCGCCGACTCGCTGGCCTACATTTCCGAAGACGGCATGATCGAAGCCACCCGGCAGCCACGCGAGCGCCTGTGCACCGCGTGCTTCACCGGCGACTACCCGATCGCGCTGCCGCATGAGGAGCGCCGCGGAAAGAACCTGCTGGAGCGCAGCAACCAGCCAGGTTGCGAGCCCGGCCCGGATTCCGAATTCGAAAACGCCAGCTAGACCCGACCGTCCTCCCCCATATACCTCGTTGCAAGCGGCACCGGAGAACCGGTGCTCACGACAGAAAAGGAACCCTCTGCCATGAGCGGCAATGATCAGCCAACTTCCATCACCTATGCCGGTGCCGGCGTTGACGTCGAGGCCGGTGACCGCGCCGTTGAGTTGATGAAGGGTGCGATCAAGGCCACGCACACTTCCGGCGTCGTCGGAGGGGTTGGCGGTTTCGCCGGGCTTTTTGATGTCTCCTTCCTGACCGGCTACAAGAAGCCCTACCTGGCGACCTCCACCGACGGCGTGGGCACCAAGGTGGCGATTGCCCAGAAGCTGGACATCCACGACACCATCGGCCAGGACCTGGTCGGCATGGTCGTTGACGACATCGTCGTGGTGGGCGCCAAGCCGCTGTTCATGACCGACTACATTGCCACCGGCAAGGTGGTTCCGGAGCGCATTGCCGACATCGTGCGCGGCATCGCCGAGGGCTGCAAGCTCGCCGGCACCGCGCTGGTCGGCGGCGAAACCGCTGAGCACCCTGGCCTGCTGGCCGAGGACGAGTACGATGTGGCCGGTGCCGCCACCGGTGTCATCGAGGCTGACCAGCTGCTGGGCCCGGAACGCGTGCGTGCCGGCGACGTGGTCATCGGCATGGCTTCCTCGGGCATCCACTCCAACGGCTACTCGCTGGTGCGCCGGGTCATCGCCCACGCCAAGTGGGAGCTGGACCGCGAGGTGGCCGAGTTCGGCAAGACCCTGGGCGAGGAGCTGCTGGTGCCAACCCGCATCTACACCAGCGCTTGCCTGGATTTGATTGGCGAGTTGAACGACGGCGAGAACTTCGGCGTACACGGCTTCAGCCACGTCACCGGTGGCGGCCTGGCCGCCAACCTGGCCCGCGTGCTGCCACAGGGCCTGATGGCCCGCGTGGACCGTTCGACCTGGGCACTGCCGGCAGTGTTCTCCACCATTGCTTCCCTGGGCAACGTGCCGCAGCCTGACCTGGAGCGCACCTTGAACCTGGGCGTTGGCATGGTGGCGATCGTTGACCAGGCCGTGGCCGACCGCGCTGTGCAGCTGCTGAACGCTGCTGGCATGGGCGCATGGGTTATGGGCCAGGTTGAGAACCTGGATCCATCGGCTGCCGAGGCTGGCCTGGACTTCGTCCAGGGCGCCAAGGGTGTTGACGGTGGCGCCGTGCTGCTGACCGGGGCCTACGCCAAGTAGCACCCAGAGCTTCGAATCCACCGGCGGACCAGTTTTCTGGTCCGCCGGTGTTCGCTTATCCACAGAGGAATTCCGCCATGGCCGAACCAGCAGAAGCCTCCCAGCTTCGCCGCCGGAGCTTCATCTTCGCCGGGCTGTACCTGTTTTTCCTCGCGTGGATCATCCTCTTCAAACTGGCCCTCCCGCATCTGGGCAGCGGCGAACTGCGTTCAATCAAGCTGCTGCCTTTCATTGCCGACGCGCGCTTTGCTGCCAGCGGCTTGAAGGAAAGCCTCGTCAATCTGCTGCTGTTCATCCCCATCGGCTTGAACCTCCGGCTTTTGTGGCCCCGGCTGCGTTGGGTGCAGGCGGCCACAGCCGCGCTCGGCCTGTCCTTGCTGCTTGAAATCCTGCAGTACAGGCTGGCGGTGGGAAGCTCCGACACCTCGGACCTGGCCACCAATGTAGCAGGGTGCCTGCTGGGCTTCGCCGCTGCTGGCCGGCTGGAACCGCTGCGGCGCATCTGTGCGTGGATTGGAATTGCAATGACGGTGCTGGCCTTGGCTTTCATCGCCTCCCCCATAAGATTCGCTGCCGCCGGATAGCGGAGAAGTTCTTCGCAACGCTCTTTACACTGGCTTAACACCTGATTTGATGTTCTTGGCTCATGAGAAAAACACGAGTCATGATTTCCACGGTGCTCATCGCGATCGCGGCCTTGTTCCTGGGCTCCTGTGCTGCATTGACCACCAGCACGAGTGCTACCGCCGATCTCGGGGCCAAGGCAGTGAAGACGATCTTCACGGACTCGGAGGACGACGAGCTGCGCGAGAGCCAGGTGAGCCCCTTCGATGACAGCCATCGCGCAATCAGCAACCTGGATCCCCAGCTTCGCGAGGCACTTCAGGAAGCGGCCGCTGCTGCCAAGGAGCAGGGCATCAAGGATTTCTGGGTCACCTCCGGTTGGCGTTCACGCGGCTACCAGCAGGAATTGCTGGATCAGGCGATAGCCAAATATGGCAGTGAAGCCGAAGCCTCAAAGTGGGTGGCATCCCCGGACGACTCCTCGCATGTCACCGGCAATGCCGTTGATGTCGGCCCGACAGATGCCGCGGACTGGCTCTCGCGCAAGGGCCAGCGGTTCGGGCTGTGCCAGAGATACGCCAACGAGCTCTGGCACTATGAGCTGGCGGCAGACTCCCAGGGCCAGTGCCCGGCGATGCGCCCCAGCGCCGCTTCCTAGCTGCTGCCGAGTACTCGGAACCGTCCTAGGATAAGACCATGAGAGTATTGCTCATCGAAGACGAACCGTATATTGCCGAGGCAGTTCAACAGGGGCTGCAGCAGGCAGGCATTGCGGCGGATGTGGCCATGGACGGCCACCGTGCCATCGAGCTGCTGTCGCTCAACGACTATGACGTGGCGGTGGTCGATCGCGATATTCCGGGCCCGTCGGGCGATGAGGTTGTTGCATGGCTGCACGAGAAGCGCTTGGGCACCCGGGTGCTCATGCTCACCGCGGCGACTCGGCTCGATGACAAGATCTCGGGTTTCGAGGTTGGCGCCGATGACTACCTGACCAAGCCGTTTGCGCTCAAGGAAGTCATCCTGCGGCTTCATGCGCTCTCCCGGCGTCCGGCGGTGAGCGCCCCTCCAGTCATGGAGCTGCGCGGCATCACGTTGAATCCCTTTAAGCGCACTGTGCAGCGCAACGGCGTTGGAATCGACCTCTCAAAGAAGCAATTTGCCATCTTGCAGATTCTGATGGAAGCAGATGGCGGCGTAGTCAGCTCCGAAGAACTGCTGGAAAAGGCCTGGGATGTGAACGCAGACCCATTCACCGCGGTAGTCCGCGTAACCATGTCCTCGCTACGCAAGAGGCTCGGAGAGCCAACACCCATTGAAACAGTGACCGGTGTCGGCTACCGGCTTGTTGACCCGGAATTTTCTGCATGAACAATGTCGATCGGCCCCGTGGCCTCAGCGCCAGGCTCAAGCTGAGCGTCACCATGTGCCTGCTCGTCGTTGGCACAGGTGCAGTGCTCTTCGCCCTGGTCTACCTCTTCCTGCTTCGCTATATCCCCGATGGGGTGCTGAACGCGAAGTTCGGCGAATTCGCTCCGAGCCGCAAGGACCTGGCCAGGGCTTTTATTCCGCGGGCACTCTGGGCGCTGGGTTTCCTCGTAGCGGGCAGCGGCATCGGCTCCTGGTTCTTGGCAGGACATCTGCTGCGCCCGCTGGCACGCATGCAGCGGACCGCGAATTCGGTCAGCTCAGGGGATCTGAACCGTCGTGTCCATCTTCATGGTCCACGCACTGAATTCTCCGACGTGGCCGACGCCATGGATTCCATGCTTGACCGGCTCGAAAACCAGATCACTCAGCAGCAGCGATTCGCGGCGAATGCATCCCATGAACTGCGCACCCCTTTGGCCGCGCTGCGCACCACCTTGGAGGTGGGTCCTAGCCAGCAGCTCCCCGGGCCGCAGTTCATCCAACGCCTGCAGCACATCACTGCCAAGGCCGAGCGTTCCGTGGATTCATTGCTCACGCTCTCGCGCGCCCAGTCCAATGGCCTGGCCAAGATGCCCATAGACCTCTCGCTGCTGCTTGAGGATTTGGTGGAGCAATACCTTCCCGAGGCGATCACCCGCGGCCTCGAATTCGACATTCAGCTCGGCGATCTTCCCGCGGTGGAAGCCGATGCCGACCTGTTGGAACATGCAGTAGCCAACTTGGTTCGCAATGCGCTGGCCTACTCGAATTCGAAGGCTTGGCTCTGTTCCAGATCTGATGGGAGCATGGTCGAGATTACCGTTGAAAATGATGGCGAAGTGCTCACCTCGGAACAGGCCCAGCTGATCCTGGAGCCTTTTCACCGCCTGGAACGCATCGGAAGCATCAAATCCTCGGGTAGCGGCCTGGGGCTGCCTATTGTTGCCGCCGTGGTCCAGGCCCATGGAGGATCCTTCCGGCTTGCTCCCCGGCCCGCCGGTGGCCTGTCCGCGCTGATACGGCTGCCGGCCCTGAAACCTTGGGCCCCGAGCTTCTAGGTCAGCTGGGACAGCGCGGTTTCCAGCGGAACTCGCCAGCGCCAGGTAGCCTTCTGTTCCCCACGCACGTGCCCGTTAGTAATCAGGGCTACTGGCAGTTCCCTTTTGACGAAGTTCAGCAGCACCTTGTAGCCGCTCATCACGGCCAGTGATGAGCCGAGGACCAACAGCGCGCTGGATTCTGCTTCCAGCGCCGCCATGAGTTCCTTGCGCTCAGGCGGAACGCTCTCCCCGAAGTACACCACATCTGGCTTCAAGGCATAGGAATCGCAGTTCAGGCAGCGGACCATGGCAAACTGGTCGATCAGGTATTGAGGCAGCTCCACGTCGCCATCGGGATTCACTGCGGAGGGGTCGATCTCCACCGCTTCGAGGTATCCTTCGTTCGCTGCCTCAAGACGGACGTCGAAGTCTCGGCGGTCCTCGCTGAAGCCGCAGTTCAGGCATCGAACGGTAGACAAATCCCCATGCACCGGGATGACCCGCTTTGATCCAGCCTGCTGGTGCAGGCCATCCACGTTTTGCGTGATGATGCCGGTAATTTTTCCTTCTTGTTCCCACTGAACCAGCCGCCGGTGGATCTGGTTCGGCTCGGCCTTGTCCATATGGCGCCAGCCGACATAGCCTCGGGCCCAATAGCGCTGGCGCGCTTCCGGGCGGTAGCGGAACTCCTGGTACGTCATCGGACGGTGGCGCTGCAGCGAGCCGTTCGGCCCGCGGTAATCCGGGATGCCCGAATCGGTGGAGACACCGGCGCCGGTGACCACCAGGACGCTGCCTGAGTTCAGCATCTGCTGCACCCCGGCGCGGGCTTCATCCTCTGGTGACGCTGGCGCTTGTTGCTCCACTATGCGCTGCATCGAGCGGATCGCCGAGTGATGCGCCATCTGGATGGCTAGCTCTTCTTTGGTGCTCACGTTCCACCTCATGCTTGTTGGACACGACAAAGGCCGCAACGACTTAAAGCTAATCTAGCTTAGTCGCTGCGGCATGTCGCAAAATGTACTGAAGAGCTGTACCACTGCGTGCTCTAGCTGTGGCACTCCGAGCCAAGAACTCCCGGTCTCAGAAAAGGAACTTAATCCTCGTCGTCGTCTCGCGAGTACTTCTTAGTCAGCTCGTCGTAATCCGAATATTCTTCGTCATACGATGAATCATTACGCTCGGTGTTCTGAGCATGATGATCGGACTGAACGCCCAACTCGCGTTCAAGTGCCGAAAGGTCAGTGGACGGCGAGTAGTACTTGATATCTCGCGCCTGACGCTGTGCTTTAGCCTTTTGACGGCCGCGCCCCATGGCGTGACCCCCTCTTTTCAGTAGAGTCGGGAGGTGGTCCATCTAATTAGATGAAGGCCCCCGAATATGTGATCAGTTCTTTCGTAATTAAAGGTTAACATGATTCACCGGCGAGCGCTGAACGCAACACCCGTCGATACAGCTAGACTGTCGATTAGTCCAACGACTATGTATTGAGCTGACGAATAACTGAACGCCCCCGACCATGAAGGAGCTCAGCAGGTGGTGGAAGAAAATCTGCCCGAGCCGCAGGCGGCTTTACCGCCATTGCAGCCCGAACCGGAAAAGCCCAAACGGCATGGTGGCCAGTGGGCCCTCCTGATTATTGCCGTTTTGGCGCTGGCCGCTGCTCTGGTTTTCTTGGTGTTGCGCATCATAGATCCCCCCGCTTCGCCCGTTGCGAACAACGTGGAACGCAATGAAAATCCGGGGCTTGATGGGGTCATTGCTACCGAAATGCCCCCAGCACAGTTGCAGCTGGGTGATTGCTTGCGCGGGTTTGACTCACCGCTGGATGCCCAAACCGTGGTCACCTGCGATTCAGCGCATAATGCCCAGATGATCGGTTCTTTTGAGGTCTCCGGAACCGATTACCCTGGCGCCAGCGAATTGCTCACCCAGTCAGAGGACCTGTGCAAGTCGGTCTCGCTGGATCCGAGCGCTGGCCTCGACTCCACTTGGACCTATCACTTCTCCCGTCCCTCCCAGAGCACCTGGGAACAGGGCGACCGCGCCGTGTCCTGCTTCTTGAGCTTGGCTGAAGGGAACGTGCGCACCTCGCTGTTGCCACCAGAGGCAACGGACAACGCAACCGATGAAGATTCTTCGGAACCCGACAATGGGAACTCCGACGATGAGAGCCAAAAGGCTGAAGAGACCACCGAGAGCTAGCTGAATTCAAGCAGTGCAAGCCGAGGGCGTGAACAGGATCCTGTTCACGCCCTCGGCCATATTGAGCTAGCTCTTTTTCTGCACCTTCAGCTGGTCACCGGGCTCATCCAGCGACACCTGAACGGTGTCCCCGTCTTGCACGGTGCCGGCAAGGATCTCCTTGGCCAGCCGGTCCCCGATCTCGCGCTGGACAAGTCGACGCAGCGGACGAGCTCCATAGGCGGGATCGTAGCCCGTCAGGGCCAGCCATTCGCTCGCCCCCTGGTCCACCTCCAAGGTCAAACGGCGTTCGGCCAGGCGCTCCGAGAGCAAATCGATCTGAAGCTTGACGATATTGCCCAGTTCCTCGATGCTCAGCGGATCAAAGAGGATCACCTCATCCAGCCGGTTCAGGAATTCCGGCTTGAATGACGCGTTGACGACGTTCATCACGGCGCTCTTCTTGGCTTCGTCCTCCAATGCGGGATCCACCAGGAACTGCGAACCCAAGTTTGAGGTGAGGATCAAGATGGTATTCCTGAAGTCCACCGTGCGCCCCTGGCCGTCGGTCAACCGGCCGTCATCGAGCACCTGCAACAGGATGTCGAAGACTTCTGGATGGGCCTTTTCGACCTCGTCGAGCAAGATCACCGAGTATGGGCGACGGCGCACCGCCTCGGTGAGCTGTCCGCCTTCCTCGTAGCCGACATATCCCGGAGGAGCACCGACCAGCCGGGAAACAGCGTGCTTCTCGGAGTATTCCGACATGTCGATGCGCACCATGGCACGCGGGTCATCAAACAGGAAGTCCGCCAGGGACTTGGCCAGCTCGGTTTTTCCCACGCCGGTTGGGCCAAGGAACAGGAAGGATCCGGTGGGCCGGTTCGGGTCGGCAATGCCGGCCCTGGTGCGGCGGACCGCATCCGATACGGCAGATACTGCCTGCTTCTGCCCCATCAGGCGCTGGCCGATGATCTCTTCCATGTCCAACAGCTTTTGGCTCTCGCCCTGCAGCATGCGCCCGGCAGGGATGCCGGTCCAGGCCGAAATCACCTCGGCGATGTCATCCGCGGTGACTTCCTCGGCGACCATGCTCGGCTGCGCAGAACGGTCTGCTTCAGCCAGGGCTGCTGCGTCGAGTTCCTTTTGCAGCGCAGGGATCTCCCCGTAAAGCAGTCGGGATGCCTTTTCCAAATCGCCTTCGCGCTGCGCCTTGTCCGCCTGCCCGCGCAGTTCATCCAGCTTGACCTTGAGATCACCGACGCGGTTCAGACCGGCTTTCTCGGATTCCCATTGCGAGTTCATCGCATCGAGCTTTTCCTTCTTGTCCGCCATGTCCTTGCGCAGGGCTTCGAGGCGCTCCACCGAAGCTGGATCTGTCTCATCCGACAAAGCGAGCTCTTCCATGGTCAACCGGTCAACCTCGCGGCGCAGCTCGTCGATTTCCTCCGGAGCGGAGTCAATCTCCATGCGCAACCGGCTGGCGGCTTCATCAACAAGGTCGATGGCCTTATCCGGTAGCTGCCGTCCCGAGATGTAGCGGTTGGACAGCGATGCCGCAGCGACCAGCGCAGAGTCGGCGATGGACACCTTGTGATGGGCTTCGTAGCGTTCCTTGAGGCCTCGAAGGATAGCGATGGTGTCATCCACGCTTGGCTCCCCGACGTACACCTGGGCAAAGCGGCGTTCCAGAGCCGGATCCTTCTCGATGTTCTCGCGGTACTCGTCCAAGGTGGTTGCACCGATCAGGCGCAGCTCGCCGCGGGCCAGCATCGGCTTGAGCATGTTGCCTGCGTCCATGGCGCCTTCCGAGGCTCCAGCACCAACCACGGTGTGGATCTCGTCGATGAAGGTCACGATCTGGCCATCGGAAGATTTGATCTCTTCCAGCACTGACTTCAGGCGTTCTTCGAATTCGCCACGGTATTTTGCACCCGCGACCATCGCGCCCAAATCCAAGGAGATCAGCGTCTTGCCGCGCAAGGACTCTGGCACATCCCCAGCGACCATCCGCTGGGCCAGTCCTTCGACTACAGCTGTCTTGCCCACGCCCGGCTCACCGATGAGCACCGGATTGTTCTTGGTGCGGCGCGACAATACCTGCACCAGGCGCCGGATTTCGCGGTCCCTTCCAATGACTGGATCCAGCTTGCCCGAGCGCGCCAGCGCTGTCATGTCGGTGCCAAACTTTTCCAGGGACTGGAAGGTGGCCTCGGGGTTGGGATTATCTACCTTGCGGTCACCGCGAATGGTCGGCAAGGTTCCAACCAGCAGCTCGCGCGTTGCCCCGAACTCTCGCATCGCTTCGCCGGCCTTCGACTGGTCGGCGGCGAGGGCGATCAGCAGGTGTTCGGTGGAAACATAGGTATCGCCCATTTCGGTGGCGGTTTCCTGGGCGTTGCCGACTACCTGCAGTAGTTGGCGGGAGAACTGGGCCTGGGCTACAGAACTTCCTGAGCTTGTAGGCAACGCACTGATTGTGGCACTGGCCTTAACGGAGAGCGCGTCGACATCAAGCCCGGCCGTTTTCAGCAAGGCAACGGCGACCGAGTCGCGCTGGTCCAGCAATGCCTTGAGCAGGTGCGCAGGTTCAATCTGCGGATTTCCTGCCGTTGAAGCGTTCATGCCGGAAGCTGAGAGAGCCTCTTGGCTCTTGGTGGTGAGTTTGGTGTCCACGCGCATCCTTTCCCTTGTTGGGTGAACCCATAAACTTGAGTGTACTTAACTCAACTCTACTCGCTGCCGTCTTATTCCGCCTAGAACTAGATTCTCGAAAAATTTTTATCGCTTTGCCTGCAACTCGAAAATCCGCGCCACGGGCAACTCCTCCGGTTAGGATGAGGCATGCCAAACCCGGATTCGCATGACATCTACCAGCTCGACTACGACGACATGGTGCAGGTATTCATTGATCAGCACCGCCTCATGCTCATGACGTGCCTCGACGGACTCACCGAAGGCGAAGCCCGGGCCAGCTTGGTCAGGTCCAAAACCACATTGCTTGGGCTGGTCAAGCACGCAACCTTTGTTGAACGCGTGTGGTTCGGCGAGGCCGCCACCGGTAAGAGCCGGTCAGAACTGGGAATCGCCGCCACACCGGACGAGTCATTCGCGCTGAAAACCTCAGACACTATCGAAACGGTGCAGCGCGACTACACCCGGGCCCTGGAAGAATCCCGCCAGGCGCTCAGCGGCAAATCGGGTGACGACATTTTCCCCGGCAACCGCCGCGGACCACTACCCGTCCGATGGGTGCTGTTGCATATGCTGCGCGAATTGGCACAACACTGTGGCCACGCAGATATTCTGCGAGAACAAATCCTGGCTTCGCGAAAGCAGTAACCCGGACAGCCAGCTAGACTCCGAATATGCCGCTTACACTTCTTCCACTTGCTGCAGAACAATTTTCGTCATGGATGAAGAGGAGCGCTGCAGAATACATCGCAGACCTTCTCGCCGCCGGGGTCACGGAAAGCAAAGCGCAGGCAGACGCGTACGGCACCATGGCGCGCGCCTTCCCAGATGGACTGCCCAGCGCAACAAATGCGGTATTCACCCTGGAGAGCTCCGCACTTGGCAATGTTGGATACATATGGGTCGGATGCGACGCCTCAGGGGATCCTGCCTCGTGGTGGGTATGGGACATCGTCGTCGACGCGGAGCACCGCGGCAACGGCTTTGGCCGCCAGGCCATGATCCTGGCTGAAGGTTATGCCCGATCCCAAGGCGCAGAAACTCTAGGGCTGAATGTATTCGGGTTCAACACTGCCGCCCGCGGACTCTATGAAT
Source organism: Glutamicibacter sp. FBE19 (assembly GCF_015524875.1). Taxonomy (NCBI): domain Bacteria; kingdom Bacillati; phylum Actinomycetota; class Actinomycetes; order Micrococcales; family Micrococcaceae; genus Glutamicibacter; species Glutamicibacter sp. FBE19. Next base: position 152,738 of record NZ_JACKQN010000009.1, on the reverse strand, counting down.
CATTGGGCTACGAGACCACCAGCGTCAAAATGCGAAAAACGCTTTAGTGCGCATCCGAATCTTCGAATTGCCCTCAGCACCTATCCAAGCGCAAGGCAACGAAGTACATTACAGTTCACAACGACATTTAGAAGACAAGAACTTTCCTCAGAACACCAGATCAGGTTAGGCTGGAAGCACGTAAGGGAGTATTCCTAAGCGCTTGACCCGTCAATACGTAGATCTTCGTAGATCCACCGGGTTTTGCGGCCAGCCTCCGGGCAGGCGAAGAGACTTACTCGACAGCGTGCTTGCGCGCCTTACGAAAGTAGGAAACCCTATGGAAGTTTCTCCTTTAATCTGGGCCATTACAGTGGCCGTCATCCTGGCGCTTCTCGCCTTCGACTACTTTTTCCATATTCGCAAGGCGCACGTGCCCAGCCTTCGGGAAGCTGCAATCTGGTCGAGCATTTATGTCGGCCTCGCCTTGATTTTCGGTGTGGTCGTGCTGGTTTTCGGCGGCATCGATATGGGCGCCGAGTACTTCGCGGGGTACATCACGGAGAAAGCGTTGTCCGTTGACAACCTCTTTGTCTTCCTGATCATCATCGCAAGTTTCCGGGTTCCGCGCGAAGACCAGCAGAAGGTCCTGCTCTTCGGCATCGTCTTCTCCCTCATCGCCCGAACGGCCTTCATCTTTGTCGGTGCCGCGTTGATCAACCAGTTTGCCTGGGTGTTCTATCTCTTTGGCTTGATCCTGCTGCTCACCGCGGGCAACCTGCTGAAGAAGGATGATGAATCGGACGAAGCGAACAACTTCATCATCCGCATCGCCAAGAAGCTCTTCCACACCACCGACAGCTACGACGGCGACAAGCTGTTCACCAAGATTGATGGCAAGAAGGTCCTGACCCCAATGCTGCTGGTCATGGTGGCCATCGGCGGAACAGATATCCTCTTTGCACTGGATTCGATTCCCGCCATCTTCGGGCTGACCCAGAACGTGTACATCGTCTTCACCGCAACCGCCTTCTCGCTGATGGGCCTGCGCCAGCTGTACTTCCTGCTTGATGGGCTGCTTGACCGCTTGATCTACCTTTCCTACGGTTTGGCAGCCATCCTCGCGTTCATCGGCGTCAAGCTGATCCTGCACGCGCTGCACGAAAACAATCTGCCATTTGTCAACGGCGGAGAGCCAGTCCACGTGATCGAAATCAGCACGGGTCTGTCCCTGAGCGTAATCATCGGTGTGCTGGTGGTGACGGTCTTGGCTTCCTTGTTCAGCAAGGCCGGCAAAGCGCAAACTGCCATTGGCAACCTGCGGCGCCACGCAAACAGCTACACGGATTTGACCTACACCGCTGATGCAAACGAGCGCGAGCGCATCTATCGTGCGCTAGTGGAAGAAGAAGCCTACGTGAAGACCATGGAAAAGAAATACCGCGACAAGGCCAAGGACGTGGATAAGATCCGCGAAGAGGTCAAAGAAGCCCATCGACAGCACGATGAGTACCTCAAGAGCTAGCCGTCCGCTCGGCAGTAATTGGCAACGGCCGCCATCCCGATCAAGGGACGGCGGCCGTTGCCGCATCTGGGCAGCTAGCGCTTCATGCCGGCAATGTAGTAGTCCGAAGGGACGATAACTTTGCCCAGCGGCATCAGGGAAATCGGGATCATCTTCAAGTTGGCGATTCCCAGCGGGATGCCGATGATCGATACGAACATCGGAATAGCGGTCACCACGTGCCCAATGGCAATCCAGATGCCTGCGAAGACCACCCAGATGACATTGCCCAAAGTGGAGAATGCCCCGACTGGCCCCCGGTCAACTACGGTGCGGCCAAATGGCCACAGCGCATATCCGGCAATGCGGAAGGAAGCGATGCCAAAGGGAATGGTCACGATCAGCAAACAACAGATGATGCCGGCCAAAACGTACCCCAAGGCCAGCCAGAGCCCGCCGAACACCAACCAGATAACGTTGAGAATACCTCGCACTAAATCAGTCATGATTTCATTCTTCAGCCCCGCCCGGCTTCACGCCATAGGTGATCCCCCGGATCATCCCCTAGGGTGTCCAATCCCCTAGTCCCTGGCGAGCAGTGGAGCCCTTGGCTCAGCTAGGATTAATCATCATGAGCGAATCGAGCGATCAGCAGCGCCCAGCCCACGGCACTGCCCCCAGAGACCCGAATCTTTTCCGCGCAGAGCCAGTGTCGTTCGTACGCCGCGGCAACCGCCTGCAGGGCCGGCGCGCCAGCGCGTGGGAACGCAATGCCGAGCAGTACGTCATCGAGCCACCGCGCAAAATTGCCGACACTTCGGTGGCCGACGACTTCAAGCTAGATCCTGCCGAAGCTTTTGGCCGCACCGCCCCATTGGTGGTCGAGATCGGCACGGGTCTGGGCGAGTGCATCGCCAACGCAGCCAAGGATGATCCCGAGCGCAATTACCTGGCCGTCGAGGTTTACCGCCCAGGGCTGGCACAGCTGATGCTGAAGGTAGAGTCCTTCGGCATCAGCAACGTCCGCGCCATCCAGGCCAATGCGCCAGAAGTCCTGGACGTGATGCTCGAGGAGAACAGCGCAGATGAAATCTGGATCTTCTTCTCCGATCCGTGGCACAAGCCTCGCCACCACAAGCGCCGCCTGATCAAGAAGTCGTTCCTCGACAAGGCCTCACGCGTGCTCAAGCCAGGTGGAACCCTGCGCTTGGCGACCGACTGGTCCAACTACGCCGAACAGATGCGCGAAGTTCTTGAAGCACATGCGGATTTTGAGAACCAGCACCCGGGCAACCTGGCCGGTGAAGACAGCAACCTGACCAAGGTGCGCCGTGGCGGCATGGAAGGCTTTGATCCGGAGCCTGAATTCACCGACGGGCAAGGCGGCTGGGCGCCACGCTTTGAGCGTCGCATTCTCACCAGCTTCGAAGGCAAGGCGCTGAAAGCCGGTCGCCTGGTTTTTGATTTGGCTTACACCCGCGTCGGTTAATATCGGCGACGAAAGCCGTTGAAGGGCCATGGAATCCATAGGATGGATTCCATGGCCCTTACTTCATCCGAGATCAATAGCTACGCGCAGGCGCCCACGATGGAATATGCCGGAGTGCGTTTAGAACAGCTCTCCCTTGGCCACGCAGAAGACTTGTCCGAGGTGGTCACCGCAGGCCAGCTTGATGGAATCTGGTACACGTCTATTCCATCGGCGCAGGAAATGGCCGGCGATATCAACAAGCGCTTGGCCCTGCAGGAAGCTGGAGCGATGGCGCCCTTTGCGATCATCGATTTGTCCACGGGCAAGGCCGTGGGCGCCACAACGTATTTGAACATTGATGAACCGAACAAACGCGTCGAAATCGGCTCAACCTACCTGTCCCCATCAGTCCACGGCACAGGAATCAACCCTGCAGCAAAGTTCATGCTGCTGCAGCGGGCTTTTGACGAGCTGGATTGCTATTCGGTGGCGTTCTGCACGCACTGGCACAATGACGCTTCTCGGGCAGCCATTGCCCGCCTAGGCGCCAAGCAGGATGGCGTGCTGCGCAATCACAAGTATGATCCGGCAACCGGCACGCTGCGCGACACCGTGATTTTCTCGATTCTTCCGCACGAGTGGCCGGCCGTGCGCACCAATTTGCTGGCGCGGCTCGCACGCCATGGCCGCTGCTAGTTCGCGCTCATCCCGGATCCCTGGGCGGCATTGTGCGTTCGCTGTAGATCTGCCACTGCCAGCATAATTCGCTGTGGCTGCTCAGCCAGCCGATTCAGCACGTACAGCCAGTATTCTGGCCCGAAAACCGCGTATTCCCGGGTGGTGAACCCCTCCTCGCGCAACGCGTCCAGCTGCTGCGTCCCGAGGCCCTGGAGCATCTCGAATTCCACCTGCGGCGATAGCAACGCCGCTCCGTGCTCCTCTTTAAGCCTCCGGATCAGCCGCGCGTCGTGGGTGGCAATATTTGTCTGCCTGCCTGAGGAGATCAGCGCTCCGGCCAGCTGCGCGTACCTGTCGGCCAGGCCTGGATCGTTGCGCGCCATGGCCGTTTCCAGCGGCTCCTGGAAGGCTCCCTTGACCAGCCGGACAGGGCCTGCCTGAAGCTCCAGAACGCGCACGAGATCCTGCGATGTTCGTGATAGGCGAGCCTGCAAGGTGATACCCGTTTCCGGAAAATCGCAGATCAGCTTCTCCCAGAGCTCAAGCACCAGGTCGGTGCGATCCGATCCTTCGGCCGAAATCATCAGGTAGGTTCCCGCTTCGCGCGCGGCTCGGGCGACGCGCAACGCATTGCGCAATCCCAGCTCGGGATCAATGGCGGAACCGAGATGCGAGAGATCGAAGCTCAAGGTCGTATCGGTTTTCGAGCGCTTCAAGCGTTCGGCGATGCGCAGGAATATTCCGGTTTCCGCCTCAGCGACGTGGCGATCCCGAATCGATTCGCCCACGCATTCAATGCTGCTGCGATGCCCTCGCGACGTGATCTGGGCAACCTGGGCGAAGGCAGAGTCGATGGAGTCCCCGGCCAGGTATCGTTGCGAGATCCGTTGCGCAATCCTGGCCAAAGCCGGCGTGGCCATGACTTGCGCCTTGAGCCGTTCGTCCAACGCCAATGCACGCAGATTATCTGCGGCCAATTCAAATTCTTCAGGTGAAATGAGCATGGGATGATCATTTCGCATGCCTGATGCTAAGGTCTTGAACGATATTGCAGCGGCGCTCGGTACTTTCCGGGGGCCGCTGCAACGTGCGAGCGAAAGACCCTGTGGAAGTGGCTCTGGTCTGAGAAGCCCAGCTCTGCCGCGGTCTGCGCTATCGAGGCTCCCGAGCGCAAGAGTTCGCGCGAGCGGTTCACCAGCTGGTTATGCCGCCACGCGATCGGGGTGAAGCCGGTACTGCTGTGCATGAGCCTGATCAGCTGGTACTTGCTCAAGCCGGCGAGCAGTGCCAGCTCGCCCAACTGCGGGGCCACAGCATCGTTGCCCAATCGCTGCAGGACCGGAAGCAATCGCGCATCGCCGGGCCCTATCCCCGGCGGGAGCGCCTCGAAGACTGGAGCCAGACCCTGCACGACGGAAAGCATGGACCCCAGCGACTGCTCAACGGATCGCCTTTCCATGCCGGCGAAGAGCTGCTGGTTAAAGTCGTTCATCAACTCGTAGAGCTCCGGCACCCTGAATATCCGTATGCCCCAGAACAGATCCTGAGCTGGGATTGGCGCAAGCCGGGAAATCCACGATTGGTCTGCATGAATCATCTGGTATCGCCAGTAGCCATTTTTCGGATTACAGGCATGGAGGTGATCGCGCGGAATGACGATCACGTCGCCAGGGACCAGCGTTGCCTGCTGCCCGTCATGCCCGGTGAATTTGGTTTCGCCTTCGTCGATGATCCCCATTGAAAAACGTTGATGGGCATGTGGCCGGTAGCAGGAAATTTCTTGGCACGAACGCCGCGACTCTAATTCCGGGAATTCCGGGTCATGCCAGAATTCGGAGTCGTCCGGGATTGGCAGATTGGCTGCCAATCTAGCGGCCGATGGCCCGGCGGGCGGTAAATAGCGTGACAGTCGGTTCACGGCGTTCCGGACGCATGCCGCGGGCCAAGGACACCACGTCTCCGCCGGAGGTTCCTGCTGCAAAGATGCGGGTTTGGCCTTGGCGTACCGCGCTGAGTTCATTGCGCAGGTCGTTCACTTCGGTTTGCAGGTACGCGACCTGGTCCTGCAGGTCCAGGATTCGCTTGATGCCTTCAAGGGACACGCCGTCCTTGCTCAACGCCTGGACTTGGCGGAGCAGTGAAACATCGCGCTGCGAATAGCGGCGTTGCTTGCCCGACTGGCGGCTCGGCGACACGAGGCCAATCCGGTCATATTGGCGTAGCGTCTGCGGGTGCATATCTGCCAGTTGAGCGGCGACGGAAATGACGAAGACAGGTCGCAGGTACTCCCCGTTCACGTTGCTTCGACCACCTTTCTACATGGCTAAATGGCTCTGCAGCCTCTGTTCATAGAGTCTAGCCTCCCCGGCCGGGCCACTTCGAGGGCACGACCGGGAAGGCAAGACGCAGTCTCTCCTAGAGCTTGGCCTTGGCAGCCAAGTCGACACGTGGATCTTCGCCTTCGGTGGCAGCGGCAAAGTCCTCCACCGCCTTTTTCGCGGCATCCGAAAGATTCTGCGGAATCACCACATCCAGGATGATCAACAGATCTCCGGTGGCCTTCGAGGTCTTCACGCCACGCCCTTTCAGGCGCAGGGTGCGACCGGAATTCGAGCCGGCCGGGACCTTCATCGCGACCGTTTCACCATCCAATGTCGGGACGTGGATCTTGGCGCCCAGCACTGCTTCGTCAAAGGTGACCGGAACATGGATGCGGATATTGTTCTCTTCGCGCTTGAAGAAGGGATGCTCGGTGACCTTGACCTTGACCAGCAGGTCGCCGTTGCCGGCCGCCCCTGGCTGGCCCTTGCCGCGCACGCGCACGGACTGCCCGTCCTTGATGCCTGCAGGGATGCGCACGTCGATGACTTCGCCATTCTGCTCGCGCAGCCCGATGGTGGTTCCCTTGATGGATCCTGAGAAGGAGATCGTGGTATTCGCGGTGCGGTCCGCTCCCTTGCGTGGCGGTGCGCTCTGGCCGAAACCGCCACCGCCAAATCCTCCGCCACCGCCGAACAGGTCGGAGAAGTCCGGCTGTCCGCCGCGGCTTCGCGACGAGCCGCCGCCGCCAAAGAGATTGGAGAAGATGTCCTCGAAGCCGGCTTGGCCTCCCGGAGCCCCGCCAGGTCCTCCGGCTGAGAATCGCGCTCCCCCGCCCATGGCCCGGATCGCGTCGTATTGCTCGCGCTGTTCCTTATCCGCGAGCACCGAGTGGGCTTCGGAAATGTCCTTGAATTTTTGTTCCGCTGCTGCATCGCCTTGGTTGGTATCCGGGTGGTACTTGCGTGCAAGCTTGCGGTATGCCTTTTTGATGTCCGCCTCGCTGGCGTCCTTGGCGACGCCCAAAATGGCGTAGAAGTCTTTTTCGATCCAGTCCTGACTTGCCATCAGGGCACCGTCCTTTCAATGCCAATTCGAAACTGCCCACTGACGATTTCTCGGCAGTGGGCAGTTTCAAATGTGTTATTCGTGGCTATTCGCCGGTAGCTACCAGCACCTGGGCTGCGCGCAGGATGGTGGCTCCCTTGCGGTAGCCGCTGCGCAGCACCTGCCCCACGTGGTCGGCAGGAACTTCCGGAACAGCCTGGCGAAGCAGTGCTTCGTGGATGTTCGGATCGAATTCCACGCCGGCCTCGTTGATTCGCTCCAGGCCATGCTGGACCAGGATGGTATCCAGCTTGTTGGCGATCGAAGCGAACGGCCCGTCGGTCAGATCCCCGTGCGCCCGGGCTGCATCGATATCATCGAGCACTGGGAGCAAAGTGGTCAGAACCGACTGGACGGCGTTTTCCCGCGCCACAGCCCGGTCACGCTCAACGCGCTTGCGGTAGTTGACGTATTCGGCCTGCAGGCGCAGAAGGTCGTTGCGCAGCTCGGCTTCGCCGGCGCCAGCTTCTTCCTGCTGCTCTGAGGACTCGTCGACACCAGCGGCAGCTTCGTTCAGGATCGCCTCGGCCTGGCCCAGGGCGTCAGCGGTTGGCTGCTCGCTGGCAGCCTCTGGCTGGTTCTCCGACTCGGCGTCGAAGTTCTCGTTCTGGTCTTTTGCCTCGGACATGTTCCCTGGCTCCCTACTTCTTGTCGGCTTCGTCTTCGTCGATGACCTCGGCGTCGACGATGTCTTCATCAGCGTTTGGAGCCTGCTCGCCCTCAGGAGCGGCAGCACCCTCGGCCTGTGCGTTGGCGTAGATTGCCTCGCCCAGCTTGGTCTGCGATGCCTGCAGCTTCTCGAACGCGGCCTTGACCTCGTCGTCGTTGTCCTGCTTCTCAAGGGCAGCCTTCAGGGCGTCAACGTCGGCCTGGACCTCGGTCTTGACCTCTTCTGGCAGCTTGTCTTCGTTGTCCTTGATCAGCTTGTCCACCGAGTAGGCGGCCTGCTCAGCGGCGTTGCGGGTCTCAGCAGCTTCGCGGCGTGCCTTGTCCTCTTCGGCGTGTGCTTCAGCTTCCTGGACCATGCGCTCGATGTCTTCCTTGGACAGCGAGGAACCACCGGTGATGGTCATCGACTGCTCGGTGCCGGTGCCCTTGTCCTTGGCGGATACGTGCACGATGCCGTTGGCGTCGATGTCGAAGGTGACCTCAACCTGCGGGATGCCGCGAGGAGCCGGTGCGATGCCGGTCAGCTCGAAGGTGCCCAGCGCCTTGTTGTCGCGGGTGAACTCGCGCTCGCCCTGGAAGACCTGGATGGAAACCGAAGGCTGGTTGTCCTCAGCGGTGGTGAAGGTTTCCGAACGCTTGGTCGGGATCGCGGTGTTGCGCTCGATCAGCTTGGTCATCACACCACCCTTGGTCTCGATGCCCAGGGACAGTGGGGTGACGTCGATGAGCAGAACGTCCTTGCGCTCGCCCTTCAGCACGCCTGCCTGCAGGGCTGCGCCAACGGCGACAACCTCATCAGGGTTCACGCCCTTGTTCGCTTCCTTGCCGGCCAGGTCCTTGACCAGGTCAGCAACGGCTGGCATGCGGGTGGAACCGCCAACGAGGATCACGTGGGCGATGTCCGAAACCTTGACGCCTGCTTCAGCGATAACGTCGTTGAATGGCTTGCGGGTGCGCTCCAGCAGGTCCTTGGTCAGGTCCTGGAACTTGGCACGCGAGAGGTGCTCGTCCAGGTGCACTGGGCCTTCTGGGGTGACCGACAGGTACTGCAGGGAGATGTTGGTGCTGGTAGCCGAAGACAGTTCCTTCTTGGCCTGCTCAGCAGCTTCCTTCAGGCGCTGCAGGGCGATCTTGTCCTTGGAAAGGTCTGCGCCCTTGGCCTTGGCCTGGGCCAGCAGCCAATCCACGATGCGCTGATCCCAGTCGTCGCCGCCCAGGCGGTTGTCGCCAGCGGTGGAGCGAACCTGGATGGTGGAGAAGCCGTCGTCGTCCTTGCCAACTTCGAGCAGGGAGACGTCGAAGGTACCGCCACCGAGGTCGAAGACCAGGATGAGCTCGTCTTCGTTGCCCTTTTCCAGGCCGTAGGCCAGTGCGGCAGCGGTTGGCTCGTTGACGATGCGCAGCACGTTCATGCCAGCGATCTCGCCGGCTTCCTTGGTGGCCTGGCGCTCAGCGTCGTTGAAGTAGGCAGGAACGGTGATCACTGCGTCGGTGACCTTTTCGCCCAGGTAGGCCTCGGCGTCGTTCTTCAGCTTCATCAAGGTACGTGCGGAGATTTCCTGCGCGGTGTACTTCTTGTCGTCAACGTCGATGGTCCAGTCGGTGCCCATGTGGCGCTTGACCGAAGCGATGGTGCGGTCGATGTTGTTCACGGCCTGGCGCTTGGCGATGTCGCCAACCAGAACTTCGCCGCTCTTCGAGAAAGCAACGATCGACGGGGTAGTACGGTTGCCTTCCGCGTTTGCGATAACGGTTGGCTCACCACCTTCGAGCACGGAAACTACGGAGTTGGTGGTTCCTAGGTCGATACCTACGGCACGCGACATAATGGCTCTCCTTTGCCTTGGTTGAAAGTACTAACGCCGAGGGCCCTTACCCTCATTGAGCGTTCTGGACTCAAGTTTACTCAGCCGTTTTCGACTGTCAAATCAACTTGAGCCAACCTCACTCAACTTTGCGTTCTGTCTTATTCAACGGGCGAAGTGCGAAAATGATTCCCGTAAACCAGAAAATTTTCGGCACCCCGCCACCAGCGGTGGCAGTTGCCGAAAACTCCCAGATCAAGGAGCACATCATGGCAGCAGCAAAGAAGAAAAAGTTCTCCGAGCTATCCCTTGCCAGCAAAGTTTCGCTGATCACAGCTGCCACCGCGCAAATCACCTTGCTGATCGCCGCGCAGATCGATCTGAGTCGGCGCGACAGCTCCCAGGTCCGCGGAAATAAGCCAGTCTGGGCTGCGGTGAACTTCATCAGCTTTATCGGTCCGCTCAGTTACTTCACCTTTGGCCGCACCCACAACAAGCGCTGAGCCCAAGGCTTAAACCAGCGGGCCGGCAAACCTGTCATCAGGTTTACCGACCCGCGATTTTCGCAGTGCCCGGAGCTACCGGGCGCCCCCTTCAGCTTCCACCAGCACCGCAGCGGTCCTTGCAGGAATCATCAGCTTGCCCGACGAGCTGTCAAACGATGTGGATTTCACGCGCTTATCGCTTCCCTGTTCGAGCGCTTCAGCCAAGTCGTATTCATGTCCTGCCAATTCCTCGACGACTTGCGTGTGATCCTGCGGCGAAGCATTGAAGACCACTAGGGCTCCGTCATGCTCGCTATCGGCGTCCTCGCCCGCCCTGTCATTGATACGCATCACGATGATTCCTGGTTCCGCTTTCGGACCACTGAGCGGGAAACTCACCTTCTGCTCGATCAGCTCAGCAGAGCCCAATCGCAGCAAGCCGACTTCTCGACGGGTGCGCAGCAGATCAAGTGCCGCACCTTCAGCCCGAGACATCGCTTGCGCATCCGGCTTAAGCTCTGGATCTTCCAGCAATGGAGCCATCAGGTCCCATTTCTCTTTATTATCGGCCTCCGGCGGCAGGCCGGAACCGAAGGTATTCTCCTGCCCGGAGAAGTCAATGCGATTGAACCAGTCCCCCGAGTTATAGCTATTGCGGTCCAGTGATTTGGAGCGCAGCAGCTCGGTTCCGGCCTGCCAGAACGGAACTGCTTGCGAGTACATCACTGCCGCCTGCGACAAAGTATTCATGCGCACCCGGTCCTCCATGGATGTGCCACGAGGCAGCTTGAGCACGGTCAGATCGTAGAGCGTCTCATTGTCATGGGCATCAACATAGTTGATCACTTCCCCGGGCTGCGAGGCATAGCCGGCTGCCGCTCCGCGGTAGTCCAGTTCATCACCGCGCTGCATCTGGCCCTCAGACGTCAGAAACTCATACCCGGCAAGGTTGCCAACTAGACCCAACCGCACGAGGTCGGTTTCGTGGCCCAGATCCTTTAGCGCTTCTTCCGCAGTGCCGTTGACCGCATGCCCGTTGGGGTCGGTTCCCAAACCGGTTCCAAAGCCCTGCTGGAAAGTCGAAGACGAATCGACCGGACTGCCACCGTGGATCGCATCGCGCAATCGATCATTGAAGGTACCAATTCCGGTGCCGTTCAGCTGTCCCTGGGTCGCCTGATAGAAACGGGCATTGTCGGCGACTTCCCCGAAATTCCATCCCTCGCCATACAGGTAGATGGACTCGCCATCCACGCCATCGCGCCCTGGCTCCAGCTCATCCAGCGCACTGCGTGCTGCTTCCATGGTTTCCCGCGAGTGGTGTCCCATGAGATCAAAGCGGAAACCATCAACCTTGTAGTCCTTCGCCCAGACCACCAGTGAATCGATCATCAGCTTCTGCGCAGCGGCGTGCTCGGTTGCCAGATTCTGGCAGCAGGTAGACGTTTCGACCTGGCCGGTGGCATCCAGCCGGTGGAAGTAGCCGGGCACGATCTTGTCCAGCACGCTTTGATCCGCCTGCCCCGAAGCCGCCGTGTGATTGAAGACCTGATCCAACACGACTTCCAGCCCCATCTCATGCAGAGACCCAACCATGCCGCGGAATTCCTCTACGCGCTCGGCGCCATCGGGATTGCTCGCATAAGATCCCTCAGGCGCCATGAAATGGAATGGATCATAGCCCCAGTTGAATCCATCGTCGGCCGCGTGCGCGCTCACGCATTCTTGCTGCTTGGGTGAGGCGGCGGGCAGCGATTCCAAATCGCAGCTGGTTTCGATGCGCTGGTTTTCATCTTCTTCGATGCTCGCAATATCGAAACTTGGCAACAGGTGAACTGTAGTCAGCCCGGCTTCGGCTAGCTGCTTGAGCTGCTTGCTACCAGCACCGTTGGTTCCGAAGGCTCCGTAGCGACCTCGCTGCTCTTCCGGCACCGAAAAGTCGGAGACCGAGAAGTCGCGGATCTGCAGCTCATAAATGCTTCGATCCACGTCTTTTTCCACGCCGGCAGCTTTGGCTTTGCGCCACTGCTTGGGCTGATGCTTGGGATCTTCCAGGTTCACGGCCACCGACTGGGTGGAGTTCGTGGTCAACGCGACCGAATACGGGTCGGTGACAATATTCGTTTCAATCTTGCCGGTCTCTGGAACAAAGACCTGAACTTCCCAGAGGTATTTGGCTTCAGTGAATTGAGGCTTGCCCTTGACGGTCCATGCTCCGCTGTTTTTGTCGAAGGTGGCATCATGCCGCGAAGTCTTCTCGTTTTTATCAGTAATGAGAAGAGTCGCCCGATGCGCACTCGGAGCCCAGAGGCGGAATGTGGGCTTCTTTCCTGTGAAGCTGACGCCTAATTCGACATTCTCAAGCCCCTGAGCGTAGAGCTCATCAATCGCTCCAGCAGTCTGCACGCCGGTGAAGGCTGTCAGCTTAAAGTCCTCTCCCTGCGTCTCAAAACGTGCCAGCGCCAACTGGGAGCGCAAGGCGGTGGCAGTTTCTTCGCGTGCCATGTCTACACGTACGGCACGGTAGTTGGCCAGATGCGGGAATTTCTTCCGCTGAGCGTCAGTGAGCCCGCCTATAACCGTAGCTAGTTCTATGGGTTTGGCTCCCGAGATCACTTCCCCGTCCAATCTCAGGCTGGCGTCCTTAGAAGCATAGAGGGCAAACCTCTGCCCACTACCCAGATCCCGGGGGATGGCAATCGTATCGGTTGAGATCCATTGAGCCTTGGCCTGTCCTACGCCGGCGACTGATTCACTGGTTCCGCCGATCTGGACAATGTGAGTTTCAGAATCGTATTTGAAGCTCACCTGGTCCCCCGACTTTACCGAGAGAGTGTAGTTCGCACCTCCAGCAGCTCCGTCTACACCATAGTTTTCGTCCCAGTTGAAGTTGTGCGTTGCCTTGAAATCGTAGGTCCCATCTGGAATTTGGCCTGTCGTAAACTCATAGATTCCGTCCCCGTCAGAATCGTCCATCAAGGTGGCCACGCAACTTGGATCCCAGTCTGCAGCGCAACCCAACTCGTCTTGGAAACTACCTGCCAATGTCACGGTGGCTTCCTCGGCAGAGGCTGGGGACACGACTAGTGGAACCATGGACACCAGGACCAGCAGGGGCGTGGCCGTCAGAGCGGTCAATCGGCGGCGCCATAGGTGCTGCGGCCCTCGGTGTGGCGGATATTCTTTGCACGCAGCTAAGGCAGCGCTTTTGCTGTTCACGAAATGCTCCATTGGATTCGAAGGGCGAACGACAGGCCGCAAGAAGCAGCATGCCAGTGATCCAAACCACGCTACTTAACGGAAACCTTCGAGTGCAAGCGTTTCCAATATTTACATTTTTGAACGCGATGAAGTGAAAATTTTACAATTTTTATCGGTCTTTTTTGAGGTAAGCGCTTCCAATACGACAACACTGTGCCGCTACGCTCATCTATTCCGCGCAGCGCACAGGAAGCAAGCCACCCCAAGCCTGAAGGCGAGGCCGCAAGATGGAACCGCAAGGAACCCCGTGCGGCGCTTTACGGCGACAACTCTGTCAGGAGAGCGCAAAGAGCCGAGACGCATTGTCCGAGAACAGCTGCTGGAAATGGTCAGCGCCGACAGCCTCGCGAGCCCATGCCACGAGCTGCCCAAAATCATTGTCCTCATGGCGGGTGAAAGGCCAATCGCTACCGAAGACCATGCGCTCCCCCGCCCCGGCAGCCAGCAGCTCCGCCACCATGGACGAGGCCCCCTCCAGCGTGCTGCGGTAGCACCCGGACACCTTCACCCAGGCGTTGTCGCGAGCGGCGAGCTGCAGCACCGCGGCTCGACCTTCAGGCACAGCGGCATCCGGCAATCCCAGATGATCGATCACCAGCAGTGCCGGCCACTGAACCAGCGCCGGCCCCAGGGTTACCCACTGCTGCGCACTGGCCTGGATTTCCAAATGCCATCCGTGGCGCTGCATAATCCGGCCGGCCAGCTGCCAGCGTGCTTCCGATATCTGCGGCAGCGGCTTGCCGAGCAGGTTCAGGCGTACCCCGCACACGCCGGCGGCATGCAGTTGCCGCACGCGCTCTTCCGACAACTCGCGCTCCAGATTGTCATCATCCACCACGATGACGCCCCGCAACCTCTCCGGGTGCCGAGCCAGCGCTTTGAGCAAATAGCTGTTGTCGGTGCCCAGGAAACTTGGCTGCACCAGCACGCCGTGGCTCATGCCATGGGCATCGAGCACTTCCAGATAGTCGCCGAGCGTCGCGGCATAGTCCGGAACATAACGGGCGTCAGCGGCTACGGGAAGCCCCGGTTCAAAAATATGGGCGTGGGTATCAACAGCAGTTACAGGCAATCCAGGCATGCAGCCATGCTACCGGAAATATTTAAACCTATATAGGACTAGACCTATATAGGACTAGACCTATATAGGTTTATGGAATAAGGTGTGAAGCATGACACAAGAAACAAGCGGTGCGGAGCTGAACGGCACGGACCACCGGCTGCCCCTGCACGCTCGGGTCAAGGACGATCTGATGCGCCGCATCAAAGCCAATGAATGGAGCTCCGGGGTTCCCTTGCCCTCCGAGGCCCAGCTGACCGCCGAATATGACATCTCCATGGGAACCATGCGCAAGGTGCTGGCCGAGCTTGCCGCCGACGGAATCATCGAGCGGCTGCAAGGCAAGGGCACCTTTGTCCGCAGGGCCAGCTTCAACCAGTCATTGTTCCGGTTCTTCCGCCAGCCAACCGGCGGGCAGACCCCGGAAAGCCGGATCGTCGACCGGCAGGAACAGCCAGCCAGCGCTGTTGTCGCCGAAAAATTGCGCCTGGAGGTCGGCGCCCCGGTGCTGTACCTCAAGCGCTTGCGCTTGCGCGACGGGGCCGCCTTCCAGCTCGAAGACATCTGGCTCCCGTTGCCGGACGCCCAGCCCATCGCCGAGGTGGAACTCGACCAGCTGGGCAGCCTGCTGTACCCGGAATACGAACAGCGCATGGGCCTGGTGATCGGATCGGCCAGCGAATCGCTGTCCATCTGCGTGGCAACGCCCGAACAGGGTCGGCAGCTGGGCTGCGCCGCGGCCGAACCGCTGGTGAAAATCAATCGCATCGCGCGAACCCACAGCGGCGAGGCTGCCGAATACCGCGAATCCTACGGCTTGGCCTCATCCTTCCAATACGAAGTGGAGATCAACTAGTCCCATGAATGAAATAGTGGCCGTCTCAGGCCTAGTCATCACGTTTGCCCTCGCCATGTGGCGCAAAATCAACATGGGCGCTGTTGCCCTGGTTGTCGCCTTCATCCTCGGGACGGCGGTCTTTGGACAGTCGGCCAAGGATATCGCCGCCGGCTTCCCAGGGAGCTTGCTGATCACGCTGCTCGGCGTGACCTACCTGTTCGGCATGGCCCGGGCCAACGGCACCATCGACCAGATTGTCGGCCGCGCCGTGGGTGCGGTTCGAGGCCGGGTCGCCCTGGTCCCATGGGTCTTCTTCCTGCTGGCAGCCATCATCACCGGTTCCGGCGCACTGTCTGCGGCAACCAATGCCATCCTGGTGCCCGTCGGCTTGGCCTTCGCCCAGCGCTACCGCATCAGCCCGCTGCTGGTCGGGTTGAGCATCATCAACGGCACCAACGCCGGCGGCTTCTCCCCCATCGCCGTCTACTACTCCATCGTCAAGGGAGTGCTGGACAAGATCGGCATTACCGTTGACCCCGGACCCATCTTCCTGTGGACTTTCGTCGCCAACGTGATCATCAACCTCGTCGCCTTCCTGATCCTGGGCGGCCCAGCGCTGCTGCGCCGCGGGCAGGAAGCCGATAGCGAGCGCTCCGCTTCCGGCAATGCCGTGCAGGCAGCCCCGTGGGATGCCCAGAAGATCACGACCGTGGTGCTCATGCTGGGCATCCTCGTCGGCGCACTGGGTTTCAAGCTCGATGTAGGATTCCTCGCCCTGGGTGCCGCCGTGCTGCTCTCGGCCCTCTTCCCGCAGCATGCCAAGGAGGCCATGGGACAGGTCGGCTGGGGTGTCATCCTGCTGATCGGCGGCATCGTCACCTACATCTCGGTGCTGGAGAACGCCGGAATCATCGACGACCTGGCCAACTCGGTGGCGGGAATCGGCACGCCGCTGCTCGCCGCTCTGCTGATGCTGCTGGTTGCTGGCCTGGTCTCCGCCTTTGCTTCGACCAACGCCATGTTCGTCGTGCTGGTGCCGCTGGCCGCACCGCTGCTGACTACCGGCTTGGTGGATGTGCTCGGCTTTGTCATCGCCCTGTGCGTCGCGGCTTCGGCCGTGGATTCCAGCCCATTCTCCACCGGCGGCGCCCTGGTCGTTGCCAACACCGAGGAAAAGCTGCAAGACAAGACCTTCAAGGGCATGATGGCGTGGGGCATGTGCATGATCGTCGCCGCCCCGGTCCTGGCCTGGCTGGCCTTCATCGTCCTGTAGCCGCGGATCCGGCCGGAAAATAAAACAGCCCGGGGACCAGTTCACAATGCTGAACTGGTCCCCGGGCTGATTTGCTAGATCGAGGCTTTAGCGGCCGCTGCGCGTTGCAGGGCTGCTCGCCCGGCGCGGTCCGCGGCCGCTGCCGGTGGCCGGACGGGCGGACTGGCCGCCCTGGCCTGCAGTGCGTGTACCGCGGCCGCTGACGGATGGACGCTCGGTGTTGGCGCCACGGGCTCCGCGGGCCGGGCGGTCGGCGTTGGCACCACGCGATGTGCGGGCTGGACGCTCGCCCTGGCCCATGGCGCCGTCGCGCTCCGGACGGCGGCGCTCGCCACCGCGGCTCTGGCTTTCACCAGCAGGCTTGCCACCGCGTGCGTTGCGTCCGCCACCACGGCCACCACGAGCGTTGGAAGATTCGCCAGCAGGCTTGTTCTTCGCCGGGTTGCGCTTCTGCTGCACTGGAGCAACGTAAGGAACGTGCTCGGCAACTTCGCCAACAACCTTGGCCACTACTGGCGATTCCAGGTTGACCTTTTGGAAAGGCACTTTCAGTCCGGCCTGCCTCAGCAAGGTAGCAACGTCGCCCTGCTGATCAGGGGTGCAGATGGTGACCACGGTTCCATCCGAACCTGCACGCGCGGTACGGCCCGAGCGGTGGGTGTATGCCTTGTGCTCTGCTGGTGGATCGATGTGAACGACCAGCTCCACGCCATCAACGTGCACGCCACGGGCGGCAACGTCGGTGGCGACAAGAACCTTTGCTTCGCCGGATGCAAAAGCAGCCAGGTTGCGGTCACGGGCATTCTGCGAGAGATTGCCGTGCAGGTCTACTGCGGGAACGCCAGCCTTGGACAGGGTGACGGCCATCTTCTTGGCGTGGTGCTTGGTGCGCATGAACATGATGCGGCGGGCTGTGCCCTGGGCCAGAACCCGAATGAGTTCCTTCTTGTCATCGCTGGGAACCACGAATACGTGGTGCTCCATGGTGTTCACAGCGGCTTCCGGCGCATCCACCGAGTGAATGGTCGGGTTGCTCAGGTAGCGCTTGACCACCTTGTCCACTCCGTTATCCAAAGTGGCGGAGAACAGCATGTGCTGGATGCCGGTTGGCATGCGGTCCATGATGCGGCGAACTACCGGCAGGAAGCCCATATCAGCCATGTGGTCGGCCTCGTCCAGCACCGAGATCTCCAGCTGGGACAGGTCAACGATCTTCTGCTTGATCAGATCGTCAAGTCGGCCAGGGCAGGCAATGACAATGTCAACACCGTCATTCATGGCCTTTTCCTGGCGGCTCTGGGCCACGCCGCCGTAGATGACGGTGGTGCGCAGGCCGCTAGCCTTCGCCAGGGGATCGACAGTCTTGGCGATCTGGGTTGCCAATTCACGGGTTGGCGCCATGATCAATGCGCGGGGGAAGCGGGCCTTGCGGCGCTGGGGACGCTGTGCCAAGCGAGCGACCAGTGGCAACGAGAAAGCCAAGGTCTTGCCGGAACCGGTCTGTCCGCGGCCAAGGACATCGCCGCCAGCCAAAGTGGATGGCAAAGTGGCTTCCTGGATCGGGAAGGGGGTTTCGATTCCGCTCTCGGAAAGGACTTTGGCAAGGTTTCCAGGCACGCCCAGGGCGCTAAAAGTTACGTACATATTCAAGCTTTCTCTCTGATTCGCACGCCACGAGCCGTGGCGCTGGGTCTCGCCGAGCCAGGAGGAAGTCCGCACCGCGCAGGGCCATCGTTCTGGCCTGCAACCACCGGTGAATCCGCACGGAATCATTCCGGGGAATCAGCTGGAGGGGAAATCTAAACTGTCGACGCATGCATCCGGTCAAATCCGGAGGTGCACAAGTATCCACTCTACAGTGCTTGAACCCGATTGGCCTGTGACCATCCCCGCTTTGCCCTTGATATGCCGGAGACTTTCACCACGTTCCCGCTACTTGCTGGCGCCAGTTTTGCGTGCCAATTTGGAGGGCCACCAGACCTTTGGCCCAATCTCCTCCACTAGTGCTGGCACGAGCAGGCTGCGGACAATAAAAGTGTCCAGAAGCACGCCGAAGGCAACAATGAACCCCAGCTGTCCCAGGAACATGATGGGTACAACCCCTAGTGCGGCGAAGGTTGCCGCAAGAACAACACCTGCAGAAGTAATCACGCCGCCGGTGACCTGCAGCCCGCGGCGCATGCCTTCATAGGTGCCGATTTTCAAGGACTCCTCGCGCACTCTTGTCATGAGGAAAATGTTGTAATCCACGCCCAGCGCTACCAGGAATACAAAGCCGAACAACGGCACCGAAGGATCCGCGCCAACATAGTTGAAGACATTATTGAAGACCAATGCGCTAACGCCCATGGCCGTTCCATAGGAGAGCACCGTGGTGATCATCAAGAGCAATGGTGCGAGCACCGAGCGCAAGAGCAGCATCAGAATCACGAAGATAGCGCCCAGAGTTGTGGGGATGATCTTGTAGAGGTCCGCCTGCGCCGTTGCATTGGTATCGAGCTGCGTAGCGGTGGTGCCGCCAACCAGCGCTTGCGAATTGACCTGGTGCACTGCATCGCGCAGCGCAACGATAGTTTGCTTGGCCTCATCGGAGTCGGCGGCATCGGCGAGGGTCACAGAAATGAGGTTCCGCCCCTGGACCTCGTACGGCTCAATTCCGCGCTCGGCAACCGCAGGGCCGCCATTTTCGGCCTGCAGGTACGCTGAGTCAACGCCCGTCACATCAAGAGCCTTGTCCAGGGTTGCCTGGGCATCTGCTTGGTCAACAATCACCGTTGCCGGGGAGCCGGTTCCTCCCGGGAAATGCTCGCCCAGCGCTATCTGGCCATCCCGGGCTTCGGAACCGCCAACCACCAGTTCGCTTTGAGGCACTCCGTGGGCCTTGAGCCCGGTGACACCCAGAACTCCCGCGGCCAAGACGACAACAGTGATCATCCAGATCGGCCGTGGATGCCGGGCGACAAAGCCAGCAATCCTGCCCCACAGGCCCGCCGGGATCCCCGGGTCTTGGGGAGCGCTTTGAGGCTTGGGAGCAAATGGCCAGTAGGCGGCCCTGCCCAAGAGCCCCAGTACTGCTGGCAAGAAGCTCAGTGCAGCAATAATCGAGAAGATGATGCCCGAAGCGCCGATGGGCCCCAGAGCCTTGTTGGAGTTCAAATCCGAGAAGAGCAGGCAAAGCAGGCCCACGGTAACGGTGCCACCCGAAGCGATAATCGGCTCCAGCGAGCTCCTGAACGCCGTGGATACTGCTTGCCACTTGTCAGCGCCGGCGACCAAGGCTTCCTTGTGCCGTGCGACAAAGAGCAACGAGTAATCCGTGGCCGCGCCTATCACCAAAATGGAAAGGATGCCTTGGGCCTGGCCATCCAACCGGATCCAGCCTTCCGAGGCCATGAAATAGACGCTCAGAATCGCCGCGCAGAGGGCAACCATCGAGGTCATCAGCACCGTGATGGGCAGCAACAACGAGCGATAGACCAGCAGCAGGATAACCAGCACCGCTGCCAGTGCCACGCCCAGCAGCACACCGTCGATGCCGCCGAAGGCCTCAGCCAAGTCCGCGCTGAACCCTGCCGGTCCCGTCACGTAGGCAGTGGTGCCTTCGGGCTTTTCCGCGGCGATCAGGGAGCGCAGTTCCTCCACGCCTTCTTTGGCTTTGGTCTCGCCGGAGATTGGTACGAGCAGTTCAGCAGCTTGCCCGTCCTTGGAAATAAACGGGCCAGCCACATCCCCTTCGAGGTACGTGAAGCCGGCAAGATTTTCGGCGAGCGCAGTGACGGCAGAAGCCTCGAGTTCCCCCGTGCCGGTTAGGACCACGACGGCGGGGATCGCTTCAGAAGTTTGGAATTTGTTCTGCCATTCAAGGGCCCGGGTGGCTTCTGCGCTGGCCGGAAGGAAAGAGGTCTGGTCGTTGGTCTGGACTTCGGAAAGCTTCCCGAAAGTGGGTCCGCCAAGTCCAGCCACGCCGAGCCACAGCAGAATCAAGACGGCGTAGATTCCAGCTCTTATACCTATGCTTTTTCTTTTTCTGGTAGTTGACGAGCCGTTTGCTAGCTGGGTTTGTTGTGGCACTTTCGCGTTTCCTCATTCATAGTCGCGCTCTGCGCATCGATCCTCGATGTGAATCCAACATTACCCTAGATAGTTCCACCATCGAACTATTTTTTCTGGACACCGGCCAAAACGGTTTAGGATTGCGGCTATGACTGCAAGCGACTACCAGCAGCTGGTGGTGCTCCTACAGGAATTCAGCCAGGCAACCGACCGCTATGTTGAATCCACGGGAGCGCAATTCGGCACCCACCGAACGGACATGAACGCCCTGTCCATCATCATGAAGTACCAGCAACGCGGAGCACTGCCGTCCCCCAAGGACCTGAGCCATGAACTGCAATTAAGTTCCCCCGCCACCACTGCGATGCTGGACCGTCTCGCACGCCTGGGCATGATTGAACGGCTGCGCTCCGACCAGGATCGACGAGTCATCCGGATCTCTCCAACCGACAAGGCCCGGCTCAAGGGACGCCAAATGTTCATGCCGCTGGGCATGAAAATGATGGAAGTCATCGGCACCTACAACGATCAAGAACTCCAGATCGTTACCCGCTTCATGAACGATGCCATCGCCGGGGTCGACGCTGCCCGTCAAGAAGCCGTAACGCAAAGTCCCGCGAATCCCTCGAACCCGCCAGCGGGCACTAGCATTAACCGGTGACTCTTTCACTGTGGTTTTCCCTGCTCAGCGCCTGCATCATCATCAGCTTCACTCCCGGTGCTGGCGCCATCAACACCATGAACAATTCGATGCGCCAAGGCTGGCGTGCCTCCATCTGGGGCATCCTCGGACAGCAAATCGCATTGCTCATCCATGTAGTGATTGTCGCCGCCGGCGTTGGAATCCTGGTAGCCAATAGCCCAGCGCTCTTTGCCATCATCCGATATGCCGGAGCGGCCTACCTGGTGTATCTGGGAATCCGAATGCTGCTGTCCAAACCGGAAGTGGCCTCCGATGGAACCACCTCGGGGCGGCAGCTGACCCGACGCGCGATGCTCAACCGCGGGATCCTGGTCAACTTGCTCAATCCCAAGGCCATCGTGTTCTTCTTGGCATTCACCCCGCAATTCATCAACGCGGATCAGCCGCTGCTGGGTCAATACGCGTTGTACATCGGAACGGTCATCGCCGTGGACATCCTGGTGATGTACTTCTTCTTTGCCGGAACCGCACGCACTTTCCAGCGCTTCACCGCCACCTACCGCGGCGCAAAGATGCTGAACATCCTCTTCGGGGTCCTGTTCATCCTTGTCGCTCTTCTGCTGCTGTTCCTGCACTAGCGGCATCAACCCTGAAACGTTACCGATTTATGCCCGACTTTCGGGCGCGTAGCTATCGCATCAGAGCGCTTGTGCCCATAGACTGATGCCATGTTCCGGATAATGATCGTGTGCACGGGAAATATCTGCCGTTCGCCTATGGCCGAGTACATGCTCAAAGACGCCTTGGTTAATGCCGACGTCAACGAAGTTCAAGTACTCTCGCGGGCCATCACCGACGGTGAAGTCGGCAACCCCATCGACGAGCGCGCCGCCAGCATCCTGCACAGCCATGGACTGGACGCCTCAGAACATGTCGCTGCCCAAATCGACGCCGATGAATTGGCCGATATGGACCTCGTCCTGGCCATGGACACCGACCACTTCGAAGAACTGGTACCAGAGTTGGCGGAGCTCGACCCGTCGCAACGACCTCAGCTGCGCATGTTCCGCTCCTTTGATCCGCAGGCCGCCAGCTCGCCGCATGACCGCCAGGGCGTTTACGACCCCTGGTATGGCGATGCCGGCGACTTCCGTGAAACCTGGAAACTTATTTCTGCTTCCCTGCCCGCCCTCGTAGATTACGTGCGGAGTAATATCGCTTCTCGTGGAAACCGCTAGACCAACTTTCATTGCCATTGATGGACGCTCCGGTTCAGGCAAAAGCACCTTCGCATCAGACCTAGCGCAACGCCTCTCAGCCACTTCGCCGGTGGCTGTGCTGCGCCTGGAAGACCTCTATCACGGCTGGCACGGACTGGGCCATGCCTGCGAGCTGTACAACCAGTTTCTTCCTGCACTGGCCCGCGGGGAACAAGTCGCCTACCCCACCTGGGATTGGGCCGCTGGCTGCCTGGGGGAACAGCAAATCTTCTCCCCGGGCAGGATCGTGATCATCGAAGGTGTCGGCGCGCTCAATGACCAGGCGGCGAGCTTCATCGATGTGGGCATCTGGCTTGACGCGCCAGAGGACCTTCGGCGCGAGCGCGCCCTCGCCCGCGACGGCCAGACCTACACGCCATTCTGGAGCACCTGGGCTGATCAGGAAAACGGCTATCTGGCCGCAAATTCGCCGGAGCACCATGCTGACTTGGTCATCAACACCGCAACACTCGCCAATCCGCTCTCCGCCCTGGTCGAGGCTTCGCGGTTTCTGCCGGCAGGGAGCAACCCATTGGGCCTGATCGGGTCCCAGGCCAACAGCGTGCCCACGCTGCGCCAAAGCTATCAAGCGCCAGCCGACGCTGCCGCGCTCTTCGAAGCGCTCACCGAGCGGCTGCCGCATGCAGCCCTGCTGGAATCCACAAGCCAGCATCTGGAGGATCCGCTAGGACGCAACCGGTATTCCCTGCTCGCATTCTCCACCGCCCAGCACCCCCCGCTGCTCACCGCCGATGCCAGCGGAACCACGCTCCGCCTTCGAGGTGCACGCGTGCAACTGGGCCACGGCTTTTTTGATTCGCTCGCGGGGCTGTGGCCGCCAACCGCTCCGCTGGACACCGAGTACCCCTTGCCGTTGTGGGTCGGCTACCTGGGCTACGAGCTAAAGCGCGAAGTGGGCGCCGCAAATCTCCACGCGCACATCGCTGAGGGTTCCTGCCGTCCCGACGCGCAATTCTTCGCCCCGGATACCATCGTGGTCATCGACCACCAGCTTTCGCGGATGCACCTGCACAGCACCGGCAAACCGGATGCCGCCATCACCATCCTGCTAGGCAATCCGCCATCGCATCGCGCCAGTGCAGCTCTCCCCGTTCCGCAATTCAGCTGCGCCGACACGGCCTCCGGATACCAGGAGAAGATACGCCGTGCCCAGCATGAAATCTACGAGGGCAACACCTACGAGGTTTGCCTGACCACCGAGCTGACAGCCCATGCAGAGGACTTCAACCCCTTCGAAGCCTACTGCCGGATGCGCCAGTCCAGCCCGGCGCCGTTTGCGCACTATCTTCGGCTCACCGATCTGGAAGTCGCCAGCATCTCCCCCGAGCGCTTCCTTGCGCTGTCCAAGAACGGCCGGCTGCGCGCCGAGCCGATCAAGGGAACCCGGCCGCGAGGCATCGACGAGGAAACCGATCTGGCGCTCAAGCATGATTTGGCCACGCATCCCAAGGATCGTGCCGAGAACATCATGATCGTCGACCTGTTGCGCAACGATCTCTCCCACCATGCGGAGCCGGGGTCGGTGCGCGTGACCCGGTTGTGCTCGGTGGAAAGCTATGCCACGGTGCACCAAATGGTCTCCACCATTGATGCAGCCTTGCAGTCCCCGGAACTTGCAGCCGATGCTTTGCGCGAAGCCTTCCCGCCCGGATCGATGACCGGCGCCCCCAAGCTATCGACCATGAACATCTTGGACGAACTCGAAGAGCATCGGGCGCGCGGCTTGTATTCCGGCGTCGTGGGCTATCTCGGGGCCGATGGAGCCGCGGATTTCTCGGTAGTCATCCGCACCCTGGTCTGCGACAGGCTCCCCGACCAGTCGTGGCGCTTGTCGCTGGGACTCGGCGGTGCCATCACCGCGGATTCGGTGCCAGAGGATGAATGGGACGAAGTCATCACCAAGTCCCGTGGCGTGCTCCAGGCACTGGGAGCCAGCTTCCCGGCCGCTACTGCAAGGTAGCGGTCAAGCGGGCCACATTGTCGATCCAGCGCTGCATGCGCGGACGGCGGCGCCACTGCGACAAGGTGATTTCCGAAGAAATCTCCCGATAGTGGCTCTGCACCGCATTCACGGCATCGACCATGTCCTTGCCCAGGAGCATGACCGAAATTTCCATGTTCAAGCTGAATGAGCGCATGTCCATATTCGAGGAGCCCACCACGGCGACGTCGTCGTCCACGGTGAAGCACTTGGTATGCAGGACCATCGGAGCGGGATAGCAGTGGATGCGCACGCCTGCTTCCAGCAGTTGCTGGTAGTAGGACTGCTGCGCGTGATGGACCAGGAACTGGTCTCCTTCTTCACAGACGAACAGTTCCACTTCCACCCCGCGCTGCGCGGCCGTGGTGATCGCATAAAGCAGCGAATCGTCGGGGACAAAGTAGGGGCTGGTAATTTCCAGGCGTTCGGACGCCGAGTAGATCAGCGTGTTGAACAGGCGCAGGTTATTCTCCGTGCCAAAGCCCGGACCGCTGGGAAGCAGCTGGGCCAGAGTAGAGCCCGGGCGCTCTTCATAAGCCAGCGGATGCCGTGCCTCGTTCATGTCCATCAGCACTTCTTGGTCGTCATCCTCTTGCCACCAGTCGATGGCAAAGGTCACGTCCAGGCTGCGCACCAATGGGCCTTCAACGCGAAGCATCATTTCAACCCATTCACGCCCGACCTTGTGCGAGGACTTGCGCTTGTAGCCGGGCTCAATCAAGTTCTGGCTTCCGGTGAAGCCGACTTCCCCGTCGATCACCAAGATCTTGCGGTGGTTGCGCAAATCCGGGCGGCGCCAGCGCCGGCCAATCAGGTCGATGGGCAGCATCGGACGCCAATTGATGCCCGACTTCTTGAGCCGTTTTTTCAGCTCGCCATAGCCCTTGACCCGCAAGGTGCCCAGGTGGTCGAAGAGCAAGCGCACGTGCACCCCGCGCTGGACTGCCCGCTCCAGCGCGTCGAGCACCGGTCCAACATATTCTTCGTCATCACCCATGATGTAGAACTGGATGTGGACATAGCGGGTGGCCTTGTCGATTTCTTCGCGCATCGACTCCATGGAGGAACGATACTCGGAAATCACCTCGACACTGTTGCCGCCTTCCAGCGGCATCGCGCCGAGGTTGCGGTTGAGCATCACCGCGGATTCAACCCACTCTTCTTGTGAATGGAACTCCTCCGGCATCTGCATGTGCCTGGTGGCATCCATGATCTGCGCATGGGCGCGTTGTTGCTTTTCCAAGCGGCGGCGAGAAAGGCGCGGATTGGCAAACAGCCAGTAGGCCAGCAGCCCGACCACGGGGAGGAAGAAGATCGCCAGCAACCAGGCCATGGCCGTTGTCGGGCGTCGATTGCCGGGGACGATGCCGATCATGAAGTAGCGAACCGCGAGTTCGATAGCGACCAGGATGCTCCACAGCACGCCACCGATTTGCACCAGCACTTCATTGCTTGGCAACACTAAGGCACCCCCTTGGCAATGCACGATGATCGACGCAATTTTCGGCTCTGATCTGCGTCAGGCAGCTCAAATGCCTCCGCCCAGCTTATCTAAGATTCTTCGCCTTGTCTGAACACCATTCAGAAGAAAGGCCACGGAAGTGGCACGGGTTCGATAATCTGTAGGTATGAGCTCACTAGTATTCTTGGATCCGGCCTATCCGGCAGGCTACTTGGCCGATATTTCAGCACCCCAGCTTCTGGTCACCGCGCAGGGAGTCACCCGCGGTGACGGTGTTTTCGAATCGATGCTCTACACCAACCAGGCTGTCCGAAAAATCGAGGCCCACTTGGCCCGCCTAGCCACCTCGGCCGAGGTGGCCGATCTGGTCATCCCCGATGCGCGCAGCTGGTACGCGGCGGTGGATACCGCAGTCGCCGACTTTGATGCCACCGGCGGCGCCGAAGAAGCAGTGGTCAAGCTCGTTGCAGCCCGCGGCGAGCACGATGAGGATCCGGCCATCTGCTGGGTCACGGTCACCCCGGCCCCGGCCTTGGGCAAGGAACAGCGCGAGACCGGTGTCGACGTGTTGCTGCTGGATCGCGGCTACGACTCGAAACTCTCCGAACGCGCACCGTGGCTGATGATGGGCGCCAAAACCCTGTCCTACTCCGTGAACATGGCGGCCCTGCGCTACGCCCGCAAGCACGGAGCCCACGACGTCATTTTCACCTCGGCCGACGGCATCGTGCTCGAAGCGCCAACCTCTACCGTGCTGGTGGCCCAGCGCGATGGCGAGACCAAGCGCCTGCTGACCCCGATGCTGGAAACCGGCATCTTGCCGGGAACCACGCAAAGCGCCATTTTTGATGCGGCAGCCCAGGATGGCTGGGAACTGGGCTACGGCCCATTGCGTCCCGAGGACCTCTACCAGGCAGACGGCGTATGGCTGGTTTCTTCCATCCGCCTGCTCACCCCGGTGCGCACCATCGACGCCAAGCCATTGCGCTTGGACGCCGAGCTCCATGAAGAGCTCAGCGCCCTCAGCGAGGCGATCCGCTAGCCCCAGACCAGGTTGTAGGTGCCGGCCAGCACGGCCGCGCCTACAGCCACGGTGCCCAGCACGATGCCCGCCAACAGCACCGCGGCATCCTTGCTGGTGAAGGTGGCTGTGCGAATCCAGGTGCGCTGCCCGATGCCGAAGCCCTTGGCTTCCATGGTGACCGCCAGCCGCCCGGCCCGGCGAAGGGCTTGGACCAGCAGGGCCAGGCACTGGCCCAGCTTCGCGGAGATGCGCTGGGCAACGGTGCCGAAGCTGCCCACCCCGCGCGCCCGCCGAGCCAGCCCGAGAGTGGCGAATTCTTCGACCATCAGCCCCAGTAGGCGCATGCCAGCCAGCGCTCCGAGCACAAAACGGTGCGGAACTCGCAACTGCTGCGACAGTGCCCCGCCCAAGTCGCTGGGATTGGTGGTTGCCAGCAGCAAAATGCATGGAAGCGCCAAGGCGAAGGCCCTCAAGCCGGTGGCGATACCGCCGTGGACCGAGCCCTCGGTGATGCTGAAGATCCCCAGCTGCGCATACACGGCCCCGCTGTCCTGCCCCACCAGGGCAATGCCCCAAGCGGCCACCACCCCGGCGATCAGCAGGGGCCAGGCCCGCTTGAAGAATCTTGCCGGGCTCAAGCCCGCCAAGGGGAAGGCCAGGATGGTCGCAGCCACGACCACCAGCGCCGAAACCCAATCCAAGGTGGTAATCAGGGGCAAGGTGGCTGCTGCCACCGCGCCCAGCTTGGCCAGGGGATTGATCTTCGCCAGCCAGCTGTGGCCCACCGGAGCGTCCAGGACCGGGCCCCTGGCTATCGCGGGCTCCTGCTTCGCGACAGCGGCCAGGTGAATCTCCTGGGCCCCTAGAACGCTGGCCAAATGCTCATCGTGAGTCACTGCGATAATCGCGGTGTCCTGCCCCAATTGCTCCACGAGCAACCCGGCAAGCTCCCGCCACGTCCTGGCGTCCTGCCCGAAGGTTGGCTCGTCCAGGATCAGCACATCCGGGGCCGCGGCCAACACCGTGCCCACCGACAACCGGCGCTTCTCCCCTCCCGAAAGGGTGAAGGGATTGGCTTCGGCCAGATGCTGCAATCCCAAACGCTGCAGCAGCGACTCGACCAGGGCATCAACCTGCTGCGGTTCATACTTCAGCTCATGGCCGCCGCTTGCCTTGGCCCGCAGCGGCGCAAATGCCAATTCTTCGCGCACGCTCTGGGTGACGAATTGGTGTTCGGGTTCCTGGAACACCGACCCTATCCGGCCGATCAGGGCTCCTGCCCGCCAGCTGAACGGTGTTTTCCCCAGGCCGTTGGCTAGCGCGTCGGAAGCCTGCAGGGCTCCCTGTGCTGGTTCCAGCAAACCGCCCAAGGTCAGTGCCAAGGTGGATTTCCCGGCGCCATTCTCCCCGCGGATAACCGTCGCCGTTCCGGCGCTCACCGCCAGATCCACCGCTTGGGTCCGGGGCGCTTGCCCGCTGCGGGCGCTGACCAGCTCGGCGGCTTCCAGAAGCAGCGCTCCGGGCCGGGGGCTGGCCGGTTGGACCTGTGGCGAATAGCCTGGCACCCACACCCCGGCTTCCGAAAGCTCTGCACGCAGGCTTTCATCGTCAATGAGCCGTTGCGGGTCCAGGTCGTGGGCGACACCTCCGCCTGGTTCGAGGACGATCACTCGATCCATATGTTCTGCCCACGCATCCAGCCGGTGCTCGACCACGATCAGCGTGGCGCCACTGAGCTGGGCGGCGTTGAGCACCGCATCGCGCAATGGCCCGATGCCTTCCGGGTCGACGTTGGCGGTGGGTTCATCAAGCAGCATCAGCCCCGGCTGCATGGCCAGGATTCCGGCCAGGGCCAGGCGCTGCTTTTGCCCGCCGGACAGTTCCTGGGTGCGGTGGTCCATGGGCAGCATGCCCAGCCCCACCGCGTCCAGGGCCTCGGGAATTCTCTGGCGGATGATGGCCGGATCCACCGCCAGGTTTTCGGCGCCAAAGGCCACATCGTCGGCGACCCGGCTTTGCACCACCTGGGTCTCCGGGTCCTGCTGCATCAGCCCCACCGGGTGTTCCCGGGCGAAGGCGTCCGACCCGTCGATGAGCAATTGACCGGCGATCTGCTCGGCCCCATCGACTTCCAGCAGTCCCGCCAGGGCATGGAGCAAGGTTGACTTTCCTGCCCCGGACGGGCCGATCAGCAGCACCTTTTCGCCGGAGTTGATCTGCACGTCAAATGCCGAGATGGCAGGTTGCGAGCGTTCCGGGTGCTGCCAGCAAAAACCTCGAGCAATGATCTCGATGCCTCGCCGAGTTTGTGCCGTGGCACCGGTGTTAGCCACCGAACTCATTTTGCGGCCAGTTTTCCGGATTCAAGGTGTGCCCGGCGGCTGGCCAAAGCGCTCAACGCGCCGGTCTTGGCCAGGCCGCGGGTTGCCAGCCAGGACAGCAGGCCTGCAACAATCAGCCCGGAGACACCGGTAGCGATCACGTGGAACAGCTTCAGCGCCGGGGTGTATTCAACGTAGTAGGCCATGATGTAGGCCTCGGAAATACCGGCGAAAAGTCCAGAGAAGAGCCCGGCAAGCAATGCCACGCCCAAGTTCCACTTGCGGTAGCGGAACGCGGCAAAGACCACTTCAGCACCCAGGCCCTGGACCAGGCCGGACAGCAGCACGGTCAGGCCATAATGCGAACCGAGCAGCGCTTCGACCACCGCTGCCAGCAGCTCGCAATACAGGGCCGCGCCGGGCTTGCGGATAATCAGCGCGCCAAGCACTGCGGGGAAGAGCCAAACGCCGGTGAGCAGCGCTGCCGCGGGCGGGAAGGCCGCAAAGGCCAGCGAGAACAGCCCGTAGCCTGCGCTCCAGGCCCAGAAGATGACGCCCGAGGCGACTGCGATAACCGATGCGGTGACGATGTCTACGACGCGCCAGCCAGAACGCTGGTTTGCTGCTGATTGATTCATTGGTGGTCCTCCTATATCAAGGAGGGGAGATGTACGGATCCAGGGCACAATGCTCCCGGTCCGCATCCGAGATGCTCGACTTCCTTCGCCGGTACTAGCCGGAGCAGGTTCGAGGGTCTGCGATCTATCGCACTCTCAGCGTCTTGCGACTCCAGTTTCGAAGTCTGACGCTCCCCTGTCGGAAAATTACTGCCCACCTACCATACCGCAGGTATGCTGGGCAGAGGAACGATAAGTCACGACGTTGAAGCGAGGGCAAAATGAATACAGTGCAGAAACTTGCCACCACGGGCATTTCCATTGGCGCCGGTTTTGTCGGCAGCAAGCTGGTTGACCAGCTGTGGAAGGGTTTCACCGGAAACAAGGCACCCCGCAAGGGCAGTGAAGAAGCCGCCGAGGCTTCGCTGCGCCAGGCTCTAGGATTTGCGATCTTCTCGGCCATCGTGGCAGCCACCATCCAGGTGCTGGCAGACCGCGGTAGCAACAAGGTAGTCGCACGCTTTAGCAAGTAGCACATGAAGCACGGGCATCCCGCCGTCGGCGGGATGCCCGTGCTTTGTTGTCCTAGTCTTCAGATTTTCCCGTTGCACCCGAGGTTGCATCGAAGGTTCCGGTAGGCGGGGCACTGCTGGTCTTGTCCACAATCTGCTTGAGCTCATCGGCATAGAGCGAGTCCTTGGCAGCGTGCTTGGTGCGGTAGCCGGAGCGCCCGATCATATGGGCCGAAACCGGTGCGGTCAACAACTGCATCCCCCATGCCAGGAAGAGCACGGGAACCACAGCCCAGCTGCGCAGATGAATCGCCAGCCCGGTGAAGATCAGCAAGAACCCGAGGACCTGGGGCTTGGTTGCGGCATGCATGCGGGTGAGCATGTCGGGAAAGGTCAGCAGGCCAATACCGGCAATCAGCGACATGAGGCAACCGGCAATCAGCAGTACCGCCACGAGAATATCCACGAACATCTCCATCAGGCATTCCTCTGGTCAGAAACGTAGCGCGAGACGGTGACCGAACCGATGAAGCCCAACGTGCAAGCGGCAATGACGAAGAGCAGGTAGTCGGAGTGCCGGTTGTAGACCATCTCCAGGCACAGGGCCACGGAGATGATCAGCAGCATCACGTCCAGTGCCAGGACGCGGTCGAGAATCGAGGGGCCCTTGGCCACGCGGATTACACAGGCAACGGTGGCCAAGCCCAGCATGATGCCGCAAATCCACATCACGATTTCCATCATTTTTTGCCCTTCATTCGCATCAGGTTCGGTCCGCATTCGTGCTTGATCGCGTCGAACTCATCCCGGCTGCCGATGGCCATGATCATCCGGCGTTCAATGTCGCGCACGGCTTCGCGGGCACGGTCCATATCCTGCCTTGA
The DNA here is from genome assembly GCF_015524875.1 of Glutamicibacter sp. FBE19. NCBI lineage: Bacteria > Bacillati > Actinomycetota > Actinomycetes > Micrococcales > Micrococcaceae > Glutamicibacter > Glutamicibacter sp. FBE19. Next base: position 121,512 of record NZ_JACKQN010000009.1, on the reverse strand, counting down.
TTCGATATTGATGTAGTGCAAGTACAGCGTTGAGGAACTGCGGTCCACGTCAATGACGAAGGATCCCGGGATCAGGGTCAGCACATGGCCAACCGTTGTGACGATCAGATCCGAGTCGGTGCGCAGGGGCACCGCAATGACGCCGCTGCGGGTCTTCTTCCCCCGGAAGATGGCCAGTCGGGCCACTTCGAAGCTGGCCACGAACACCTGGCCGACAAACCAGATGAATAGCTGCAGGCAGTACCAAACGTTCATGCGTCCCGAAAGCACCACCGGAGGCAACGGAAAGAGCGTGACGATGACCAGCGCGATAATCACACCGAAGATCAGGTTCGCCGGCGAGAAATCCTGCCACAGTGCGCACCACACAAAAATCAGCAGGGCCAGCAGCGGCCATTCCTGCTTGAGTGTCGCCCGGTGGCGCACGCCTGCGGTATCCAGCGCATCATCAATACGCTGGTCACCGGGTTTCAAGTTTTTAGTCGGCATCATCCCTCCAATCAGAATGGCAAGATCGCGTTGATGTATGCGTCGCGGGCAATGAGCTCCGCGGCGACCCGTTCACAGAATTCAAAAATCGGCCCGGCAAAAATAGTCAGGGCAATACCCGCTGCCACCAGCGACCCGGTGGCATAGCGCATGCCCCAGGGCAGGGACGCAGCTTCCAATTCCCGGGCCAGCTTCAGGCCCAGGCCGGGGTTCTGCGCTCCACCAGCGGCGGTTTCGGCCGCCACCTGGGCTGCTTCATCCACCAGTTCCTGGTTCGGCACCTCGGCATCGGCGGCGCGACGCCAGAAGATGCGGGCCCAGACACGAATGATCGCCAGCAGCGTCAGCAGGCTGGTCAGCAGGCCGGCGCCCACCACCACCCAGGTCAGCGGGTCGGCATCCTGCACGGCGGCATGGAGCAGCCCGAACTTGCCCAGGAAACCGGAGAACGGAGGAATGCCGCCGAGGTTGATCGCCGGAATGAAGAAGAGCAGGGACAGGGCCGGGGAAAGCTTGGCCAACGAGCCCAGCTTGGTGACATTCGAGCTTCCGGCACGGCGTTCTATCAGGCCAGCGACCATGAACAGCGAGGTCTGGACGATGATGTGGTGGCCCACGTAGTAGATGGTCGCCGCAATGGCCAGCGGTCCCCCGACAGCCACGCCGAAAATCAGGTATCCGATGTGGCTAGTGAGGGTGAAGGAGAGCATGCGCTTGAAGTCCGTCTGCGCCAGCGCACCTAGAATACCGATCACCATGGTCAGCGCCGCCACCACCAGCAGCCCGGCGTTCACAGCGCCACCCGGGAAAATCAGTGTTTCGGTGCGCACGATTGCGTAGACGCCCACCTTGGTCAGCAAGCCGGCGAACACCGCGGTCACCGGTGCCGGTGCCGTCGGGTAGGAGTCCGGAAGCCACAGGGACAGCGGGAACACTGCCGCTTTAATGCCGAAGGCAATCAGCAGCAGCACATGCAAGATCAATTGCGGGCCCTGGTCCAGTTCGGGCAGCTTCACGGCCAGGTCGGCCATATTCACCGTGCCGGTCGCCGCATAGGTCATGGCGATGGCCATCAGGAAGATCACCGAGGACACCACCGAAACCACCACGTAGGTGGTACCGGCGCGGATGCGTTCGGCAGTTCCACCCAGGGTCAGCAGCACGTAGCTGGCGGTCAGCAGGATTTCGAACCCGACGTACAGGTTGAACAGGTCGGCGGCCAGGAAGGCGTTGGACACTCCGGCGAGCAGGATCAGGTAGGCCGGATGGAAGACCGACACCGGGCCGGGCTCATCGCCGTCGGCCAGGCCCTGGCTGGTGGCGAAGAAGAGCACGGCCAGCGAGACCAGGGTGGAAATCAGCAGCATGAAGGAGCTGAAGCCATCGACCATCAGCGCGATGCCAAAGGGCGACTCCCAGCCGCCGATGTGGATGGCGTAGCTTTCGCCTCCCCATACCGCGGCGAGCATGCCCGCTTCCAGCACGAGGGTCAAGCAGAGGATCCCGATGGTGATCAGGCGCTGGGTGCGCACCTGCCGCCGTGCCAAGAACGCCGCCCCGGCACCGATAATCGGCAAGACCACGGCCAGGGGTGCTAGATCCAGAAAATTCACTCTTCCCCCTCGCGCACTGGGCGGCCCTCTTCGTCAACGAATTCGGTCGTATCCTCTGCCACCGGCGAGTCTTCCTCTTCGTCGTATGCGGTCTTCTGCGAGACCTTGATATCTTCGGTGTCATCGGCCAGTTCATCGGCGCTGGTCAACGTCCAGGAACGGTAGATCATGGCCAGCAGGAAGGCGGTGACTGCGAAGGTGATCACGATGGCCGTGAGGATCAGGGCTTGCGGCAACGGATCCGAATACTCCTCGGCAGCCAATCCGGATTGGAACAGCGGTGCCACTCCGCGCCGGCCGCCGCTGGTGAGGATCAGCAGGTTGATGCCGTTGCCCAGCAGCATGATGCCCAGCAGCACGCGGGTCAGCGTGCGTTCAAGGACCAGATAGAATCCGGCCGCCAGCAGCACCCCGGTAATCACGAGGAAGGTGATGTTCACACTCATCGTCCAACTCCTGTCCGTGATGCTTCAACAAAGTCGTGGCGATCCACCGGGCTGCGTCCTTCGGAGAGCGAATCGATCTCGCTGCCCAGCGAACGCAAGACATCCTGCACCAGGCCCAGCACCACCAGGTAGACGCCGATATCGAAGATGGTTGAGGTGACAAACTTGTGGTCGCCGAAGAACCAGAATTCCATGGCGTAGGTGGTGAAAATTTCATCGCCCATCAGCAGCGGCACAATTCCGGACAGCCCGGCCAGCGCGATACCGCCACCGATCAGCATGCCCGGGGCGATCCGCATGGACTCGGAGAGCTCGATGCGTCCTCCGGCCAGGTAGCGGATGGTTAATGCCAGCCCTGCGATCAGCCCTCCGGCAAAACCGCCACCTGGCGTATTGTGCCCGGTGAGCAACGTGTAGACCGAGAGGATCAGCACCGAGTGGAACATCAGGCGGGTGACCACTTCAAAAATGATGGAGCGCCGTTCGGCGACCAGGGTGCTTCCTGCCATCAGCCAGTCCTGGTTGCCGCTGGAGGCGAAACGCCTGGCAATGCGCAGTTCCACTTCCTTGGAGTCCTTGCCGCCCATGGCTTCGGAGCCCGAATCGATGCTTCCCGGGGCCACCTCGTGGGCACGCACCCGGTTGCCGAAGCTGCGTCCTGCGAAGATCAGCGACGCCACGCCGGTGGCAGCTGCCGCCAGCACGGTGATTTCACCGAAGGTGTCCCACACGCGCATATCCACCAGGGCAACGTTCACAATGTTCTTGCCGTAGCCCTGGTTGTAGGCCAATTCCGGCCAGGCCAGCGAGATGCTGGCTTCTTGGCGGGCGCCCATCATGGCGATGGCAATGTAAATGACCATCACTGCCAAGGCAATCGCCATCAGGGCGCGGCCCCACTTGATCCGGACCACACCGCCCCACAAGCGCTTGGGCAGGGCGCGCAGGGCGAGCACGAAGGAAACCAGCACGATGGTTTCGACCAGCAGCTGGGTCAGTGCCAGATCCGGTGCCCCCTGCAGCGCAAAAATTGCCACCATGCCATAGCCGGTAACCGAGACCATCAGCACCGCCATGAAGCGCTTCGGGGCGATGATTGCCACCACGGCGCCGGCGATAATAATCGCGCCGATCAGCAGCTGGGCAGGATGATCGGCAACAATCCAGTTCTGTGGCCATGGCGTAGACACGGTCAGGGCGATGCCCAGCGGAAGCACCAGCACTACGCCCAGGATCACTCCCAGGTAGAAGGACAGCGAACCACGCTGGGTGCGACCGGTGATCCAAATCGCCGCCATGTCCAAGGCGTTCACCGACATGCGGTAGATTTCTTCGGCCGAGACCGTCATCCGGCGCAGCGGTGCCCCGGTATCGGTTCGCCGGCGGATCCAGTAGAAGGCCAGGCCCAAGCTCGCCGACAGCGCGCTCAGCCCGAGGGCCGCATTAAAACCGGCAAACGGCAGCAGGTGCATCTTGCCTGGTCCGCCCTGGGCCTCAGACCACTGCAGCATCAGCGGTTCCACCAGCTGAGGGTAGACGCCAAGGACGAGCGTCAGCGCCGAAAGCACCAGCAGCGGTGCCAGGAAAATGAGGGTGGGCGCCTTGCAGATCAGCGCAGGCACCGAATGCTTCTTCACCCCGAAAGCCCCGAAGAAGAACCGCAGCGAATAGCCCATGGTCAATCCGGCGCCCAGCACCAGACCGATCAGCGCGATCATGCCCCACGGGGTGTCAAGGTGCAACGCTGACTCGTAGACTGCTTCCTTGGCGACGAACCCGAAGAGCAGCGGGATTCCGGCCATCGAAGCCGCCGCGATCCCGGCGGTGGCTGTGAGGATTGGCATGGCACGGCGCAGCCCGCTGAGCTTTCGAATATCGCGGGTGCCGGTGTTGTGGTCGATGATGCCCACGCTGAGGAACAGCGTCGCCTTGAACAGCCCGTGCGCCAATGTCATGGCCAGCGCGGCGAAGGCGGCTTCCGGGGTGCCGAAGCCGAATATCGCGATGATGAATCCGAGCTGCGAGACGGTGCCAAAGGCCAGGATCAGTTTGAGGTCGTACTGCTTGAGCGCACGGAAGCCGCCGATCAGCATGGTCGCAATGCCGATGCCCACCGTCATCGGCGCCCACAGGTTGGTGTCGGCGAAGCCCGGTGCCAGCCGGGCGATGAGGTAGACGCCGGCCTTGACCATCGCGGCAGCGTGCAGATAGGCGGAGACCGGGGTTGGCGCGGCCATGGCGCCGGGCAGCCAGAAGTGGAAGGGCACCAGCGCCGACTTGGAAATGGCGCCCACAATGATCAGGGCCACTGCCACGTCAGTGTAGCCGCCCAAGGCGACCAGCTGATCTGAAGAAGCGATGATCTCGGAAAGCTGGTAGCTTCCGGCCTTGGCACCGATCATCAAGATGCCGGCGAGCATCACCAGCCCGCCCAGGGTCGTCACAATCAGCGCATTCATCGCCGAACGGCGGGCCGTGATCAGGGCCTGGTTAAAACCAATCAGCAGGTACGACAGGACACTGGTGATTTCCCAGAAGATGAACATGATGATCACGTCGTCCGCGGTGACCAGGCCGGTCATTGCTCCGGCGAAGGCGACCATCTTGGCGGCGAATCCACCGATTTGCGGGTCATCGTTCTTGAAATAGCGGGCGCAGTAGAACAGCACCAGCGCGCCGACGCCGAGAATCAGCAGCAGGATCGTGGCCGCTAGCGAATCCAGCCGGAAGTTCAATCCGATATTCAGTCCGGGAATCCACTGAATGCCAATGGATGGTGGTGCGTTCGGCGCACCGTTGGCCAAGGAATCATCGGCGGCGAGCACCACCGGAAGCTGAGTCAAGAGCCAGGCGAATCCCGCTGCCGGGACGACCGCCACCACATAAAAGGCGTTTCGTTTCAGCGCCCGGAAGAGCATCGGGCACAAAAAAGCGGTCACAAACAACGCAGCGAGAATTACTAGCACGTGTCTCCTCTGTCGTCTGGCGGATGGGCAGAGTGCGATGACCACGAAAAAATAGTCTGCACCTGTAATTTTATCAGCCGGCCGCTGCCTGATTCCGTGGAATGCGCCGCTGGCTGCATATTTTCTGCTGTTTCCGCGATCAGCTGATTTTGGGCTTTTACGCAGGAACGCCTAATTTCTGTGTGGGGCTCACCAATGGTTCTCATGCAACGGGTACGATTCGACCATGTCAATCAATCAGCCGATGTCGGGGCCAGTGAGCGAAAAATGGCTCAACAAGTACACCTTGGCATGGGCAAGCTGGGACTGGGGCCAGGCCGCCATCAACGCTGTCATGATCACCTTTGTATTCACGGTGTACCTGACCAGCGATCTTTTTGGCGACAAGGACCATGCCTCCCTGGTGCTCTCCCAGGCGCTGACCGTCGGCGGCCTGGCCATCGCCTTTTTGGTGCCCGTCACCGGGTTGCGCGCTGATGCTGCTGGCAGGCGCAAACTATGGATTGTGGTCAATACGCTGATCCTCGTTGCAATTTGCGCCGCCTGTTTCTTTGTCTACCCGAATCCGGCGTTCTTGTGGTTCGGGGCCATTCTTATCGCGTTGATGTCGGTGGTCAGCGAGTTTGCCGGGGTGAACTACAACGCCGTGCTCAACCAGATCTCCACCAAGGCCACCGTCGGCAAGGTGTCAGGATTCGGCTGGGGCATGGGCTACGTTGGCGGAATTCTCGCCTTGGCACTCGTGCTCTTCGGATTCGTTGAACCGATCGTCCAGTGGCCGGGGGCTTCCAGCGAGAACTCGCTGAATCTGCGATTGATCGCTCTCTTCTCGGCGGGCTGGTGCCTGGTCTTTGCCCTGCCGCTGTTTTTCATCATCCCCGAATCCCCACCGGCCAGTGCAGTCAAAATCCCGCTCAAGGATTCCTACAAGGTGCTGTTTGCGACCATCAGGAACTTGTGGAGCAGCGACCGCAACCTGCTCTTCTTCCTCTGCTCATCCGCAGTCTTCCGCGATGGCCTCGCCGCGATCTTCACCTTTGGCGGCGTCATCGCTGCCGGAACGTTCGGCTTCGCCCCCTCGGAAGTCATCATCTTCGCCATTGCCGGCAATCTGGTCGCAGCCCTCGGCGCAGTATTGGGCGGCCGGCTCGACGACACGCTAGGACCGAAAAAGGTCATCTGTGGTTCGCTGGCGGGACTGCTGGTTGCCGGCGCCGGGGTCTTCCTCTCTCCCGGGGCCAGCGGCTTCTGGATCTTCGGATTGCTGTTGTGCCTGTTCGTCGGTCCCGCCCAGTCCGCTTCGCGGTCCTACCTTTCCCGGCTGGTCCCCGCCGGACGCGAAGGTGAGCTCTTCGGCCTCTACGCTACGACCGGGCGAGCGGTGTCGTTCTTGGCACCCGGGCTTTTCGGGTTGTCCATTGCCTTGGCCACCCCGTTTGTCGCTTCGGGGAGCGCCCAGCGTTTTGGCATCCTGGGCATCCTCGTGGTGCTGGCTCTCGGCTTGCTTCTGTTGTTGCCGATTCGATCGCCGCGGAATCCAGATGCCTAGGCAAGTGCTGCCTTGAGGCAGATAGCACAATGGATCGGCCCCGCGGGGCCGATCCATTATTGTGTTCAGCTTTCGATGTTCGTGCGATGGAAGTTCAGGTGGCTGCGCGAGGCCGTGGGGCCACGCTGGCCCTGGTACCGGTTTCCATAGGGGCCAGAACCATAAGGGTGCTCGGTGGCTGAGGTCAGCTTGAAGAAGCACAGCTGGCCGATCTTCGATCCCGGCCAGAGCTTGATTGGCAAGGTGGCCATGTTGGAAAGTTCCAAGGTCACGTGGCCCGAGAAGCCAGGATCGATGAAGCCTGCTGTGGAGTGGGTCAGCAATCCGAGACGCCCGAGCGAGCTCTTGCCTTCCAACCGCGCTGCGATGGAGTGTCCGAGGGTCACTACTTCGTAGGTCGAGCCGAGCACAAATTCGCCGGGGTGCAGAATGAAAGGCTCGTCCGGGTCAACCTCGACCAATCGGGTGAGCTCATCTTGTTCCACCGATGGATCGATGTGCGCATATTTGTGGTTGTCGAAGAGCCGGAAGAACCGGTCAATACGAACGTCCACTGATGCGGGCTGGACCATATTCGGTTCAAAGGGCTCAAGCCCAATCTCCCCGGACGCTATTTCTCGACGAATGTCACCATCTGAATACAACACGCCTTCAAATTTATCGTGAGAATGCCCAATCGTTGAACTCTTCGAAGAAATATGTAGGTTTTCTTGTTTGGAATGGACCGCCAATCCACGGAAAGTCATCATTTGTTCACTGCGGCCGTGACGCAATTCCCATTACTTCCCCAGCAATTCCAGCTATCGTGGGATTGGGGTTTGCCCCTTCATCATCACTTCGCAACACAAGGGTTCATCACATCATGCGTCTAGCCTCCGCGCTGACCAGCTCCGTTCTTTCCGCGGCACTGCTGCTCTGTGCAGTTCCGGCTGCGCTGGCCGCGCCAGCCGAAGACCTGCCTGCCGTTGAAAGCTCACAGCTTTCAGATGCGTCGAGCATGCTGGCCCTTATCAATCCAACCACCAAGCTGTCGCCTGAGGATTACACCCCGGCCAACCTGGTGGGTGTTGGCGGCACCGGGCTGGCCTTGCGCCCCGAAGCCGCAGAAGCCGTCGAGGACCTCATCGCTGATGCCCGAGCTGCCGGGCACTCCATCAAGCTGCTCAGTGCCTACCGCTCATATCAACGCCAAGCGGCCCTGTTCAGCCAATATCAAGCGAAGTACGGGACGGCTTATGCTGAACGCATTTCGGCACGCCCCGGAACCAGCGAGCACCAGCTCGGGCTGGCAGCAGACCTGGGATACACCAACAGCCGGGCTGAGTTGAAGGAAGAATTCGGCCAAACTCCCGCAGGCATCTGGATTGCCGAGCATGCCGGGGATTACGGCCTGATCATCCGCTACCCGCAGGGCAAAGAAGAGATCACCGGCTACAAATACGAGCCATGGCATGTGCGCTACATCGGCAAGGATCATGCCAAGGCCTTGGCTGAATCTGGCGCACAGACCTATGAAGACTACTTCCAGATGCTCAGAAAGTCGCTGGAAGCACCGAAGGAAGAAGCCGGCTCGAAAAAAGCCGACAAGGAAGCCGGCAAGGAATCCGATAAGGACGCCCAGAAGGCTGGCCACGGCGTGATGAAGGAAGACGACCTTCTGGTCCTGCGCTTCTTGCCGCCCTACCGTGACTGGGGCTTCGGCTTCACTGAAAAATAAGGCTGCCTAGAAGAACACCGCAATACCCAGAAACACGGCGGTCGGGATCAACGAGGCCACCAGCGCAATGCCCCAGTGCAAGTACTTGCCACTGGTTTTCTGGCAGGCGCCTGCGCGCTTCCTGCGGTAGATCAAGTTCACGTTGGACAGCACCCAGATCATGGTTCCGATGGCCAGTGGCGGGCCGAGCACTACCTGGACAGGCAAGAACGAGTGGGCCTCATAGAGGTCCCGGGCTGCCCTCCCCCACGTGGTCAGCGGATCGGCAAGCACCATGAGGCTCAGCATCCAATAGTAGATAATTCCGGGGATGCCCAGCAGCACATTCACGACCAGTAGCCGTCTCACAGTCCTGCCCTTCATCCCGGTAATGCATCCAGCGCATGCGAAGCACCATGAATTCTACCGAAGCAGCCCCCGGTATTCAGGCTTTTATCCCCCGCCGCAGCCTGTGCATCGGCTAGGAATTGCACAGGGACTGCCAGCGGTTGCGATAACCGCTGGCAGTCCCCCTCCAGAACGCCGAAATCTACTTTGCGCGTACCGGAATGCCGGTGAAGGTCGGCTTCAAGGTCTCGGCAAAGAAGTCCTCGCCCTTGTCGTCAACGACGATGAAGGCTGGGAAGTCCTCGACTTCGATCTTCCAAATGGCTTCCATGCCCAATTCCTCGTATTCGAGGATTTCGACCTTCTTGATGCAATCCTGGGCCAGGCGTGCGGCTGGGCCGCCAATGGAACCAAGGTAGAAGCCGCCGTGGGTGTTGCACGCATCGGTGACCTGCTTGGAACGGTTGCCCTTGGCCAGCATGACCATCGAGCCGCCGGCTGCCTGGAACTGGTCCACATAGGAATCCATGCGCCCTGCCGTGGTCGGGCCGAAGGAGCCCGAAGGCATGCCTTCCGGGGTCTTCGCCGGACCTGCGTAGTAGACCGGGTGGTCCTTGAGGTACTGCGGCATCTCTTCGCCGGCGTCCAGGCGTTCCTTGATCTTGGCGTGAGCGATATCGCGGGCAACCACCAATGGGCCGGTTAGCGACAGGCGGGTCTTGACCGGGAACTTGGTCAGTTCGGCCAGGATCTCATCCATTGGCTTGTTCAGGTCGATCTTCACCACGGAGCTGCCACCGGTGCCGGTGACGCCGTCGGTTTCATCGTCGTGGGCGGCCACGGCCGGGTGGTTTTCTTCTGGCATGAAACGGGCTGGATCGGTTTCCAGCTGCTCCACGAACAGGCCCTCTTCGGTGATCTTCGCCAGCATCTGGCGGTCAGCCGAGCAGGATACTGCGATGGCCACTGGCATCGAAGCACCGTGGCGAGGCAAGCGCACCACGCGCACGTCGTGGCAGAAGTACTTGCCGCCGAATTGCGCGCCGATGCCGAAGTGGCGGGTCAATTCGAGGACCTTTTCTTCCAGCTCGGTGTCGCGGAAACCGCGGCCGGTCATCGCGCCTTCGGTAGGCAGCGAGTCCAGATATTTGGCTGAACCGTACTTTGCGGTCTTCAGCGCCATTTCGGCACTGGTGCCGCCGATGACGATGGACAGGTGGTACGGAGGGCAGGCCGCGGTGCCCAGCGAGCGCAGCTTCTCGTCAAGGAACTTCAGCATCGAGTTCTCGTTGAGGATGGCCTTGGTCTCCTGGTACAGGAAGGACTTGTTGGCCGATCCGCCGCCCTTGGCCATGAACAGGAACTTGTAGCTGGTGTCAGCGCCGTCCTTGGTGTTCGCGTACAGGTCGATCTGCGCCGGGAGGTTGTTGCCGGTGGCCTTCTCTTCCCAGGTGGTGATCGGTGCCAGCTGCGAGTAGCGCAGGTTCAGCTTGGTGTAGGCGTTGTAGATGCCGCGCGAGAGCGAGATTTCATCCTGCTCTTCGGACAGGACGCGCTGGCCGCGTTTGCCCATCACGATCGCGGTGCCGGTGTCCTGGCACATCGGCAGGATGCCGCCGGCTGCGATGTTGGCGTTCTTCAGCAGATCCAGTGCAACGAACTTGTCGTTCGGGCTGGCTTCCTCATCGTCGAGGATGTTGCGCAGCTGCTGCAGGTGGGCTGGGCGCAGGTAGTGCGAGATGTCGTGCAGTGCGGTTTCGGCCAGCTGCTCCAAGGCATCTGGTGCGACCTTGAGGAAGTTCTTCCCGTCCGGGCCGGCGACGACCTCGACGCCTTCGGAGGAAATCTTGCGGTATGGGGTTGTATCTTCGCCAATAGGCAGAAGATCCTCATAACGGAATTCAGGCATGCTCTGTCCTTGATTCAATCGTGGATGCTCATCTGCCATTTTAGGCCTTTACCCCGATTTTCCCGCATTCGCCGTTTGCACCTGAGGCTTTATCGCGACATGCTGGAGTACATGAGCACCGAGAACACCCCAGCTGCGCACGATGGCCAGAATCCGACACAAATCCCGGATGCGATCATCGAGACGCCCATGGACCAGCACCGTGCCAAGCCTAAAACGCACTTCGAAATGATGCTGCAGGCCGGTCTAAACAAGCCTGAGTTGTCCGGTTCCGTCATTGGCGCCTTCATGAGCGCCGAGGTGTACTTCCTCTCCCGCGAAGAGGTCACCGAAGAGAACAAGAACGCCCAGCCGATGCTGCTGACCAACCCGACCGGCGAGGCCGTGGTGGCGCTGTTCACCACTCTGGAACGCATTCCGTCCAGCTACATCGACCAGGCGCCATTTGGCGTCAAGGTCCAAGGCGCCACCGTGGTGCGCGCACTGGAGAACACCGGATTCGTAGTGAACCCGGGCGATGAGCTGAGCTTCGAGGTACCCGCTGATGGCGTGGCCATCTTGCAGCAGCAGCTGCTGAAGCAGAAATCCGAAGGCCAGGCGTAACTTTCCGCACGATTATCCGCGCCGTTTACCGGCCGGACGAATTCGTGGGATATGCTGATTGTTGCCCGAGCCGTCATTAGGCCGCTCGGTGCACCTGCGGGCGTAGCTCAATGGTAGAGCGCTAGCTTCCCAAGCTCGATACGCGGGTTCGATTCCCGTCGCCCGCTCGCACTGACGTCGGGGTACCATCAGGTGCCCCGACGTTTTCGTTTTACCAGGCCAACGCCCAAGGAGCATGATGACCGGAGTCCTCGAAGGCTTCTCCATCATCTGGGTGGTGATCGCCGTTGGATATCTGGTTGGGCGCACCGGGGTGCTGGGCGAACAGGGGCGCAATGTCCTGAGCCGGGTCACCTTCTTCATTGCCAGCCCGGCCCTGTTGTTCACCACCTTGGCCGAGTCCGATCCCGTCGCCGTGCTGGGCCCGCTATTGTGGGTGGCCGCCATCTCCGCTGCGCTGACTGCCCTGGTCTACTACCTGGCGACGGCGCGCTGGCTGAAGCGCTCGGCTTCGGAGCGGATCATTGCCGCGATGTCCGCGTCCACCGTGAACTCGGCCAACCTCGGGCTGCCGATCGCCCTCTATGTCCTTGGCGATGCGTCTTTTGCCGCACCCATCATCTTGTTCCAGCTGGCGCTGTACCAGCCGATCAATTTGGCGATGCTGGATGCCACCACCTCGCGCCACCGCACCACGCCGCTGGCACTGCTGGTGGCCACCGCGAAAAACCCGATGATCATCGGCTCCATGCTTGGCCTCGTCGTCGCGCTGACCGGCTTCAGCCTGCCCTCGATCGTGCTTGAACCAATCGATCTGATTGCCGGCGCCTCGATTCCATGCATGCTGATGGCCTTCGGCATCTCGCTGGTGGGGTCCAGGCCGCTGGAGAAGAAGTCCGGCCGACGCGCCGATGTGCTCATCGGAACGGCTGCAAAACTGGTCATCCACCCGGCGCTGGCCTGGGTGCTGGCCTATCTGGCCTTCGGGCTGCGCGGAGAAATGCTGGTCGCTTCGGTGATCATGGCCGGCCTGCCTACCGCGCAAAATATCTTCGTGACCGCCTCGCGCTACAACCACGGGGTGACCGTGGCCAAGGATACGGTGCTCATCACGACCATCTGCGCGATACCGCTGATGATGTTGCTGGCCGTCATGCTGGGAATTTAGTGTAACTTTTGAGCTTCGGAATAAGCGGATGTCTCTAGACTGTTGTTAGGACTAGAGCATAATCACCCCTTTTTTGAATGAGGTCACCATGAAGCGCACCGTTCCACTGCTGGCTACCACCGCAATTCTTGCCCTATCCCTGAGCGCCTGCGGTTCATCTAGCGGCACCGCTGGCTCCTCCTCGTCCGAGCAGAACGGTTCAGCCCTGCAAAAGGTCAAGGACGCCGGCGTGCTGACCGTCGGCACCGAGGGAACCTACCGCCCCTTTTCCTTCCATGAAGGCAGCGATCTGACCGGCTACGACGTTGAGGTCATCAAGGCCGTCGGCGAAAAGATGGGTGTTGAGGTCAAATTCCAGGAAACCCAGTGGGACGCGATTTTTGCCGGCTTGGATGCCGGACGCTTTGACGTGATCGCCAACCAGGTGGCCATTACCCCGGAACGCGAAGAAAAATACCTCTTCTCCAAGCCGTACACCGTTTCCGAGGGCGTCGTTGTCACCAAGAGCGACAACACCGACATCACCTCCTTCGACTCGCTCAAGGGCAAGAAGACCGCGCAGTCGCTGACCAGCAGCTTCTATGAGGCAGCCAAGGCCGCTGGAGCCACCATCGAGCCGGTGGAGGGGTGGGCCCAGTCGGTCACCCTGCTCAAGCAGGGTCGAGTGGATGCCACCGTCAATGACAAGCTGACCTTCCTGGATGCACAGAAGACCAATCCGGATGACAGCATCAAGATCGCCGCCGAATCCGAGGACAAGAGCGAGTCGGCAGTCACCCTGCGCAAGGGCTCGGAGGATCTGCAAGAAGCGATCGATGGCGCCCTGGACGAGCTGCGTGCCGATGGCGAACTGGCATCGATCTCTGAAAAGTACTTCGGCGAGGACATCAGCAAATAACCGGTACCATCCCTGGTGAAACAGTAGACTGGCTCCACACGTCTCCAGCGTGGGGCCAGTCTCGTTTGTCTCAAAGGTAGCTTATGGATTCGAATTGGCAGTTATTCATCGATTCGCTCTGGCCACTGGCCCATGGCGCAATCACGGCAACCATTCCGCTCGCGCTGATCAGCTTTGCCCTCGGACTGGCGATCGCCTTGCTGATGGCGCTGATGCGCATCAGCAAAAACCCGGCGCTCTCGGGCATCGCCCGGGTCTACATTTCGATTGTTCGCGGCACTCCCCTGCTGGTGCAGTTGTTTGTCATCTTCTACGGCATGCCCAGCCTGGGGATCACCATTGATCCCTGGCCCAGTGCGATCATTGCCTTCAGCCTGAACATCGGCGGCTATGCCACAGAAATTATCCGCGCCGCGATCCTCTCGGTCCCAGCCGGACAATGGGAAGCCGGATACACCCTGGGCATGTCGCGCACGCGCAGCCTGTACCGGTTGATCCTTCCGCAGGCCACCCGCGTGGCGATTCCTCCCCTGTCCAATTCCTTCATCTCATTGGTGAAGGACACCTCGTTGGCCTCGACCATTCTGGTCACCGAAATGTTCCGCAAGGCCCAGGAGATCACGGCCTCGACCTACGAGTTCATGCTCCTGTACTGCGAAGCGGCCGCGATCTACTGGATCATTTGCCTGTTGCTCTCTGCGCTGCAGAACTCTGTTGAAGGAAAGCTGGAAAAGTATGTCGCCAAGTAGCACAACCTTGCTCAGCGTCACCGGCCTGCACAAGGCTTTCGGCGAGAACCAGGTGCTGAAGGGCATCGATTTTTCCGTGCACTCCGGCGAAGTCGTGGCCTTGATCGGCCCCTCCGGTTCAGGAAAGACCACAGCCCTGCGCTGCCTGAATGGGCTGGAAATCGCGGATGCGGGAACCGTCGGCTTTGAAGGCGGCCCGGCGGTGAGCTTCGATGCCACAACCAAGCCAAAATCAGCGCAGGTGCTGCGCGATCGTTCAGCCATGGTTTTCCAGGGGCACCATCTCTTCCCGCACCTGACGGTGCTGCAAAATGTCAGCATTGGGCCGATCGAAGTCCAAAAGCGCCCGCGCGACCAGGTGCTGCTGGAAGCGCGCAAGCTCCTGGATCGCGTGGGGCTGGGCTCCAAAGCCGAGGCCTACCCGAATTCGCTCTCCGGCGGACAGCAGCAGCGCGTAGGCATTGTCCGCGCGCTGATGCAGCAACCCGACCTGCTGCTCTTCGACGAGCCGACCAGTGCGCTGGATCCCGAACTTGTTGGCGAAGTGCTCAGCGTCATCAAGGAACTGGCCCAGGAGGGATGGTCCATGGTGCTGGTGACCCATGAGCTGGCCTTCGCCCGGGATGTGGCCGATACCGTCGTCTTCATGGATGGCGGAGTGGTCGTGGAGACCGGAAACGCTGCCCAGGTTCTGTCCACGCCGGCAAATCCCCGCACACAAGCCTTCGTCCAACGTCTTTTGCACCCGTTCTAGAAAGCATAGAGTAGCGCTATGACCCAGGATACAAATGCATTGCTGGCAGGCCTCATCGAAGGCTACAACTTCCAAGGCGAGAGCCTCGATCTGGGCGCAGCCCTGATTGACGGCAAGCCCGAGCCCACCGCGCCGATCCGCTTGCCGCTGAAAATGCTCAACCGCCACGGCTTGGTCGCCGGTGCTACCGGCACCGGCAAGACGGTCACTTTGCAGCTGATGGCAGAGCAGCTGAGCAAGGCCGGTGTTCCGGTATTCCTCGCCGACATCAAGGGGGATCTCTCCGGACTGGCCCAAAGCGCCGAAGGCTCGGAAAAGCTCACCGCCCGCTTGGCCGAACTCGGCAAGGAATTTTCTCCCCGCGCCAACCCGGTGGAGTTCCTCTCGCTGGGCGAAGGGGCCCACGGCACCCCGGTGCGCGCCAGCGTCGATGCCTTTGGCCCGATCCTGCTGGCCCGCGTCCTGGAGCTGAACGAAACCCAGGAAGAATGCCTGCAGCTGATTTTCCACTATGCCGACACCAACAAGCTTCTGCTCGATGACCTCAACGACGTCAAGTCGGTCATCAGCTTCCTGGTCAGCGACCAGGGCGCCGAAGCGCTGAAGGGCCTGGGCGGGGTGAGCGCGGCGACCGCATCGGTCATCCTGCGTGGCATCACGATCATGCAATCCCAGGGACTGGACCAGTTCTTCGGGCAGCCGGAATTCGACACCGCCGATTTCTTGCAGGTGCGCGAAACCGGCGGCGTGATCAACGTGCTGGAACTGCCTTCGGTGAACCAGCAGCCGATGCTGTTCTCCACCTTCCTGATGTGGTTGCTCGCGGACCTGTTCGAGGACTTGCCCGAAGCCGGCGACCTGGACAAGCCGAAGCTGGTGTTCTTCCTTGACGAAGCACACCTCTTGTTCAAGGACGCCACCAAGGCGTTCACCGACGCGATCATCAACACCGTGCGCCTGATCCGTTCCAAGGGAGTGGGCCTGTTCTTCATCACCCAGTCCCCCACCGATCTGCCCGATGAGGTGCTGGGCCAGCTGGGCAACCGCATCCAGCATGCGGTGCGCGTTTTCACCGCCAAGGACCAGAGCGCGCTCAAGGAGATCATCAAGACCTTCCCGGTCAACGGCGTGGACCTGCAAGAGGCGCTGACCCAGGCTGGCGTGGGCGAAGCGGTGATTACCGTGCTCGGCGAAAAGGGCGCACCCACCCCGGTGGCATGGACCAGGATGTCCTCGCCAGGGTCCACCATCGGCCCGGCATCGCCGCAGGTTCTGGAAGAGAATCTGTCGGCCTCCCCGCTGGCTTCGCGGTACGCCACCGCCGTGGACCGCGAATCGGCCCGGGAATTGCTGGAAGCCAAAGCCGCCCCCGCTGCTACGGCGACGCCGCAGCAACCAGCTGAGGCACCGGCTGGCGCGCAGCAGGCCGAAGCGCCTCGCGAGCGGCAGGCCCCGGCACAGCCGAACCCGATGATGGACATGGCCTTGGACGCCGCATCGATGATTGGGCGCGAGTTGCTGCGCGGAATGTTCGGCAACCGAAAGCGCCGCCGCCGTTGAGAAGACCCGCCGTTTTTGACCTGCCGGTTACAGTCCGGAGCCCGAAACCAGATAGCCTAGCTACTGATGAAGACTCCTAACTCCACGCCGATCGCCGCCACCCGCCTGGCCCTTCGCTGGGCCCTTGCCGCGGTGGCAGTGCTCGTTCTGGCTGTTGCCGGCGTGATAATCGCTAATCGCACCCTGTTCTCCCCTGCGCACGAGGTCAAGGTCCTGCAGCGCTACCTCGCCGACGGCCAAGGCGCCAAGGCCCTGGGGCTGATGCAGGCCAGTGTGCCGAAGGGCGATGCGGTAGCGCTGGACGGCGAGGTGCTCAAGCGCACCCAGGCCGGCATCACGGACTTCAGCACCGACAAGCCGCAGCCGGTGGACGGAGACAGCGAGCTGCGCACCGTGACCGCGCATTACAAGGCCACGGGCGTGGACCAGCAGTCCACCTACACGTTGCGCCATGCCGGCAAGTCCTGGTTCTTCTTCGACAAGTGGGAGTTCGAACCGTCCACCCTGCCCAGCGTGAAGATCAAGGCCAACACGGTGAATGAGGTGGCCGTCAACGAGCAGAAGATCCCGTTGGAGGCCGGTGTCAGTACCCTGCCGGTCTTCTATCCCTCGGTGCTGGATGCAAGCTTCAGCACCAAGAATTTTTCCGCCGACACCCGCGGTGTCGTGGTCACCCAGCCTGCCAAGGAGCCAGTGGAGATCGCGTTGAAGACGCAGCCGACCAAGGCCTTTGTCTCCGCGATCAACTCCAAGGTCAAGAAATACCTGGACGGCTGCGCCAGCCAGCAGGTCTTGATGCCTTCGGGCTGCCCCTTCGCCTACAACACCTCGGCGCGCGTTGATTCCTCCACCATCAAGTGGGACATCGCCAAATACCCGAAGATCGATGTCAGCTACTACAACGGCGCGTGGGTGCTCTCCCCGCTGACAACCACCGCCAATCTGACGCTGACCGAGCAGGATCTGCGCACCGGGGTGAAGGAAAAGAAGACCATCAAGGACACCTATTCCTTCACCGCGGAGCTGACCACCAGCACCACCGAAGTCTCCGTGGTTCCGGTGGCCGGCGGCGAACAGCCCGCACAGTAGTTCTTGCGGCCGGGAGCTTATCGGCCGAGCAATTCGCGGAACTGGCTGCGCAGCGGCACCGCGTTGGTCTTGAACCTCTGCCACAAGAACAGCGCCAGCAAGCTCGCCACCAGGGACAGCACCGCGCCAATGGACACGGCGATCTGCGTGCCGAAGAGCTCGGCAAACCAGCCCACCAGGGGCGAGCCGATCGGCGTCCCGCCCTGCACCACCATCAGGTACAACGCCAGCACCCGGGCCCGGTATTGCCCGGGCACCGACATCTGCACCATGGTGTTGCAGCTGTTCAAGAAGGTCAGCGCTCCCAGTCCCACCGGGATGAGCATGAGGGCGAAAAGCAGGTAGTTCGGCATCCAGGCGCTGGCCAGGGCCGCGCAGCCGAAGAACACCCCGCCGCCGATCAGGAAACGCCAGCGCGGGGCCGAACGCCGCGCCGCCAGCAGCGCCCCGGCAAAGGTTCCCACCGCCATGATGCTGCCCAGGATGCCGTACTCCCCTGCGCCCACCCCATAGACGTCGGTGGCCATCAGCGCATTGGTCAGCTGGAAATTCAGCCCGAAGGTGCCGATGATGAAGGCCAGGAAGAAGATCAGCACCAGGTCCTTGCGGCTTCTGACATAGCTGAACCCCTCACGCACCTGCCCCCTGGCCCGGGCCACCGGAGTGGTGGGATGCAGGGCGTCCTTGCGCATGAACACCAGCGAGCTGATCACCGCCAGGAATGAGGCGCCGTTGAGCAAAAACGCCGGGCCGGTGCCCACCAGTGCGATCACCACGCCGGCAATGCCGGGGCCGGCCAGGCGGGCCAGGTTGAAGTTGGCGCTGTTCAGCGCCACCGCGTTGGCCAGGTGGCTTCCGGGAACCACCTCGGAGACGAAGGCCTGGCGGGCCGGGGCGTCAAAGGAGGCGCCGATGCCCAGCAGCCCGGCCAGCACGTATACGTGCCAGAGTTCTGCCGAATCCGTGACGACCAGCAGCCCCAGGACCAGTGCGCACAGCCCCATGAAGCTCTGGGTCGCCATCAGCAGCCGGCGCTTGTTGAACCTGTCGGCGATCAGCCCGGCATAGGGTGCCAGGAGCAGGACGGGCAGGAATTGCAGGCCCGTGGTGATTCCGGTGGCTACCGCGTCATGGTTGGTCAGTTCGGTCAGCACCAGCCAGTCCTGGGCTACGCGCTGCATCCAGGTGCCGATATTCGAGACCAGGGCGCCGATGATCCACAACCGGTAGTTGGGTATTTCCAATGCCCGGAACATTTTCACTGCCATAAGCTCTCGCCGGATCCCTCCGGTGCCTCCCGCACTACAGTCTAATGCGGCACAGCGGGGAATGCTGAGGTTTCCTCTGCATTCCCCGCTGCGGGTTGCGCGCTTCCCTGGCCTCTGCGGCTAGTTCACGCCGCGAAGGTCGAGCAGCAGCTCGTTCTCGCCCTGGGCATCGAGCAGCACCGGAATGCCCCAGTCCTGCTGGTACAGGTGGCAGGCCGCGTGATCCGGGATCTCGCCGCCCGGCTCGCCATCGCAGGCCGCGGCACGAGCGGTAATGTGCAGCACGCCCTCGGAAACCTCGGGGTTGAGCACCAGGGTGCGGGTCAGGCCCACCGAGGTGCCGCCGCCTTCCAGGATCAGCTCTTCGGGGCTGGCCGAGATCTTCAACTGCGTCGGGTCGCCCCAGCGGTCATCGAGCTTCTGCCCCTTCGGAGCGGCAAAGCGCACCAGGATCTCGTGGTTTCCGGACTGCACGCGGGTCTTCGGGCGCTGGGTCTGGCTGGCGCCCTCATCGACGACCAATGCCTCGGCAGGGATCGGGATGCGCACCAGCTGATGGGTGTTGGTCTCCACGACCAGCAGCACCGGGTCCCCGTCCACGGAGGTATCCACCAGCACATCGGCTGGCTCCTTCAGGCCCTTGGCCAGGGTGGACACCGTCTTGGTGGCCGGGTCGAAGCGGCGCACCGCCCCGTTGTAGGAGTCCGCAATCGCGATCGAGCCATCAGGCAACACCGCCACGCCCAGCGGGTGCTGCAGGCGGGCCTGCTCGGCGGCTCCATCGCGGAAGCCGAAGTCGAACAGCCCGGTGCCGATCGCGGTGTTCACGCTCTTCGCCTCGCCGTCCTGGACCTCGATCCAGCGCAGCGCGCTGGTTTCCGAGTCGGCGATCCACACGTTCTCGCCGGAGAGCGCCAGGCCCGAGGACTGGGCGAACCAGGCCTCATCCGGCGTGCCGTCGTTCAGGCCCTCCAGGCCGGTGCCGGCGAAGACCGAGACCGCGGTAGTGCGCGGGTCGAAGGCGAAGATCTGGTGGGTCCCGGCCATCGCGATGATGACCTGGCCCGAAGGGTGGTAGAGCACATCCCATGGTGAGGACAGCGAAATATTCAGCGCATCGGTGCCCAAATCGGTGGGCTGGGTTTCCTGGCGCGCGTTGTCCGAATCCAGCAGGCGCTGCACGCCGTTGCCGGCCACGGTGCCCACCTGGCCGGTGGCCAGGTTGACCGAGCGCAGCCGGTGGTTGACGGTGTCGGCGACGATCACGTCGTAGCCCACCTCCGCAGCCAGTTCCGCAGGCAGCGCGGCCAGGCCCTGCAGCTCGTTGAACTGGGCGGTGCCGGCGTCGCCATCGGCGTAGCCCTTGGCGCCCGAGCCGATGGTGCGCACCACCGAGAAGTCCGCGTCCAGCTCCACCAGGCGGTGGTGGCCAGAGTCGCCCACCAGGAAGTTGCCGTTGTCCAGGGCGATGGCCTTGCCCGGGAAGCGCAGGTCGCCCTCGCGGGCTTCCGGGGCGACGTACGGTCCATTGCCGCGATGCAAGGTGCCCTTGGCTTCGTGTTCGGCGATCAGTTCATCGACCAGCGAGCCCAGGCCCTGGGCGTGGCCCTCGCCGGACAGGTGCGCGACGATGTAGCCTTCGGGATCCAAAACCACCAGGGTCGGCCAGGCGCGGGCGCCGTAGGCCTGCCAGGTGACCAGCTCCGGGTCATCGAGCACCGGGTGATGGATTTCATAGCGTTCCACGGCCGCGGCCAGCGCATCCGGGTCCGCTTCGTGCTCGAATTTTGGCGAGTGCACGCCCACGGTGACCAGCACATCCGAGTACTGCTCCTCGAGCGGGCGCAGCTCGTCCAGCACGTGCAGGCAGTTGATGCAGCAGAAGGTCCAGAAGTCCAGGAGCACGATCTTGCCGCGCAGGGCTTCAAGGTCCAGCTGCTTGCCGCCGGTATTCAGCCAGTTGCGGCCCAGCAGTTCGCTGGCGCGCACCTTGTAGTTGGCGCGGACCGATTCTGTTGCGCTCATGGTCATCCTTTCGCAATTGCCGTGGCTCGGCAGTTAGAACTTCATTATCGGCCACGGTCCGGGGCAGTACTAAACGGTGTTAAGGAACATTGAGGTGCAACAGGTGCCACCCGGCTTCTATTCCGCTAGGGCAGCTGGGCGATGGCCGCATCCATCACGCTGGTGGCCACCTTGTTGAACTTTTCGTCGGCCAGCGAGCTGCCGGCCACAAAGGAGACCATCACCGCATACTGCTTGGTCTTCTTGATCAGCACCAGCGAATTCTGTGCGTACTGCCCATCGCGGCTGTAATACAGGGCCGAATCCACGGAGTCCACCTGCGGATCGGAGAACTTCAGGGTTTCGGTGTAGTCCATGCCGTTGAGCTTCGCGGACTTGCACTGCTCCACGATGGTGCGCACATTCTTGTTGTGCGAGTCGACCGCGGCTGCGCCATTTGCACCCAGCTTCGCCACTTCCACCGAACCGGTGATGGACTGGTTCGCATTGGTGAAATCGGTGCGCGCCGATTCGGTGCCCAATTGCACCGGCGACCAGTTCAGGTCGTTGATCGGGGCCGAGCACTGCGCCGGCAGCACCACAATGTCCTTGAGCGTATCGGTGGGCGGCGTGGCCAGCGCTTCAAGGTCCTTGCCCTGGATCTTGGCGCTGTTCGGGAAGCCCAGCTCGGTGGCGAGCACCGCGCCGGCGGTGGTGGCCACCTCGGCGGTGGTCAACTGGCGTGCGGATTCGCTGGGGCTCGGGCTGGCGGTGGCCTCGGCGGCCTTCTTGTGGGTCTGGTCCTGCGGCATTTGCGCCTGGGTGGACGAGCAGCCGCTCAGGGCCAGCGCAGCGCACAGGGCCAGGGCCACAGTCATTTTCTTAGGCATTCGGGTTCCTCTTATCGGCCTGCTGGTAGCGGGCGAACATCGCGTTGTAGGCTTCCAGCTCGGCGTCGTTGTCGCGATCTGCCTGCCGGTCATAGCGCTTGGTGTCTTTTTTGTCCTGCTTGAGCCAGGAGAGGACCACAAAAATGGCCAGCACCAGGGTGGGCACCTCGCCGATGGCCCACATCGCCCCGGCGCCCACCACCTGGTCCTCCAACGCGCTGCCGCCCCAAGTGCGGCCCATATTGCCGAAGTAGTCCGGGGCCAGCAGGGTTTCGGTGCTCATCAGCGCCACCCCGAAGAAGGCGTGGAAGGCGACGGTGGCCAGCAAGACCACCAGGCGCATCGGGTAGGGGTAGCGCTTGGGCACCGGATCGGCGTCCACCAGCGAGAGCGCAAAGAGGTAGCCGGTGAGCAGGAAGTGCAGGTTCATCAGCTCGTGGCCCGCGTGGTAGAGCATGGCCGGTTCCAGGATCGGGGTGAAGTAGAAGACCACGATCGACCCGGCAAAGTTCACGGCCGCGAAAATCGGGTGCGTGATGACCTTGGAGTAGCGCGAATGCACCAGGAAGAGGATCCATTCGCGCGGGCCGCGGGTGTCGTCGGTGCGCGCCGGCAGCACCTGCAGCAGCAGGGTGATCGGGGTGCCGAGCACCAGGAAGATCGGCACGATCATGGTCAGCGACATGTGGTCGACCATGTGGGTGGAGAACTGGATCTTCCCGTACACCGCCACGCCGCCGCTGGTCACGTAGAACAGCGCAATCAGGCCAACAAGCCAGCTGGCCAGGCGCAACACGCTGGGCTTGTCCCCGCGGCGGGCCAGGGTGATGAACGCCCAGAGGTAGGCGGCCAGCCCGAACAGGCACACGGCCACCCAGATCCAGTCCATCCGCCAGGTGGTGAACCAGCTGGCGGTATCCGGGGCCGGCGGCAGGTCGTAGCCGGTCAGCAGGCGCGCCGGGGTGGTCTGCGCCGGGGCTTCATCGGAGGTCGGCGGCGCCGTGCGGGCCAGCACGGTGGCCAGCGACATGACCGAGCCCATCAGGATGACCTCGCCGAGCACGATCTGCCAGGCCGCGCGCAGCGCTCCGTACTGCCCCGCCAGGAGCTTGGGGATCACAAAGCGCCGGTGGCACAGGCCCAGCGCGCCCAGGGCCAGGGTGATCAGCAGCTTGGCGATCACCAGGGTGCCGTAGGGGGTCAGCCACTGTTCCCAGCTGGTGATGCGGATGACCGCCGAGGCCAGCCCGGAACCGATCATCAAGAACACCACAAAGGCGGCCAGCGCCGAATAGCGCTGCAGCACCACTCCGGCGAGCACCTGGCCGCGCTTGCGTCCGGGGGCTTCGCCGGCCAGTGTCGGAGCCAGCAGCGCCAGCACGATAATGCCGCCAAACCACAGGACCACGGCCAGCAGGTGCAGGCCGATGGAGTTCACCGCGGCAAAGTGGTCATCTCCCCCGGCGGCATGGCCGATGAAGGCCAGCGGCAGGATGCCGAACAGCGAGAAGAACGCGGTGGCTCCCACCCCGGTCTTGGATCGCACCGCCAAGGCCAGCGAGCTGACCACCGCGGCGATCACCACCATCCAGGCCCAGGCCCGGCCGGTGGTGATCGACAGGATGTAGTCGAGGATCGCCGCTGAATACTGCGCGTCCAAGTTGATCGGCAGGCCGGCCAGGTCCCAGAAGGTCAGCACCATCACGCTGGCGGCCGACAGCGTCCACAGCACCGCCGCTGAGGCGGCAATGTTCATCGCGCGGCTGAAGGCCGGATGATCGGCGCCCTGCACATCGCGGGTGACTTTTTTGCTGCGCGGCAGGATCGCGGCGGCAAAGATCAGCGCTGCAATGGCCACTGACATGGAAGAATGGTGGATCGCACGGGCGATCGGCAGGCTCCAGCGGATAAAGGCTCCCGGGTCGGCCAATTCGGCCGGGCGGGCAATGCCGGTGAACATCACCGCGGCCAGGAAAACTGCCGCCGAAGCGAGCAGTCCGGGCAGGATGAAGCGGGTGGCTGAAACCGTGCGCTGTGCTGTATCCATATCCTTCTTATCATCTCATTTTTGCCCGGCCCCGTCAGGCCGGAAGTGCCAGCGCTGCCCCGCTACGGTGCATCTCACACCATGGCGGGGCAGCGGCCGGGGCTAGCTGAAGAGCTGCTCGCCCAAATACCCGCCCTCGCTGATCCCCGGAAGGATCGCATAGAGGGCCGAACCCACCGGCTTCAGCCAGGTGTTCAGCGCATCCGCGGCGGCCAGCCGTTGCTGTACCGGTATGAAACTGGTCGACGGGTCGCGCTGGTAGCTGGCAAACAGCAAGCCGGCGTGCTGCCCGTCATCGTAGTTGTAGCCCCGGCGATGGATGCTCTCGGCTGCGTGGCTCGGCTTGGCCAGGGCCACGTGCGCGTTGGCGGCGATGCTCGGCAGGCCCAGGTCATTTACTGCCGCCAGATCCACCGGATCATCCACGCTGGTGCCCGAGAGCGGCGAGCCATCGGCCTGCCTGCGGCCCAGGGCGAAGTCCCGGCCCGTGGCATCCACTTCGTCCCAGCGGTCCAGGTCCATTTCGAATCGGCGCAGCGCCAGCGTGGTGCCGTTGGCGATCCAGCTGTCCTGCCCATCGCCGAATACCGCCTGCTCGCGCAACTGGTCTTTCGGATTATTGACCCCGTCCACTTGCCCGAACAGATTCCTGAAGGTTTCCCGTCCGGGCATCGGGCGCATGAAGCCAGCCTGCGCAAAGCGCTGCCTGGCCAGCCCGCGGAGGTTCTTGGCCACCGCTCGCACCGCATGGTGCAGCACCGTGGGGTCCTGCGAACAGAACTGGATCAGCAGGTCGCTTTGCTGATACTGCTCTTCAAGCTCGTCGCCGGCAAAGTCCGGCAGCTGCGCGATGCTCCCGCACCCGGCCACATCGAGCAGGCTTTGGCCCAGCCCCACGGTCAGCGTCAGTTCGCTGGGCGGCTGCGCCATTTCCGGTTCGGTATCGGCCAGCACTCCCCGGCCGCCCATCAGCCGGGCCGAATCATCGGTGAGCATCTGGAGCAAGGCCTGCAGCTGCTGCTTGCGCGAGCCATCGCGCCAGAGCACATCCCATCCGGCAAACACCGCATGTTCCTGCTGCGCATCGATAATCCCGGACTGGTACTGGCCGTAGAACGACCTGAACCCCGGGCCGCCAGGAGCCTCTTGCGCTGGAGCTGCCGCCACGGCGGAGCGCAGGCCGCCAGCGCCAAAGCCGGTGAGCAGCCCGCCAGCCGCTGCGGCAGCGGTGCTGCCCAGCAGCAGGCGGCGGGGAACATTAATGTCCGGCATGCTCATCGTAGTTTTCCTTGGCGCCATCAAAGTTGCGGATCGCGAAATCAACGTCGGTGCTCGAGCCGTCGGAGAACTCCAGGGTCAGCGTCGTGGTTTGGGCGGCGACCAGCGGCTTTTTCAGATCCATGAACATCAGGTGATTTCCGCCGGGAGCCAGCACCGCGTCGGCTCCGGGAGCGATCACCAGGTCGCCCTCAAGCTGTTTCATGCTCATGTTCTGCCCGCTGCCGGTCATTTCGTGCAGCTGGATCTCATCTCCCTGCGCGTTGCTCACCTTGCGCAATTCCAGCGGGAAGTCCGCGGAATTGTGCAGGGTTCCGAACGCCGCGCTCATCCCTGATTCGGCCGCCTTGGCCCAGGTGTCGCTGGCCACAAGCCCCTGTGCTTGCGTGCTGTTTTGCTCAGCGGACTGCGGTGCCTTGGAGCTCTGGCTGGCAGCTGGTGCGTTTTGCGCGCAACCGGTGAGCAGCAGTCCGAAGCTCAGCAGCAGCGCGGTCATGGTTCTAGTCTTCATCGTCTCAAGCTTTCGTGGTGTGGGCACAGAATGTGCGGGCACGCCAAAGGCCGCGGTGGCCTTGGGCGCACCGGAATAAAGTGGCTGCTTACTTGGTGTTGCGCATGAACTTGGCCAGAACGCCAATGACGCCGCCAAGGACCACGACGCCGATAATGACCCAGATGACCGGGCTCATCGAGCTGCCCGCATCCTGCAGCGGGTTCTCGCTAGGCTGTGCCGACTCGCTTGGAGCGGCCGATTCGCTTGGTGCGCTGATCATCGATGGGGTCGGCTTTGCCGAGGCATTCACGGTGAACTCCAGCTTGTTCTCCACCGGGTGCCCGTCCTCGGAGACCACGCGGAAGGCCAGCTCGTACTGGCCGCTTTCCAAGGGCTTCGCCGGGGTCACGGTCACGGTCTTGCCCTTGGTTTCGGCTGACGCGTCGACGGCCTCGCCGTCCTGCTTCAGCACCACCTTCGTGGAATCCACACCGGACATGGTTTGCAGCTCGCCGGAGAACTCGAGGGTCAGCTCTTTGGGAGCTTGTTTCAGGCTCGCACCGTCTTTGGGAGTGGAGCTGACCAGCTCGTCGTGGGCCGAGGCGGCGGTCATCGAGCTGAACAGGGCCAAGATCGATAGCGCGATCACAGCGGCCAGACGGGTCAGGGTCATTTTGGGCAGCGTCATGTTCTTCATTGTTTTCCTTCCAATCCCCCCTCTCAGGGGGAACTTCGTTATTGTCTTAGGCGGCAAGAACGAAGGAAGGAGGACCCCGGCGCCCGGGCAGCCGTCCCAATTGCGCAAGCTTGAGTTGAAAACGCACCGGAAAGTAGGCCGGAAGCACCGGTGTTTCAGGAACCTGCCCACGGATGAGCGAAAAAATTCGCCGTGCCGAAGACAGGGTGAGGTATGAGCCCAAGAGGGCCAGCAGGCGCTCGCCCCGGTTGAGCACGAGGATGCTGACCACTGCAGCCAGCACGTGCGCGTAGAGCATCGACTCGGTGTGCACCTCGGCGTAGTGGGCGCTGATGTTGTGCGCCAGTTCGAGGCTGCGCCCAGTATGCTGCACGTGCTCCATGCCGGAGACCCCGGAGTCGCCGTGGCTCATCACCGACAGGCTCAAGTGGAATAGGCCCTGGCTGGCGATCACCACCAGGCTGGTCGCCCACAAGCTGTATTTCTTTCCTACCAGCAGCAGCGCGATCACCGCTGAAATGCAGGTGATCAGGCCCATCGCAACCAGCGACATTCTTGTCGGGGCGCTGTGGGCGTGAGCCGCAAAGGCCGTCCAGGTGCACACGCTCGCCGCCAACCAGCCGCGCAGTACGCGGGTTGCGGGATTCTGTGGCACTGGGTTCAGCCTATTCTTCTGGTGGATCATCAAGCACGCCTGATTCTACGCGAAGTAGAAGATCGGCTCAAACGTGCAGAAAAGCAGAAGGCCCGATCCATCCGCCGGAGGGTTCCAGCAGAGAATCGGGCCTTGCTCAAGCCTGAAGAAGCTTACTTCTTGGCAACAGCAGCCTTCAGCTTCGAACCAGCGGTCAGCTTGACCGAGTGGCCAGCAGGAATCTGGATTGCTTCACCGGTCTGTGGGTTGCGGCCGGTGCGAGCTGCACGATCGGTGCGCTCTACAGCCAACCAACCTGGGATCGACACCTTCTCACCCTTGGAAATCTGGTCGACGAAAACCTCGAACACAGCATCCAGAACACCGTTGACGGCAACCTGGGAGTTTTCGGTCTTCGCTGCAACAGCAGCAACAAGTTCGCTACGGTTCATAGCCAATGTATGGTCCTCCTGGACTAGTGATCCAAAACCCGGTTCCGGGCCTCGTACGCCGCACGGTCGCACGGACTTATCAGTGAGAACATATCAAACCTTGGGCCGCGAAATGCCCGAAAACAGGCGAAATACCGGGATTTTTTCATCTTCTTACAGATTTCTGGGCCTAACGGCATCATTTTTGGGTTCAACGACCAGTTCTGATACGCCCATTAATGCAGCAAGGCCCATCTGCCCGTCGAGGGAAGATGGGCCTTGCTCAAGCCTGAAGAAGCTTACTTCTTGGCAACAGCAGCCTTCAGCTTCGAACCAGCGGTCAGCTTGACCGAGTGGCCAGCAGGAATCTGGATTGCTTCACCGGTCTGTGGGTTGCGTCCGGTGCGAGCTGCACGATCGGTGCGCTCTACAGCCAACCAACCTGGGATGGTGACCTTTTCGCCCTTGGAAATCTGGTCGACGAAAACCTCGAACACAGCATCCAGAACACCGTTGACGGCAACCTGGGAGTTTTCGGTCTTCGCTGCAACGGCTGCAACAAGTTCGCTACGGTTCATAGCCAATGTATGGTCCTCCTGGACTAGTGATCCAAAACCTGTTTCCAGGCTTCGAATGCCGCACGGTCGCACGGACTTATCAGTGATGAACTTACCAGTTGTGGGCGACAAAAAGAGCATCGTCCCGCGGATTTTGCCGAATTCCTCTAGAGATTTGAGGTGTGAAAGCTCACCCGGGAGCTACAGCGCAAACGGATCGAGTCCCTCATTGGCTTGCACAAATATCTCCCATGCCGCGTCTTGAAGCACCTTGCTTCGAGTGACATTTGCCGGTCTGGCTAGCGAAATACGGCCCTTGGCGGTCAGTTGCGGACCAAAGAAGATTCCGGGCGCGCAGTTGTCCAGCCCTCTAGTCAAGGCTGCCTCCACAATTGCCACCGAACCTTCATGTTTGCCCTGCGCGAAACTGGCCTGCAACTGGCCGGTCAAACGCTTGGCAAAGTCAGGTTCGTTGATTCCTTCTATCTGTGGGGTGAGCCCGGACAGTGAATACCCAGGATGCACAGCGATGGATCTGGCCGGCCACTGCAGCTGGCGCAATCGATGATCCAGTCCAATGCCAAGGCTTTGAAGCACCGCTTTGGATTGAACATAAGCACGATAGGGATGGTAGTCGGTTTCCAGCTTGAGATTCGAAGGATCCGTGCGCAACATCAACGTGGACATCGACCCGAGGGTGATCAGACGCAACGAACCTTGGCGGAACTTCTCAGCCAATTCCCCGATGAGTCGGGCGTGTCCAATGACGTTGGTGGTCATTGTGCGCTCGTACTCCAACAGTCCGGGTTCCCTCGATAATGGCGTACGAATCATTCCTGCATTGGCCACCAAGATATCGAGCTGGCGACCGCGAAGTTCCGCGGCCAAAGCCGTGGCAGACGTCAATGAATCAGCGTCAAACTGCATGAATTCAACGTTTGCTCCAGGCACCCGAGAACTGATAGCTGCCATGGCTTTTTCAGCGCGTAACCGGTTGCGACATGCCAGAATCACATGAGCACCAGCGGCGGCCAGCCCCAGGGAAGCAAAAAATCCCAGACCGGCGTTGGCACCCGTAACTACAGCAGTTTTGCCATCTCCTAGTGACTTCCAGCGACCATGATTGTCATGAATATTGGCTTGAGGCGGACCCTGCCCCAACTGTTCCAGGGAACCCAAACGCACTGCACGATTCATGCCCCCACCGTACTACAAGCGCTACCCGGCCAATCCGTCAGGGTTCAAGCGCGAATCAGTAATTCCTTCTTCGCCAAGTCCCCATTTGTCCAAGATCTGAGAGTACGCGCCCGAATCCATCAGGCCGTCCAAGGCAACCTCCGTGGCTTCAGCCAACCCGCTGCCTTTTTTGGTGGTCACCGCCACTTGGGCGGTGTCTGGCCACCCGCCGGGGAAAGATCCAATCTGCTTGAGTTCTCCGGTTGTCGCCTGCTTGTAGGCGCCAGTGGCATTTGGCCCAAAGCTTGCGTCGGCACGACCGGACAACAGCGCCAAGGTGGATGCCGAATCATCGTCGTAGTACTGGAAGTCAACGGGCTTTAACCCTTTGGCTCGATTGGCCTTATCCCAATCAACCAAGATCTTCTCCTGGTTGGTGCCCGAACCGACAATGATCTTCAGCCCGGCAACGTCCTCGGCCTTTGAGATGGGGCCAATCTTGGAATCCTTGTCGGCATAGAAACCTAGCAAGTCTTCACGGTAGGTCGCGAAATCAAATTTTTTCTTGCGTTCTTCAGTCACGGTCACGTTGCTGATCGCGGCTTCGTACTTGCCCGACTCAATTCCTAAGGGCCAATCGGCCCAAGACACCGGGACAAGCTCAAGTTCCAATCCCAGTGCATCGGCGAGCGCCGCGGCCAGGTCCGCGTCGTTGCCTACCGGGGTGCTGTTATCCGTGGCATAGAAGCTCAATGGTGCAGCACCGGGTGCGGTCACGACACTCAATTTTCCATCTGCAGCAATCTTTTCTGGCACCAGAGCTTGAGCCTTCACATTGACCTCAACTTCGGGACGATCCTGGTTGGGGCTGCTCAAAGCTGCAGCTGCGCTATCGCTGGCGGTGGCCGAGGGCGCATCCTCGGTAGCCTGCGACGGATCAGCGCAGGCGCATAGTGATACCAGCCCGATGAGCGCCACGATGCTGAAGGCACTGCGAGTTCTCTGTTGTTTCATGACACTTCCTGTTCTGCTAATGGTTCCTGCTGCGCCCGTTGTTCGTGGGTTTCGTCAATGCTCAGACCCAAGTTTTCGCGCAGGGTTCCGGCGTAGGACTCTGGATAGATGCCACGCTCCTGCAGGCGCGGCACCAGGTGATTGACGATGTCATCAAGCCCGGTAGGTATCAGCCACGGGGTGATGTTGAAGCCATCTACCGCTCCGAGTTCTGCGTATCGTGCCAACCGGTCTGCGATCTGGTCGTAGGAGCCAGTGAAGGTTTGGTCGGCACGGTGTGAGCGCGAACGGACGAACTCGATGATGTTCTGCCCCTTCTCCTTGGCTTCGGCACGCCACGTGGCGGCCAGTTCTAGGGATTTAGCTCCTTGGAACCCGCTACCTCGGGTTACCGAGCTCTGCTTTACTACTGGGTCAAACTCCGGTAGTGGCCCATATGGGTCCACGCTCTCTAGCCGGGTCCCCCAGAACTGTTCGAGGTAGGCCAGCGCCTGTTGCGGGCCAATCTGATGTTCGCGTACCCAGTGGTGCTTTTCTTCTGCCGCCTCTGGGGTCTCAGCAACGATGAATTCGGCTCCCGGCATGATCTTCACCGAATTCTCGGCACGTCCCACCCTGGCTGCACGAGCGTTGATGTCCCTTCGGAATTCCACTGCATCTTCCAGCCCGACGTGGGCGGAGAAGATGACATCGGTTTGGCGGGCCGCAAAGTCCCGCCCCTCGGCCGAGTCACCGGCTTGGAATAGCACGGGGCGATGCTGTGAGCTAACCGGAACGGTGCCGGTGTAGTCGACGTTGTAATGATTTCCTCGGTGGTGGACTGGTCCTCCCTCCCAGATCTGCCGGACGGTACGCACAAAATCTTCAGCATGCGAGTATCGCTCGTGGTGCTCAAGGTAGCCACCGCGACGGAAGTTTGCGCCAGTCCACGCGTTGTGGGTGGTGACGATGTTCCAGGCAGCTCGCCCCTCAGAAATCAGATCCAACGAGGAGAGCCGACGGGCCAAGTCCGCTGGATCGTTGTAGGTGGTGTTTTGGGTGGCTACCAAACCGATCCTGCTAGTTACCGCGGCAAGTGCTGCGAGCATGGTTTGCGCGTCTGGGCGGCCCGCCACATCGAGCTCGTGGATTCCTCCTAGATGTTCACGCAGTCGCAGGCCTTCACCGAGGAAAAAGGCGCTGAACAGGCCCCGCTCGGCAGTCTGGGCGATCTGCCGGAAGGAGGCAAAGTCGGTTTGGGACCCCGAGACTTGGCTGCGCCAAATGGTGGATGAGTTCACGCCTTGGAAGAAGACGCCGAATCGAAGTTGATGCTGGGTACTCATGATGCCTCCTGGAAGCGGTTTTGGGCTACTGGCAACGCGAAATTCTCGCGCAAGGTCGTTGAATTGGGTGCCAGCAGATTGCCGTACTTCAGTTGAGGAAGTACTTCGTCGATCAGCACTGCCCCGTCGATTTCTAGATCTCCGGGATACAAATGCACCAGATGCCGGCGTTGGTCTGCTGGATTGGCAGTTGCTTCTGCGAATTCGGCCAGGAAGTTGATCAGCGCCTTGGTACTGCCTGCAAAAACCGCGCGTTCGCTGCTCTGGATCCCAATGTCTGCGGCACGCTGTGCCCCGGTCTGGCCAGCTGTATCGAGATAAATGTCGAGCTCAATTGCGACGGCTCCGGAGGTGCTGGAAGCTGTCGCTTGTGCCAGCAATGTCTGGAGGCTCGCGGTATTGATCGCTATAACGTCCGCTCCATTTAACCGGCAGTGTTGCAAACCTGATTCGCTAAACAGGTGCGAGGGGGCAATAATCGGCAATTGCCCTTGTGGTGGGCGTGGGGTGATGGCTGGTCCCTTAACTGAGAAGTTTCTGCCTTCAACATCCACGTAGTGCAACTTGTTCGCATCCAGGTAACGCCCGGTAGCCACATCGCGGACTACCGCGTCATCCTCCCAGCTATCCCAGAGCCGGCGATGGGTGGTGACCACCTCGGCGGCTTCGATACTGAGCTCATCATCAGCTAACACGGTGCGTCCGACTGCCTGCGCCTGCACGGAGTCATTATGTGTTTCCAAGATCCATCCGGCACGACCTCGGGAAATGATGTCCAGGCTGGCCAATTGAGTGGCGGTGTGGAACGGTTCGGTAAAGAGAACATCGATCACCGGCAACAAACCGATCCGGCGAGTTTGTGCGGCCACGTAGCTTGCCCGCTGCACGGCGTCGAGCAACCCGTCGCTGGAAAAACTCACAGCATTGAAACCTGCGGATTCAGCGCGCAACGCTTGGTAGGCGGTGTGCTTGGGATCGTTTCCGGCACCGTCGAGATTCAGGGCCAGCAGCACTGAGCGTTCGCTCATGGTGCATACTCCTTTCGTAAAGTATTTTTCGCCTGCGGATCCTGCTCGGTCCACAGAGTGGTTGGTGTGTTGACCAAGGGGATCACTTCTTGGGCGAAGCGTTCCAAAGTTTCAATTTGCGCCTCATGGGGTTGAGTTGTGGGCAGCGAGATGGATTGCAAGTCGTGGCCGAAGCTCTGGTGGTAATCCAGAATCTTGGCCGCCACAAATTCGGGGCTGCCAACCAACAGCGGGCCCTCGGCAACGGCGTGCTCGATATTGCGATACGGGGTGTTATTCCCTGGCACATTGCGCCGGTTGGTCAGTGCCTCATAAACCGGCCCAAATTCCTTGATCGCTTGCTTGGTGCTGTCAGCCAGATACACTCCACCTGCGCCACTACCCGAACCGACATATCTGCCTGCCAAATCATGGCCGGCCTGCTCATACGCTTTTTTGTAGTGGTCGATCAGAGCCATGTAATTTTCTTTGGGCTGGATCGCATTGGCGGAGAACAATGGGTCACCGTGCTTAGCGGCCAGTTCTGCCGAACGTAGCGAGGTGGCCGAACCATGCCAGATCCGTACCGAAGACTGGTAAGGGCGCGGGCTGGTGGTGACTTGTGCAAGACTGCTGCGGAACTGTCCGGCGAAGTCCACCGGTTCATCACTAAACAGGGCTTTGAGCAGTTCGTAGTTCTCTTCCAGCAAGTCCCATTGGTCTTCAACATTTCTGCCAAAGAGCGGGAAGTGCGCGACCTCATTGCCCTTGCCTATTCCTAGTTCCAGTCGTCCGTTGCTCAGTTGGTCAACGGTGGCGAAGTCCTCTGCCACTCGCACCGGGTCAAGGATGGAAAGCACGACAACACCTGTATGCAAACGAATCTTCCTGGTCCGTGCAGCGATGGCTTCAAGCACGACCGCCGGCGAGGAGGAAATGAACGCCCCAGCGTGCCGCTCGCCTATGGAGTAGGAATCAAATCCGAGTTGCTCTGCGCGTACCGCGGTGTGAACGACCTGCTCAAAGCGCTGCGCGGTATCAACCTGCAGGCCGGTGATCGGGTCATCCTGGTGGGCAATAATG
This sequence comes from Glutamicibacter sp. FBE19, assembly GCF_015524875.1. Taxonomy (NCBI): domain Bacteria; kingdom Bacillati; phylum Actinomycetota; class Actinomycetes; order Micrococcales; family Micrococcaceae; genus Glutamicibacter; species Glutamicibacter sp. FBE19. The sequence goes on along the minus strand of NZ_JACKQN010000009.1, from coordinate 87,771 downwards.
TCTAGAACCTGAAAACGCATTATTTACCCTTGTAGTTGGACGCGTTGATGGTTTCCGATTTTGTTAGCCCTTCGTCGCTCAACGACCAGCGGTCAAGCACCTTCGCATAGGTGCCTTCCTCGATGGTTTCGTTCAACGCTGCAGTGATCTGTTCGGCCAGATGGTTCCCGGCTCTGGTAGTTGCGGCGACCAGCGTTTCGTTGGGCCAGCCGGCGTTGATCTTGCCAACCACTTTCAAGTCATCTCGCTGGTTCTGCCGGTACACGGTGGACGGATACGGCGCGATGTTCAGGTCAATGCGACCTGAAGATAGGGCCAAAATGGTGTCGGCCTCGCTGGAGTAGTACTGCAGTTCTGCCGGGGCTTTGCCCTTGCCTTCCAGCTCCTTGTTCCAGGCCAAGAGGATCTTCTCCTGGTTGGTTCCAGAACCCACCGCGATCTTCTTGCCTGATATGTCATCCGCGGACTTCACCGAGATGTCGCTGCCGGCACGAGCTTCAAATCCCATGTAGGCAGCCCGGTAGCTAGCGAAGTCGAACTTCTTGACTCGATCAGCGTTCACGCCGACATTTGAGAAGACCGCTTCGAAGTCACCCGATTCGGTTTTCAAGGGCCAGTTCTCCCAACTGGTGATCTGCAAATCCAGTTCCAAGCCCAGCTTGTCGGCGACCAATTGTGCCAGATCGACTTCCGTGCCGATCACGGTCTTCTCATCCGTGGCATGGAAGGACAGCGGTACCGAACCAGCGGTCGTGGCAACGGTCAATTTGCCGTCCTTCTTGATCTTTTCAGGCACCGCGTCGGCCAGTTTCGGATCCTTGGTGGAGCGGATTCGGTCTTGGTCAGGCGAGGTGTTGTAGGTGATAGTGCTCTTTGACTCAGAGTTCGAGGATGCTGCCGGAGCGGCGGCTCCCGGGTCAGCGCATCCAGCCAGGCCGAGCAGGCCAACGGCGGATAGTGCAGAAACAGCTGCGTACTTGTTCATGGTGCGAGTCCTTGGTGACGAAGTTTTAGATGTTAAAGGCCGGTTCGATGACTTTTGAAAGGAATGATTTGGTGCGTTCGTGCTGAGGATTGGTCAGCAGTTCGTTTGGAGTTCCCTGCTCTACTACGCGTCCGCTGTCCATGAAGATGATTCGGTCCGCGACATCGCGAGCGAAACCGATCTCATGGGTCACGATAATCAGTGTGGTCCCGGACTTCGCCAGGTCCTTGATGACCTCCAGTACCTCTGTCACCAGCTCGGGGTCCAACGCACTGGTTGGCTCATCAAAAAGCACTACCTTGGGGTTCAAAGCCAACGCCCGGGCAATCGCTACGCGCTGTTGTTGTCCGCCAGAGAGCTGACGGGGATAGGCACCGGCCTTGTCTGCTAGTCCCACACGAGCCAACAGTTCCTTGGCTCGAGCTAATGCCTTGGCCTTGGGGATTTTTCGCGCGTAGATTGGCGCTTCAATGATGTTCTGCAGCGCGGTGAGGTGGCCAAAGAGGTTGAAGTTTTGGAACACCATGCCCACTTCGGTACGCTGGGCGAGAATTTCTGATTCGCGCCGTTCATGCAGTTTGCCGTTGCGCACCTTGTAGCCGATCAGTTCCCCATCCAGGCTGATGGTGCCTCGGTCGACCTTGTCCAAGTGGTTGATGGTGCGCAGCAATGTGGACTTTCCCGAGCCCGAGGGTCCGATAATGACCAGTACTTCTCCTTCGGCCACGTCTAGATCGACCTCGTGGAGCACCTGCTGGTTGCCGTAGCTCTTATCGACCGAGCGCACCGCCACTGCTCCGCGGGTTGCGACTTGTGTAGTTGCCAGACTCATGGCTGTCCTTTCGAGGAGTTGATCTTGGTGGTGGCGTGGGTTGAGAAGAAGGCGCTCAGTTGTTGCAGTGGCGTCGGTGGAAGAGTGCGAAACGCCCCTCGTGAATAGTGGCGCTCAATGTAGTATTGGGCGACGCTGAGCACCGAGGTGATCACGATGTACCAGATGGTGGCCACCAGTAGCATCGGCAATACCTGCTGCGTTCGGTTGTAGATCACTTGCACGGTGTAAAACAGTTCCGAATAGGCCAGCACGTAGACAATCGAGGTGCCCTTGACCAGGCCGATGATTTCGTTGAAAGCGGTCGGCAAGATGGCGCGCATCGCTTGTGGGAGCACGATCTTGGTGGATCGACGCCAGCGTGGAATACCCAAGGCCGTGGCCGCTTCGATCTGGCCCTGGTCTACGGAGAGTATGCCACCGCGAATAATTTCGGCGCTATAAGCCGCCTGGTTCAAAGTCAGTCCCAGTACCGCAGCCGCAAACTGGCTGATCAGGCTGGTGGTCTGGAATTCCGCGAAAGTAATCGAGGTGAAGGGGACGCCCAGCCGGATGCTTTCATACAGGTAGCCGAGGTTGTACCAAAGCAACAGCTGCACCAAGAGCGGGGTGGAACGGAAGATCCAGGAAAAAGTCCACGACACCGAGCTGAAAAGCGGCGAGCTTGAAAGCCGCATCAGCGCCAGAATAAATCCGAGCACAAAACCCAGGCTGCCGGAGATCAAGGTCAGTTTCAGCGTCTGGCCGAGACCTCTCAGAATGGATTCGGCGGTGAACCACTGGGCTACCACGCCCCATTCCCAACGCGGATTGGTCAGTAGCGAGTACAGCACCGCTGCCGCCAGCGCAGCAACTATCGCCGTGCCAACCCAGCGCCACGGATGCCGGGCGGCGACTACAGCATAGTCCGCGTAATTGGGTGCTGCATCGTGACCCCGTTCAGCAGCTATGTGCTCCTTCAAGAGCTCCGTGGCTGGTTCCTGCACGGCCCGTGGCGTGGTGATGTTTGTTGCCGGTGGCATCGGTTCCTCCTTCGTGAGTTCGTATCTGTTGTGCTCACGCTAGAACCGAAGCTTGGCCGATTGCACTTACCCGATTCATGCAAGTTCACCCAAGGACACCATGTGTCGAAATGACGATTCATGACCCTTTTTTGGCGCAGGTTTATCGCGTCTTATGTCCCTGCATGGCAGAACCATGACCTATGCGTCTTTGCAAGTCAGCACGCTATCTTGGCGCCTCCATCGCCTCCTAATCTGGCGCTACCCACAGATTCCAGACACTCATCGAATGGCAGCGCAAAGGAGAAAAATGACCGAGCGGCACATCGTTTTTATCGGCGGCGGGCCACGAACCGCCATTATTTTGGAGCGCATCAGCGCCAACCGCGCGCTGTTGAATAACACCGCGCTTCACCTGCATATCGTCGACCCATTCCCAGCGGGCGCCGGTCGCATCTGGCGAGAAGATCAAAGTCCCCTGCTTAAGCTCAATTCTCGAGCTGCCGATGTCACGATGTTCACCGATGACTCGGTTCAATGCTTGGGCCCGGCCAATAACGGCCCGGCATTGGATCAATGGGTGCAGCTCATCCGCGAGGGGCAACTGCCCGATGTGCCACCCCTAGTACTGGCCGATCCACTTCTGCAAGCCGAAGTAGCTACCTTGGGTGCTGGCGACTTCCCTACCCGCCGGCTGCAGTCCTGCTACCTGCGCTGGTTCTTCGCCCGGGTCCAGGCATCCTTCACCGCGCCGGATTCCATAAAAGTCCATCAAGATTCCGCGGTGGATCTGATCCCCGGCTCAGGACCGCACAAGGTTCTGCTGGCTTCAGGCGAAGAACTCGTCGCCGATCAGGTGGTTCTCGCCCAAGGCCATCTGGATGCCAAAATGAGCTCCGATGCCCGCGCGTCAGAATTCTCCGCGCGCGCCGATAGCGCTGATCATCTGGGCTACATCCCACCGGGCTACACCAACGACATCAACTTCGAAGAGTTGTTGCCGGGCACAGAGGTTCTTGTCTCGGGTATGGGCTTGGCCTTCACCGATCTCTTTGTACTGCTTTTTGAAGGCCGTGGCGGACGCTTTGAGCCCACCGGCTCCGGTGAACTGCGCTATATCCCTAGCGGTCGGGAACCCAGGCTTCTGGCCGGTTCCCGGCGCGGAGTGCCGTACCACAGCAAGATCCGCAGCTCCACAACTGCAGAGCTGACCGCCCGATACTTCACTGAGGAAGCGGTCGCTGAATTGCACGCGCGGCACGGCAATCTGGACTTCTTCGCCCATATTTGGCCGTTGGTCGCAAAAGAAACCGGATATTTCTACTACCGCGAACTATTTGCCACACGACCAGATCAGTTGCGCGGAAGGTGGGCGGACTTTCTAGCCGCCTATGACCGCATCGATTGGTACTTCCCCGAACGCGCAAGCCTCGTTGCCGCATTTGTTGCACCCAATGATCGGCTGGAATTTGAGGATCTTGAGTCTCCCCTGCCCCTCCCCCGCCCGTTGCCTGCCCAGGGCCACGGCGAACAACTCAATAAGCTGGTCAGTGAGCATATTCAAGAGGATTTGCGCCTGCGTGATTCGCCAGATCGCCCAGAGTACCAGGCCCTCTTTCTGGGACTGCTGCGCTGCTTTGTCACCCTTCCGCTCGTCCACGACAAATTCAGTCAGGCCGGGCGAGCACAACTGGCCAAATGGTGGCAGGGATTTTTCAGCTTTGTTGATTCCGGCCCGCCCGCACATCGGCTGCGCGAACTACTGGCATTGCACGAGTCAGGATTTGTCCGGTTTTTGGGCCCGGAAACCACTTTCGGGTTCGACACCGAGCACCAGCTGTTCAGCGCGCAAACCCTCGCCGGTGCCGTTCATGCACCGTGGTTGATCGAGGCCAGGCTACCCAGCACGAACATCTCAACAAGCACCGATCCCCTACTGGCCTCGCTATCGCGCCAAGGACTGATCACCGAAGAACCAGGAGGTTCAGGAAAAATGCACATCACTTCACTACGCCAGGCCATAGGCAGAGGAGGGCGCGTCCAGCGTTGGCTTTTTGCTACCGGAGCGGCCGTAGGCCGATTCCAAGCCGGTGCTTTCTCACGACCTCAGTCCAACTCCGCTCCCTTCGCCGATAGCGACGCGCTGGCCCGTGAGCTGCTCTCGGCTCCGGCATCCATGGACCAGTGGGAGTTAGCCGGCGCCGTGGCACAAGCCCATCACAGCATTGCCTAGAATCGAGGAACATCCATGACTCAAGCCCCCGAGCTCACCGCTCACACCGTTTCGATCGGCGACCCACGCCTCGCCCCACTTTTTGCCGGGCTCACTGCTGAATATACCCAGCGTTATGGCGATCGCAACGGTTCGGTAGCCCAGGAACTTGACCGCTTTCCAGCCCACGAATTCAGCGATCCGCTAGGGCGTTTTGTCATTCTCGAAGAGGCTGGAAGTACGGTTGCCGGAGGTGCTCTTCGACGCTATGACCAGCACACCGCCGAGCTCAAACGCATCTGGACCCATGAAGAGCATCGGCGGCGGGGACTTGCGAGACGAGTTCTGGTCGAGCTGGAACGCGCGGCAACCGAACTAGGTTATACACAGATCTACCTCACCACCGGACCTCGCCAGCCCGAGGCGCTCAAGCTGTACCTCAACGCCGGTTACCAGCCCCAGTTTGATCTAGCCGCCGATCTGGATGGCATCGGGCACTTGCCGTTCACCAAGCAGTTGCCCGCCATCAATGGCGGTGCCACGATAGGAGTATGAACCAGAAGAAGGATGCTGCGCTGGACGCCGCGCGGTACCAGATGGAGAAGGCCAGCGAGGAGCCGTTGCCGGTGGACGAGTATGCGCAGGCCACAGGAATGGCTCCGGTGGCCAAGCAGAAGACACCGCTGCAGCTGCATGCCGAGGACGAAGCGTGGGAGGTGGCCAATTCGGTGCTCGATGAGGCCTTTGCGCGCGGCGACTTCGATCATCTGGCCTTGGCCGGGCAGAAGATCGACCACATCACCAGCAATGACGATCCGGACTGGTGGCTGAAGTCGATGATGCGCCGCGAGCAGATCACCGGCATGGGTCCCCCGGCGCTGACCTTGCGGGTGGAGGACGAGCAGATGGAGCAGACCCTGGATCGCTTGCCTACCGAGAAGTCAGTGCGCGAGCATATCGAGGATTTCAATCAGCGGATTATCGAGGCCCGGCGCCAGCTGCTGGGCGGACCTCCGGTGATCACGGCCGTGCGTGATGCCACCGCAGAGGTGCTGGCCTGGCAGCAGCGCCGCGCCAGCGTTGCCGAGGCCGTTCCTGCCCAGCCGGCAAAACGCCGCTGGTGGCAGCGCAAAAGCTAGTGCTTAACGGCAAAAGCCGCCTTCCGAAAAGGAAGGCGGCTTTTGCTAAGCCAAATGGCTTGCAGGTCTTACCAGGAAGACTTGGTGATGCCCGGAAGCTCACCACGGTGTGCCATGTCGCGGAAGCGAACACGGGAGATACCGAACTTCTGGAAGGTACCGCGTGGGCGGCCGTCGATCGAGTCGCGGTTGCGAACGCGGATCGGGGAAGCGTCGCGTGGCAGCTTCTGCAGGCCTACGCGGGCTGCTTCACGAGCCTCGTCAGTTGCGTTTGGATCTACAAGGGTCTTCTTCAGCTCGAGGCGCTTCTCAGCGTAACGCTCGACAATGACCTTGCGCTGTTCGTTCTTTGCGATCTTGGACTTCTTGGCCATGTCTTAGCGCTCCTCTCGGAATTCGACGTGCTTGCGGACTACTGGATCGTACTTCTTCAGAACCATGCGGTCTGGGTCGTTACGACGGTTCTTACGGGTTACGTAAGTGAAACCGGTACCAGCGGTGGACTTCAGCTTGATGATCGGACGTACGTCCTTATCCTTCTTTGCCATCTTAGAGCTTCACACCCTTCGCAATCAGGTCGCCAACAACAGCGTCGATTCCACGAGCATCGATGAGCTTGATGCCCTTGACCGAGAGGGTCAGGGTCACCTTGCGGCGCAGCGAAGGCACGTAGTAGGTCTTCTTCTGGATATTCGGATCGAAACGACGCTTGTTGCGACGGTGCGAGTGGGAGATGCTATGTCCGAAGGCCGGAGTAGTACCGGTTACCTGGCAAACAGCTGCCATGATCACTCCTCAGTTAGTTAGTAGTAAAATTCGGCGGTACTCGCGCACAGTGCCCATAAGCAAATATCGGCACCGCTTAGTGCGTTATGAGTCCCGCCAACCAGTGAAACACCGTTAATACTGCACACTAGGAAGGTAACCAGGCTGGGTGAGAACCAACCGAAGAGCCTTAAAGTATGTAAGTCGGTGAACTTCGCAACCGGTCGAGCAATGTCCCCGTACTCAGGTGGTCACGATATTCGGTATTACGGGCAACGCGTCGTTGTTCCACCGCTAGACGGCATAACAACACACGCGATTAACGCCTGATTAGCTTATCGAGAAATCTTCAGTGTTCCAAATCGGTGGCGCCCGGCTTCAGGATCCAATGATCCTGGTCCAGCGAGGCAGTCACCTTGCGCATAATCGCGTTCAGGTTCTTAACGTCCTTGTCATCAAGGGGATCGAACAAGAGGGCCCGAACCGAGCCCACATGATGAGGCGCCATATTCACCACTGCGTCCCACCCGGCATCCGTTAATGAGGCGATTTTCACACGGGCATCTTCATCGGATTGCTCGCGAACCACCCATCCCCGGCTTTCCAGCTTCTTCACCACATGCGACAGGCGCGAGAGCGACGCACTGGTATGCGATGCCAAGGCGGTCATCGACAATTTCCGGTCCTCTGCCTCGGAGAGCATTGCCAGCATGTGGTAGTCGAAGAGCGTGATGCCTTCCAGGCCTTGCAGATCGGAATCCAAGGTGGCCGGGAGCAGGGTCATGACGGTTTGCAATCCCAGCCAGGCGTCGCGTTCGGACTGCGTGAGCCACACAGGCTTATCGCTCATGAAGTTTCCAATCGTTCAAGGCCTGCCGGAACAGGGCGTCGAGGTACCAATCTCGTAGAGACTACATTCTAAAGCTAGGTATCCGCCGAAAGCCTGCAATAGCGCACGCAAAGACAGGGCCCGCACTCGCGTGCAGGCCCTGTCCAGCTCAGGAATTTTCCAGCTGCTTCTTCTTCCGGTAGCTGATCACCTGTCCGATGACCACTACCAGCAAGGCAACTATGAACATCGCCGAACCAATCACGTTGGCCTGCGGCGGGATGCCGCGGGTGGCCGAAACGTAGATGAACTTCGGGAAGGTCTGGAAGGAGCCGGAGTTGAAGTTCGTGATGATGAAGTCGTCGAAACTCATCGCGAAGGACAAGAGCGCGGCCGCCACAATCCCGGGAAGCAGCAGCGGGAAGGTGACCTTCCAGAACGCCGCCCGCGGGGAGGCATAAAGGTCGGCCGCCGCCTCTTCCAGCCGCGAATCCAGCGAGGAGACCCTGGCCCGCACCGTCACGATCACGAAGGACAGGCAGAAGACCACGTGGGAAATCACGATGGTGGTGAAGCCCAATTCCCATCCAAGATTCAGGAACTGCGCAAGCAGCGAGGCGCCGAGCACCACCTCGGGGGTGGCCAGCGGCAAAATGATCAGCACATCGGTGAGCTTGCGGAAGCGGAACTTGTAGCGCACCAGGCCGATGGCGATCCCCGTGCCCAAGGCGGTGGCAATCACCGTGGCAACGCTGCCGATCTGCAGCGAATGCGCCAGCGACTCGCAGACCGCAGGCGCCCCGCAGGGGTTGAGCCAGTTATCGAGGGTGAACCCCTGCCATTGCAGGTTGGCCCGGCCACCATCATTAAAGGAGAAGACAAATATGTAGGCGATCGGCACCAGCAGGTAGATGAATGCCGCACCGCCGATCACGGGGATCAGCCAGCGTCCAATTTTCTGCTTCACGCTACATCAACTCCTCGGTGCCAAAGCGGCGGATATAGATCGTGACCAGGATCAGGATCGAAATCATCAAGACGAAGCTCAGCGCCGAGGCGCCGGGGTAGTCGATGACCTTGAAGAATCGCGAATCGATCACCTGCCCGATCATCGTCGTATCGCGGTTGTTGCCCAGCAGCGCCGAGTTCACGTAGTCGCCGGCCGCCGGGATGAAGGTCAGCAGCGTGCCGGCAAAAATGCCCGGCGCGCTCATCGGGAGCGTGACCTTGGCGAAGGAGCTGATCGGGCTGGCATACAGGTCCCCGGACGCTTCGAGCAGGCGGGTATCAAGCCGGCCGAGGTTCGCGTAGATCGGCAGCACCATGAAGGGCAGGAAGTTATAGGTCAGGCCGGCCACCACCGCGATGGGCGTGGCGGTCAGGTGCCCGTCGGCTGGCAGGATCGCGATGAACTTCAGCGACTGGGCGACAAATCCTTCATCGGCCAGGATCTGCTTCCAGGCCTGGGTGCGCAGGATGAAGCTGGAGAAGAACGGGGCGATCAGCAGCACCAGCAGGATGCCCTGCAATAGCGTGCGCTCACGCAGCCGCACAGCCACCAGGTACGCCATCGGGAAGCCGATCAGCAGCGCCAGCACCGTGGCGATCAGCGCAAACCAGAAGGAGCGCAGCAGTTCTGGCCAGTAGGCCGAGAGCACCGTGGCGTAATTGCCCAGCTCGAAACCGGGAACAAATTCGCCGATCTCCGCTCCCGGCGGCTTCACATACAAGCTCATGGCCAGCAGGATGACCACGGGCAGGGCGAAGAACAGCGCCAGCACCAGCAATCCGGGGGAAACCAGGTAGATTCCGGTGCGGTTCTTGCGCTTCTCCGCGCGCACCTCGTCCTTGCTGCGCAGATCGACGCTCATGATTCGACTCCGGCATTCACGCTTTCGTCCCCGGCCAGACCGAAGGAGTGCTCGGCGTCCCAGGCCAGGAACACGGTATCCCCTTCCTGGGCCGGCTGCTGTCCGCGGTTCTGCGAGAAGGTGCCGATCAGCCCGATCTGCTCCACCTCGACCAGGTACTCGGTGGTGGTCCCGGTGAAGGACACGTCAATCACGGTGCCAGAAAGCTGGTTGTCCCCGGCCACCGCCACCCGGTCGATGGTGATCTTCTCAGGGCGGACCCCGATCACCACCTCGCCGGCAGTTTGCACCGCCCGCTGAGCCGGAAGCAGGATCGTGCGCCCGGAAACATCCACGCTGAGCATGCCGTTCTCCTGGCCTGTGACCATGCCCCGCATCAGGTTCGACTTGCCCAGGAAGTTGGCCACAAAGGCGGTGCGCGGCAGTTCATAGAGGTCGCGCGGGGCGCCCATCTGCTCGATCCGCCCGCCGTTCATCACCGCGACCACGTCGGCCATGGTCATGGCCTCCTCCTGGTCGTGGGTGACGTGAATGAAGGTCAAACCCACCTCGGTCTGGATCTTCTTCAGCTCCAGCTGCATTTGCCGGCGCAGCTTCATATCCAGCGCGCCCAGCGGCTCGTCCAGCAGCAGCACCTGCGGGCGGTTGACCAGCGCGCGGGCCAGGGCCACACGCTGCTGCTGGCCGCCGGAGAGCTGAGCCGGCTTGCGGTTGGCCAGGTGCGAGAGCTCCACCAGCTCCAGCCCCGCCTTGGCCTTCTGCATCGCCTGCGGGTCCTTTTTGCGCTTCAGGCCAAAGGCCACATTTTCCAGCACCGACATGTGCGGGAAGAGCGCGTAGGACTGGAAGACCGTATTCACCGGGCGCCGGTGGCTGGGCAGCGCGGTCACATCCTGCCCGCCGATCGAAATGCTGCCTTCGCTGGGCGCTTCGAGCCCGGCGATCATGCGCAGGGTGGTGGATTTGCCGCAGCCCGAGGGGCCGAGCAGCGCAAAGAATGTTCCGGAGGGAACCAGCAGATCCAATTCCTCGACGGCGGTGAAGCTGGCGAAGCGCTTCGAAATGCCCGACAGGTTCAGATCGGCCCCCGCCGAGGTCTCGGTGCTTTCGGTTCGTTCTGCCAATGTAGTCATACCCCTATCACTTCCTGGTCAATTGCTCTGGGCTAAGCCTGGCTCAGGCGCCGATGGCTTCTTGGAATTGCGAGCCCAGCGTGGACTCTTCCTCGCCGTCCAGCGAGCGGAAGACGTGGGCATTGGCCAGATCCTCGTCGGTCGGGAAGATCAGCGGGTTCCCCACCAGTTCCGGATCGATTTTCTCCATCTCTTCCTTGGCGCCGAGCACCGGGCAGATGTAGTTCACGTAGGCGGCGACCTCGGCGGCCACCGCAGGATCGTAGTAGAAGTCCATGAGCTTTTCGGCGTTGGCCTTGCGCGGGGACGCGACCGGAACCATCAGGTTGTCGCTCCACAGGGTGCCGCCGGCCTCGGGAATCACGAACTCCCACTGGTCATCGTTCTCGAAGTTCATCTGGACCAGGTCCCCGGACCAGACGATGCCGGCGATCGCGTCCCCGGAGATGAAGTCCTGCTTATAGGAGTTGCCCTTGACCTGGCGGATCTGGCCGTTGTCGATGTTCTGGCGCAGCACGTCGGCGGCAGCGCCGAATTCGGTCTCGCCCCACTGGCCCGCGATGTCCACGCCGTTTTGCAGCATCAGCAAGCCCATGGTGTCGCGCATCTCGTCGAGCACCGTCACACGGCCTTTCAGCGCTGGATCCCAGAGGTCTTCCACGCTCTTCAGGCCCTTCGGGAACGCCTTCTTGTTCCAGGCGATGCCCGCATAGCCGGTTTGCCAGGTCAGCGAGTGCTTGCGGCCTGGATCGAAGTCGACATTCTGCAAGGTTGGCAGCAGATTCGCCGAGTTCGGGATGTTGTCGAGGTTCAATTCCTGGGTGTAGCCCTGGCGGATCAGGCGCCCGGCCATCCAGTCGGTGAGCGTGATGATGTCCTGGCCGATGTCCTGGCCGGACTTCAGCTGACCCTGCACCTTGCCGTAGTAGGAGTCGTTGCCGTCGATGTCTTCGGCGTAGTTGACCTTGATGCCGGTCTTCTTGGTGAAGGCGTCGAGGGTCGGGTAGGTCTTCTTCTTGTCGTCATAATCCAGGTACAAGGTCCAGTTGGCCCAGTTCACGGAGGGATCGGACTCGGAAATATCAGTCACCGACACCTCGGATTTCGTTCCGCTGGAGCCGCCGGTGCCGCAGGCTGCCAGCAATCCGGTCAAGCCCAGCACCCCGGCGGTGGACAGCACAGACCGGCGGGAGAAGCTTCGCTGGCCCATGGCTTGGACCAGCGCGCGAATTTGTGGATCTTGCGGTAGTCGTCGTTGCGAGTGCGACATGGCATCCGTCCTAACATCTGCGAAATGTGATCTGGCACATACTGAATGTGATGACGTTTATCCTGTCAGCTATGCAAAAGCCAAACAAGACCTAAACAAAAGATTCCTCAGATATTTAACGAATATGAAACGAGAAACTTACAAAAATAACCCTTTCGCAACTGAATCAGTGGATGTAGGGTCGGTTCCAAGCCCAATGACCCAAGGAGGTCGATATGACGTTACCCTCGCATTCAGCACAGGCCATCGACGAAATTTCCAAGGAAATCATCGAGCAGCTGCAGGAAGACGGGCGCCGTTCCTATGCCGCCATCGGCAAAGCAGTCGGCTTGAGCGAAGCCGCAGTGCGCCAACGCGTGCAGAAGCTGGTCGAGAGTCGCGTTATGCAAATCGTCGCAGTCACCAACCCATTGGAGCTGGGATTCACCCGCCAGGCGATGATCGGCGTCGTTGCCAACGATGACATCAGCGGCACCGCCGACCGCATTGCCGAGCTTCCCGAGGTGGACTACTGCGTAGTCACCACCGGAAGTTCCGACATCCTTGCCGAGGTCATTTGCTCGAACGACGAGGACCTGCTTCGGGTGATCGGAACCATCCGCGGAATCCAAGGCGTGGTCAGCACCAATACCTTCACCTACCTTTCACTGAAAAAACAGGAATACAACTGGGGAACACGATGAACACACCACGTGGTACCGATCGCCAGCAGGCCGCTCGCGATCACCTTTGGATGCACATGGCCCGGCATTCCGGGATCTCGCAAGGCGCGCAGGTTCCGATCATTGCGCGCGGCGAGGGGCACAAGATCTACGACGATTCCGGACGCGAGTACTTCGACGGACTGGCCGGGCTGTTTGTGGTCAACGCCGGCCACGGACGCGCCGAGCTGGCCGAAGCGATGGCGAAGCAGGCAGAGAAGCTGGCCTTCATGCCGCTGTGGTCCTACGCCCACGAACCAGCAATTGACCTGGCCGAGCGCCTGGCCAGCTACGCGCCGGGCGACCTGAACCGCGTCTTCTTCACCACCGGTGGAGGCGAAGCGGTGGAATCGGCCTTCAAGCTGGCCAAGCAGCACTTCAAGATGAAGGGCAAGCCCGGCAAGACCAAGGTCATCTCCCGGGCGCTGGCTTACCACGGCACCCCGCAGGGCGCCTTGGCCATCACCTCGCTGCCCGATATGAAGACTCCCTTCGAGCCGCTGGTGCCTGGCACCTTCCGCGTGCCGAACACCAACTTCTACCGCGCACCGGAAATGTATGCACAGAACGAGAAGGACTTCGGGCTGTGGGCCGCCGAGCGCATCCGCGAGGCCATCGAATTCGAGGGCCCGGATACCGTGGCCGCCGTCTTCCTGGAGCCGGTGCAGAACTCCGGCGGCTGCTTCCCGCCGCCGCCGGGCTACTTCGACCGGGTCCGCGAAATCTGCGACGAATACGACGTGCTGCTGGTTTCCGACGAAACCATCTGCGCCTTCGGGCGCATCGGCTCGATGTTCGCCTGCAACGACTTCGGCTACGTGCCCGACATCATCACCTCGGCCAAGGCCCTGACTAGCGGCTACGTCCCGCTGGGCGTGATGGTCGTTTCCGACAAGCTCTTCGAGCCCTTCACCAAGGGCGACACCACTTTCTACCACGGCTATACCTTCGGCGGGCACCCGGTGGCGGCCGCAGTGGCGATGGCGAACCTGGATATCTTCGAGCGCGAAGGGCTCAACGAGAACGTCAAGAACAACGCCGACGCCTTCAAAACCACGCTGTCCAAGCTCAAGGATCTGGACATTGTGGGCGACGTGCGCGGGGCCGGCTACTTCTACGGGATCGAGCTGGTCAAGGACAAAGCCACCAAGGAAACCTTCAGCGACGAAGAGTCCGAGCGGCTGCTGCGCCAATACCTCTCCCCCGCCCTGTGGGAGGCCGGACTGTATTGCCGAGCCGACGATCGCGGGGACCCGGTCATCCAGCTGGCGCCGCCGATCACCATCGGGCAGCCGGAATTCGACCAGATCGAATCCATCCTTCGCACGGTGCTGAAGGAAGCCGCCAACAAGATCTAGTGTTTTATGGCCCGCAGGTGCAACCTGTGGGCCATAAATCTGCATGTCAGCGTCATATGAAGCACCAAGTCTTCACGCTTTGCCGCTCAATTGGTGCTTTGTGTCATAGGCCACTAGTCTGTGGTCTAGGACGATGAAGATCGCCTTTGGAAGATGGCAGGAAGCTCATGACTTTGGAACCGACCAGAATCAGGCTCGCACGCGAACGTGCAGCTTTGAGCCGGTCTGCCCTGGCCGCGTCACTGGGCATCTGCGAGCAGGAGCTGGCCCAGGCACCGGAGCGGCTGGGCGATGAATTGGCCGCCGCGCTCGGATGCACCCCGCGCTTCTTCCACCTGCCTGCCGCCAGCGGCATCGATACCGAACGCATCTTCTTCCGCAGCCCACGGCGAACCAGCACCGCGCAGAAGCGGGCCGCTGCCGCCGCCGGCCGAACCGGCGTGGAGCTCTATCGCCTAATCACCCAGAATTTCGCCCTGCCAGCCACCGAAGTCCCGGACCTGACCGGATATTCGCCGGCCGATGCGGCCGTGCAACTGCGCCTGGACTGGCAGCTTGGCTGCGGCGCGCTGCCCGATGTGCTGCACCTGCTCGAATCCCACGGGGTCAGGGTGCTGAGCCTGCCCCCGGAACTCGAAGCGGTGAAGACCTTCAGCTTCTGGGAGGACTCCCAAGCCTACATCTTCCTGGCCTCCGGGTCCGCGAAGGCTCGGCGTTTTGCCCTCGCCCACGAACTGGGGCACCTGCTGCTGCATTCGTCCTTGGGCGCAGGCAGCGAACAGGTAGCTGCTGCGGAATTGGAAGCCGATCAGTTCGCCGCTCAGCTCCTGCTTCCGGCCTTGTCCCTGCAAATGCGGATTTCCGATTCCCTGCAGATTCCGCAGCTGCTGACCCTCGAAGTGCATTTCGGCGTGCCGGCCGCGGTGATCCTGGCCCATAGCCGGGCCAGCGGGTTGCTCGGCGAAAAGGCCTACTGCTGGCTATCCCAGGAGATCGCGCTCGAAGCGCCGGCACCGGTGCAGCCGGTGACCTCCCGCGTCTTCTCGATCGTCTTCCCTTCGCTGCAGCTGGAGCATCGAGCCAGCACCTCGGTGATCGCCCGCGAGCTGGGACTGCGCGAACAGCACATCCACGAGCTGACGTTCGGGCAGGCCTTTGTCGTGCTGGCTGGCCAGAACGAGCAAGAGCCCGGCGAGATCCATCGCGGGCACCTGCGCGCACTCTAGCTGGTGTCCTCAGGGGTCGACGATTTCCATTTCGAGCTGGCCTGCACGCCATTGCGCGGTCATGCGCTGCGCCAGCTCCTCGGCGGCCAAGGCCTCATCGGGCGTCATGAAGTAGGTGTTGATCCGCAATTGCTGTTCCGGGTCCAGATCCGGCGATAGCAAGACCATGGGGCGGCAGCCGGGGATCTTCACCGCGTGGAACAGCCCGCAGTGCCGTTCCACGTGATGAACCGGGCAGCACAGGGACGCCGAATGGATGTCGGTGCATCCGCCGTTCTCCCAGGCGTCCAGATGGTCCAGTTCGCAGCGTTCGACGGGCATCGCGCAGCCCGGGTAGGCGCACCCGCGGTAGGCGGCGCGGATCGCCCGGCCCTGCGCCTTGCTGAACAGGCGCTGGGTTCGGCCCAGGTCAAGTGGCAGGGATTGGCCGTTGAGGATGACCGGAAAGATTCCGGCGTTGCACATGGCGGCGCGCAGTTCACCGGGCGAGATCGCCAGCCCCGAGGAGCTCACGGCATAGCGCGGTGCTCCGCTGAGCATTTTCTCGTAGTCCAGAATAATGCTGACTTGCGCGGTGGCCAGGCCGGCACGGCTGGCGCTTGTCCCGTCATTGGCTTGATGGTCCTCATTGGCTCGATGGTCTTTGAGCAATAGCGCCATGAGGCCGATCAGCCGGCGCCGTTCGGGTTTCAGATCCTCCCATGCAGGTGCGGGCTCAACGGGCCTGGCTTCGACTTCTGGTTCGGTGTCGGGCTCCGCGTCGGCGCCCGGTGCAGGTTCGGAATCCGGTGCAGGTTCGGAATCCGGTGCAGGTTCGGAATCCGGGCCGGCGCCGGAATCCGGGCCGGGCGGGCCGGTGTTGCCTTCGCGGGCCCAGTCGGGCTTGGTGGCTTCATCGTCCCAGCCCTCGCCCTGATCGCCGGTGAATGCGGCTTCGGCTTCCTGCAATCCCTGGCGGTCCCCGGCCTGCGTGGCGGGGTTGCCGGTGCGGGCGAAGTGCGCTTCGATCACTGCGGCCTGGGAGGGCAGAACTCGCAGGATGTATTCGATCAAGCCGCGGCGGGTGCCCCGGCGGAAGAGGCCGACCTCGTCCAGCAGCGCTTTGAGCGGGCGCTTGCCGGCTTTGACCTGGGCGACCATGTCGGCGATGTGCTTGCGCGCGGATTTGGGCTCGCTGTGGATCAGCGCCCGGGCGTCGGACTGCAGGCGCTGTTTTTGCTCGGCCCCGGCCGCGCCATCGGGCAGGTCCTTGCAGGTGGAGTGCAGCTTCAGCGCGGTGGCGGCCACCAGGCGCGGATCGATGGCGGGTTCGGCGAAGTCCGCGGCCAGTTCTTCGAGCCACGGTGCGAGGGGCTGCCCGGCCTCATCCACGCCGCCGATCAGGCAGTCGGCTTGGATGAGCCGGTCGTGGGCGGCACTGCGCGGAATATCCAACCAGTCCTGCAGGAAGGAGCGGGCCGAGCGGAAGGCGGTGCGCCCGGCGGTGGTTTGGCCTTCGGCGGCGGCGAGGTTGGACAAGCTGGGATCGGCGCCGGCCTGGGCCACGGCCTGCAGGGAGGGCTGGTCGAGCTTGTGGGCGCCGCTGCGCCGCACGGCGTGGGCGACATGGATCTGCGCGCGGGCTTGGGCTGCGCCCAGCTGTTCGGCCAGGATCCCGAAGCAGGCGGCGTGGCCGGCAGCGATCCCGGGATCGCTGAGCGCAGCGGTGGCCGAAGTGATCAGCCGGGCCGCGGTGGCCAGATCGGCCAGCGCCTGGGTCGTTGCTGTGCTCATGTCCCCCAGCGTGCACGGGTGCGCGGGCGGCGGAGCTGCGCCGGGATCGAACTGTGGAGAACTTCGGCGCGGACAGCCCCGGCCGGCGGGGCTCAGCCGTGCATGCGGTACCAGAGCAGGGCAACCTGCAGGCTGGCGCGGGATTCCGCGGAGTCCAGCACCACGCCGAGCTTTGCTTCGAGCTTGGCCAGCCGGGAGTAGAGCGTGGGGCGCGAGAGGTAGCCGGCCTTGGCCAGGGCGGACTTGTTGCCGCTGTGCGCGAGGTAGAGCTCGAGCAGGTCCAGGGCAGGTTCGTCGACGGGGTTGAGCAAGGAGGCCAGCTCGGCGTGGGCGAAGGTGCGCATCCGGGGGTCGCTGCCCATGGCCGAGAGCACCCCGCGCAGGCGCAGGTCGGCAAAGCGGTAGTAGGGCTGGGCGCGGGTGGGCAGGTGCGGCACGATTTCCGCCACCTGCGCTGCTTGTTCCAGCCCGGTGATCGCCGCGCCCAGGGTGCCTTCGGGCCCGACCCCGATGGCCACCGGCTCGGCCCGCTGCTCGGCCAGCCGGCGGGTGAAGCCCTGCAGGGTGGAGTCGATCAGTTCGCGGGCGCGCACCGGCAGCAGGATCGAGAGGTAGCCGGGCTTGCGCAGGCCGGCGAGGATGCCCAGGTGCATGGAATCGGCGAGCTGGTCGAGCTCCTCCAGCAAGGCGCGGTCGGCCAGCTGGGTTTCGGTGGCGCTGGCCGCGGCGGAGGTGGAAATGACCACCGGGACATAGTAGGCGGCCGGGGCCAGGCCCAGGGCCTGGGTGCGGATGGACAGCTCCTTTTCGCTGTAGCTGTGCCCGGCGGCCAGTTCGTGCAAGGTGGCGGTGCGGGTCTGGTAGAGCAATTCGCGCTCGTCGCGTCCGGAAAGCCGGGCGATGGTCAGGGCCTGGCCGGCGCGTTCCAGGACCAGGGCGGCCCGGTCGTCGTCCTGCAATTGGGCCGGGACAATCAGCCGGCCCCAGCGCCGGCGGGCCGCGCCCACCGGGGTTTGCAGCCAGTTCTCCGCTCCGGTGGCCCGTCCGGTGTGCTGGAGGTAGCCGACGAACTTGGAGCGGTTGATCCAGTCCTCCAGGTGGGCGTCGGCGTGGGCGAGCACCCGGTGGCGGACATCTTCGAGCACCACCGGGGCGCAAAGCAGCTCGGCGGTGCGCGCGACGATGTCGGCCTCGTCGGCCTCGGACAGGGAGAGCCCGGTGTAGATTTCGTGCACGGTGCGGGAGAATTGCACGGCTTCGAGCTGCTGGGCCACGAGCAGCTGGTGGATGACTTCGGTGATCGCCACGAAGCGGGTGCGGCGGCGCAGCACGATGACCGGCAGCCCCAGGTCCGCTGCGGAAATGTCGCTGCCGGTGGTGTCCTCGATGATGACCGCGGCCGCGCCGGCGGCGCGCAGGGCGGTGATGAAGCCCCGGACGTCGCTGACGTTGCGCAGGGTGGTGAGCACCAGTTCGCGCCCCAGGAGCAGCTCGGTGTTCTCGCTGGATTCGGTCACGTGCACCCAGCGCAGTTCGGAGTCCAGCCCGTCGGCGCAGAGGATCCGGGGGTCGGCGGCTTGGACCACCGGCAGTTGCAGGACCTCATTGACCGTCAGCATTTTTACACTCCGTAATCGTTCTTGCATAAATCATGACACAGTAACGGTGTTCCCGGTCACCGCAATGACCCATGATGAAGGAAAGCCCGATGAAGGACCCTGAAAGGAAAACCCGCGATGAGCACCACGCTGACCGATACCCTGCAGCACTGGATCAACAACGCCGCCTACTCCGCCAACGAGCGCACCGGCAACATCTACAACCCGGCCACCGGCGAGATCACCCGCACCGTGCAGCTGGCTTCCAAGGCCACCACCGAGGTGGCCATTGCCGCGGCCGCCGAGGCCTTCCCGAAGTGGCGCGACACCTCGCTGGCCCGCCGCACCGCGATCATGTTCAACTTCCGCCAGCTGCTGGCCGAGCGCAAGGGCGAGCTGGCCGCCATCATCACCGCGGAGCACGGCAAGGTGCTCGACGACGCGCTGGGCGAGGTAGCCCGCGGCCTGGAAGTGGTGGAGCTGGCCTGCAACGCCCCGTACCTGCTCAAGGGCGAATACTCGCAGAACGCCTCGACCGGTGTTGACGTGCAGTCGCTGCGCCAGCCGGTCGGCGTCTCGGCCATCATCTCCCCCTTCAACTTCCCGGCCATGGTCCCGCTATGGTTCTTCCCGGTGGCCATCGCCGCCGGCAACGCCGTGGTGCTCAAGCCTTCGGAGAAGGACCCGACCGCATCGATCTGGCTGGCCCAGCTCTTCGCGGAGGCCGGCCTGCCCGAGGGCGTGCTGAATGTGGTGCACGGCGACAAGGAATCGGTGGACACCCTGCTGACCGACCCGCGGGTCAACTCGGTATCCTTCGTCGGATCCACCCCGATCGCCCAGTATGTCTACTCCACCGGCACCGCCCACGGCAAGCGCGTCCAGGCCTTCGGCGGAGCGAAGAACCACATGCTGGTGCTGCCCGACGCCGACCTGGACCTGGCCGCCGACATGGCCGTGAACGCGGGCTTCGGGGCGGCCGGCGAGCGCTGCATGGCGATCTCCGTGGTGGTGGCGCTGGAATCCATCGCCGATGAGCTGGTGGCCAAGATCGCCCAGCGCGCCAAGACGCTGCGCGTGGGCGAGGGAACCCGCGGCTGCGATATGGGCCCGCTGATCACCGGCGAGCACAAGGCGAAGGTGGCCGGCTACATCGACGCCGGAATCGAGGCCGGGGCAGAGCTGGTGATCGATGGCCGCACCGGCACCGTGGATGCCGACGGCGAGGGCTTCTTCCTGCACCCGACCCTCTTCGACAAGGTCGGCACCGGCATGTCCATCTACACCGATGAGATCTTCGGCCCGGTGCTCTCGGTGGTCCGCGTCGAGTCCTTCAACGACGGGATCGACCTGATCAACTCCTCGCCCTATGGCAATGGCACCGCGATCTTCACCAACGACGGTGGAGCGGCCCGCCGCTTCGAGGACGAGATCCAGGTGGGCATGGTCGGGGTGAACGTGCCGATCCCCGTCCCGGTGGGCTACCACTCCTTTGGCGGCTGGAAGGCCTCGCTGTTCGGCGACCAGCACGCCTACGGCCCGGAGGGCTTCAAATTCTTCACCCGCAACAAGGTGGTCACCAAGCGCTGGCTGGATCCCAGCCACGGTGGCATCAACCTCGGCTTCCCGCAGAACGACTAGGAGCATCATGAGCGAGCAAGCAATCGCACAGGTCCAGATCACCGAAGAGCAGATCGCCGCCGGGCGCCGCGCCTACGAGCTGGACCGCGAGCATGTGTTCCACTCCTGGCAGGCGCAGGGCCCCTTCGACCCGATGACCATCTTGAAGACCGAGGGGTCCTATGTGTGGGACGGCGAGGGCAACAAGCTGATCGACCTGTCCAGCCAGCTGGTGAATACCAATATCGGCCATCAGCACCCCAAGGTCATCGCGGCTATCGTCGAGCAGGCAGGCAAGCTGGCGACCATCGCGCCGCAGCATGTCAATGACGCGCGTTCCGAGGCGGCCCGGCTGATCGCCAAGCACACCCCGGGCGAGCTGGACAAGATCTTCTTCACCAATGGCGGGGCGGATGCGGTGGAGCATGCGGTGCGCATGGCCCGGCTGCATACCGGCAAGCACAAGGTGCTTTCGGCCTACCGCTCCTACCATGGCGGCACCCACCTGGCGGTGAATATCACCGGGGATCCGCGGCGCTTCGCCTCGGATCATGCCAGCGACGGGGTGGTGCGCTTCTTCCCTGCCTACCCCTACCGCTCCTACTTCAACTCGAGCACCTTGGAAGAGGAAACGCAGCGGGCGCTCAAGCACCTGGAGGACACGATTCTCCTGGAGGGCCCGGGCACCATTGCCGCGCTCATCCTTGAGTCGATTCCGGGTACCGCCGGCATCTACCTGCCGCCTCCCGGATACCTCCAGGGCGTGCGCGAGCTGACCAAGAAGCACGGCATCGTGTATATCGCCGACGAGGTCATGGCCGGCTTCGGCCGCAGCGGCGAATGGTTCGCGGTGAACCACTTCGGCGTGGTCCCGGACCTGCTGACCTTCGCCAAGGGCGTGAACTCCGGCTACGTGCCGCTGGGCGGGGTGGCCATCAGCCCGCAGATCTTCGAGACCTTCCGGGAGAGGGCCTATCCTGGCGGGCTGACCTACTCGGGCCACCCGCTGGCTTGCGCCGCGGCCGCAGCCACCATCACCGCGATGGAGGACGAGGGCATGGTGGAGAACGCCAAGCGCTTGGGCGAGGAAATCATCGGGCCCCGCCTGGCACAGTTCGCCGCCGATCACCCGTCGGTGGGCGAGGTGCGCGGCACCGGGGTGTTCTGGGCCATCGAGCTGGTGAAGAACCGCGAGACCCGTGAGCCGCTGGCAGCCTATGGCGGCAGCAGCCCGGAGATGAACCAGGTGATTGGCGCCGCGAAGAAGGCCGGCTTGCTGCCGTTCGCCAACTTCAACCGGCTGCACGTGGTTCCGGCGATGAACATCCAGGACGAGGTGCTCATCGAAGCGCTGGATCGCCTGGAGCAAGCGCTGATCGTCGCTGACAGCTTCGTCGAATAAGCACCTGGCTGGCAGGAAGGCATGAGCCTTCCTGCCAGTTTTCTTTTTGCGGGAGGACCATGATGATTTCAGAAAGCAGCCAGCAGCTCTTGGACGCCCATCCCAGGGCTTCGGTTGATCCGGATGACCGGGCACGGGCCAGCGTGGATCGCTCGGGGTTCATCCCGCAAAGCTTCGCCGACGGGGTGATTTTCGCCCAGGACGTGGATGACGTGGTGCTCACCATGAAGCTGGCCCAGGAACACGGCGTGAAAATCGTCCCGCGCGGGGCAGGCACGGGCCTTGCGGCAGGTTCCTGCGCCCAGGCTGGCGAGGTGGTGCTGGACCTGTCGGCGATGAACCAGATCCTTTCGCTGGATCCCGTGCAAGGGATCGCGGTGGTCCAGCCCGGAGTTATTAACGCGGCGGTGAACCAGGCAGCCTTGGAGCACGGATTGTTCTATGCCCCGGACCCGGCCAGCACCGCTATTTGTTCCATCGGCGGCAACATTGCGACGAATGCCGGGGGCATGTGGTGCGCCAAGTACGGGGTGACCCGTGAATCGGTGCTCAGCTTGCTGGTGGTGCTGCCCGATGGGCAGCTGCTGCGCACCGGGCGGCGCACCATCAAGGGCGTGGCCGGCTATGACATGAATGCGCTGATGATTGGCTCGGAGGGAACCTTGGGCATTGTGGTCGAGGCGATGCTGCGGTTGCGCCCGAAGCCGAAGCACACTGCCACCCTGGTCGCCTACTTCCCCGATGAGTCGTCGGCGGCCTTGGCGGCTTCAGCGGTGGCAGCCGCCGGACTGACACCTTCGGTGCTGGAACTCATGGACGGCAAAACACTCGGCGCGGTGGATGCCGCTTTGGGAACCGATCACCACAACCGCGGTGGTGCGCTGCTGCTCGCCCAAACCGATGGCTACGGTGCGCACTTGGAAATGCAGGCGTTGCAGGAGGCCATCGGGCCATTAGCCGGGCACAGCGAATTGGCTGTAGACCCGCAGCATGCCGAAGCTCTGCTCGAAGCCCGGCGCCAGGCCATCCCCAGCATGGAAAAACTGGGTACGGTGTCGATCTGCGATATCGGAGTCCCACGCAATCGGCTAGCCGAGGCGATCCACGGGCTGCAGCGGATCGAAGCCGAACGCGCTGTATCGATTTTCATCATTGCCCACGCGGCTGATGGAAACCTCCATCCGATCATTATCGTTCCACGCGGGCAGTCGATTACTTCAGGAGCCCCCAAGGCAGCCTTGGCGGACATGTTCCATCTGGCCAAGGATCTGGGCGGGACGTTGACCGGCGAACACGGCATCGGCTTGCTCAAGCAGGACTGGCTGGCCGAAGAACTGGGAGAAACTTCGTTGCAGCTGCAGCGCCGGCTGCGTGCCGTCTTCGATCCGCAGGGAATCCTGAATCCTGGCAAGGCGATCTAGCCTGGCTTCCGCCGCCTGACTGGGCACAGCCCGGCCAGGAACCAATACCTTTGGATAGATTTTGGCACGGCCATCGTTGTTCCGATGGGTGCTGCTGCCTCCTTGGCTCCCATGCGCCGATGCAAATCCTTGCGCGCGATCGTCGCTGCACGCTCAAATGGCCGTCCGGGCAATTGAGCGTGGAGCTGCTGCCGGCTGCACTGCCGTCGGTTGCGGCAACCATCGCATCCTCAATGACGCACCGCGTAATGATCAGCTAGCAGTGAATCTGGGCACCAACAGCTATCGGAGTTATGAAATACTGATCAACAGAGTATTTAGTGCCGTTAACTTGTGGAAGGACGACAATAATGATGGGAAATGGTGCGCCAGCTGGCGATCCGTTCCAGCCGCATCTGGAATGGGGCCTGAAAGCCTCGTTCGTGGGTTATATTTCTTCCCTTGCTGACGGACGCATCGAAGCAAGCAATGGTGTCTGGCAAGCCGGCAACTCCTTGGTCTTCCCCGCATCCCCGGCAACTGATGTCCCGGATAATGAGGTGTGGTTCAACGGCCACGTGTCCTTCTCCGGACACGGAGGCATGATGAAGCTGGACCTGATAGAGCCTCGCGTGGAAAACCAGGATGAAGCCATCACGCTCACCATTGGTACGGCTAATGGTCGCGTTGCGATCGCTGAACTCACTGAAACTGCCGTCTCGCGCGCTTTCGGCTTGGTCAAGACCCGTTTCTCTGCTGTCCTCACCGAGGATGGCTCGAAGCTTTTCAACGGGCAGTATCCTGCAGGCCAGCAGCTCGAAGATCTGGAGATAGTGCTCCGCGGCTGATCCGCCCAAGCCAAGTGCCAAAAAACATGGATCAATTAGATAATGGTGACTCAAGCGTGAACCCATTAGTGCCTAATGCCTACGAGCTCATCGTGTTCTATATCGTTCCGGTGCTCTTTGTCATCGCACTGGTCGTTGTCATCGTCCTCGTGGCCCGGGGCCGCAAGTCGACAACCGTGGAATTCGTTGCTGATGATGAGACGGATTCAAGAGGCGAATAGCCGCAACGCCTGACATAGCTGATGCCAGCACCAAGGTCTTGGTGCTGGCATCGGCTATTTGGCGTTGCAGTACATTGACCCTCAAGCATCAATAGGCGGCTACTGGCGCGAGAACTCCGAGGCCCGCGCAATCTGCTCATCGCTCAGCGAGTGCCCGGTGTACTTCTCGAACTGGGCGGCGGCCTGCAGTGCGATGACTTCCGCGCCGGTGATCACCGGCTTTCCTGCCTTCTGGGCGGCCAGGATCAGCGGAGTCTGGCTTGGGAAAGCGACAACATCAAAGATGGCTTCAGCAGCGGCAATGTGCTCATCGGAAAATGATTGGACGTCGGCTTGCGCCCCATCCATGCCTAGCGGAGTCACGTTGACCAAGATCTGGCTTCCAGGTGCTGGATCAGCAGCAGCAAACTTGTAGTTGTACTTCTGAGCCAGCTCTTGGCCGGCTTTTTCGTTCCGGGCCAGCACGGTGAGATTCTCAAAGCCAGCATCGCGGAACGCTGCGACAACAGCCTTGGCCATTCCTCCGGATCCACGGACCAGGACGCTGTGGCTCGCATCCAGCTCGTGGCGCTTGATCAGCGTCGCAATTGCTTCAAAATCAGTATTCGAGGCCACCAGGCGGCCGCCGGTGTTCACGATGGTGTTGACCGAATCGATAGCCGCGGCAGAAGTCTCGATCTCATCGACCAGCTTCATCACGTCTTCCTTAAAAGGCATGGAGACCGAGCATCCACGAATTCCCAAAGCACGGACTCCAGCAATGGCGCCTGCCAAATCATCGGTGGAGAAAGCCTTGTAAATGAAGTTCAGCCCCAATTCTTCATAAAGGTAGTTGTGGAAACGGGTCCCGAGATTTGATGGTCGCCCCGACAACGAGATGCACAGGGACATGTCTTTATTCAAGATGGGCACGAGTAATTCTCCAAAGCTTGTTCGCAGTTCACCACCCAATATACGTGTCCGGGTACTTGAAACTCTTCAATTGCCCGCCCTGTGGCTGCTCGGCCAGTGCCCCTTTTACCGCCGTAGCCAATTCGCTATGCTCGGGTCCATGACCAAGGATTCGGAAGCAGGACCGTTCTACCACGGCACCAAGGCGGCATTGGGCCCCGGCGATTTACTGTCCGCTGGTTTTCCCTCGAACTATCGACCCGAGATCCTCATGAATCACATCTATTTCACGGCGTTGCCCGACGGGGCTGGCTTGGCTGCGCAGATTGCGGCACATGACGGAACTCCGCATGTGTATGAGGTGGAGCCGACCGGAGAATTCGAAGATGATCCTAATGTCACCGACAAGAAGTTCCCGGGAAACCCGACCCGCTCCTACCGCAGTTCCAGTCCATTGAAAGTTGTCCGCGAAATCCATGATTGGACGCGGCTGCCTCCTGATCAGCTGCAAGCCTGGCGCGAACGCATCGCAGCGATTGCAGAAAGCCCCAAAGGCGACATCATCAACTAGCCCTATATGGGGAAGTGGCGGTGTTCACAGGTCCCGGCTTGGGCCCGCGAACACCGCCACTTCTCGTTTTCTCCTGAGCTTGTCAGCCCTTGATGATCTGCGGCTGTGCCAAGGACTTCAGCCCGTCAAGGCCGAATTCCAGGCCGTAGCCCGATTGCTTGGCACCACCAAATGGAATGCGCGGATCGATGGTGCCGTGGGAGTTGATCCACACGGTCCCCGACTCAATCTGGGCTGCTACTTCCAGGGCCTTGTCGCGGTCGCTGCTCCAGACCGAAGCGCCGAGGCCGACTTCCAGGGAGTTGGCGTGGGCAACTGCTTCAGCACTGTTTTTGACCTTGATGATCGGCAGTGCCGGGCCGAATTGTTCTTCGGTCACCAGCCGGTTGTCCGGGTCGATGTCGGCGATGAGCGTTGTGGGGTAGAAGTAGCCCTTGGCCTGCTCATCCGGGTTCGCACCGAGCAATACGGTGGCTCCCGAATTCACAGCGTCCGCGACGAGTCCTGCGACGATGTCGTACTGCGCCTTGTTTTGCAGGGGACCCAGGACATTGTTCTCGTCCAAGCCAACGCCCATCGGCATGGCCTTGGCTACCGCGGTGAGCTCGGCGCACACCTCGTCGTAGATGGATTCGGGAACGTAGAGCCGCTTCAAGGCAGCGCAGGTCTGGCCGGTGTTGATGAAGGCACCCCAGAACAGGTCCTGGGCGATGGCTTTTGGATCAGCGTCTTCCAGCACGATGCCGGCATCATTTCCGCCCAGTTCCATGGTCAGTCGCTTGACCGTGTCTGCGGAAGAACGGATGATCGCTTTTCCGGTGCGGGTGGACCCGGTGAACATGATCTTGGCAATGTCTGGATGGCCGGAGAGCTTTTCTCCCACTTCGCGCCCACCGGCGACTATTTGCAGGACGTCGGCTGGAAGCACTTCATTCAGGATGTGCACCAGTGCCAGGACCGATAGCGGCGTGTACTCGCTGGGCTTCATCACCACCGTGTTGCCCATGCGCAGCGACGGTGCCAGCTGCCAGATGGAGATCATCACTGGCCAGTTCCACGGACCGATGGCCCCGACCACACCCAGCGCGCGAAAATGCTTTGCGGCATAGGTTTCGCCGTCATCCACGATCACTTCTGGCTCTACCTCATAGGCGGTTGCTGCGCGCAGCCATGCTGCTGCCCCTCCCACCTCGAATCGGGCATTAGGGCCATTGAGCGGCTTGCCCTGCTCGCGGGAGAGCAGTTCGGCCAAGGCTTCAGCGTTAGCCTCGATATTGTCCGCAGCGGCATTCAGCAAGCGCTTGCGTTCAGCGTGTCCGAGCTTGTCCCAGGCAGGCTGGGCAGCCTTGGCCGAAGCGACCGCGGCATCCAGGTCTTCGGCGGTCTGCTGCTCGACCCGTCCCACGAGTTCCCCGGTGGCCGGATCGAAAATTTCGGTTCCGCCGGTGGCGGGCTGGATTGCGTCCAATAGTTCTTGGGCGTTGGCGTATGCCATGGTGCAACTCCTTTGTTGTGCTTTTACAAGACGGATAGTTCTGTTGCCGGCTGGGATCCCTT
This sequence comes from Glutamicibacter sp. FBE19, assembly GCF_015524875.1. Classification (NCBI taxonomy): domain Bacteria; kingdom Bacillati; phylum Actinomycetota; class Actinomycetes; order Micrococcales; family Micrococcaceae; genus Glutamicibacter; species Glutamicibacter sp. FBE19. The sequence continues at coordinate 60,568 of NZ_JACKQN010000009.1, read as the reverse complement.
GCCGGTTAGCCTGATGATTGCCGCGGCCAATGAAGCCAGTACCCCGGGGATGATGACGATGCCTTGGAGCGCGTATCCCAGAAGGCCCGGGTCTTCAACGCCGAGCAGGATATCGAAGTTGATGATGATCTGGGCGAAGACGTAGAACAGCGCGATGCCTGAAATCGATGGCGCGATCACCCGGGTGACCAGCGAGTCGTCGGTTTTGCGCCGCGCAAAGTATCCGATGACAGCGAAGGATGTCAGCGCCATCAGCAGCACCAGGCCAAAGGCCGCGGAATTGGTCATCCAGGTGAACATGGTGAACACGATGTACATGGGTTCTTGGCCGCGCGATGCGATGGCGAAGGCAATGATCACGATCAGCCCGAGCACCGACTGGGCCATCGATCCTGCAATCGGCGCGTGAGTGGTTCGCGAGGTGACCGCCAAGAACTTCGGCAGGGCGCCACCACGGCCCATGGAGTAGAAATACCGCGCAATGACATTGTGGAAGGCCAGCAATGCGGCGAACAGGCTCGTGATGAACAGGATGTTCGCAAGATCCACGAACCACGTTGGGGCATGGGCTGCGAAAAAGACGAACAGCAGATCCGGGCCATTCTCGGCCGAGGCGGCGATGACGTTGTCTGCCCCCTCGCCTACCGCTACCGCAAAGGCGGAGAAGGCGTAGAAGCAGGCGATAATGACGATGGCGATCATGGTGGCGCGCCGTGCCGTTCGCTGCGGGTCCTTGACCTCTTCGTTGTAGATGGTTCCCGATTCGAAGCCCATGAACGCCGCAATGGTGAACGCCACGACGGCACCCATGCCCGGGGCCAGCGCGTCGGAGAAGTTGAAGGCGGTTTCCGGTTGCGGCGCCTGTGGTGCCAGCGCAAAAGCCATGATGTTGTAAACGACAACGACCAGGAATTCGGCGGCAACGATGATCCCCAGGACCTTCACGGAGAAATCCACGCGGTTCATGCCGAGGAACCCGACGGCGGCCCAGGCCACGAGGGCCATGCCCCACCACGGAATTGCCGTGTTGAACGTGGCATTGGCGAAGGAAGCCGCCGCGAATCCGAACATTCCATAGATGCCGATTTGCATCAGGTTGTAGCTAACGAGCGCCACCATTGCGGCCCCGACTCCTACGATCCGCCCCAGCCCTTCGGCCACATAGGCGTAGAAGGCCCCCGCGTTGGGGATATGCCGGCTCATGGCGGTGTAGCCAATGCTGAAGACCAGGAGCACCGCCCCGATGAGCAGGAAGGACAGCGGTACAGAGCTCATTCCGGTCACCGCGTAGTTTGTGGTGACGCCACCGGCCACTGCCGTCAACGGCGCGCTGGCCGCAATGATCATGACCACCAGCGCTGGCACCGTAAGAGTGCGTTGTTCCAGTGCCATAAGATCCCCCAAAAGTGTTGATTGTGCTCTCTTCAGGATCTACGGCGCGGGAGGATTCGCATTGTCATTCGGTGCAGCCTCATTGCTTCCCCGCGCAGGGCTGTGCGCCACGTCTCATTGCCCGGTGCGGTATTTGCCCGGAGTGCAGCCGAATTCCTTGGAAAACATCCGGCTGAATCCGGCCGCATCGGCGATGCCCACCCGCGCGCCAATTGCCTGGACTGATTGCGCCAACAGCAGCGGGTCGCGCAGCAAACGCGAAGCTTCGGTGAGGCGGCGGTGGCGGATGAGCGCAGCGACGCTATGGGGTTGATGCTCGAACAAGGCGTGCAAGCTGCGGATCGAGATGAAGTGCGCCGCCGCGATTTGCGCCGGCCCCAAGTCGGCGTCGTTGAGATGCTCATCAATGTAGCTGGTGATCTTCTCGCGCTGCTGGGCCTTGGTGTCCGCAACGGTATCGATTCCCAGCACCCCGCCGAGTGCCGTGGCAAGCAGATCCACGGTATTGCGGGCCAAGGGGTATCCCCCGTATTCGTCCCATTGCGCAAGATTGGCGCCAAGGTGGTTCATGAGCGGGGCGACGGTCCCGGAGAGCGGATGGTTGTTCTTGAGGGCCAGCGCGGTCACCTGCCCGACCTGCTGGGTTGAAAGCTTGAATTGGCCGTGCGGAATCAGTGCGACAACGACGGTGGCAGGCTTTTCGAAGGCCAGCGTATAGGGACGCTGGGTGTCATAGATGGCCAGGTCTCCCGGGGCGAGCACCGTTTCACGCCCGTCCTGAACCAGCAGGCCATAGCCGTCGAGCTGGTAGGAGACTTTGTAGAACTCCCCATCCCCGCTGTTGGTCAGATCCACGGTGCGCTGCACCGCGTGGGGCCTTGCGTGGATGCGCATCAGGCCGATGTCGCCGAGCATGTTCACCCCGAGGGACGCGGTGAAGTGGCCACCGGTCACTTGTTCGCTGCGCAATTGCACGAAGGCATCAGAAATGAGCCGCGACCACGCGGTAAATGAGTCGACGTGCTGGATCTGATACATGCGTTCCCTCCCCCATTGACGCTTCCAAGGTGCGGGGCATCACATTTGAGGGTACGCTCGGCCGCGAAGATTGTCACTATTTTCTTCAACCCGAGAATATTGCTGGGAATTCTATCGGGCGAAGGAGTCGAGCAGGTCCAGCTGGTACTTCAGTTGTTCTTCCAACAGGACAGCGGTATTGACTTCTGCATCCAACACGCTGCTGGCCTGGGCACCCAAGAGGAAGTTGATCAGCGCATCGCGGGCCATCAGGGTGCGCGCGTCTGCTGCGGGGAAAATTTGCTCCAGCCAGCCATCGAGCATGCTTCGCCATTGGTCCATCGTCGATGCATTCACGACGGCCAGCTTGGGATCGCCTAGCGCCAGATGCCAGAAATGCACGGCAATGCGCGCCTCGTTCCGCCGCAGTTCATCGAGCGGCAGCACTTCCCGGGCGAACGCTGCAATGGCTTCCAAGCCCTGCATGCCTGCCGCGTTCTGCTTTATGCGCTGGTTCGTTGCGTCCGCCACGAAGTTGAAGGTCGCCACAAGCAGCGCATCGCGCGTCGGGAAGTACGGCTTCAGCGCTCCGTTGGCGTAACCAGCGGCAGCGGCCAAGTCACGCAGATTCAGCTTCTCGATACCTTCGCGGGCGATGAACTTCCAAGTGACCTCTACGATCTCTCGGCGGCGCTGGTCATGATCAACGATTTTTGGCATAGCTCAAGCCTAGCCATTTTAAAATTTTTGTTCCCAAAGGGTTGCGCCCCGCAGTGCCGCTCCGTATTCTCTACATTCATAGAATAATAATTGATCTACATCACATTCAAAGGAGCCCAGCTCGTGACCATCACCGCAACGACAGATTTCACTTTGCTCAGTGAAGCGGAAATCTCTCTGGCCAAAGAGCTTATGGTTGAAAACCAACTGTTCGGCGACAACACCCGTATCGCCTACCTGGGCTTGGAAGACCCACAGCACTCCCGGCCCGGCCGGCATGTCCGAGTCATGCTCCTGGACAAGCTCACCAACTCGCCACGAGACATCGTGCTGGATCTGGGCAACCGCAGCGTGGTGTCGATCATCGATCTCGACCCGTCCAAAGTGGGCCAGATGCCGGTGCTGCTTGAAGAGTTCGAAATGGTCGAATCCATTCTCAACGCTGACCCCCAGTGGGTGGCCGCCCTAGCCAAACGCGACCTCACCACAGCTCAAGTACGCGTTGCCCCGCTTTCCGCAGGTGTCTACGATGACGAGTATCCAGAGGAATCCGGTCGCCGCATCCTGCGCGGGCTCGCATTCCGCCAGGACTTCGCCGAGGATTCAGCCTGGGCCCACCCGGTGGATGGACTCGTGGTTTACATCGACACCATCGCCCAAAAAGTTGACCGCCTGCTGGATCTCCAAATCGTCCCGGTACCCGAGACCCATGGCAACTACACCGATCCCGAGCTGACCGGCCCGACGCGCACCACGCAGAAGCCCATTGAAATCACCCAGCCAGAGGGCGCCAGCTTCACCGTCGCCAACGGCAACCACGTGGAATGGGAAAAGTGGTCTCTTGATATCGGATTCGACATGCGCGAGGGCCTGGTGCTCTACAACATCGGCTTCAACGACAAGGGGGTCGATCGCCGCATCCTGGACCGCGCCTCCATCGCCGAAATGGTGGTCCCCTATGGAGACCCATCACCGGTGCGCAGCTGGCAGAACTACTTCGACACCGGAGAATACCTGATCGGCCGGCTGGCCAATTCGCTGGAGCTCGGCTGCGATTGCCTGGGCGAAATCCACTACATTTCCCCCGTGGTCACTGACGGCGATGGCAACGCCCAGACGATCACCAACGGCATTTGCATGCACGAGGAAGACGCCTCGATTCTCTCCAAGCACGCAGATGACTGGTCCGGCGTGAAGTACACGCGTCGCAACCGCCGATTGGTGATCAGCTTCTTCACCACCGTGGGCAACTACGATTACGGCTTCTACTGGTACCTCTACCTGGACGGCACCATCGAATTCGAGGCCAAGGCCACCGGCGTTGTCTTCACCTCGGCCATGCTCGACGAGCGCTTCGCATCCGAGATGGCGCCAGGGCTCGGCGCACCTTTCCACCAGCACATCTTCGGCGCCCGCCTGGACTTCGCCTTGGACGGCGGCCCGAGCCGGGTCATTGAGGAGGAAGCGGTACGCCTTCCCATCAGCAAGGAAAATCCTCGCGGCAACGCCTTCACCCGCAGCCACACGGTGCTGGGCACCGAGCAGCAAGCGGTGCGCGATAACAACCCAACTGCCGGCCGCACCTGGGTGGTGACCAACCCTGAATCGAAGAACTACCTTGGCAAGCCGGTAGGCTACAAGCTCATGTCCCAGGGACTGCCAACCCTGCTTGCCGCCGACGAATCCTCGATTCATCGACGGGCCGAATTCGCTTCAAAGGCGCTTTGGGTAACCAAACGCGATGCTTCGCACCGCTACCCCACCGGTGATTTCGTCAACCAGAACCCTGGGGTCGATGGCATCGGTTCGTGGATTGAAGACGACAAGAATATCGATGGCGAGCAAATCAGCATGTGGCACACCTTCGCCTTGACCCACTTCCCACGCACCGAGGACTGGCCAATTATGCCGGTTGACACCGTGGGCTTCACCATCCGCCCCGAGGGCTTCTTCGACCGCTCCCCGGTGCTAGATGTACCAGCCCCCGTCCAGCACGGATGCTGCTCCACCAAGGAAACCGATGGTTGCTGCGGCGATAGCGCCTAGCCCTTCCCGGCGGCTGATCCCTGCACATCGCGTGCTCGGGTCAGCCGCCTTGGGGTTGGGCCTCGCGCATCTGGCCAGCATTGCTGTTCTGCCGCATTCGCTGTGGTGGATGTCCATTCTGCTGGTCATGACCCTCTGGTGCACCAAATGCGCCTGGGGTGTTTGGCGGGGCGCCCCGGCGCAAAAGCTGCTGGTGATGAGCGCCCTGATGGGGATGCTCCATATGGCGATGGCTCTGGGCCTGCCATGGATGGGCGAACATCATCATTCAGCGACGGCGCATTCATCCGCGCACGGAAATCTCATGCTGCTGCTGGCATTGCCAGAATTCGCCGTGATGTTCTGGGCGGCAATTCTGTGTCATATTCAGCGAAGCCGGTTGTCGCTTTCCGGCAATCTATTGACAGGCGGAAAAGCTCAAGTTTAGATAAGTAATGAATCACATTCAATTTGCGGATCTTCTGCCGAGAAGAGGGATAAGCCTTGATCGCCGACTGGCTCTCAACTGGCATCCTGCGTGCCCAGCAAACCGCAAAACCCCAGGGCCCCATGGTTGTTCCCCTGGATCAATAGCATTCTCACAACTCCGCTATTAATCCAGGAAAGAACCCATGAGCACCCAGCATCAAATTACTTTCGACCGGCATGAAGCAGAAGTCCCTTCATCTCTCATTGCCGAATCACTGGCATCAGCCAAGCACACCAGTTATTGGCTGGACAACGAACATCGTCCAGAACCCAGTGCTTCGCTGCACGGTTCAATCACCGCAGAATTGCTAATCGTCGGTGGTGGATACACGGGCCTGTGGACCGCGTTGCAGGCCAAGGAGCGGGACCCGCAACGGCAGGTGGTTCTCATCGAAGGCCAACGCATCGGCTGGGCCGCGTCCGGACGCAACGGAGGATTCTGCGAAGCGTCGCTCGTGCATGGAGAAGCCAACGGAGCGAATCATCTCCCCAAGGAAAATGCGCTGCTTGCCGGGCTTGGAGCGCAAAACCTTGATGAGTTCGAGGCTGCCGTTCAGAAGTACGCCATGGACGTCGACTTTGTCCGCCAGGGTTCCCTGAGCGTGGCTACCGAGGCCCACCAGATTGCCTGGGCCAGGGAAGAAGCCGAATCATCCGGGGTAGATTTCCTCGACCAGCAGCAAGTCAAAACCGTCATCAATTCGCCGGATTTCTTGGCTGGCGCATTAGACCACCAATCCACGGCGCTGGTGCATCCAGCCAAGTTGGCATGGGAGCTTGCCCGGGTTTGCCGTGAGCTGGGTGTGGAATTCTACGAGCATACCCATGCTCTGGAAATCTCTGATGCCGGCGACACAGTCCAGGTCTTGACCGCTGGCGGAAGCATCATGGCAGAGCGAGTCGCCCTGGCAACCAATGTTTTCCCATCCCTGCTCAAGCGCCACCGGGCCCGTATCGTCCCGGTGTACGACTACGCCCTGATGACCGAGCCCCTGACCGAAGAGCAGCGCGCGGCCATCGGCTGGGAGCAAATGGTTGGATTAGCCGACATGAATAATCGCTTCCACTACTCGCGGCCAACAATCGATGCCCATGGGAACTTCCGGATCCTCTACGGCGGGTACGATGCCGTGTACCATTTCGGCAGAAAAGTGCGTTCAAGCTACGACAGCAATCAAGCGACCTTCAACAAGTTGGCGGCGCACTTCTTTGGCAGCTTCCCGCAGTTATCCGGCGTGAAGTTCTCCCACGCTTGGGGCGGGGCCATCGACACCTGCTCCCGCTTCTTCTCCTTTTTCGACCTCACCCATGGCGGCAAAGTCGCCTACTGCGCCGGGTTCACCGGGCTGGGAGTCGGCGCGACCCGGTTCGGCGCCAAGGTCATGCTGGACTTGCTTTCCGGGGAAAAAACCGAATTGACAGAACTGGAATTGGTCCGCACCAAACCCATTCCCTTTCCACCAGAACCGGCCGCATGGCTGGGAGTCAAAATCATGACAAACCATCTGGTCAAGGCGGATCACCACGAAGGCAAGCGCTCCGTATTCTTGAAATTCATGGACAAGATCGGGATGGGGTTCGATTCCTGATGACAGATTTCCTTCCAAACCCTGAGAGCGAAAAGCTGCTTGAGCTCCCCATTGCCCTCCAACCGATAGAAACAGGGCAGCGCATCGAGGGACGGATTCCTGCAACCACAGGATTCCAACAAGTCAGCACCGTTGGCGAAGCTGAAATCGGAGTTTGGGAAATGTCGCCCGGCTCCATGCAAGATATCGAAGCCGACGAGTATTTTGTCGTGCTCTCCGGCCGCGGCAAGCTGCAAATTCTTGGCAGCGGCGGTTTCAGCGCGCAGGAAATAGAGCTGGCCACCGGCACCGCTGTGCGCTTGAAGGCCGGCATGCATACCCGGTGGGACGTGACCGAAACACTTCGCAAGATCTACTTCACCCTCTGAGCATCCACAGGAGCATCGCCATGGATTACTACAACCCAACTCTGGGACATCAGTTCATCAACGGAGAGCAGGTACTCGGCCAGGGACCTGTCCTGCCGCGGGTCTCCCCCGCGACCGGTGATAAATTGCTCGACGTTGATACGGCGAGCGCGGAACAGGTGGACCAAGCGGTACAAGCCGCGGCACGGGCGTTTAAGACCTGGTCCGCGCTGACACCGGCAGAACGCTCTGACCATCTGCTGGCCTTCGCCCGCGAGCTCCAGGCGCATGCCGGCGAGCTGGCCCAGGTGGAAACGGCGCAGACCGGCAAATCCATTCGGATGTCCACGGAGTTTGACGTCCCCGGAACGATCGACAATGTGAACTTCTTTGCCGGCGCCGCCAGAAACCTCCAGGGCTTGGCTGCTGGCGACTATGCAGGGAACACCACCTCGATGATCCGCCGCGAGGCTATTGGCGTCATCGGCTCGATCAGCCCCTGGAACTATCCATTGCAGATGGCTGCCTGGAAGGTGCTCCCGGCCATCGCCGCGGGAAATACCATCGTGCTCAAGCCCAGTGAGCTCACTCCCGGCACGTCCATGCTTTTCGCCAAGGCCGCAAGCGATTCGGGCTTGCCAGACGGTGTTCTCAATGTGGTGGTCGGCGATGGCCCTTCCGTCGGGGCAACACTGGTACGCCACCCTCTGGTGAAGATGACCTCGTTCACCGGTTCCACCGCGGTAGGGCTGAAGATCATGTCGATGGCCGCTGAACGCGCAAACCGCGTGCACTTGGAGTTGGGCGGCAAGGCGCCATTCATCGTCTTTGACGATGCCGATATCGAGGCAGCGGCTCACGGTGCGGTGGCCGGTTCCACAATCAATTCCGGCCAGGATTGCACGGCGGCGACCCGCGCCTATGTGCACTCTTCAGTTTTCGACAAGTTCACCGCGCGGGTGGCGCAGCTGATGGATGCGATGGTGGTTGGCAGTCCCTCAGATCCCGACACCGATATGGGTTCGCTGATCAGCGAAGCGCATCTGGAAAAGGTTTCGGCGATGGTCGATCGCGCCAAGCAGGACGGCGCGCAAATACTGGCCGGTGGCCGGCGCGAGGAACGCCCCGGGTTCTACTATCGCCCAACACTGGTCATCGGTGCCGCCCAGGATTCAGAAATCGTCCAGCACGAAGTTTTCGGGCCGGTCCTGGTGGCCCTGCCGTTCGACGATGACGAGCAAGCCATGGATCTGGCCAATGACACGCCCTACGGTTTGGCTGCCAGCGCGTGGACGAAGAATGTCGACCGTGCAATGAAGGCCAGTGCGCAGATCCAGGCCGGCTGCGTGTGGATCAATGAGCATATCCTCATCGTTTCGGACATGCCCCATGGCGGCTACAAGGCTTCAGGCATGGGCAAGGATATGAGCCAGTACTCCTTTGACGAATACACCAATGTGAAGCACGTGATGCTCTCCCACGATCCGGCGCCTCACCGCCAGTGGCAGGACACCGTTTTCAAACAGCGCTAAAAGTCCGGCTACAGACCGGAGAACAGCTGGTTCAGCTTTTTCGTGGCCATCCCGGGCTCGGTGGTGGCGAAGAAGTACTGGGCCAGTTGTTTTTGCTGGCCGGCTACTCCGCTGGCAGCCAGTTTTGCTACCCGGTCCGCCAATCCGTTGGCGTTGCCAAGGTGCTGTTCCATCGGCAGCCCGTCACGCAGCTTGCTCGGGCGATCGGCGGCGAGCAGCAGCGGAATGTTCAATGCCACGGCGTCGTAGGCCATGGCTGAAGTATCGCAAATGGCCACGTCGGCCCAGACCAGGGATTGCGAAGCGTCGGGAACGGGATCCATGGTCGACTCGAACCTCGACTGCAAAGCAGCCACGGTCTTCTTGGCTTCGGCCAGGATATCGCCGGTTTTCGGATGGGGGCGGAAACGCACGTCGAACCGGTCATCGTTGACCAGCTGCGCAAGGATCCGTTCGCCCAGCCTCATTACCGAGGAATAGGCCATCGCCGAAGAATCGCCTTCCCATGTTGGCGCGTAGAGGACCCGGATCTTCTCTGAGGGTCCTTCCAATTCCAAGGCATCAAGTTGCGGCCGCCCGATCTGCACGAGGTGCGAAGAATCGAATCGAGAGATGTTTTCACAGATGCGATCCACCGCTGCGGGTCCGGCAACACAGGCATAGTCATAGGCCTTGAGCTGGTTGGAAACCATCGAGGCCTTTTCGCTCTCGCCATGGTTCAGATGAATATGCGCTGGCCCGTTGAAGCGCAGCATGGTGAAGTTCCGCTGGGCATTGTTCACGTAGCTGATCGACTTGGTGTTCCACTCGCGCAGCCTGGACTCGATTTGCTCCATGGAACGCGTGAACAGCAGGGGCAGTGTGCTGGAGTTCAATGCCTGCCGCGCGCTGAGTGAATCCATCAATACCAGGCCGATGCTCAGGCCTTGGGCGGCAAGACGCTCAAAGGTCCCCAGCCAGACACCTAGTTGGTAGAACTGGCCGGGGCCTTCGGCAAAGAAGATGACATGGTCGGCTTGTTGTATTTCCCTTTGGCCTTGCGCTATTTCAGCTCGCACCGATCGCTCGGCGATCAGGGCGCGTGCTTTACCTGTCGCCTGAGTAATTTGGGAAGGAATCAATGCCATACATGTAGTCTACGTACCCGCTAGCCATTGATCGCGGAAGCCAAGTTGGAAATGTTGGATTTCATCCAATCCAGGTAGCTTGAATCATCCTGGATGGTTTCTGCGAAATCGACGACTGGCACCTTGCCGGATTCAGCATCCTTTTTCAGCGCCTTGGTCTCATTTCCCTCGGTCTGCACGTTGTAAGCGAGGACGTCGGTATTGCCGCCTTCCAACAGGTCCTGGGCCTTCTTGAGGGTCATTGGCGCAATGCCTTCCCCTTCTTCGATGGCCTCGCTCAGCCCTTCAGGCGTGATGTCCTCCATGCCTGCATCATCCAGAAGGTGGTACGGCACTGGTTCAGTCATGATGAACTTCTTGTCCTCGAGCTTGGCGTCGCGCAGCTGACTCTGCAGCTTCTTGATGCCGGCATTGAACTCTTCGGCGTTTTTCGTATATTGCTGCGCGTTGGCGGCATCGGTTTTGCCGAAGGTGGTGGCCAGCTCATCGGCCAAGGCCGACATGGAGTCCAGGTCGTACCAGATGTGCTCGTTGTAGCCGGCATGATCGTGGCCTTCATGCTCCTCATGCGCTTCCTCTTCGGCATGCTCGGCATGCTCCTCGGCACTTTCGCCTTCATGCGCTTCTTCCTCATGCTCCTTGGCAATAGGCGAAGAATCCACCGCGTGAATCAGCTGAACGCCCGAAGCCTGGTCGCTGGGCAGGGACTGGACCAGCGAATCCATGAACTGGTCGTATCCCCCGCCGTTGGCAACAACGATATTCGCTTCAGAAACGGTGAGTTTGTCGCGGGTGGTTGGCTCATATGAGTGAGGGTCCTGGGCAGCCGAGGTGATAATCTCGCTGACGCTGACGGTGTCGCCTCCCACAGCACGGGCAACCTGGCCATAGACATTGGTCGTTGCCACCACTTTGACTGCAGAGGTATCAGCTTCGCTGGCTTCGCTGCCAGTCCCGGCGCACCCGACGAGGATCATTCCCGCTGCGGGCACAGCGACGGCGGCTGCAAGCAATGAGCGATACTTCTTCATATGAGTTCTCCATCCAAACACGTTTGCTATTGAGAACAATTCTACATTACTTTTGAGAACCGTTCGCACCTAGGCGTCTGCGTTGGCGGCAAACAAGGATCGCTTGCCGTGTGCTCCGCCAGTACCGGTGGCCTTCACCACCATGACCGCTATGGCCGTCGTGACAGGAATAGCCAGTACCAAGCCAATAGAACCAATAAGTATCCGGATAACTTCCTCGGCCATCTCCCCTGAGCCCAGCGTCACACCGAATCCCTGGTTGCTCATCGCCGCTATGGCCAGGATTGGCAGCGCGGCCCCGGCGTATGCGAAGGCAATGGTGTATACCGTTGAGGCAATGTGGTCCCGGCCAATGCGCATGCCGCGGAAGAACAGTTCCTTGGCCGAAGCCCTGGGCGAAGTTTCGGCCAGCTCCCATACCGTGGCGGACTGGGTGATTGTGACATCGTTGAGCACACCCATTCCGCCGACCAGCACGCCGCAGATCAGCAGGCCAGGCAGGGAAATTTGCGGCGCCACAGTAGACAAGGTCATTGCCGACTCGTCATTAGCGCCGGTCAGCGCCGCCGCGTCCGTCAGCCACAGCGCCAATGCCGCGGTCACTCCCAAGCCAAAGAGCGTCCCCAGCAGCGCCGTTGATGTCTTGGCATTCAAGCCATGGGCAAAATACAGCGCCACGAACATGATGGCCGTGGCACCGGTCAGGCCGACCACCACGGGATTCCCGCCCTCGATCAGCGCCGGGACCATGAAGAAGATCATGAACGCGATGCCGCCAACCAAGCCGATGACCGCTCGCGCACCACGCCACCCAGCCACCAGCACGACAACTATCCCGTAGGCAATAGCCAGCAGGGTCATGGGCAAGGTCCGCACGAAGTCGACAAAGACGTAGGGACTGCCGCTGGTGGTATCTACCTTGGACAGGTCCAAATAGCGCAAGGCATCGCCGGGCCGGGCGTCCCGGGATTGCAGCATTTCAGGCGGAATTTCCATCTGGATTTCCGCCCCGCCTGACGCTGGCATGACATAGGTGACCGTGCATTCCAAGGTCTTGCCGCCCACGTCTTCCAGCCCTTGGGACGAAGGACAGGTCTCAACACCGCTCCGGGTTACGGTGCCGGTCGCCATCGTGGCACCACCAGCGGTATCCATGGAGCCATCGAGGGCGAACTTGTTGTACGTTCCTTGGGGCCATAGGACGATGACCATGACCATTGCCAGCACGCCGATAGGCGCGAGCAATGCCCACAAGATGATCGAGGCACGGCGCCGTCGTTTGGGATCCTGCAATATCGGTTCGTCATGGTGATGGTGGCCCACTGGGTCTTTCTCCAAATCAATAAAGGCGAATCGTCTGCAACAAGTCTATGAGCACCACGGTGGCTACCTTGGGATGACCGATAAATCCTCCGCAAGGTTCATGTCGCAATGGGTGATCAGCGGGAGAATTGACCTATGAGCTCGCCACACTTTCTGCAGCCCCCTGCGCCCATAGCTGCCGGGGAACAAAGTTTTCCCTTCCACCGGCTAATGCGTCGAAACCATGATTACCGCTGGTGGCGCCCGCTGGCTTTTGCCGGAACCGGGCTGGGTTTTTTTGTAGCACTGTTCATCGTCGTCATGCTGATTATCTTCGTAGTGGCCCTGGTGAACCCCGCCAATTGGGCGGCTGATCCAAATGGCGCGCCAGACTCCCTCCTCACCGAGGCAGACCTGGACATGACCTCGCCCATCGATTTCACCATCACGATGGCGTCATTGATCATCATGATCCCCGCGGTATATCTGGCCTATCTATTGCTCGGTTCCAAGCCTGTCGGCCAGTTGATTTCCGTCGCTGGAAGATTGCGCTGGCGCTGGTTCGCAATGGCCCTCGGCACCAGTTCCCTCTTATTTGCTGCCTACTTCGCCCTGAGCTTCGGCCTGACGGCCGCCGGGGTGGGAGGGCAACCTGACATGGCTGCGGTCCAGGGTCCGGCTGATCCGCTCTTTTTCGCTCTCCTGGTCATTTTGCTGACACCATTTCAATGTGCTGCCGAGGAATTGGTGTTCCGTGGAGCATTGATGCAGATCATCGGCAGCTGGCTGAAGCACCCCCTTTTTGCCATTCTCCTGCCGGTGCCCTTGTTCACCTTTGGCCATCTCTACGACGTTTATGGCCGGCTGGATGTGACGGCGTTTGCCATCGCTGCCGGCTATCTCACCTGGCGCACCGGCGGCTTGGAAGCTGCAATGGCCATGCACATTATCAACAACACCTTCTTGTTCTTGCTCGGAGCAATGGGCCAGGTGGATTTGAATGCAACGTCATCCGGTCCGATGTCCTTGCTCTTCTCGGTCCTCTTCACGGCGCTGCTGACATTTGCCCTGGTCAAGCTTTCCAGCAAGAACGACGTCGCCCGCACCGCAGGGCCAATCCCGCCCATGACTCGGCCGCCGCTACTGCAGCCCTGGCCGATGGCCCAGCCGGTGCCTCACCCGCGCCAGGCTTATTGGGCGCCACCGATGGATCCGTCCGCACCGCAGGCCCAATCGCCTTACCCGCAGGACTATCCTCCGTCTCCCGGGCACTCGTCGACGCCTCCCGCTGATCCAGCTCATGGCGCTCCCGAGAATCATGATCGCTAAGCCGTTGTTCTCCGGCTGAAAGCTGGGGCAGGTTCTGGCATGGCAATGGGCTCTTGACACGATTTTTCCTCGTGGCAAGAGCCCAATTTCATATTATTGAGGGGTCAGGGCTTCGCCCAACGCAGCAGTGCAGCAATTCCTGCCCCGTCAGGTATGACCGAATCCGGGACATATCGAATAGTCGCATCCGTCAAAGCGGTGGCCCGCAAGAGCACTTCCGGTGCCGGCCACTCACCGGCAACCAATTCTGCGTGGTCATCCCCTTCTTGATGGGCAATCCAGGGCTCGGCACTCAGGGCACGCAAGGTGTGCTCGTCCTGGTATTGCCCGACAAGCACAGTTTCAGCCTGTGCCGACTGCAACGCTGTCACCACTTCCTCCAGGCCCACGGCCAAGAGCGAACGGCCGTTGCCTGACTGCGCCGCGACTTTCGCTTCCAGATCAGCCAGTGCCTTGGACTTCACGTCCTCGATAAGCTTGGCGACCCGGGCATCAACCTGTTTTGAATCAGCACCACCAGTTCTCGTGTGCGAATCGATGACTTCCACGTAATCCCGCAAGGCCACCGGCAATTGGGCAATGACCGATTCGCGAGCCTTGATATCCCCGGAGATCACGATCAATCGAACGTAATTTTCCGCAGACATCTTTGTAATCAGCTCGGCGACTTCATCTGCGTTCCTGCGCACCATTTCGTCGGCAGCAGCCTGGGCCTTGGGCTGGTCGTATTCACCGGGCACCTTCCGAGCGTGGTGAATTTCCTCGGGCAGTCCAACAATGCCTTGGCTAGCGATGCGCTCAGGCGATGACGTGTTGTAAAGATGCACTTCGCCACCGTCCTTGCCCACTTCAGCAACCAGATAAGAGAAGGAACCACCGCGAGCACGTGCCAATGCCGTGAAATTCGGGAAAGGTCCGACATCCACCGTTGGAGTCTGGACCTTGAGCCCGGGAATGATTTCATTGAGTACAACTTCGCCGTCATGGACAGCGACGAATCTTGCAACCGGTGCTCGCAGTCCTTCGGCAGGTTCCAACGCACCAATCAATGCTTGGATATCTTCAGCCTGGGCTTGCTGGGACTTGAGCAATTTGGCGACATCCCCTGGAAGCCGATCAGCTGCTTCTTGAGCACCCGTCGTACCCAGTGAAGCATCCACGAGAGCCGTGCTCCATGATCCATTCCTTCGATAGAGCGAAGCGTCGATTCCATTAGAATCCGCGCGTAGTGCCATGCTGACTCCCTTCCGCACGCGACCCTTGGCCGCCTTGCGACTAGATCCGTGGGACTAACCTAACATCACTATTCAGTGGCTGGAAGAGGTAACCAGAAACTAACTTGTGATTGGAAAGAAATCAGCATGGCGGCAACAATTTACCAGCGGCCACGCCAGTACTGCGGAGGGTGCGATTTCTCGGCGCCAAGCTGCTGGGCAGCATGGTTTGGCCACTGCGGATTGCCCAAGGCAGCGCGTCCAACGCTCACGCCGTCGGCCTGCCCTGAGACCATAATATGCTCAGCCTGGATGGCATCGGTGATAGAGCCTACGGCGGTGACAAATGCATCGTCCGGCAGGGCCTGCTTGACTGCCTGCGCCAGGGGCACCTGGTACCCCGGCCCCGTTGGCCCACGGAAGGGCCCGATGCCCGCGCTTGAGAGGTCAAATGCACGCACCCCGAGCTCATACAGTTCTCCGGCGAGTTTCACCGTGTCGGCAATGCCCCATCCGTCTTCCACCCAGTCTTCACCTGAAAAACGAATGCCCAGCGGCTTATCTGCCGGCCAAACGGCCGAGATCGCCTGGATGATTTCACGCAAGTATCGGGTGCGATTCTCGTAGCTTCCGCCATATTCATCGGTGCGCTGATTGGTCAGTGGAGACAGGAACTGGTGGATCAGATAACCGTGCGCTGCGTGGATCTGGATGAGATCAAATCCGGCCGCATCGGCACGCTGTGCCGCTGCTGCCCAATCCTGGACGGACTCGGCAATCTGCTCACGGCTCATGGCTGTTGCCGGCTTCAGGTCGAACAGCCCGCTCGGCGCGGACGTGAAGGTTTCCCAACCGCCGTCTTCGACACTGATGCTGCCCGAGAGGCCAGCTTCCTCCAGCTCTTTGAGCCATCCGTAGGTGGAGGCCTTCGCGCCGGCGTGGGCCAGCTGCACCCCGGCGGCAGCGCCATGGGAGCGGATGTATTCGGTGATGGGCTTCCAGGCTTCGACCTGCTCGTCGTTCCATAATCCGGCGTCCCGGTCAGAGATCCGCCCCTCGGCAGCGACTGCCGTTGCCTCGGCGATGACAAGGGAAAAACCGCCGTGGGCCATGGATCCCAGATGCGCGAGGTGCCATGTGGTTGGCACTCCGTTGCGCTCGATGATGGAATATTGGCACATCGGTGGCAGAACCACGCGATTGCGCAGCTGGAGTCCTGTTCCGTTCTTGGCGGGGATGGTGACTGGGCTGAATAACTTGCTTTGTGGCATACCTAGTGTGACGTTGAGGTCGCCTGATTTATTCCGCCCAGCACCATCGAGCGCAAAGATCACCGGCCCAGGACGAGTACTGCCACGGTGAGGTACACGATCAGCCCAGCAGCGTCCACGAAGGTGGAGATGAATGGGTTGGAGAAGACCGCCGGGTCGGCTTTGAAGAACTTACCGATGATCGGCATCGCTCCCCCAACGGCCGCCGCCACACTGCACAGTGCCACGAGCGTTATCCCGATGATCAGGCCGACCTTCAGTTCAAAAACGACGCCGGCAACGAGGGAGGCAATAGCGCCCAAGCACACTCCCAGCATTGCCCCGATACGCACTTCCCGGAAAATGACGCGGACCAAGTCGCTCACCCGCACATCTCCCATGGCCAGGGCCCTTGTGACAGTGGTGGCCGCCTGGTTGCCTGTATTTCCGCCAATGCCAACGATCAGCGGAATGAACAAGCTGAGCACGACCATGGACTCCAAGGTCTGTTCGAAGGTGGCGAGCACTTGCACAGTGAGCGTGGCGCCGATGGCCAAGACCAGCAGCCAAACCACACGGGCTCGCACCAGCTTGCGCAGCGGAGTGCCAAGGTATGGGCGATACAACGGCTCGGATCCAGCGCTGCGTGCGGTGCGTGATTCTTCGGCGTCTTCGAGCAGGTCGATGGCCTCGCCCAGTGGAAGCACGCCAATCAATCGTCCCTCATTGTCAAGCACCGGCATCAAGTCCAGGTGGCGTTCGACAGCCCTGCGCGCTGCCTCGATGCCAGGCGCGGAGGCCTGTGCGGCAGGTACTTCCACGCTGAAGTCAGAGATGAGCTGCTCCCGAGGCCGTCCGAGCAGATCGGCCAGCCGCACCGCTCCGATGAACCGGCGGGTGCGATCAACCACCATGATGATGTGGCAGTGTTCCGTAGTGCCCAGTTGAGGGGTAATTCGATCCAGGGTCTGCCCGGCGGTGAGCTCCGGATGCGTGGAGAGGAAGTGGGCCGACATGACCCGCCCGGCGCTTGAATCCCGGTAGCCCAGCAGCACCCCGGTCGCTTGGCGCTGCCGGGCGTCCAGGCCAGCAAGCAACTGCGTGGCAACGGTGGCCGGCAGCTCGTCAAGCAGCGCAACCCGGTCTGCGGGTTCCAACGCGGCGAATGCGTCAACGACCGACTCTTCCTGGAGCGTCTCGATGAGTTCTGCCTGTACTGGTGCATCGAGTTCTTGGAAGACTTCCAACGACCGCTCTTTGTCCAGCATGCGGTAAAGGATCGCAGCGTCGGTTGTCTTCAAGGCCTCAAATTGCTCGATGAGCTGCCCCAGCTCCAGTTCCCTGAGCAACGCGGCAAGGCGCTGGTATGCATCAGCTGCGAGGCAGGTGCGGATTTCCTGGGAAGTAGTTGAAAAGTCTACGTATTCGAAGGTGAACATAATGGTCATCCAAACGGTTCGTTTGGCGCAATTTCAAGGCTCACAAGCAACTACTCACTGCTCCCCACCCGATAAATTGGGTGATAAATCAGTCAGTATTTGCGTGCGCCAATTTGCGCATGCCAAGGGTGGTTAGGCTGCGAACTCGCCGGACGCAGAGCTGTCCTAGATCAGGAAAATCAGCTGGCGCATGAAGAAAGGAACTGGTGAGCTCGCAGGTATATAGATCGACTAGAACTGCCGTCCATGAAGCTCACCTCCTGAAATTCCGAAGCATGGATTCATGCTGCGTGTATTGCCAGTTCTATCAGAAACCCGAGGCTGATAGCCAACAACAACGATGCATCTCACATTAAATGGCTTCGGGAGGCCGGATCAACCGGCCTCCCGAAAGTAAAGCTCAGCTAGCGATTAGCATTCGACCACGTTGACGGCCAAACCGCCCATGGCCGTTTCCTTGTACTTATCGCTCATGTCCTTGCCAGTTTCGCGCATTGTGATGATGACTTCATCCAAGGTGACATGGTGCTCGCCGTCACCCATCAGCGCCATCTTGGCAGCATTCACTGCCTTGGATGCAGCAATCGCATTGCGCTCGATGCATGGAATCTGGACCAGACCTCCAATGGGGTCACAGGTCAACCCGAGATTGTGCTCCATGGCGATTTCCGCTGCGTTTTCCACCTGTGCCGGCGTGCCACCGAGAATTTCGGCGAGGCCGCCAGCGGCCATCGACGAGGCCGAGCCGACTTCGCCCTGGCAGCCAACCTCAGCGCCGGAGATCGAGGCCTGTTCCTTGTAGAGCACTCCCACTGCGCCTGCGGTGAGCAGGAAGCGCACTACGGCGTCGTTTCTTTCCTCTTCATTCCAGTACTTGGCACCTGGGGCATAGTGGGTGGCGTAGAACAAGACCGCTGGGATGATGCCGGCCGCGCCATTGGTCGGCGCAGTCACCACACGGCCGCCGGAAGCGTTCTCCTCATTCACCGCCAAAGCGACAAGGTTGATCCATTCCTGCCAGTAGACAGGGTCGCGGTCCTTGTCTTCCTTGCGCAGGCGCTCATGCCATTCCGGCGCGCGGCGGCGCACCTTGAGCCCGCCGGGCAGCACACCGGTGCGTTCTAAGGCTGAGTCCTTGCAGTCCTCCATCACCTGATAGATGTGGACCAGTCCTGATCGGATTTCGTCCTGGCTGCGGTAGGCCAATTCATTGGACATCATGATGTCGGCAATGGACTTGCCCGTGGCCTTCACATGCTCCAAAAGCTGGGCAGCAGTGGTGAAAGGGTATGGCTGCTGTTGCAGCTTTTCTTCCAGATTCTTCTCGATGCGCTCTTCAGCACCTTCACGCACGATGAAGCCGCCGCCCACTGAGAAGAACGTTTCATTGGTCAGTTCATTGCCCTGTGAATCGAGAGCTACAAACTTCACTCCGTTGGTGTGGCGCGGCAGTACGGTCAACGGGTGTTGGACCATGTCATTGACGGAGTAGTTCAGGTCTTTGCGCTGACCTAGCTGCGCTCCCAACTGCAAGATTCCAGTGGCATCCATCTGTTCCAGGCGTTCATCAACCTGCGAAGGCAGCACCGTTTCGGGTTCAAAGCCTTCAAGCCCCAGCATGATGGCAGTGAAAGTTCCGTGCCCGCGTCCGGTCGCGGCCAGTGAGCCGTAGACATCGACCCGGATATTATCCAGGGCATCCATCTTCTCTTCACGGATTACTTGGGCGATGAATGCGTGCGCCGCACGCATTGGCCCCACGGTGTGGCTGGACGAGGGTCCAATGCCAACCGAAAAAAGATCGAATACGCTTACCGCCATGGCGGGTCACATCCTTAGAACGTCGGCAATCCGGAGTGCTCACTCCGGAAAGATGGTGTGGTGTGCAAGAGGTCATCCTTGCATCGGAACTTCCGCACAGCGTGGGGTGAACTTCTGCGGATGAAAGACTGCGGGCCCGAAAAGCGAATGTTTCCGCCTTCCGGGCCCCCATCCTCACAAGATGGTGCTACTCGGAAACCTTGGCCAGGTCCGGGTACAGCGGATGGGCTTCGGCCAGCTTCAGAACCCGGTCCTTCAGCTCCGGCAACACCGAGGTATCGCCCTCAGCACCAGCAATCAACGCCTGCGCGATGATCTCGGCAACCTCAGCAAACGCCGCCTCCGAGAAACCGCGGGTTGCCAGCGCCGGAGTACCGATGCGCAACCCCGAGGTCACCATCGGCGGACGAGGATCAAACGGCACCGCATTGCGATTCACGGTGATCTCCACCTGCGCCAGCAAATCCTCGGCCTGCTGGCCATCGAGCTCCGAGTTGCGCAGGTCAACCAGAACCAGGTGCACATCAGTGCCACCGGTCAGCACGCTGATGCCCTTGGCCGCCACATCCTCCTGGGCCAGGCGCTCAGCAAGGATCTTCGCGCCAGCCAAGGTGCGCTGCTGGCGCTCCTTGAACTCTTCGGACGCGGCGATCTTGAAGGCCACCGCCTTGCCAGCAATCACGTGCTCCAGCGGGCCGCCCTGCTGGCCAGGGAACACTGCAGAGTTCAGCTTCTTGGCGATCTCGGCATCGTTCGACAGGATGATGCCGCCACGAGGACCAGCCAAAGTCTTGTGGGTGGTCGAGGTGACCACGTGGGCGTAAGGCACAGGAGATGGGTGCAAGCCGGCAGCGACCAGGCCGGCGAAGTGCGCCATGTCCACAAACAGATAGGCACCGACCTTGTCAGCGATCTCGCGGAAGCGCTGGAAGTCCAGCTGGCGCGGGTACGCCGACCAGCCGGCCACGATCATCTTCGGCTGGTGCTCGATGGCAAGGCGCTCCACCTCGTCCATGTCCACCACGTTGGTCTCTTCATTCACGCCGTAGGGAACGATGTTGAACAAGCGGCCGGAGAAGTTCAGCTTCATGCCGTGGGTCAGGTGCCCGCCGTGCGCCAGGTTCAATCCCAGCACGGTGTCGCCTGGGCGGACCAGTGCGTGGTAGACCGAGGCGTTGGCCTGGGCGCCGGAGTGCGGCTGGACGTTGGCGAAGTTCGCGCCGAACAGTTCCTTGATGCGCTCGATGGCCAGGGTCTCGATAACGTCGACTTCTTCGCAGCCGCCGTAGTAGCGGCGGCCCGGGTAGCCTTCGGCGTACTTGTTGGTCAGCACCGAGCCCTGGGCCTGCATGACGGCCTGGGCGGTGTGGTTTTCCGAGGCGATCATTTCCAGGCCGCGCTGCTGGCGGGCCAGTTCAGCGTCGATGCGCTGCGCTACCTCTGGGTCAAGGGCAGCCAGCGACTGGGTCAGCGATGCTGGTGCTAGGGATTCAAAAGTCGGGTTGCTCATTACTGGACGTCTCCACCGTTGGTGCTTGCGTAGTCTGCTGCCGACAGCAGCGGACCCTCTTCGGTCACTTCTACGGTGAACAGCCAGCCGGCACCGTAGGGATCTTCGTTCAGGATTGCGGGGTTGTCAACAGCCTCGTCGTTGATGGCAACTACCGTGCCGGTCACTGGCGAGTACAGGTCGGATACCGACTTGGTGGATTCCACCTCGCCGCAGGTTTCACCGGCGCTGACGGAATCGCCAACCTCTGGCAGGTCCACGTAGACCACGTCGCCCAGGGCGTCTGCAGCGATCTGGGTGATGCCGACCTTGGCTGGGGACGATGCATCGATCCACTCGTGCTCGGCCGAGTAGCGCAATGACGAAAGAACTTTACTCACGGTATTTCCTCTCCCAAGGGAATAAGCGGGCGTATGGCTTGGCCCTACTGATGTTTAACGTTACTTGGCTCGCGTGTAGAACGGCAGTTCGACGACGACAAATGGCAAAGTCTTACCGCGCAGATCTACTTCCAGCTCGGTGCCGACTTCGCTGAATTCCGCATCCACATACCCCAGGGCCACCGGGTAGCCGAGGGTCGGAGAAGGCTGTCCGGAGGTGATTTCACCAACAGTGGCCCCGTCCTTCACGATGGCGTAGCCGCCGCGTCCCGCGCGCTTTCCCAGGCCCTTCAGGCCAACCAGCTTGCGTGCCGGGGTCTGCTCGCGCAGGGACTCCAGTGCCTTGCGGCCTACGAAGTCCTCTTCCTTCTTGAAGGAGACCACTGGGCCAAATCCCGCATCAAATGGGGTGCGATCCAGGCTCAGCTCGTTGCCGTACAGCGGCATGCCCGCTTCCAGGCGAAGCGAGTCGCGAGCGGCCAGGCCGCACGGAACCAATTCGTGGTCCGCGCCAACCGCGATGATCTTGGCCCACAGTTCGGCGGCTTGTTCATTGTCGATGATCAATTCGAAGCCGTCTTCGCCGGTGTATCCTGTGCGCGCCAGCAGCACGTCGATACCGCCGAGCACCAGCTTGGCCGCAGCGTAATATTTCAGCTCTGTGACGCTCTGGGCGGTTTCGGCATCCGCTGCCAGTTTGGAGACAATCGCCTGCGCGTTGGGTCCCTGGACTGCGATCAGGCTCTGGCGGGCCGAGGCGTTATCCACCTGCACGTCGAATCCTGCAGCGCGCTCTTGAAGGGCCGCGGCCACAACCTCGGCGTTGCCGGCATTGGGCACCACGAGGAATTCTTCTTCTGCCAGGCGGTACACGATCAGGTCATCGATGATCTTGCCTTCGGCATCGAGGATCAGCGAATACTTCGCCTTGCCCACCTTCATGATGGTGAAGTTGCCAGCCAGCGCGGTGTTCAGCGCGGTGCCGGCCTGCGGGCCGGAAAGGTATACCTCGCCCATGTGGGACAGGTCGAACAGGCCAGCGGTGGAGCGCACGGCCTTGTGCTCGGCCAGTTCCGAACCGTACTTCAGCGGCATATCCCAGCCGCCGAAGTCGGTGAAGTTGGCGCCGAGCTCTGCGTGCTGGGCATGCAGGGCGGTGTGCTTGAGTTCTTGCGTAGTCTCAGTCATCTCAAAGTCTTCCTAGTCTTCGAAGGCTTCAGGAGCCGGGCAGGAGCAGATCAGGTTTCGGTCGCCACCGGCGCCGTCGATGCGTCCGACGGCCGGGAAGTACTTGTCGGACTTCAAGCTGGCTACCGGGAAGGCGGCCTGCTCTACCGAGTACTTGCGGTCCCAGCCGCTGTTGACCACAGCGGAGACCGTGTGCGGAGCGTTGCGCAGCGGGGACTGCTCGATGGTGTAGACCCCGGAGAGCACCTCTTCCATTTCCTGGCGGATGGTGATCATGGCTTCGATGAAGCGCTCGATCTCGCCCAGGTCCTCGGATTCGGTAGGCTCCACCATCAGGGTGCCGGCCACCGGGAAGGACAGGGTCGGTGCGTGGAAGCCGAAGTCGATCAGGCGCTTGGCCACATCTTCTGCGGTCACACCGGTCTTCGCGGTCAGCTCGCGCAGGTCCAGGATGCACTCGTGGGCAACCAGGCCCTTGTTGCCGGTGAACAGCACGGGGAAGTGCTCGTTCAGGCGCTTGGCAATGTAGTTGGCATTCAGGATGGCGTGCTTGGTGGCCTCGGTCAGCCCTTCCCCGCCCATCATCGCGATGTAGGCCCAGGAGATCGGCAGTACCCCGGCCGAGCCGAAGGCGGTAGCCACTACCGGCACTCCGTCGCGCTCGGTGTAGGTGCCCGAGGCATCGCCTGGCAGGAATGGCAGCAGGTGCTCGCCGACGCCGATCGGGCCAACGCCCGGGCCGCCGCCGCCGTGCGGGATGCAGAAAGTCTTGTGCAGGTTCAGGTGGCTGACGTCTCCGCCGAACTTGCCCGGCTGGGCCAGGCCCACCATGGCGTTCATGTTGGCGCCGTCGATGTACACCTGTCCGCCGGCAGCGTGGATCTTGTCGCAGACCTCGCGCACATCGGCGTCGTAGACCCCGTGGGTGGATGGGTAGGTGATCATGATGGCCGAGAGGACGTCCTTGTTGGCCTCGATCTTGGCATCCAGGTCATTGGCGTCGATGGTGCCGTCGGCTGCGGTCTTCACGACCACGACCTTCATGCCGGCCAGCACTGCCGAGGCGGCGTTGGTGCCGTGGGCGGAAGCCGGGATGAGGCAGACATTGCGCTGTCCCTCGCCACGCGATGCGTGGTAGTCCGAGATGGCCAGCAGGCCCGCGTATTCGCCCTGCGAGCCGGCGTTTGGCTGGATGGAGACGCCAGCGTAGCCGGTGATCGCGGTCAGGCGGCCTTCCAGGTCGGTGATCAGCTCGCGCCAGCCCTCGGTCTGCTCGGCTGGTGCGTAAGGGTGGATGGAAGCGAACTCTGGCCAGGTGATGGATTCCATCTCGGCTGCGGAGTTCAGCTTCATGGTGCATGAGCCCAGCGGGATCATGGTGCGGTCCAGCGCCAGGTCGCGATCCGAGAGGCGGCGCAGGTAGCGCATCATCTGGGTCTCGGAGGAGATGGTGTTGAAGATCGGGTGGGTCATGAAGTCGCTGGTGCGCACCTGGCCTGCAGGGATCTCGAAACCTTCAGGAGCCGAGAGCTGCACGCCGAAGACCTCCAGCAGGGACTTCACAATGCCCGAGGTGGTGGTCTCATCGGTGGAGATGCCGACCTGGGTGTCGCTGACCTTGCGCAGGTTGATTCCCGCTTCGATGGCCTTGGCGATGGTTTCCCCGGCGTTCTCGACGTTCACCACCACGGTGTCGAAGAAGGTCTGCGAGGCCAGGGTGAATCCCCCGGCAACCAGCGAGCTGGCGATCACGCGGGCGTGGTTGTTGGCGCGCGATGCGATCTGCTTCAGGCCTGCTGGACCGTGGTACACCGCGTACATGGAGGCGCAGATGGCCAGCAATGCCTGGGCGGTGCAGATGTTGGAGGTGGCCTTCTCGCGGCGGATGTGCTGCTCGCGGGTCTGCAGGGCCAAGCGGTAGGCAGGAACTCCTGCGTCATCCACCGAAACACCGACCAGGCGTCCTGGCATTGAGCGGGTCAGGCCATCGGCCACTGCCATGTAGGCTGCGTGCGGTCCGCCGAAGAACAGCGGCACGCCGAAGCGCTGGGTGTTGCCCACGGCGATATCGGCGCCCTGCTCGCCTGGAGGGGTGATCATGGTCAGTGCCAGCAGATCGGCGATCACGGTGACCATGGCGCCGGCTTCCTTGGCGGCGGCGATGATGCCGGCGTGCTCACTGATGGAGCCGTTGCTGCCTGGCTGCTGCAGCACGATGCCGGAGATGTCGCCTTCTGGCAGGCCTGCGGAGAGGTCAGCGACCTCGACTTCGAAGCCCAGCGCGTCGGCGCGGCCCTGCACGACCTTGATGGTCTGCGGGAAGATGTTGGAGTCCAGGACGGTCTTGCCCTTGGCCTTCTTCTTGTTGGCACGGCGCATCATCAGCACCGCTTCGGCGGCGGCGGAGGATTCGTCCAGCAGCGAGGCGTTGGCGATCGGCAGTCCGGTCAGGTCCATGACCATGGTCTGGAAGTTCAGCAGGGCTTCGAGGCGGCCCTGGGAGATTTCTGGCTGGTACGGGGTGTAGGCGGTGTACCAGGCCGGGTTTTCCACGATGTTGCGGCGGATGACCGCGGGGGTGATGGTGTCGTAGAAGCCCTGGCCGATCATCTGGGTCTTCATGACGTTCTTGGAGGCCAGGTCACGCAGGTGGGCCAGTGCCTGGGTTTCGCTCAGGGCGGCTGGGATATCCAGCATGGCATCTTGGCGGATGTCTGCCGGAACGGCGGTGTCGATCAGGTCTTCGAGGCTGTTGTAGCCCAGAGTCTGAAGCATGGTGTCTACGTCGGAAGGACGCGGGCCGATATGGCGGGCAACGAATTCGCTATTCGTAGAAGCCGAAATCTGCGTGATGGTCATGGTGCTGGAGTCTCCACGGGGATCTGTCTTGGCGCATGCCAAAGGAAGGACGCTTTGCCTCCCCATCCCTGTTGCACTACCTGAGAGTTTTACGCGTCCGGCCAACTAAGCCGGGCGCTTGCACCTTCGGTGAACCGGTACTGGCCGGCTACTTTCCAGAGTTGCCTCGTGATGGCGGTACGGGGGCCTGAGAGTTTCCTGGGGAGGAATTGCTCCTACGGCGCCCGTCCATGGTGTGAACGGGACTCTCCCGCCATCCGTCTATGGCGCACGCTGCCGGTCACAGACCCGCAGCACACCACCATGTTACCTGCCGCGCGCGGAACATCAAAGACGCCTCGGCAGAAAAACTGTCACAAAACTTCTAGCTCGCCGGGAGGGCCAGCCGAACGTACTCTGGATACTTGGCTGACAAGGAGTCCCCGGAGGACGTTCCGGTCAGGCGGCGCTTGATCCACGGCACCAAATGCTCGGTGGCCCAGCCCAATTCTTCCTTGAGCTTCTCGCCGCGCGAGTTCACGGCCAGCTCGGGCAGCACCGGTGCCTGGATCTGTTCGGCCCAGTTGCCCTCGGCCACCTGCTCTTCGCCCAGGAGGTTGAGCACCTTGGAAGCCATCAGCGCATGGCCAAGCTCATTCATATGCAGGCGGTCGGCCGCCCAGTACCGCAGGTCCGAGAATTCCCGCCAGCGCCAGTAGTCGGCGATGATCGCGCCGTGCTTGTCGGCGATCTCGCGGACCTTCTCGTTATAGATGGCCGTGCGCGGGCGAGTCCTGGAAAACAGCGGGGACTCGACAGTATCAAAACCGGTGAAGAGCATCACGGTGCAACCGGCCTCGGAAAAGCGGCGGACCATTCCCTCATAGCCGCGCATCAGCGCGTCCAAATCCGCGGTGGGCCGCAAAATGTCATTGCCGCCGGCGTAGATGCTCACCAGGTCCGGGGCCATGGACAGCCCCTGGTCCAGCTGCTGGTTGATCACCTGGCCAATTTTCTTGCCCCGCACCGCAAGGTTGGCATATTCCCAATCCCCCTGGGCGCTGAGCACTTCGGCAACTCGATCGGCCCATCCGCGCACCTGGTTTGGACGTTGTGCATCAACATCGCCGACGCCTTCGGTGAATGAATCACCCAATGCCAGAAACTTCTTCACTTCAATCCCACTTCGTCTTGCTGATGATTTTGCGTTGCGCCGTTGCGGCTAGCTGGATTTCGCCTTGGCGCCCTTGGCCAAGATGAGCTGGCGGCACAGCTGGCTCAATTGCACCCCGGTGGAGGTTTCCCTGGCGCCCTCGCTGCGCGAGGGGATAAACCCGAAGCCCAACTGGTAGGCCGGGTCCGCGAAGGCCAGGGAGGAGTTCGCCCCATCGTGCCCGTAGGCAAAAATCGAGCCGTAGCTGTTGCGCGCGGTGGCTTTCATGAATCCCAGTGCGAAGGCTTGCAGCAATCCATTGGTGCGGTCATGGCCGTAGACCAGCTCGGTGGATACTTGCGACCAGGTGTCTTCGCTGAGCAATCCGCGCGAAGCGCCGAGGGAAGGAACCGCACCGAAGGACGCCGCGTAGATGGCGGCCAGGCCCTGCGCGCTGGCTACGCCGCCCATGGAAGCCGGGCCAAGTTCGCGAACCTGCGCCGCATTGGCCAGCTCGTGCCAGTTGTACACCGGGCCGCTGTCCAGGGCGAACCCGGAGGAGGAGTTCACGGCGAGGCCAGCCGGTGAGAAGGGGTCGAAAAATTCGGCGGGAGCTTCGGCGGCCGGCAAGACGTCGCGGTAGCGGGATTCCAGCGCGGGATCCTGCCCGATATAGGCATCCACCCCCAGCGGCTTGCGGATGCGCTCTTCAAAGATCTCCTTGAGTTCCTTGCCGGTGACCCTGCGAACCAGTTCTTCCATGAGCACCCCCAAGGTGATGGCATGGTAGCCCACGATGTTCTGGCCCAGCGGCCAGATGCTTGGCATGGAGGCCAGGACCTTGGCGTATTCTGCCGAGTTCAGCAGCACCTGGCTGGGCACTCCCCCGGGAACGCCGAGGACGCCGGCCTGATGGCTGAGCACTTCGCCGACGCTCAGGGCATTTTTTCCGCCAGCGCCGAATTCCGGCCAGTAGCTGGCCATCGGCGCGGCGGGGTCGATCAGGCCATCCTGGACCAGCAGGGCAACGACCAGCGCGCCCAGCCCCTTGGTGCAGGAGAAAACACAAGTCAGCGCATCCCCGGAAAGGTGCTCACCCACGCTTTGGCTGAGCACCAGCTCGCCTCGGTGATATACGGCCAGCTGCGCCGAATAGTCCTCTTCTTCGGCAGCTCGCGCTTCAAGAGCCTGAGCCAACGGTGCGAAATCTTCGCTGATCACCGAGTCCATTTACATCCTTAAACTGCTTCTCGCTTTTCAACTAACCCTAGTCGGATTCTGCGCAATTCACGATTGGCGCCCCTGGGCATCCCTACCAGCATATCCGTACGTCAAGTCACAGGTTTGCCAGCGAATTACCGCTTATCCCGTGATTCATACCGCTGGACTTCGGAAACTGTGAGCCAGCCCTGAAGACAGGTTGCCCGCTTTGGGTGCAGCCACTAAATTTGTCATGCTTGCCACCAATAATTGAAGGAGATGATCTCGATCGCATGACTGTGGATAGTGACACGCCAATACCCCAGAGCCAGGATGCAGAACTCAAGCGGGTGATCGGCCCCAAGCTGCTGCTATTCCTGATCATGGGCGATATCATCGGCGCTGGAATTTTTGCCATCACCGGCAAGGTTGCCGGACAGGTCGGCGGCGCAGCGTGGCTGCCATTCCTGGTCGCCTTCGCCATCGCAACCCTCACCGCTTTCAGCTACCTGGAGCTGGTGACCAAATACCCGCACGCCGCCGGCGCTGCGCTGTATGTGCACAAGGCCTTCGGCGTCCATTTTGTCACCTTTATCGTGGCCTTCACCGTGGCTTGCTCTGGCATTACCAGTGCTGCCACGTCGGCAACCCTTGTGGGGCAAAACCTGCTGATCGGCTTCGGCCAATTCATTGACGGTGTGCCCACGACCCCGCAGGCGGGCATGTGGGCGGCCATTGTCATCATCGTTCTCCTTGCGCTGATCAACCTGCGCGGTGTGGGCGAGAGCGTGAAGTTCAATCTGGTGCTGACCATCGTTTCGCTGGCCATCATGGCAGTGATTATCGGCATTGGCTTCGCAGTTATCGCTTCGGGCCAGGGCGACGTGAGCCGCTTGGTGGTCTTCGAGACCCCTTCGGATCGCAGCCTCTTCGCCGCGGTGACCATGGGCACGGCCATCGCGTTCTTCGCCATGGTGGGCTTCGAGGACTCGGTCAACTTGGTGGAAGAGACGAAAAACCCGAACAAGATCTTCCCTAAGATCATGCTCATCGGCCTGGGCCTGTGCGCCGTGATCTACATGCTTGTGGCCATCACCGTCATCATGGTGATCCCCACCGGCGACCTGCTGAACCCGAAGAACCCGGATGCCGGCATCCTGCTGGACGTGGTGCGCATCGGCGCACCGAACATTCCCATCGATACCATCTTCCCGTTCGTGACCGTCTTTGCGGTAGTCAATACGGCGCTGATGAACATGCTCATGGCAAGCCGCCTGCTCTACGGCATGGCGCGCCAGGGCGTGCTGCCGCAGTTCCTGGGCAAGGTGCACTCCACCCGCCGCTCCCCTTGGGTAGCCATCCTGTTCAGCACCGCCCTGGCCATCGCCTTGGTGGCTTATGTGAACCTGGACAGCGAGAACGGCATTGTCGGTTCCCTGGGCGGCACCACTGCGCTGCTGCTGCTGTGCGTCTTCGCGGTAGTGAACATTTCCCTGCTGGTGCTGCGCCGCGAAAAGGCACCGGACGATGCGTTCCGCGCACCGACCATCATCCCGATTCTTGGCGTGGCCTTCTGCTTGTTCCTCGCCGGCCCATGGGCGCGTTCGCGTGCTGACTGGGTGCAGTACGAGATCGCGGGCCTGCTGCTGGTCATCGGCGTGGCTCTTTGGGCCCTGACCTGGCTGATCAACCGCGTCAACTACAAGAAGGGCATCATCGAGACCCGCCCTGGCGACTACAAATAAATAATCTTGGCAAAAACATGGTCTATCGGGATTTTCCCGATAGACCATGTTTTTTGCCCTATGCCCGGCGGCAGGACCTAGGCTGGCTGCTCGATGGTTTCCTGCCGGAAGCGAAGCTTCCAGCCGCTGGCACCTAGCTGCCACCACGAAGAGACAATGAGCGTCCCGGTGCCGGCTGGCTTCATCCGGTAGGCCAGCAGCACCATTTCCCTGCTGATCTGGCGGGTGGCCAGGACCTGCATCTGGCCGGTGCCCGGGAGGGAAGATCCGGCGCTCAAGAGCGATCCGATCGTCGCGACATCAAGCAGGCCGCCATGCCGGGTCACTTCCTGGTAGCTGGGGTGCAGGAAATCCTTGAGCTCGGTGAAACTGGACCGGATCTGCGGGTCGAGGAAGCCGAGTTCAAGTTCGTAGACCGTGGCCGCGAAGTCGGCGCCCGGCTCCGCGTGCACCTCGGCGGCGATCGGAACTTCCGGTGCCACCGGAACCGGTGGCGCAGCGGCGGTGCCGCCTGCGGCTGCTGCCGGGCGTGCGCCACCGGCGTAGCCGGGTCCAGCATCCACAGCGGTGCCCTGCTGATGCGCCGTCGCTGCCGCCCGGGCGCGGTCATCGGCGGCTTCGTTCAGCTCATGGCCGGCGTGCCCCTTGACCCATTCAAAGGTGTACTTCCGCCCTTGGATCGCGGCATCAAGTTCCTTGAGGATGTCCTGGTTGAGGACTTGTTTGCCATCGGCTTTTTTCCAGCCGCGCTTTTTCCATCCGGGCATCCATTTGCTGATGCAGTTGATGGCATACTGCGAATCGCAGAGGATCTTCAGCTCTTCATCCGGCAGGTGCGCGGTGGAACGGAAGAGCTCGAGGACAGCTTGGAGCTCGCCCATGTTATTGGTTCCATGGTCCCAGCCGCCAGCGGCCCAGTTCGCTTCGTCCACGTACCAGGCCCAACCGGCCGGCCCGGGGTTGCCGAGGGCGGATCCATCTGCAGCAGCAATGATCGTCATGGTTTAATCCTGCCACGCTACCGGCCTGGCTCCGGCTCTTGGATTGGGCCATGTCGCCGCGATATCTATGGCGTTGTTCGCACTTCATCTTGCCGTGCACTGGCTACCATGGGTGGCGTGAAGAAAATCTTGCCCCTCTTGGCGGCCACCACCCTGCTATTGGCCGCGTGCTCGGCGCCCTCGACTGATCAGTTCAGGGAGCAGGACCCAGAAGGCTATGCGGCCTGCATCCATTTTGGCGGCGGGCTTGACGCGCCCCAGGGGGTTGGAGAGACCAATATGCAAAAGGCCGCAGCCCATGGCGCGCAATCCGCAACCGTGCAATTGCGCGAGGCGGTTGATCTCCGGGAGCCGCAAACCCCTGAGATCACGGATCTTGAAGGATTCAAGAAGGCCTGTGAAGCCCAGGGGTTTGACTACTAGCCTGCCAGTTCGGCAGGGTACAGCGGATTGTGCCCGGACTGGACGCGCTCTTGCGGGCGCACCGGCGCCGGGGCCGTGCCTTCTAGCCACGGGCCCTGGTCGGCCAAGCGCTCGCGTTCTGGCGCTTCCAGCCAGTTCTCCAGGACCGGCCCCTTGGGGATGATCTGGGTGGGGTTGATATCTTCGTGGACCACATAGTAGTGGGCCTTGATCTGCTCGAAGTCGATGGTGTCGCCAAAGCCGGGAGTCTGGAACAAATCCCGTGCATAGCCCCAGAGGTTCGGCATTTCGATGAGCTTGTTCCGGTTGGTTTTGAAGTGCCCGTGATACACAGGATCGAATCGAACCAGGGTGGTGAAGAGCCGGACATCTGCCTCGGTAATGTGGTCGCCCATGAGGAAGCGGCGGGTGGAAAGGCGCTCTTCAAGGAAATCCAAGGTGGCAAACAGCCGGTCATAGGCATCGTTGTAGGCGCTTTGGCTGCCCGCGAAGCCGGCGCGGTAGACGCCGTTATTGACCTCGGTGAAGATGCGCTTGATCAGCGGGAGCATCTCCTCCAGCTGGTCCTGCGGTATCAGGTTGGGCGCGCCTTCGCGATGGAATTCTTTCCATTGGGTGGACAGGTCCCAGGTGATTTGCGGGTAGTCATTGGTGACGACCGCCCCGGTGGGAATGTCCACGATGGCCGGCACGGTGATGCCCCGCGGGTAGTCGGCAAAGCGCTTGAAGTAGTTCTCTTGAATGCGCTCGGTGCCAAGGACCGGGTCTTTCCCGCTGGGGTCCAGGTCAAAGGTCCAGCTGCGGGCATCGTGCGTGGGGCCGGGCAGTCCGACAGACAGCGCGTCTTCCAGGCCAAGTATTCGGCGAACAATCAGCGTGCGGTTGGCCCATGGGCAGGCGCGAGCCGCGACTAGCCGGTAGCGTCCGGCTTCCACCGGCCAGAGCTGGGCGCCTTCGCTGACGCCGGCGTCCGGGTGGCCGATCTTGCTGTTGTTGTGTTCACTGCCGTAATTTGCCGGGTTCGCATCGGCCACGATCCGGTCTTGGATGTAATTGGTATCCCGGGTGAATTCCCCGCCGGTGACATAGGCACCCTTGGTTGAATATTCCTCGCTCATCTTTTCCCTCCACAGTCCGTCGTGCCAATCAAGATTGCGCGCTCCCCTATCGACACTATGGCAAGCGGCAGCAATTGAACATGGCAGCAGGATCAGATATCCGATTGACGCGTCACCATATATTGCAAAATTAAACTTTACACGAGATGATTGATGCGTCAACAAAATTTGCTGATCTGCAAGATTTTAAAAGGGTGAAGAAAAATGACGAGCGATGAGACCCGCTGGCTGTCCGAGAGCGAGCAGGACCTCTGGAGAACCATCCGCGAATTCCTCTGGCTATTCCCCAGTGCCATGGATCGCCAGCTGATGCGCGATTCCCAAATGCAGTCCGGGGAGTACTCGGTCCTGGCCGTGCTTTCCGAAGCAGCCGAACCCAGTTTACGTCCCGCGGACGTCGCCGAGGCACTGCGCTGGGATCGCTCGCGCCTCTCCCACCTCTTGCGCCGCATGGAGACCAAGGGCCTGATCAGTCGCTGCTCCGATGAGACCGACCGCCGCGGCCATCAGATTGCGCTGACCGAGCTGGGCCAGGCAACCATCGAAAACGCGGCACCGAGCCACGTGACTTTTGTGCGCGAAACCCTCTTTGATTCACTGGACGCCGCCGAACGCCGCGCCCTGGAGACCGCATTGCCCAAGATTCTTGAATCGATCGAGCAGCAGGGGCTCAAGGACTCCAGCTGCTAGCTTGCCCGCGAGGCCAGCTCGCTGTTCTGGACCAAGCGGGCGAAACACCCACCGAGGGACACCAGCTCGCCAAAGGTTCCGGCCTCTGCGATCTTCCCACCATCAAGCACCACAATATGATCCGCACGCATCACTGTGCTCAACCGGTGGGCAATCAGCAACGTGGTTCGACCTGCGGCCAGCTCGTCCAATGCCTGCTGGACCAAGGCCTCGGTGACGGTATCCAACGCACTGGTGGCTTCATCCAGCACCAGGACCTTGGGTTCGCGCAGCATGGTGCGGGCAATGGCCAGGCGCTGCTGTTCGCCGCCGGAGAACCGGTGGCCCCGCTGCCCCACTTCGGTCTCAATGCCCAGGGGCAAGCTGCGAATCAGCTCGGCAATCTGCGCCGATTCCAGGGCATGCCACAACTGCTCCTCGGTCGCCTCCGGCGCAGCCCACAACAGGTTGGCCCGGACCGTATCGTGCAACAAGTAGCTTTCCTGGGCAACAACGGAAACCGCACTGGAGATGCCCTGCGGGTCGTATTCCCTCAGGTCCACCCCGTCAAGCAGCACCTGCCCGGAGGTTGGATCAAGCAGGCGAGGCAAGAGGGAGCCGAGCGTCGACTTTCCCGAGCCAGTGGCTCCCACCACTGCCGTCATGGTGCCAGCCTTGAGTGTCAGATTCAGCTGGTCCAGGGTTGGCTTATGCGCCTGGGGGTAGCGGAAACTCACATCACGCAGCTGAACCTCGCCGCTCATTCGCTCGGGCTCCACCGCCTTTGGCTCAGCTGCCACCGGGAGTTCTTGATCCGCATCCAGGTATTCGAAGACGCGGCTGAACAGCGCCATCGCGGATACCCACTGCACCGAGAGCTGCATAAGCCCCATGACCGGGCGGAAGATCCCGGCTTGCAGTCCCGTGAAGGCCACCAGCGTTCCGATGCTCATGCCATCACCGGTCACCGGCAGGCCAGCAGCCAAATAGAGCGCCGCTGGAATGGCTGCGAAGATGATGCTCATGGTGGCCATGCGCCAGCGACCAGCTAGTGCGCTTTTCATTTCAAGATCAATGAGCCTGTGGCTGGAACCTGCGAATGCCTGCGCATCCGCGGGACCGGTGCCCATGATCTTGGAGAGGCGAACGCCGGAAATGCTCAGGCGCTCTTCAATGAGTGATGCCAGGTTCGACATCTCGCGCTGGCGCTTGCCGGTGACCGCTCGACGCAGTTTCGCGGTTTGCTTGGCCAGCAAGATGGCCGGCGGGAAGACAACCAGCGAAATCAGGCTCAGCTTCCAGGAAATTGCCACCATGGCCACGGCCGTAGCCACAACGGTGGTCAAGTTCGAGGCGATGCTCGTTGCCGAGTTGGTGATCACCGACTGCATCTGCCCGACGTCATTGATCAGCCGGGATTGCACGTCGCCGGATCGCGAGTTGGTGAAAAATCCCAGTGATTGCTTTTGCAGGTGCGTGAAGAGCCCGGTTCGCAACCGGTGCATCACGCGCTGCCCCATCAGGGTGGCTCGCCAGGTCTGCAAAACCTCCAGCACCGCGGTGGCCAGGGCAATCGCGACCAGTCCCCCGGCGCCAAGCACCAAGAAGCGGATATTGGACTGGGGAATCGCGACATCTATCAGCTCACGGACAATGAAGGGCTGTGCCAGGCCGATGATGGACGAGGCTGCAATCAGCAGCACCACGGCAAGGACAGATCCCAAGTGCGGGCGGAACAGTGCCGCTACGCGCTGAAGCGACACCGGATGTTCGGCCAGCCATTGCCTGTCCTGGACGGCATTTTTCATTCGGCCTCCGCCGGCCGGCCCACCGGGATGTCCAGGCATTGAATTCACGCTCATCGGCCCTCCTCCATCATTCTCTTCCCCCAAAGAATAACAGAGGTAACCTCACTATGTGGTTCCATCTTGAAATTGTTCTGAAGAACACACTATTCTTGAAACCATGCTGAACGAAGAGTCCAAGCCTGACTTGGCAGATCTTTTCCTCCGCGCTTCGCGCGTTATCCGGGGCCGCTGGAGGGAAGGGCTGATCCCCTTGGGAATCACCCCGCACCAGTCACGGGTGCTGACCCTGCTGGGGCATGCCGAGTCCGAGGGCTTGCGCAATTCCCAGCTTGCCGAGCGGCTGCATATCGCAGCGCGCTCCACCACCGAGGTAGTCGACCAGCTGGAGGCCAAGCAGCTGGTGATCCGCACCCCGGATCCTGCAGACCGCCGCGCAACGCTGATCGCCTTAAGTCCCAGTGGCCGTGCACAGCTGGGCGAGATGTCCCGGCTTCGCAGGGAAAGCATGGAAGGGTACTTCGAAAAGCTTTCGCCGCCGGACCGCGAAGAACTCGCGAGGCTGCTGGAAATCCTCGACCGGGACAATCCGCGGCCGGCACGCTCGGCGTGCAAGGAGCCAGGGCCCGTACACTGAATTCCGCTTTAAAGGGCCACGGCCCGGATAACCGCTGCGTGGTTAACCGGGCCGTGGCCCTCGTTCTGCACTGAGGCAGAATTAGTTCTCGGTCTTGCCGTGGCGCCAGTAGCCCATGAATGCCACCTGCTTGCGGTCGATGCCTGCTTCGCGGACGAGGTAGCGGCGCATTTCCTTCACCGTTCCCGCTTCGCCGGCGATCCATGCATAGAACGGCGCCTTATTGGCCTGCCCGGTCTCCCACAAGATCTGCGAGTCCACATCGATGTCCTCCGGCTCGGCATTGGTATGCACCACTCCTGCTGCAGGAATCGCCACCACCTGGCTCAGGGCATTGCGCAACAGCTCGCCATGGGCGTGGCTGCCACGAGTCAGCCACTGCACCGAAACACCCGAACGGGTCGAAGCACCCAGGATGTCGGTGGTCTCGGGAACCTCGATGAGCGCATGCCCGGTAACATTCGACGGCAGGGATTCGAGAATGGCGCAGATCGCCGGGGCCGCGGTTTCGTCGCCAGCCAGCACGATTCGCCGCGCTTCGCCCGGGCGGAATTCGATGCCGCCGTAGCTCGCGTCGTTCAGGAACTTGTTCGGGCCCAGCAACAGCAGCTGGTCTCCGACCTGCGCGCGGTCGCCGAATTCGGTGGCCGGTCCGCCTTGCAGCTTTCCATCCACCAGGTGCCCGTGCATCACGAAGTCGATATCCAGTTCCGCGGTCAGCCCCTGGTTGTCGCGGTGGCCGGCCTCGCGGAAGGCACGGACCGTATAGGTTCGCATGTAGCCGCGGGTATCGGGATCAATGGACAGCCAGCGCTTGTACCAGCCTTCTTGCTCCGCTGGGCTGGTCATGGCCTGCGGGCGCATCGAGGCGATTTCATCGGTCAGGGCCGTTCCGCCAGCCGGAGGCAGCAGCAGCTTGATGCGCATATCCAATGGGTGGCTGTTGGTCCCGAAATAGTCCAGGTCCTTGCCGCTGACGGTCAGCCGGCGGAAGGAAGGAGAGAGCTCTTGCCGGTTGACCACCGTGGTGTCAAAAGCCAGGGTCGGGACATGCTCGTAGGCCGGACGATAATCCAGCGCCGTGGCTTCGGCGGCATCCTCGTTGCCGCTCCGCGCGGCGGCCGGTGCGGCTTCGGGCTCCAGCGCTTGCGGCTCGCTGCGGAAAATGCCCTTGGAGGCCAGCACCTGTTCGGTGCGCAGCACCCGGTGCCGTCCAATGGGCAAGACCAGCGGGGTTCCGCCTACCGGGTCCGGGATCACCCGGCTGGGCATGCCGAAGACATCCTTGACGGTCTTTTCGGTGACCACTTCATTGGGGTGGCCCGCAGCGTAGATCTTGCCATGGCGCAGGGCCACCAGGTAGTCGGCGTAGCGGGCGGCCAGGTTCAAATCGTGCAGCACGATGACCACGGTGATGCCGCGGCTGCGGTTCAATTCGCTGACCACGTCCAGCACTTCCAGCTGGTGGGCCACGTCCAGGAAGGTCGTGGGCTCGTCGAGCAGCAGCAGATCGGTTTCCTGGGCCAGGGCCATGGCGATCCAGACGCGCTGGCGCTGTCCGCCGGAGAGCTCATCCACCGCGCGATCGGCCAGCTCGATGGTGCCGGTCAGCTCCATCGCGCGATTCACCGCCGCTTCGTCCTCTGCGGAGAAGCGCTTGAAAAGCCCCTGGTGCGGGTAGCGTCCACGGCTGATCAGCTCGCGGGCGGTAATCCCATCCGGCGCGGTCGGCGACTGCGGCAGCAATCCCAGGGTCTTGGCGACATCCTTGGCCGGCTTGGAGTGGATATCTGCCCCGTCCAGCAGCACCTGGCCGCCCGATGGCTTGAGCAGCCGGGACAGGGCACGCAGCAGCGTGGACTTGCCGCAGCCATTGGCGCCCACCACGATGCTCACCTGCCCGGTGGGAATATCCAAGGACAGCTCGTCGACGATGGTGACCTTGTCATAGGCCAAGGTCAGATCGCTAGCCTGCAAAGTGGCCATGGGTTACGCCCCGCTTCCGGTTGAGTTGGCGCGCACCAGAATCCAAATCAGGAAGGGTGCGCCGAATGCGCCGGTGATGACACCTACCGGCAGTGCAAGACCCGCGAACAAGTTCGCGGCAAAAAAGTTGGCAACGACGACCAGGGCAGCACCGGTCAATCCCGCCAGCGGGATGTGGATCGGCCCGCGGCTCAGCGCCGCGCTGATCGGCCCGGCCAGGAAGGCCACAAAGGCCAGCGGGCCGGTCATGGCAATGGGCAAGGCGCCCATGGCCACGGCAACAACCACGAGCAGTATCCGGGCCCGGCTCACGTTCACGCCCAAGGCGGCCGCCGAGTCTTCGCCCAGCTCCAGCATCTTCAGCTGGCGCACGACGAAGGGCAGCAGGATCACGCCGATCGCTCCGAGGCTGATCAGGAGGACCAGGGCGCTGTGCCAGTTGCTGGAGGAGAGCGAGCCGGTCAGCCAGTGCATCACATCGCTGGCGGTATTCACCTGCGCCTGGGTCAGCAAGTATTGGATCAGGGCCTGGAGCATCGCGCCGATGGCCAGGCCGGCCAGGATCAGCCGAGGCCCGGTGCGCTTGCCCGAGGCCGAAAGCCAATAGATCAGCGCGGCGACAACCAGGCCGCCGGCCAGCGCGAAGGCGTTGAGCCTCCAGTCGTTATAGCCCAGGGTGATCATGGCCAGGACGGCGGCAGCCGATGCGCCATAGCCAACGCCGATGACGTCCGGGCTGGCCAGCGGGTTGCCCAGCCAGCGCTGGAAGAGGGCGCCGGAGATGCCCAGCCCGGCTCCAGCCAAGGCCCCGACCGCAACGCGCGGAAGCCTGTCGGACATGATGATGAAGCTGGTGCCGGGGACTTTCTGCCCGCCCAGCACCTGCAGGACTTCTGCCGCAGGCAATCGATCCCTGCCCCAGAACAGGTAGGCGATGATGGCGAGCACCATGGCCACGGCCATCCACACGGCGGTCCGGCGTGCCAGGTTCCTTCTCACCGCGGCCTTGGCCGGCGCGCCTTGCGGCGCCGGCCCGGATTCGTCTGCGGCGGGCTGGCTCATAGCTGCTCTAGTCATTTCCTTCGTGCTCACAGGCTCACCGACTTCATGCCGCTGCGCATCATCAGGATGAACAGCGGTCCGCCGATCATCGCGCACATCACGCCCACCTGGATTTCGCTCGGCGGCGCGATCACCCGTCCCACGGTATCAGCGGCCAGAAGCAGCACCGGACCGGCCAGCAGGCTGCCGGGCATCAGCCAGCGGTAATCGGAGCCCACCAGCAGGCGGACCGCATGCGGGATCATCAGCCCGACGAAGGCGATCGGCCCGGCCACCGCGGTAGCGGTGCCGGCCAGGATGACCACGCCGATCGATCCGAGCAGGCGGGCGCGGCCCAGGTTGAAGCCCAGGGCGGTGGCGGTGTCATCGCCCATGGCGACCGCATTGGAAACCCGCGCGGTGGACAGCAGGATCAGCGCGCCGAGGGCCACCATCGGTATCGCCCCGAGGAAGGTGTCGATCGGGGTGCT
This sequence comes from Glutamicibacter sp. FBE19, assembly GCF_015524875.1. NCBI lineage: Bacteria > Bacillati > Actinomycetota > Actinomycetes > Micrococcales > Micrococcaceae > Glutamicibacter > Glutamicibacter sp. FBE19. The sequence continues at coordinate 21,759 of NZ_JACKQN010000009.1, read as the reverse complement.
GGACAATGATCCGATTTGCCATTTGCGGAAGCGGTCCAAGGTGGAATCAGAGACCATCAGGATCGCGTTGGTCATGGCCCCAACGCCCACTGCCAGGGCCGCGCCGCCCAAGGCGAGCTTGATCGGAGTTGCTCCCTCGCGGCCGACACTGGCCACCAGGTACACCAGGGTCATCACCACGGCCGCGCCAATAAAGGCTGCCAGCATGATGCCGGCCAATGAACTGACACCCAAGAAGGCGATGGCCACAACCACGCTCATGGAAGAACCCGCGTTCAGCCCGAGGATCCCGGTGTCGGCCAGCGGGTTGCGGGTCAGCCCCTGGAGTCCAGCCCCGGCCAGGCCCAGCGCCGCTCCGACCACAATCGCCCCGACGGTGCGGGCAAAGCGCGAGGCCACCACGCCTTGGTCCCCGTTGTTCGGGTCAAAATGCCATAGGGCATCGCTGGCGGTGCCCAGCGACACCGATCGGGCGCCGAAGAGCAGCGAAGCGGCTATGGCCACTGCCAGCAGCGCCCCGAGGATCAGGAAGGCACCGACTTTCCGGGGCAATCGGGGCCCGGTGCGCTCCTGCGCTTGGCGCGTCGTGCTTTCAGTCGCGGTCATTGGTTCCTACACTCATTGCTATGGCACATCTTTCCTCGCCCACCGTTATTGCTCCCGGCATCGGCCTGCTTACGGCCGACAATCCCTCGGAGATGACGCTGGATGGGACTAATTCCTATTTGCTCTTCGAACCGGGGTCCCCGGCCTTGGCGCCGGGCACCCCGGTGGTGCTCATCGACCCGGGTCCCGAGCTTGAAGCGCATCTGCAGGCGCTGGCCCAATTCGATATCCAGCTGGTGCTGGTCACCCATCGCCATGCGGACCATACCGGCGGGATCGATCGCTTGCGCCAGCTGGCCGGGGCGCCGGTCCGCGCGAAGCTGGCTGAATTCTGCCGCGACGCCCCCGTGCTGGAAGACCATGAGGTGATCAGCTTGGCCGGGGTGGACATCCAGGTGCTTTCCACCCCTGGACACACCTCGGATTCGGTGTGCTTCACGGTGCAGGACTCGCACCTGTTCACCGGCGATACCGTTCTGGGCCGGGGCACCACCATCCTGGAGCATCCAGATGGAACGCTGTCCGATTATCTCGCTTCGCTGAACAGGCTGCTGGATTTGCCGGACATGCCCTTGCATCCGGCGCACGGGCAGCAGCATGGAACCTCGCATCAGCTGCTGCGTGCCTACCTTGAGCACCGGGAATCCCGGCTGGACCAAGTGCGCGCCGCCCTGCAGAAACTCGGCAAGGCCGGGGCGGACGCCACCCCAGCCGAATTGCTGGAGCTCGTCTACCCCGACCTGGATCCGCGCCTGGCGGGCGCGGCTAGCCGATCGTTGGAAGCGCAGTTGCACTATCTAGCGTCGAATCGCTAGCCGCTACTTTGCGGCTGCTGCGTTTTCAGCAGCCTTCACGATTTTTGGAACAACCTTGTCCAAGGACCATTCAAGGGACAGCGGCGAAGCGGCTGAAATGGCCAAAGTTGCTTCATCGGTGCCCGGCAGGGCCAGGGCATCGTTCTTCACGGCCGGAATCTGGCCATACAACGCCTGGGACTTCACAATGTCCTTGGTGGTGTTTCCGGCTACTGCCGAAGCGAAGACGATATCCGAATCCCACTCGTTGACCTTTTCAGGTGAAACGGTGAAGAAGAAGGTGTCCTTGGCGGCGTTCTTCTGGACATAGTCGGCCTGCTTCATGCCCAGGGCCTCGAGGAAGCGCGGGCGGGTGTCGCCCTGCGAGTAGACATAGGCGGTATCCGGAGCGGAAAGGTCGGCAGCAATGAAGGTGGTGTCCTTCAGTACCGGATTCTCTTCGCCGACCTTTGCCAGGTCGCCTTCGACCTTCTCGATCAGCGCGTCGGCTTCTTCTTCCTTGCCCAGCATCTGGCCGGCAGCTTCAGTCGCGTCCTGCCAGCTGGTCAGGTAATTCGGCTCAATCGGGCCCACAACCGGGGCGATTTCCTGCAGCTTTTCGTACTGCTCTTTCTTCAAGCCCGAATACGGGGCGAAGATGACGTCTGGCTTGGTCTTGGCGATAGCCGTGTAGTCCGGATCGTCACCGGTAGCGAACTGCACAGGAGCCTTCTCGGAGCCGATGGAGGCGTCCAGCTTTGCGAGCGCCTCGTCCTTCCACTCGGTGGAGTTGTTTTCGTTCTGGCCGTAGGCGTCGGTGTCCATGCCCACTGGAACGGTATCCAGTGCCAGCAGGGTGTCGGCGTTGACCCAAGAAATCGTGGCGATGCGCTGCGGAGCCTTGTCGATCTTGGTCTCGCCATAAATGTTCTTGATGGTGACCGGAGTGAAGTCGCTTGCAGAGGTGCCTGAAGCATCCGCCGAGGAATCTGCGGAGTTGCTTGCCGAACCGCATGCGGTCAGGCTCAGGGCGAGGATTGCGGTGGACGCGGCGAAGATCCCGGCGCGACGTGAAATATTCATGGGTCGGTGATTCCAGACTATGCGAGGTTCTGTAAACATGTTGGTGTAGATAGGTTAGGTTTACCTATCCGAACCGTATGCCACAATACGCGCTAGGCCCATCAATACGCAACACGAAACGTCTCTAATCACCGACCCATAAGTGAAGCTAGCCACACATGGAGGCAGGCCAGCAGCTGTTGACCACGGAATTTATTCTCGAGCCGCTAGCAATCGGCCCGGATCAGCTACCGAAATTGATGCTCGCACCAGCACCAATCCGAGTAACACTGCGACAATGACCGTGATCACCGTCAACGGGCTGAAGATCACTGCCATCCCAGCCAGCGGAAATACCAGCACGGTGGAAGCAATGGCAAAAGCGACGGAGGCCGCCAGCGCCGGGATCATCAAGGACTTGGTCCGTGCCGCATTCATCGTGCTCCATGGCATGCCCAGGCGATGCAACCCTGAATAGAGTTCCGCGCGGTCCAAGGTGCCGGCGCTCTGCGTAATGGCCGAGGATGCCGCCACGCAGATTAAGGTAATCGCCAGCGTCAGCAGAACGCCAGTCAGGATGTCTCCGGGCAAATAGTCGTACCAGCTGTTGCTGGCTTCCTCGGCTGGGGAAGCCTGCATCATCGCCGCGCCGCTTCCACCCACCACGGCAACAAATGATGCCATGGCAACGCCGGAAACCTGTCGCCAGGATTCGGCAGGGTTCTCCAGGATCATCCTGGCGGCCAACAGCTGTTGCGGGGTATCGGCTTTCTTCAGCTTGCTCTGCCCTACCTTGGACACCAGATAGGGCCCAACGAGATTCAACACCAGCAGGCCAAAGCCAAAGCCTCCAACAATTACCGCCAAGATCACTGCGATGCTCTGCGCCACCTGCCCCAGGTTGGAGAAGAGCAGGCACAACAGCAGGATGCCGCCCACGGTGATCAACGCCCGAATCCAGCTGGGGACCGGCACGCTGCGACGCGTGGCCACAGCCAATGGGGTGATCATCAGCTTGCGCAAACCGGCTGCCGCGCTCACCGCCGAGAGCACGACGACTGCGAATACTGCAATCGCCAATGCCCATGCGGGCAGGTAGATGGCCGTCCCGATGGGTGCGCCCTGGAACTGAATCAGCGATGCCACCGGCGCACAGGCCAGATACAGCACGACCCCGGCGAGCGCTCCCGCCAGGGCAGTACCGGCGGCCTGCACAATGGCTACCAGGCTGATCTGCGAGCCGGTGGCACCAAGCAGGCGCAGCGAGGACAGCGCCCGGTCATTGGCTCGTGCCGAAAGCCTGGCCGCCGCGGAGCCGAGGACCATCAGCGGCACTACCAGCAGCACCACGGCAAGCCCGGCCAAAGGCAGATAGGCACCCTGTGCCTCAAGCTCAAAACTGGTAAAGGAATAAGCGCCGCCCAAGACGATCAGCAAAATCGCACTGACCAAGGCGTAGGCGCTAACGGTTAGGATTTGCGGTGCCAGACGGGTTTTAGCCGGACGCCCGAGCAACCAGGCAAGGTGCAGAATGTTCATCGAACATCCCCGCCCATCGCGCTGGTGCCGCGCCGGCTGTCGCTGATCAATTGCCCGTCGTGCAGTTTTACGACGCGATCGCACTGTGCAGCAACAGAAGGATCATGGGTGACCATAACCAGGGACTTGCCCTGGCCTACGGTGCACTCCAGCAAGGTCTCAAGCACCTCGGTACCCGTTGCGGAATCCAAGGCGCCAGTGGGCTCGTCGGCGAATACGACCATGGCCCCGGTGACCTGTGCGCGGGCGATAGCTACACGTTGCATCTGTCCGCCAGAGAGCTGCCCGATTCGACGTTGCTCCATGCCGGCCAGCCCCAGGGCAACAAGCGCCTGGCCTGCCTGGGCGATGGCGGCAGCCCGGGGGGTGCCATTGATCATCAGGGCCATGGCCACGTTTTCTTCAGCCGTGAGTTCCGGGATCAGCAGGCCTGATTGGAAAACGAACCCGAAGGACTGCCGGCGCAGCTTGGTTCGCGCCTTATCTCCGAGCTCCTGGACGTCCACCGGCTGTTGCCCGGGCAGGTTGAGCATCAGGCTTCCCGAGTCGGGCAGCTCAATGCCGGCCAAGGCATGCAGCAACGTTGATTTTCCGGATCCGGACGGACCCATGATCGCCAATGATTCTCCAAGGGAGATTTCGAGATTAACGCGGTTCAGCGCGGTGGTTGAGCCAAAGCTCCGGCAAAGGTTCTGGGCAAGGAGTACGGGTGGATGGCCAATGGAATTTTCAAGCATGATTCCATGTTTTCAATATCGAGTTCTGCGCGCATCGGCGCGCAGGGCGAAGTCGCGCCTTGTCAGGCTCATCCTCCAGTAGGAGCGCCGGCGCCATGAACCAGTACCCCAGGAGTTCTTGAACTGCCCATGAAATTGGAACTGTATACGCAGCCGTTCTGCGCACCGTGCATCCGCACGAGGCAAACTGTGGCACGCGCCCAGGCACTGCTGCCGGATTTGCAGGTGGAAGAAATCAATGTTGTGGAGCAGGTCCAGCGCGGCGAGGAATTGGGAATCACCAGCACACCGGTAATCAGGCTGATGCGAGGCAGCACGGAGAAATTCAGAGCCAGCGATACACCCACGCTGCCTCAGCTTTTGGCTGCCATTGCACGCGCCAGCGACTAGTCTCACGTGACTTGGAGCCCCGAGATGCACGCTTCTGCGGCAATGATGGGGAAGAATAGATCAAGTGATAACTGTGCCTGGCGTTGAACATGAGTGTTTCCAGCGTGTCTTAGCTGATTCAGCCAACCGCATTGAATGGCTCAGGGCACGCGCTCAAGGCATCACGGCAACCGACGTCGCCAAGCTATCCACCGAGAAGTCCATCAAGAACGCGGCCTGGGACAAGCTCTACGGCAATGGATTCTCCGGCAACACCTACACCGATCACGGGCGCAAACGCGAACCAGTCATCGCGGCCTGGGTGCAGGAGAATTTTAATATCTTCCCTTCATCCCAGTTGTTCCACGCCCAGAACTCCAAGCTCCATCTGGCTACCCCGGACGGCCTGGGCTTCGATGCGTCAGGCGCTCCGGTCTTGGCGGAAATCAAGACCACGAACAAGCCGTTCAAGAAGATCCCCAAGAACTACTTGCGCCAAATCCTCTGGCAACAGCACGTCATCGGTGCCGAGCGAACCCTGTTCGTCTGGGAAGAGCACCAGGACTTCGTACCGGTGCGCGCGGTGCCCGAGTACCTGTGGGTCGAACGGGATGATGACCTGATTCAAGATCTGATCGATAAGGCTGAAGCCTTGATTTCAGCATTGCGCGAGGCGACAGCCCGGCAGGAACGCTACAACGACTACGGCCCGGCGGCCCTGCGCCTGTAATTGCTGCACAACGCAGTAGATCCTTGGGAGCCAGTTCACTGGCGGCTTCCAAGGATCTACTGGTTTCTTGGCCATTATTCGAGGCTTAGCCCGGGGTTGTTGGAACGATTCTCGGATCAGGCAGGCATTCGGGATAGCTATCGAGCAACTCCGCCAACAGTTTTTCGCGAATCATATTGCGCAGGCCCCACAGGTCTCCAGCATTGCGCGCTGAGAGGTAGACGGTTACGGTTTGCAGACCGTTTTGCGCGTCGGTCACCAGCAGCTCATTGTCGCGCCCGTCCCACAGGTCCGAGGACTCAAGCAGTTCCGTGCTGCGCTGGCGCAGGTATTCGATTGGCGCGTTGAGCTTCAGCTGCAGTGCCACATTGCCCGAAATCTCGGTGCTGCGCCGTGACCAGTTCTCAAATGGCGTCGTGGTGAAGTACGTGGAAGGCAAGATCATTCGGCGGCCATCGAGCAACAGGACCACCACATAGGACAAGGTGATCTCTTCGACAGTGCCGCGCTCGCCTTCAACCACCACGGTGTCATCCACCCGGATGGAATCGGTGAAAGCGACCTGCAAACCTGCGAAGACGTTCGCGAGGGTGGATTGAACGGCCAAACCGACCACTACCGAGGCCAGTCCTGCCGAGGCCAGCAGTCCGGCGCCTAGTGCTCGCACTTGTTCAATAGTCAGCAAGACGGCGGCTACGGCCAAGATGCAGAGCACCGCAATGAGCACACGGCGCATCAAGCCCACCTGGGTTTGCACCTTGGCCAGTCGGCGTCCGGGTCCGAATTTCGATTCGAAGCGGGACATCATGCCTGCCTCGATGACGAGAACCAGCTTGATGATGAACCAGGTCAGGAACGTCACCAGGATGATCAGAATGACGAATTGCCACGGGTTGTACCAGTCACGATCTCGATAGAAGAGCGCAAAGGCGGACTTGGCAACGATAGAAGTAATCAGGCCGAAAAATGGAAGGCGGGTGGCCTTCACATCAGCTTCATCCACGCCAATGCGCTTGAGCATGCGGCGGGCAATAGCGCTGAAAACAAAAGCCAAGATAGCGGCAACCACTGCGCCGGCCAGGAGAACAGCCCAGAATTGCAACGATGCGGGGAGGACGCTTGAAACGCTGATGACTTCCTCGACGGTCTCGTCCAGAGGTTCAACGGGGGTAGGTGACATGTTTAAAGGATGTCATATGGCACTAAATAAATGCTGTGCAAGCCCTTGCCGCAGCCTACGGAACCCAGCGAATCCGAGCGGTCTTGATCACAGTCGAATAGCTACGATGATTGCAAAAAGGATGGCACTCGCGCTGGCCAGCAAGCGCGGGAGAGGTTAATGACGTTTTATGTGTCCCTTCACGTAACACCCGATCAACCTGATGGTTAATGTGCCACCATGCTAAGTATGAGCCGAACATTTGCTTATCAGCAGGTTGATGTTTTTGCGCCCACTGCGTTCAACGGCAATGGGCTCGGAGTCGTATTCAACGCTGACAGCCTGACTGATGATCAGATGCAGCACTTCGCCCAGTGGATGAATTTGTCCGAGACCGTATTCTTCGTCGAGCCATCCCATGAAGAGGCCGACTATGCCATCCGCATTTTCACGCCGAGCACGGAGCTGTCCTTTGCCGGACACCCGACACTTGGTGCCGCCCATGCATGGCTGGAATCCGGTGGGGCGCCGGGACCTGCCGGACATTTGATCCAGGAATGCGGGGCAGGGCTCATTCCGGTTCGGGTCGAACGCGAATGCACCGACAGCCATTCCCGCCGGCTGGCGTTCCTCGCTCCCCCGCTGACGCGCACCGGTCCGCTGGAGCCAGATGTCCTCCAGTGGGCTATCAGCGGACTCGGCATCCACGAAGATGACGTGGTTGACCACCAATGGCTGGTCAACGGCCCGCATCCTGCTGGCTTGGTCCTGCGTGACGCAGACGTTGTTCTGGGCATCGAACCAGACTACGAGGCGCTTCAGGGACTGGAGGTTGGCGTCATCGGCCCCTATACGGCTTCCAGCGTGGCCCATGGCGTGTGGCAGCCGCGAGGTTCGGTTTTGCCCCGTGTCTCGGGAACGCGGGAAGAATTGCGCCCCTTGGATTCCTCGGACCTGGAGCGTTCCGAAGAGCGCTTCGGTTCCGTGGTGATGCAACCGCCAGCCGACTTCGAGGTGCGAGCCTTCGTCGCTGGCGAAGCGGTGTCAGAGGACCCTGCTACCGGCTCGCTCAATGCGGCTTTTGGAATCTGGCTGACCCAATCCGGGTACGCCCCGCAACGCTATACCGTGCGCCAGGGAACCCGCGTTGGCCGCAGCGCCATCTTGCATATCGAAGCCACGGAAAAAGGTGTCTGGGTCAGCGGAGATGTTGAAACCCGCATTTCCGGCAATGTGAGTTTCGACTGATTATCCGTTCATAGGCTCACTATCCATTCCACTTCCGCCAATCAGGTACTAGCCTTGTCCAGTGCCTGAAACTGCGAATCCCACCACTGACTTTGATAAGAAAGCCGCTTGGCGTGCCCTCTGGGCACTAGTCATCGGGTTCTTCATGATCCTCCTGGACACCACCATTGTGTCCACGGCCATGCCATCCATCATGGCCTCGCTTGATGCAGATATCTCTGGCATCCTCTGGGTCAATAGCGCCTATCTGCTCACCTTCGCCGTACCGCTGCTGGTCACCGGCCGCTTGGGCGACCGGTTTGGCCCGCGCAACATCTACCTCATCGGCATGGCCATCTTCTCCCTCGCCTCGCTCTGGTGCGGCCTCTCGGATTCCCTTGGATCGCTGATTGCCGCCCGCGCAGTCCAGGGACTGGGCGCCTCGATGATCTCGCCCCAGGCGATGACCATGATTACCCGCTTGTTCCCGTACCAGCACCGAGGCGCAGCCATGGGGTTGTGGGGTGCAGTAGCCGGGATCGCTTCACTGATTGGCCCGATTGCCGGCGGCCTGCTGGTGGACTCGGTGGGCTGGGAATGGATCTTCTTCATCAATCTGCCCATCGCAGTTCTCAGCTTGGTGATGGTTTTCAAATTTGTTCCGCGCTTGGAACCTCAGGCGCACTCCTTCGACTGGATCGGAGTTGCCCTGTCAGCAGTAGCGATGTTCTGCCTGGTCTTTGGCATCCAGGAAGGCGACTCGACCGGTTGGGAACCATTCATTGGCCCGGTTTCTTCGTGGCACTTGATCATCGCCGGCGTACTGCTGCTGGCCGTGTTCGTTTGGTGGCAGGGCAAGACGAAGTCTGAACCGCTGGTTCCGTTGCGCTTGTTCTTGGTACGCAATTTTTCGCTTTCCAATGTGGCCATCGCGTTCATGGGCCTGACCATCGCAACGATCAGCCTGCCGATGGTGTTCTTCTTGCAGAACGTCCGCGGATTATCTCCTACGGAATCGGCGCTGATGATTTCGCCAATGGCAGTGGTGGGCATTTTCATCGCACCTCGCCTGGGCAAGATGGTCAACAAGCTCAGTCCGAGAATTCTGGCAGTACCAGGCTTCCTGCTCTTTGGCGGAGCAACCGTGGTTTACGCCTACATGATGCACGCAGACATCGCCCTGTGGACCCTGCTGATTCCATCAGCCGTGCAGGGCGTTGGCTCGGCCATGATCTGGCCTTCGCTTTCGCTGGCAGCTACCCGAGACCTGACTCCGCGTGATGCCGGGGCCGGATCCGGTATCTATAACACCACTCGCCAGATCGGTTCCGTGCTCGGTTCGGCGCTGATCGCCGTGATGATGGATTCGCGCGTGCAAGCACAGATCGAAAAGGCTTCTTCCAAGGATCCTGCAACACTGATGGAAGCAACCTCGGTAGGTTTGGGCCAAGCACTGCTGCTGCCCGGGTTCGCTGCCGTAGCTGCCGTGATTGTGGTGGCTTTCTTGAGCCCCGGCAAGAAGTCCTGACAACACTTTCGTTGCTGTTCTGGATACAAGAGAACCCCGGATTGCCAGTGGAATTCCATTGTCGATCCGGGGTTCTCTTGCCAGTTATTTATGCTTGGTCTGAAGGACCATCGTTGCTGTCGCCATTCTTGAACTCATCGACCTTCTCGCCGATTTTCTCCTGCGCATCAGCGGCAAAGTCCTTGATGTTTTCGGTGGCGTCGCCGGCGAACTCCTTGGCGTTCTCGACTGCTTCGCCCAGCTTCTTCTTTGCATCATCTAAGAAACCCATTGGTTCTCCTCTTAGCTTGTCATCCAAATTTGAACCCTGAAAACCTCAGTCTTCAGAAACAATCTACTTCCGCCTGTGCACCGGACTGGGCAACGGCGCAAAAATTACTTTTCTTTTTTGATCTTCTTTGCTGCCCGACGGCCAAAAATCAAAGCCACGGCGATACCGGCTAGCCACACATCCTTGGCCAAGGCGGTGCCATCAGCAGTTGGACGTACGCCATCAGATTCGGTCATTCCCGGAGTGCGCAGATAAGACGACAACAGCACTGCGGAGAAGGCACCCAGACCGATTCCTGCCAAGCGCGAAGGAACCAATGGCAAAAGCAGTGCACTGCCCAGCGAAATTTCCGAAACGGATAGGATCTTGCCGAAGACTGCAGGTTCCAGTTCTGCCATCTGCGGTACACCGTTGGACGCCATTTGCTGCAACCCGGCCGCGCTGGCTTCATCAATGCGCAGCTTGTTAATGCCGCTGTTGAGAATGAATGCGCCGCTGACTAATCGGAGTGCGGCGTTTGCGATCGAGATTCCCATGGGCCCTCACTTTTCTTTCCAATAGTAAATACGCGTTCTGGAAAAGAACGCCCTTGCTGTTCAGCGTAGTCATGGCTGTGGGAGTTCACAATCATTTCAGCGGCGCGCTTGGCAGCCTTCAAGAATCAGGGATTGAGAATCGTGCTAAATTCGTGAATCATGATCGCTTCTTCCGCTGTACCACCGGCCGCACTTGATCTGCTCATTTCTCAAGGCTTCGACACCACCAGCGTCGATGAGCTGGCAGCAGCTGCGGGGATCTCGCGTTCCACGTTCTTCCGCCGATTCGGCTCAAAAGAGAACATGGTCTTTGCCGATCAAGAAATGATCATCACCCACGTTCAGACGACGCTGGCGGCATCATCTGTCGACGCGATCTCGACTTTGATTGACGCGGCTCATGTCGTCTTTGATCAGTACACTGTCAACCCCGAGGGTGCTCGGCTTCGGCACAGGCTGCTTTCCTCGGTCCCATCGCTACGAGAACGAGAGCTCGTTTCAACTCATCGGTACGAGCGCGCATTCTACGATTTTCTGGTCCGTCGCGAATTGGCCAACACCGCATCGGAAAAATCCTTGTGCCTCGGAGTTAGCGCCGGCCTGGTGGCCATCCACAATGATCACCTGCGCACCTGGATCAAGGATCCAGCCAGCACCGACCGAAGCAAGCTGGCACATGATGTTCGGTTATTCCTTGAACGCTTTGCAGACCTGCTGGGTGGCGAAAATACGGGCACCACTGCCGCTTCCCCAACGCCTACAGTCATTGTTTCAGTGATTGATCCAGGTTCCGACGAGCAATCCATTCTGAAGGCAGTTTCGGCGGCGCTGAAAGAACACAGCAAATAATAAACCACAGAACCTGAGACGTAGTTTCTTGACATGACACTGCGTTCCATTAGGCTGGAGTTAAAAGTTTTCACTCTAGCCAATTTGGAGCGCCTGAGATGACAGAGAAGTCGACCGGTTTGGAATTTCCCGCCGGAGTTGTTGAACCGGAGTACGATCTGTGGGCAGAAGACGTCAATATTGACCCCACCGGAATCTTTGCCGATATTAATGCTGCAGACCTCGCCTGGCGCGCCAAGGCACGCAAGTTCGTCGTAGAAGAAGTCAAAAAGGACATTCACGAATATTGGGACAAGGCCGACTACCCCCTGCATCTGATCAAGAAGCTCGGCGAAGCGGACCTGCTGCGTGACGGAATGAATCTGGACTCCCACGAAAAAATGAGTCCACTGGCAGCCGGACTGGTCAACATGGAAATGGCACGCGGCGATGGTTCCGTGGCCACCATCGTTGGCGTGCAGGGCGGGTTGGCGCTGCGCTCGGTGCTCTTCTGCGGCAATGAGGAACAGATCCAAAAGTACGCCATGCCGATGCTGTCCGGCGACCTGCCGGGCGCCTTTGCGCTGACCGAGCCAACCCACGGGTCTGACTCGGTGTCATTGGAAACTCGTGCGACAAAAGTCGAGGGCGGCTACCGGATCAGCGGTGAAAAGAAATGGATTGGCAACGGCTCCATCGGCGGCATCTCCATCGTTTGGGCTCGTGACGATGAGGGCAAGGTTCGCGGTTTTGCCGTCCATCAGGACGCCGAGGGGTACAACGCCACCACCATCCAAAACAAGCTGTCGCTGCGTGCTATCTGGCAGGCGCATATCCGCATGGAGAATGTTTTCGTCCCCGACGAAGACGTGCTGCCGGATGCCACCAGCTTCAAGGACACCTCCCGAGTTCTGTTCGCTACGCGTCTCGGTGTCGCGTGGTCAGCTGTAGGCCATGCCACCGCTTGCTACGAGTCAGCGGTGAACTACGCAAAACAGCGAGTGCAGTTCGGCCGTCCGTTGGCTGCCAGCCAGATTGTCCAGGAGCGCTTGGCACGCATGCAGTCCGAACTTGCAACTATTCAGGTATTGGCAATGCAAGCGACCAAGCGCGAGACCGACGGTGAGCTCACCGGGCCACAGGCCTCGCTGGCCAAGTACACGGCCACTCGCACGGCACGAGCCATTGCTTCCAATGCCCGCGACCTGCTGGGAGGCAACGGAATTCTCACCAGCAACCGCGTCGCCCGCCACTTTGCTGACGTGGAAGCTATTCACACCTATGAAGGAACCGAGACGGTCCAGGCCCTGATCATGGGACGCGACATCACGGGGTTCTCCGCCTTCGCCTAAGCGATCCAGGGTCGCTGGCAAGATGTCGGGGTGCTGTCCGTGTCAGCAGCCCGACATCTTTGTGCGGCTATTGCCCGTTGAGCCGATTCTTCGTTTTCGCCGTGGCAACATGTCCCCAAGGATTTTCCGGCCAGGGATGCTTCGGATAGCGTCCACGCATTTCAGAACGAACTTGAGCGTAGGGGCCATTGAAGAAGCTGGCAATGTCTTCGGTAACTGCCAGCGGGTGGCCCCCTGGGGACAGCAGGTGGAACTGCACCGGCAGCTTCTCGTGCACCAGCCGCGGAGATTGGTCCAGGCCAAAACACTCTTGAAGCTTGACGGCCACCACAGCCGGACCGCTCTCGCCCACAGGTGGATAGGAGATACGAATCTTGGACCCTGAGGGCACTTCCAGGCGTTGCGGCACCAACGAATCAAAATCGTGCGCATGCTCCCATGGAAGCAGGGTGCGCAAGGCCGAATGCACATCGGCTTTGGCAGCGTTCTTGCCATGAGATATCTGGCGCAGGATAGGTTGCAGCCATTCATCGGCCCGCGCTATCAGGGACTCATCATCAACCGCGCAGAACGGTTCGCCAAGCAACCGGTAGGCCACTGCCATGCGGCGGCGCAGGGCATCAAAACCCTCCTGCTCACCGAAAAACGCCAGCCCCTGCTCTTGCACAGCGAACTGGACCGCCTGCATTCCCAATTCCTCGGTTGCTTTGATGGGACGCGCGGAAAGTTCAATGGCGCCGAATCGTTCTACCTTGCGAGCACTGATTTTGCCGTCGATGAATTCGGCTGTTTCCTTGCTCTCGCGCATTTGCGGAAGCAATTCAAGGACCGTAGACAGCTCGATACCCGTCGCTCGCCTGATCGTTGCCCTGGTCCCGGTCCGCGCCACTTCGACCACGGCCAAATACTCCTCATGTGCCAAGTGGCTCCCCCGAGGAAGAACAGCCCTCGTTCCAGAAGCGAGCAGGTACTCATCGTGCCCAACTTTGCGGGCAACCCATTGCGGGTAGGCCAGTGCGCTGATGGCTGATAATGCCTCGGCCGACGAAGCAGTGGCTGGCGCAGGTTGTCCTTGCTTGCCGCGAGCCTTCACCTCTGCCAGCCGTTGCATGCGCGCTGCTTCATGTTTCCAGGCTCTGTGGCCCGAATGGGATGCCCTTCGAATCGAGACCAGCAGTTCTTGCAGATCTGCGCTGGCGATGCGCTCGGAGCTGGCCAGCAATGCCACTGCTTCGGCCGCCGGCAGCGAGCCGAACAAGGGCGCGCCCTCCAGCAAGGCTCGCGCTGCCCTGGGATCGGTGGGGATCTTGACCATTTGCTCGCCCATCGAGGTAATGCGTCCCGAATTGTCAACAGCGCCAAGGCTTTTGAGCACCAGCTCGTCGCTGCCCATGGCCGCGGCAGGGGGAACCTCCCACAGCTCCAGGCCCTCTCCGCGGGGCGTTCCCCACGCTGCCAGGGCAAGACCAGCCGGAACCAGATCACCGGTGCGGATTTCCGGGGTGGAATAGGCTGGTGCCGCGGCAAACGACTTGGGGTCAAGGGTGCGCACGACTTGGCCGGGTCCCAATCGGCCAGCACGGCCAGCACGCTGGGTGGCTGTGGCCCGACTTGCTACGACGGTGACAAGCCCGGACATTCCGCGGGACGTATCCCGACGCGGTTCCCTGGCGTAGCCAGCGTCGACCACGAGGTGGACCCGAGGTACTGTCAGCGAGGATTCGGCAATGGAAGTTGAAACAATAATTCGCGGCGAGCTGCCTGCCTCAGGTTCATTCAAAATCGCGTCTTGCTCGGCCGACGAGATTTGCGAATGCAGTGCCAATGCGGTGACACCATTGGCTGAAATCTGGGCGCAGACGCGCTCGACTTCACGCACGCCCGGCACAAACACCAAGGTGTCCACCGGATGCTTGCTGGCAGCATTGGCTCTCGCCGAATGCTGTACGCTAACGGCCGCGACATGCCGCAAGTAGTCATCTTTGATACCGAATTCAGTGACTCTGGTTGATGAGTAGCTCTCGAAAATCTCCTCGACATCGAACTGCGCGGTTTGGGCGCTGAACACCCTCGCTGGTTTTTCAGTCGAAAGGAAATCGGCAAGTTCCTGGGCGTGCAGCGTCGCGCTCATCAGGACAAGGCAGAGATCATCTCGAAGTTCATTGACTTGCTTGACCATTGCCAGCAGCAGATCGGTGTCGATGGACCGTTCGTGAACTTCATCAATGACGACGGCACTGACCCCAGACAAATCCGGATCGTCCAGCAAACGGCGCAGCATCAAACCCGCGGTGACAAATTCCACCTGGGTAGTTGCGGAACTCTTGCGTTCTCCGCGAACCGCAAAACCGACGTGCTCGCCGAGCACTGACCCATCCAAGTGGGCAAGCCTTCGGGCAGCGGCGCGGGCTGCCACGCGGCGTGGCTGGGTAACGATTATTTTTCCAGTCAGCCCGGCTTCCCGCAGTGCATTGCTCACCGTCGGCGGGACAACGGTGGTTTTGCCCGATCCCGGCGGCGCTTGAATTATCAGGGGGCCAGAAGGATCCGAAAGGAGCGCGCTGTGCAGGTCATCTCGAATGGGCCCGAACGCAAGCCCGCGGGCGACCCGCTCTAGATCAAAAGAACTGCCGCTCATGCCTGGCGCCCGGACCAGAAGGAGCGGATGGCGGTGATGACTGGCTCGATTGGGTACAGGGTGCTGCCATGCGTTCGTCCCGGCAAGGCCACCATTCGAGCGTTGGGCAACGTGCGAACCATAATCTTGTTCTGGTCAAATCGAGGCTGATCACGCGTGCCGATCAGCAGCAAGGTTGGGATCCCGATTTTGGCCAAGTCTGCAAGAGCAATATTCTGGAGCGTCTCGGCGGCCTCGTAGTACGCGGCCAAGGCTAGCGGATCATTTGCTTTGAAAGCCAGCCTGGTTGCAGGATCCAATTTTCCGCCGGTCTCCTGGCCGCTGACGAACCCTTCGATATCTCCACGGCGCAACACTTCCAGATATCCGGGAAAGAAGAGTTGGCCGATTTCGCCAGGGGTGATTTCAAAAGTGCCGCCGAGCATGATCAATGAGATCACTTGCTCCGGATGATTCATGGCCAAGTGCAGACCGGTACGCGCACCAAACGAGTACCCAACAATATGCACCCGTTCAAGGCCCAGATGGCGCAAGACTGCTTGGATGTCGCTGACGACCTTGTCCATGGTGTAGTCGGCGACGTCATGCGACTTGGCTGATTTGCCGTGACCGCGTAAATCCATGCGGATGGTCCGATGGTCTGCGCCAAGTTCCTTGGTGTAGCCCAGACCGCGCCAAATGGAGCGGGATAAAGCTGAGCCGTGCAGGAAGAGAATTGGTTCCCCGTCTGCTCCGTCATCGTCAAAAAAGATGTTGGAACCATCGACAGGATTATTGATCATCGGCATGCTTTCGATTAAATCCCCTATCCATGGGGAAGGGGAAATCTGAGTTGCCCCAAACCTATCGACAACGCCAATTAATAGGTGAAGACTGAATGTACGCGAAAAGGCCACCGCCAACAAAAGTGGTCTGGACCAAAATCAAAAGGGGGAAGATCATGAATGCACAATCAGCCAACGGGCAGCCGGTAGATCCCGACGAAGAGAAAAAGCTTCATGACCAGCATGACGAAGAGCTTGTCGAAGAGTGGGAAGATGAATCCTTCCCTGCTTCTGACCCACCGTCGAATTACTAGGCATCAACTTCCTAGGTGACCACACACGTCGCACTCAGCTTGTTTCAAGACTCGGCTCCTAGTGTGGTTAATACCTTCTCAAGGTGCGAGTGATCTAGAAGAACCGATCCGCGCAGGCGTTACCTCCTTGGCCTGACGGATCGGTTCTTCATTTAATTTCTTCTGATCAGATTCCCATCCACGCCGTTGCCGCAACGTTACGCACATAGCAGATTTGTCCCGGCAACATGTTGGACGAGTCGCCGTCTGGCATATTCTGAGGTGGAAGCCCTTTGCCCTCCACCCAGCCAGCATTGCTGCTGGTAGAAAGGTGTCTCGTGGAATACGAACGAATGTCATCCATCAAGGAATTGCACCGCCCCTACACTGCAGCGGCGGATCGCTACGAACACTACGGCTACCGCCGCGTTGGCGATTCAGGCTTGCGGCTGCCCCCGTTGTCCTTGGGATTATGGTGGAACTTCGGAGACAACCGGCCCTTCGACAGCCAGCGAGAAATTCTCCGCCATGCGTTTGACAACGGCATCAACCACTTCGACCTGGCCAACAATTACGGTCCACCTGCGGGTTCTGCCGAAGAGAACTTTGGGCGCATGATGCGCAAGGACTTCAAGCCTTACCGAAATGAATTGGTGATTTCTTCCAAGGCCGGCTACGACATGTGGCCGGGCCCGTACGGAACCTTCGGTTCTCGCAAGTATTTGCTTGCATCGTGCGATGCGTCGCTAGAAAAAATGGGCTTGGATTATGTGGATATCTTCTACTCGCATCGCTTTGATCCCAAGACGCCACTGGAGGAGACCATAGGCGCTCTGGATACCCTGGTGCGCCAAGGCAAGGCCACCTATGTTGGCATTTCTTCCTACTCTGCAGAACGCACCGCCGAGGCCAAGGCCATCGCCAATGATCTGGGGACTCCGCTGGTCATTCACCAACCTTCCTACAACATCCTCAACCCTTGGGTTGAACATGGCTTGCTGCAAACTTTGGAGAAAGAACGCATGGGGACCATTGCGTTCACTCCATTGGCCCAGGGCTTGCTGACCGACAAGTACCTGTCGACCACTGATGTTGAGCGCCAAGGAGGTCGCCGCTCACTTGAAAGCCAACTGACAGAAGAGAATATGACCAAGGTCCGAAGCCTGAACGAGGTGGCCCAGCAGCGCGGCCAATCCTTGGCACAGATGGCTTTGGCATGGCTGCTTCGTGACGGCGCGGCAACTTCGGTGCTCATTGGCGCTTCTTCCACCAAGCAGCTGGACGAAAATTTGGGTGCTTTGAACAACCTGGAATTCAGCGAGACAGAGCTATCGAAGATTGCCGATATCGCGCAAGGAGATGCCGGAATCGATTGGTGGCGCGCCTCAGCCATCAGCTAGCGACACCCGGAGAGCTCCCTTGTGAGTTCATCTCAAAAGCCGTGGTTTCCCCGTGTTCACTTGGGGAGACCATGGCTTTGCTTTTGCTTGGATGCGTGGCCTGTTTTCCGCCGATGAATATTGCTTCTGCATACTGGCTCAAACGCAATTCTGGGGATAAGCTCGACGTAGACGCGCAATGAAGTGAATTACATTCATTTATTGTGTTAAGTTCGATAGCGTCAAGGAACAGGCTTACGCTGACCAATCTGCACAAACGACAGGAGCATTGATGAGCGCCCCAACCTACAAGGTCTTGAACCCGGCCACCGGTGAAGTTATTGAAGAATTCGCCGCCGCCACCGACGAGCAAGTCGAGCAGGCCCTGAGCTCGGCCCAGTCTGCCTACGAGTCATGGCAGAATGTTGACATCACCGAGCGCGCGAAGATCGTTTCCAAGGTTGCAGCCCTCTTCGCCGAGCGCGCTGAAGAGCTTGGCAAAATCATGACCACTGAAATGGGCAAGCCGCTCTCCGAGGCAGTCGGCGAGGCAGAATACTGCAAGGACATCTTCGAGTACTTTGCCACCGAGGGACCTTCCTTGGCTGCGGACCAGGAAATCAAGTCGTTCTCCGGCGGCAAGGCCGTCGTACAGAAGCTTCCGGTTGGCGCCCTTCTAGGCATCATGCCGTGGAATTTCCCTCTCTACCAGGTAGCGCGCTTCGCGGCGCCAAACCTGATGCTGGGCAATACCATCATCCTGAAACACGCCGAGTCCTGCCCGCGTTCGGCATTGGCCATTCAGGAAATCATGGACGAGGCCGGTGTCCCGGCAGGCGTCTACAACAACGTCTTCGCAACGCACGACCAGATCTCCACCATCATCGCTGATTCCCGCATCCAGGGCGTTTCCTTGACCGGTTCGGAGCGCGCAGGCGCCATCATCGGCGAGCAAGCGGGCCGGAACCTGAAGAAGGCCGTGCTGGAACTTGGCGGCTCGGATCCATTCGTTGTCCTGGATTCGGATGACGTGCCTGGCATCGTTGACACCGCGTGGGGATTCCGCATCGATAACACGGGCCAGGCCTGTAACTCGAACAAGCGCATGATCGTCATGGAAGACATCTATGACGACTTCGTCGCCGAGCTGACCAAGCGCGCAGAAGGCCTGGAGGCCGGGGATCCAATGGCAGAGCTGGAAGGGACCTTCGCGCCGATGTCGTCGCGCAAGGCAGCCGAGGACCTCCACGCCCAGGTGCAGGATGCAGTCTCCAAGGGAGCGACCCTGCACGCCGGTGGCGTGCTGCACGATGGTCCTGCGGCCTACTACTCCCCTGCCGTGCTGACCGGTGTCACCAAGGAGATGCGGGCCTTCTACGAAGAGCTCTTCGGCCCAGTAGCCGTGGTCTACAAGGTAGCCAGCGACGAGGAAGCTGCGGACCTCGCTAACGACACCATCTACGGCCTGGGCGGTTCAGTGCACTCCACCGATGCAGAACGCGCTGCCAAAGTCGCCCAGAAGCTGCAGGTTGGCATGAGCAATGTCAACATCGCCGCAGCTGAAGGTGCTGAAATGCCGTTCGGTGGTGTGAAGCGATCTGGCTTCGGACGCGAGCTCGGCCCACTGGGCATGGATGAGTTCGTAAACAAGCGCCTGTTCTACGTGGGCGAGTAATTCATGCATTGGCAGCCGCCAATGTGCCCATGAAACTCGGGGCGAACCATGAGCTTGCATGGTTCGCCCCGACTTATTCGTTTAAGCGGTCGAAGATGCCTTTTCCGGCCTGTCGGTAAATTCATCTTCTGGTTCTGAGGTACCTTCAGATGGATTCCTACGAAGGAACTTTTCACGCCATTGTGTGGCTA
The DNA here is from genome assembly GCF_015524875.1 of Glutamicibacter sp. FBE19. NCBI lineage: Bacteria > Bacillati > Actinomycetota > Actinomycetes > Micrococcales > Micrococcaceae > Glutamicibacter > Glutamicibacter sp. FBE19. The sequence goes on along the minus strand of NZ_JACKQN010000009.1, from coordinate 2,081 downwards.
GCCATCCCTGAATAGTTAACCAAGTGCCGCTGGAGACAAGGACGGCGTCCGCAGATGCCATGATGCCCGAGAAGAACGGGAGCCCCATAACGACGGCGATACCGATATGCATCCCAAGAATCACGATCAGCGCAATCCTCCTGCTGATCTTATGGAACAGCATGAATGGGAACGCAATTTGTGCCACCACAGTTACGTAGGTAATCAGCGCAACTACCCAAGAGTTCGCAGTGATGAGGTCGCTGAGCCAAGGAAAGACACCATAAGCTTCAGAATTGACCGGGTAATACATGGCGGTGCCGTTCTGCCACAAACTACCCTGAACTTTGTATAGACCGGCTTCTAAATAGACCATACAAAGCTGAGCCACTACTAGGCACAACGCTAGATTATGAAGCACCGTAACGGCTTCGAATTCTTTTTTACTTTTTGCAGCGCGCTTACGCATCCAAGAATCGACCGACCAATGCTTCGATAGATCTGCAAAGATCAGATAAATCAGCATGATTCGGATGAAGTAGTTTCCACCGTCAGAAACAGGTGTGTTTTGAGCATTTATGGCCGTGTAGAAAATGAAAAAGAGTGGAGTGACAAAACGCGTCTTCCATCCGATTACAAAGGCGATCGCTAAAACTACGGCAACCACATACCAAAAGACGAAGAAGCCAAGTCCAGCATCACGCAGAATATCTAACGGCCACTTGTATCCAAGTACCGAGCGGTATGGTTCTAGATATTCCGACCCTGGACCCCAAATCTTGGAGGCGACGGGAACATTTACTACTAACCAGCCCAAGATAAAAAGGCCTGATGCCATGCGCATAACGGCCAAACCATATGCCGCATGGCGGTTTACGGTAAACCAGCTGTAGAGCGCGGCGAGAAATTTCGAACCAAAATCTCTATTTTTTACCATCCAGTTTCGGATAGACGGAGCATTGACCGTCTCCTGATTTAGCTCCATGCCGACACCGCCGCTTTACTGAATTCTTTGGTATCTCGCCATCCGATATACGTTTCACGAGATTTCGTTTTAGCTTCATCGTTGTTTCGTTGAGCGAAAGGAACGATTGGTTCACGCCTGAGTTTAATTTCAACCATTGACGCTCCACCCCACTGCTCAATCGCATAAAGAGATGCGAAGCCGACGGCCGTGTCCTCCATTCGCTTGTAAGCTCGAAGATTACTCAATTCTGTAGCTGAGTATTCTTTCCTCGCCTGTGACGAACTGAGATCCACTCCGAATACTGGAGTCCCTTGAATAAACGGTTTTGCGATTTGTTCACGTGCGCTTGTACTCAAATCCGATGCGGCACTCCAAAGCCTTCCATGTATCGACTTTGACTGTTTGGACTCACGGTTAGCGAACATGTTACCGGCGCGGCTTTTCATCTCCTCAGCGGTGACGTCGCGCCATTCCGTGAATTTCGCGCCTTTCTTGCTTCCTTGTGCGCAAATTTCCGGACTCGATAGGCAAGCACGCATCGTAAAGTATTCATCTTGCGAATACGGACCGGGAGCAAAAAGGCTCCACCCTTGATCTAGCGGCCCAAGAAAATAACGATTCAATCCAGGTTGCAATGACGACTTAATTGGCGTGGAAGGTCCAGTGAAGGCCAATGTCGCACCAATATGCCCCAATGCTGCCGCACCTGCAATTAAAAGCACCAACACCGTGAACAGTTTGGGCCTAGTTTTATGTTGCCTCATCAGGCTATTGTCTCCGATCCCTCAATGCCCGTGAATAATTGCAATCACGACTTGAACGCGAAATGGGAGGGGCATCAATTGATGCCCCTCCTACTTCTAACTACCACTTGCTATTGACTAAGCTGAACGCTTTCGAGCGATCACAGTCACACCAGCTCCGATGAGGACAAGTGCGAGTGCACCCGCACCAATCCAGAGCGCTCCGTTAGAACCGGTGTCCGCAAGGCCACCATTCTTGGAATTGTCCTTTTGTGGTTCCTTAGAGTCATCGGAATTTGCATCCGAGTTGTCCGCGGCATTGGCGCTACCGTTTGCATCAGTGTTCGCATCCGTGTTTGCGTCAGTGTTCGCATCCGTGTTTGCGTCAGTGT
>NZ_JACKQN010000008.1:0-183394 GCF_015524875.1 Glutamicibacter sp. FBE19 | reverse complement strand
CATGGCAACGCGGAACCCCGCGGTTTTGCACAAACCCTGCTGCTGCTAGACAGCTTCAGCGATGAGCGAGCTGACCTGAGCGAACAGCGGATGCTCTGGCTCTAGTCCGGTGATCGAGGCGGTGGCCTCATCAGGGGACTGGCTTTCCAGGATCTGGTGCAGGGCCACGGCCTCTTCATCTCCTGGTGCGTTGAACTGCAGAGCCGCGGCAATGGCCACAGACAAGGCAGACGTTGGCATTCCGCGTTCAGCCAGGTCCGCAGCTGGGCCGATGAATCGTTCATGGCGGCTGAGCTTGCGCATTGGCGCACGGCCCACGCGGCCCACGGTGTCAGGCAGGCGCGGGTTGGTGAAGCGGGTCAGGATCTTCTGCACATAGGCTTCCTGCGCTACTGGATCCAGTCCGTGCTTGGTCACCAGCAGCGACTTGGTCTCCTGCAGGACTGCATTCACCTTCTGCGAGATCTGCTCATCAGCCATCGCATCGGAGATCTTCTCAATTCCCGCTGCGGCGCCGAAGTACGCTGCGCTGGCATGTCCCGTATTCACGGTGAACAGCTTGCGTTCAATGTAAGGCAGCAATTCATCAACGAAGGTTGCCCCGGGGATCGCTGGCTCGTCGCCATTGAACGGGGTGCGGTCGATGACCCACTCGTAGAAGGTCTCAACGGTGACATCCAGGTTCTGCCCCGGTGCCTGTGCCGGGACAATGCGATCCACCGCGGTGTTGGCGAAGATGGCGCGGGAGGCCAGTTCCTGCTCCGTGCCCTCCCATGCTCCCTGGATTTCCTGCTGCAGGATATCGGTGGCATTGATGGCGTTCTCGCAGGCCATCACATGCAATGGAGCCAGCTGGGCTGGGCGCTGGGCCAGGGCCTGTGCGATGGCCGGGGCGACGAACTTCAGGATGTGCGGGCCCACCGCGGTGGTCACCAGGTCCGCCGTGGCGATCTGCTCGATGACCTCGGCCTGCTGCGAACCGGAATTCAGGGCGCTGAAGCCGGTGACGACCTTGTCCTGTCCTTCCTGTCCAACTTCATGCACGGTGTAGCTCTCGGCAGCGGCAAGGCTGTCGATGAGCTCTGCCGCTACGTCAGCGAAGACGATCTCATAGCCGGCTTCGTGCAGCAGCAAGCCGACGAAGCCACGGCCGATGTTTCCCGCTCCAAAATGTACGGCTTTCACTTGGTGTTGACCTTTCCGAATAGATCAAGGATTTCCTCGACGGAGGTGGCCTGCTCCAGCTGGGCGACCTGGTCCTTGTTGGTGAAGATCTTGGCGATGGAGGCCAGGATCTTCAGATGTTCATTGTTCAAGCCAGCAACACCCACGACAAACTTCACGTCCTTGCCGCCCCAGTCGATGCCTTCCGGGTAGCGGACGACGGCGACGGCCGAGTGGTTGATGTGCTCCTTGGCGTCATTGGTGCCGTGCGGGATGGCCAAGAAGTTGCCCATGTAGGTGGACACCGAGGTCTCGCGTTCGTGCATGGCCAACACGTAGTCCGCGTCCACGGAACCACGCTGCATCAGCAACTGGCCGACCTCGTCGATGGCTGCATCGCGCTCGGTCGCGGTGCCCTGGAGCACCACGCCATCCGCCGCCAGAACCTCGTGGGCTGGCTGGGCTTCGGCATTCTCGTCCTCGGAAGCTGAGTCCGCAGCAGCGGGAGCCGCCGGGACGGTTTCGGCAGGCGCGGCATCAGCTGGGGCAGTGTTGCTCGTGCGCACCAGCTCAACGATTTCGTCATAGCGAGGGCTGTTCATGAAGTTGTCCACCGAGACGTGCGTGGCACTTCCGGTCTTCGGCTTCGCGCGATCCGCGAGGTCCTGATGCGTCACCACGATGTCGTAGGTGTCGGTCAGGTTGGCAATGGCCGAGTTGGTGACCTTGACGTCGCCAAAGCCGGCGTCCTTGATCTTGTTGCGCAGTACCGAAGCGCCCATGGCGCTCGAGCCCATGCCCGCATCGCAAGCAAAAACGACGGTGCGGATTGGACCGGAGGTAGCGGCCGCGGAAACCAAAGCAGAAGCTACCGAGCTCTTCTTGCCCTTCATGGCCTCCATCTTCGAGGTGGCTTCACCCAGCTCGTCGCCTTCGGTGTTCTTGCTCAGCTTCAGGATCAGCCCTGCAACGACAAAGGAGACGATGGTGGCAAAGAGCACCGAGAGGGTGACGCCGAGATAGCTATCCGAGGACGCCGCGGCGAATACGGCCAAGATGCTGCCAGGAGCCGCAGGCGATCGCAGGCCGGCACCGGTCACCACCAGGGTGAAGACGCCGGTCATGCCGCCGAGGATCGGAGCCAGAACGATTACTGGCTTCATCAGCACGTAAGGGAAGTAGATCTCGTGGATACCGCCGACGAACTGGATCAGCGCGGCACCAGGAGCCGAGGCGCGGGCCATGCCGCGTCCGAAGACCGTGTAGGCCAGCAGCAGGCCGAGGCCCGGGCCGGGGTTGGACTCGAGCAGGAACAGCATCGATTTGCCGGCGTTCAATGATTCCTCGGTGCCCAGCGGGGTGAGGATGCCGTGGTTGATGGCGTTGTTCAGGAACAGGATCTTGGCCGGCTCGATCAGGATGCTGGTCAGCGGCAGCAGGCCATGCTGGACCAGGAAGTCAACTGCGGTGGCTGCGCCCTGGCTGAAGGCCTTGACGGCTGGGCCGACGAGCAGCATGCCGATGATGGCCATGATGGCGGCAACAATGCCCGCCGAGAAGTTGTTCACCAGCATCTCGAAGCCGGGCTTGATGCGGCCGTCCCACAGCGCATCCAGCTTCTTCATGACCCAAGCCGCCAGCGGGCCCATGATCATCGCGCCAATGAACATCGGGATATCGGTACCCACGATCACGCCCATGGTTGCCGCGGCGCCGACAACGCCGCCGCGCAAACCATGGATGGCATGTCCGCCGGTATAGCCGATGAGCAGCGGCAACAGGAAGGTGATCATCGGGCTCACCAGCAGTGCCAGCTGCTCGTTCGGCAGGAAGCCTTTCGGGATGAACAGGGCAGTGATCAGGCCCCAGGCGATGAATGCGCCGATATTGGGCATGATCATGCCCGAGAGGAAGGTGCCGAACTTCTGGACACCGACTCTCAAGCCGGCGCGTGGTTTTTCAACCGTTTCTGTTTCCATGACTAATCCTAAGAATTCGCCCGTGGGCGGGTAGTAGATCTGGAGATTATGGGTGGTCGTGGGACTTCGAGGCTATCCGGAGGAAGAGATCCTGTGAAGCCATTCCAAGAACAGCTTGAGTTCTGTACTGGATAGCTCGTTGGAGTTCGAAGACTGCAGTGCCGCATTCAAGGCAATGGCGGCAACGACGACGGAGGACTGATTGGTGGGTTCAGAGAACTGGGCGTGCGCTTCGTCATTGAACACGGCCTGGATCATGGAGTCGCGCGTCATCGTGGACAACTCCAGATTTCTCCGGTCCGCTGATTCGGCGATGAGCATCAGGGTGACGCCGACGTTGGCGGCCATGATGCTGCGCGCCGCTTCATGCGGTGGAACTTTCAACTGTCCGGCTATGGCCGCGCGGTTAAGCCGTTCGGCCACCAGCTGTTCAGCCTCTGCCACGATTGCCGGGCGGCTCTCGGGGCGGATGTTGCCGAACAACACCAGATAAAGGTGGGTCTTATCAAGGCCGAACTGCACATGGCCATCCCAGAGGCGGCGAATGTCCTCGATTGGATTGGAATCCAAATTGATGGCTCGTTCGCCTGCCAGGTACTCTTCGAAACCTGCGGTGACTACTGCATTGAACAGTCCTTCCTTGTCTCCGAAGTGGTGGTAAAGGGTTGGTGCGGTGACACCAGCGAGTTTGGTGATCTGCCGAGTCGACACCGGCTCGCTGCCTGCATTCGCCAGCAGTTCGGTGGCTGCTTGCAGCAGGCGAGTTTTCGGAGGCAACTGGTCATTGGAACTCATAAGCGTTACCCTATCACTTATAGCGCTGTTATATGAATTGAATCACAGCATCGCGCAAACGCCAAGAACTTATCGCGAAACCCGCACCGCACCCGCACTGCAGCAGGGATGGGTGCGCCCGCGCCAAGACAAGGAACGACCATGCAAAATTTGAAGGGCGTCGGGGTCAGCCCCGGCCGCATTATCGGAACAATCCGCCACATGCCGAAACCGGTTCAAGAACCGCACGCCGAGCAGCGGCTGTCACCAGATGTCTCAGCCGAGGACGCGATTGCGCAGCTGAAAGTGGCCGCTGGACGCGTGCATGAACAGCTCAAAGACCGGGCCAGCCACACCCAGGGCGATGCCAAGGCCGTCTTGGAAGCCACCGCCCTCATGGCCAAGGACAGCATGCTGCTCAAGACCGCGGCCAAGAAGATCACAGCTGGCATCTCTGCCGAGCGGGCCATCTGGGACGCAGCCCAGACCGTGGCCACCCAGCTGGGCGCCCTGGGCGGGTACATGGCCGAACGCGCCACCGACGTGCTGGACGTGCGCCAGCGCATCGTCGCCGAGCTGCGCGGCGCCCCGGCCCCGGGCATTCCGCACAGCGACACCCCGTTCATCCTCGTAGCGCAGGACCTTGCTCCCGCCGACACGGCCACCCTGGATCCCGCGCAGGTGCTGGCCCTGCTGACCTCCGAAGGCGGTCCGCAATCGCACACCGCGATCATCGCCCGCTCGCTGGGGCTTCCAGCGGTGGTGGCCGCTGCTGGCGCCGAGCAGATCCCGGCGGATGCCGAAATCTATGTGGATGGCGCCACCGGAGAGATCCATCTGGAACCGGGGCAGCCCGAGCGCCAGGCTGCCGAACGGTGGCAGGCCTCGGCCCAGCTGCAGAGCTTCGATGGCACCGGTGCCACCGCCGATGGGCACGCGGTGCCGCTGCTGGCCAACGTCGGGGGCGCCGATAGCGCCCGCCGAGCCGCTGCCGACGGCGCCGAAGGCGTTGGATTGTTCCGCACGGAATTCTGCTTCCTGGAACGCGATAGCGAGCCCAGCGTGGAGGAACAGGCTGCCGCCTATGCCGGGGTCTTCGATGCCTTTGCCGGCAAGAAGGTCGTGGTCCGCACCCTGGATGCCGGCGCTGATAAGCCACTGCCTTTCCTGACCGACTCGACGGAGCCGAATCCCGCGCTGGGCGTGCGCGGCTATCGCACGGACTGGAGCAACCCCGGAGTGCTGCAGCGCCAGCTGCAGGCTATCGCCCAGGCCGCTGCCGGGAGCAGCGCCGAGGTCTGGGTCATGGCCCCGATGATTTCCACCGTCGAGGATTCCGAAGCCTTTGCGCGGATGTGCGCTGACGCCGGGCTGAGGACTCCCGGGGTGATGATCGAGGTGCCCTCCGCGGCGCTCAACTCCCGGCATGTGCTGCAACCGGTGCAGTTCGCCTCGCTGGGCACCAATGACCTCACCCAGTACGCGATGGCCGCAGACCGGCAGCTTGGTTCCTTGGCCGCGCTGAATACCGGATGGCAGCCTGCCGTCTTGCAGCTGGTCAAGCACGCGGTGGACGGCGCGCAGCTGGCGGGCCAGCGCCCGGTCGGCGTGTGCGGGGAGTCCGCCGGCGATCCTGCCATGGCGGTGGTCCTGGCGGGCCTGGGTGTTGCCACCCTGTCCATGAGCGCACGCTCGATTCCCGCGGTCAGCTCGGTGCTGCGCTCGATCACCCTGGCGCAGGCGCAGGAACTGGCCGAGGTGGCGCTGAACGCGCGTACCGCACAGGAAGCCCAGCAGCAGGTGCGCGCAGGTCTGCCCATTCTCGATCAGCTCGGGCTCTAGCCCAAGAAGCTCGCCACGAACCAACAACCAGAAAAGGAACAACACCATGATTGAACGCACAGCCACCATCGGCAGCAGCGTCGGCTTGCACGCACGTCCGGCTGCGATCTTCGCCGAGGCCGCCAGCGACTACGACTTTGACATCACCATTGCGCGCCAGGGCGAGCCGGCGGAAGACGCCGGCGATGCCAGCAGCATCCTGACCCTGATGGGCCTGGGCGCCGGGCACGGGGAAGTGGTGGTGCTGCGCAGCGAAGATGCCGGTGCGCAAACCGCGTTGGATGCACTGGCGGCAGTCTTGGAAACCGACCACGACGCCAGCTAGAAGTCCTGCAGCGATTTCTTGAGTTAACAGCAAAGAGTCCACACCAAAATGGTGTGGACTCTTTGCGTGGGGCGACGCGTGGATTACTCCACGGTCACCGACTTGGCCAAGTTGCGCGGCTGGTCCACGTCATAGCCCTTGGCTGAAGCCAGCTCGCAAGCGAACAGCTGCAGCGGAACGGTGGTCAGCAGCGGCATCAGCAGGGTTGGGGTCTCTGGCACGTAGAAGACGAACTCTGCGTAGGCGCGGACGTCCTCATCGCCGGACTCCGCGATCACCAGGGTGTTTGCACCGCGGGCGCGAACTTCCTGGATGTTGGAGACAACCTTCGAGTGCAGGGAGTCGCGGCCGCGTGGGGACGGAACCACCACGAAAACCGGCTGGTCCTGCTCGATCAGGGCGATCGGACCGTGCTTGAGCTCGCCAGCGGCGAAGCCTTCTGCATGGATGTAGGCGATTTCCTTGAGCTTCAAGGCGCCTTCCATTGCTACCGGGTAGCCAACGTGGCGGCCCAGGAACAACACCGATGGGGTGTCAGCCATCTTGCGGGCCACCGTCTTGATCTCTTCAGCGCGGTCCAGGATGTCCTGGATCTTGGAAGGGATCTTGCCCAGGTCGGCAAGGATGTCCTTGATCTGGCCGGAGAACAGGTTGCCGCGCAGCTGCGCCAGGTACAGGCCCAGCAGGTAGGTCGCGGTGATCTGTGCCAGGAAGGCCTTGGTGGAGGCCACTGCGATTTCCGGACCTGCGTGGGTGTACAGCACCGCATCGGATTCACGTGGGATGGTGGACCCGTTGGTGTTGCAGATGGACAGGGTCTTGGCGCCCTGTTCCTTGGCGTAGCGCACAGCCATAAGGGTATCCATGGTCTCGCCTGACTGGGAGATGGACACAATCAGGGTGTTCTCGTCCACGATCGGTTCGCGGTAGCGGAACTCGTGGGAGAGCTCGACCTCAACCGGGATGCGGCACCAGGATTCGATGGCGTACTTTGCTACGGTGCCGGCGTAGGCGCTGGTGCCGCAAGCAAGGACAACAATCTTGGTGATCTTCGCCAGCTCCTCGGGAGAGATGCGAAGCTCATCGAGGGTCAAGCGGCCGTTAGCGTCCGAGCGGCCCAGCAGGGTGTCGGCGACAGCTGCAGGCTGGTCGAAGATTTCCTTCTCCATGAAGGAGGCGAAGCCGCCCTTCTCGGCGCTGGCTGCATCCCAGTCAACGGTGAATTCCTTGCCCTCTGCAGGGGTGCCGTTGAAGTCGATGATGGAGTGGCTCTGAGGGGTGATGGTGACAATCTGGTCCTGGCCCAGTTCCACAGCACGACGGGTGAAGTCGATGAAGCCGGAAACATCGGATCCCAGGAAGTTCTCGCCGTCGCCCAAGCCGAGGACCAGTGGCGAGTTGCGGCGAGCCGCCACAACAACACCTGGGTGGTCCTGGTGGACGGCCAACAGGGTGAAGGCACCTTCCAGGCGCTGAACGGCCAAGCGCATGGCACGGGTCAAATCGCCTTCGGCTTCGTTGGTGTAGATCTTGCCCAGCAAGGCGGCTGCAACTTCGGTGTCGGTTTCCGAGAGGAAAGCAACGCCTTCGGCGAGCAGCTCGGCCTTGATGCTAGCGAAGTTCTCGATAATTCCGTTGTGGATCATGGCAAGCTTGCCACCATCGGCGAGGTGTGGGTGGGCGTTGCCATCACTCGGCCCACCGTGGGTTGCCCAACGGGTATGTCCAATGCCAGTCATCGACTGGGGCAGTGGAGCTTCAGCAATTTCATTCTCCAAGTTGGCCAGCTTGCCGGCCTTCTTTCGAGAGTGAATAGCGCCATCGGCGACAACTGCGACACCAGCCGAGTCGTAGCCGCGGTATTCCAACCGGCGCAAACCTTCAATCAGAACGTCGAGGGCACCGTGGTCGGTGACTCGGCTCGAGGTTCCTGCATATCCAACAATTCCGCACATGGGTAAAATCCTACCGGCTCAATGCCCAACGACGGGAACAATCGTGTTTCACCCCTCAAAAAACGATGTGCAGTGGCTCACCCCGGTGGCGTGCGGGCCACGGCAGATAACTGACGCAAGAACCTGTTAATTGGGATGTGGAGCATATTCTTGGCAGAATTTGACCTCGTGGAACCACACGGAACACTTGAAACACCCATCTCGCCTTTTGTCGACCTTGAGCGCGAGACCTGGGCGCGGCTCTCCGACCAAATGGAACAGCCGTTGAACCTCTCCGACATCGAACGGCTGCGTGGCCTCGGTGATGAACTGGACCTCCAGGAGGTCCGGGACGTTTACCTGCCGCTGAGCCGCCTGCTGTATCTCTACGTCGAAGGCGCCGGAGCGACGCATCAGGCCACCACTACTTTCCTGGGGGAGCAGACCTCTCGCACGCCGTTTGTCATCGGCGTGGCCGGCTCGGTGGCTGTCGGCAAGTCAACGACGGCCCGCGTGCTGCAGGAAATGCTGCGCCGCTGGCCGCAAACACCCGACGTCCAGCTCATTACCACCGACGGTTTCCTGTACCCCAACGCCGAGCTGGAGCGGCGTGGCATCATGCACCGCAAGGGCTTCCCGGAATCCTATGACCGCCGTGCGCTGCTGCGTTTTGTCTCCGCAGTGAAGTCCGGCGTGCCGGAAGTCAGCACCCCGGTGTACTCGCATCTGACCTACGACATCGTTCCGGGGGAGCGCAATGTGGTGCGCAGCCCGCAGGTGCTGATTGTCGAAGGGCTGAACGTTCTGCAGCCTGCACGTACCCGCCCGGACGGAACCGTGGGCCTGGCGCTGAGCGACTTCTTCGATTTCTCCGTCTACGTCGATGCGCGCACCAATGACATTGAAGAGTGGTACATCAGCCGATTCATGCGATTGCGTTCCGGGGCCTTCGCGGATCCGGCCAGCTACTTCCATCGCTATTCGCAGTTGACCGATGAAGAGGCGCGCGAAACAGCTCACGGAATCTGGAAGCGGATCAATGAGCCGAATCTGAAAGAGAATGTGCTGCCGACCCGTGGGCGGGCCCAGCTGGTCCTCAGGAAATCAGCGGATCACTCGGTGCGGCGAATGCTGTTGCGGAAAATCTGATCTGAAGATCAAAAATCACCAGCTCATCGGCAGGGAAACAAAAGCTGAGAGTTTGCCTAACTTATCGATTTCATATGGGAATTTGTGCTTGATCCTGTGATTCGCCTGTGTATGCTCTAAACATGCTTAAAGGTTTCCGCGATTTTATTATGAAGGGCAACGTTGTCGATCTGGCCGTTGCTGTTGTGATCGGTGCTGCCTTCGGTGCCGTGATTACCGCCCTTGTGGACAATGTGCTGATGCCATTGATCGCCGCATTGGTAGGCTCCCCGAACTTCGACAGCTTCCTGCTGCTGAACATCAACGGGGTTGACATCAAGTTCGGCGTCTTCTTGACCGCACTGGTCAACTTCCTGCTCATCGCCGCAGCTGTCTACTTCGCACTGGTTATGCCTATGCAGAAGCTGAACAACCACCTCGCTGCTCGCCGCGCCGCCGGCGAAGAAGAGCCAGAGGAAGAAATCGATCCCCAGCTGGAACTGCTCGCTCAGATCCGCGACGAATTGAAGAGCCTGCGCTAGACGCACAAGCCAACCGTCTCCCAAGGGGCGGGCCGAAGCATCTCATGATGCTCCGGCCCGCCCCTTCTAGCGTTAAAACGCAGATGTGCTCAACCGCGCAGGTCGCAACACAGCAACGGCAAAAGAAAAGTGGGAAGATGATTAGGTGAACTCTGAAGCACTTGAAGTAAGCAACGTGACAACCAGTACCAGCAGTGCACAGGCCAGCGGATTTGAACGGCGCGCAGTGATAGATCTGTCCGCCATCCGCAACAACGTCAAGCAGATCTCCGACTTGGTGGCCCCCGCTGCAGTCATGGCCGTCGTCAAAGCAGACGCCTACGGCCACGGTGCTATCCCAGTGGCCAAAGCGGCAGTGGAAGGCGGTGCCAGCTGGATCGGCTGCGCACATGTCACCGAAGCCCTGGCTCTTCGCGAGGCCGGGATCCAAACCCCCATGCTTGCCTGGTTGCATACCGAAGACACCCCATTCGAGGCTGCCGTTGATGCCAGCCTCGACCTTGGCGTATCCGGATGGGAGCTAGAACGGGTAGCTGCCGCGGCGCGCTCGGTGCAAACCCCGGCCCGCATTCATCTGAAAATTGATACCGGGCTGGGACGCAACGGATCCACTATGGATGACTTCCCGGATCTGCTCAACCGCGCCAGCGTCTTCCAGGAAGAAGGGCTGCTGCGCGTGGTTGGACTGTTCTCCCACCTCGCTGTGGCAGATGAGCCAGAACGGCCGGAAACCGATGAGCAGCTGGAAGTGTTCAGCAAGGCCATTGAGCTGGTGGAAGCGGCAGGCTTCGATTTGGAAGTCCGCCATATCGCCAACACCCCAGCCATCCTCTCCCGCCCTGATACGCACCATGACATGGTTCGCCTCGGCCTGGGCCTCTATGGACTGAGCCCATTCGAAAATGATTCGCCGGATAGTTTTGGGCTGCGCCCAGCCATGAAGCTGGTCACCCGAGTGGCCAACGTCAAGAAGGTGCATGCCGGGCAAGGTGTTTCCTATGGACTGAACTACAAAACCGAAGGCGAAACCTACCTGGGCTTGATTCCTATGGGCTACGCGGATGGTCTGCCACGCATTGCCACCGGAGCACCGGTGACGGTGAAAGGACGCAGCTATCCGGTGCGCGGTCGCATTGCCATGGACCAGTGCGTCATCGACCTTGGCCCAGAAATCTCCCCTGAAGACTACTTGGGCGCAGAAGCAATCATCTTTGGCGCAGGAGGCCAATCGGTGAATACCTGGGCCCATGCTGCCAACACCATCAATTACGAAGTAGTGACGAGAATTTCGCCACGAGTGCCGCGCCATTACGTGGAAGGCAGCTGGGGTGAAGCCGGTGAATGAAGCGATTAAAGAATTTGCCTGCCAGCTCACTGACCTCGCGCAGACCGAAGCCTTAGGCGAAGCGCTAGGCAAGCACCTGAAGGCTGGAGATCTTGTGATCCTCACCGGCGCATTAGGTGCCGGCAAGACAACCCTGACCCAATCGCTGGGCGCTGGGCTGAACGTCCGTGAAGGAATCATCTCGCCAACCTTCGTTCTGGCACGCCAGCACCCGTCGTTGGCTGATGGTCCTACCTTGATTCACGTAGATGCCTACCGTCTGAAAGATCAGAATGACGTAGACACTCTCGACCTTGAATCCACTTTGGCTGAATCGGTCACTGTCGTGGAGTGGGGCCTGGGCAAGGTGGAACATCTTACGGATTCGCGTCTGGAAATCACCCTGGACCGCGAGGTCAACGCCGTAGCCGTAGAGAATCCATGGGAAGAATCCGAAGAAGAATTGGATGAGCCCAGGGAGTTCGCTCTCAAAGCCATCGGACCACGCTGGGACTCGGAAAACTTCGCCCAGCTGAAAGACAACCTGCGCTCTGCTATCAATGCACAGCGCACCGGAGAGAAGCATGCCTAACTATCTGTCCATCGACACCTCGGCGCACGCCTCTGTTGCACTGGTCGATTCCACGACTGGTTCAGTTATCGCCCAGAAGACTTCGCCCAAAGGCAATGACCAAACAGAAACCTTGGCCTCCTACGTGCGTGACCTGCTGGACGAAAACAGAGAAGAAGGCCAAAATCTGGCCGGCATTTTTGTTGGCATTGGCCCAGGTCCCTTCACGGGGCTTCGCGTTGGCCTTGTTGCTTCACGTACTTTCAGCTTCGTCTGGAACATCCCGGTATATGGCGTGATGTCCCTCCACGCGCTCGCCGAACGAGTACTTGCAACGGATAGCGTTCCGGCAGAATTTATCGTTGCCTCTGACGCACGCCGCAAAGAAGTGTACTGGGCTCGCTACGACCAAACCGGTCAGATCGTTGACGGCCCGCATGTAGCGGAGGCATCAACGCTGACAGCGCTACCTGTTTTCGGCGTTGGTGCAGGGATCTATGCCGAGCAGCTTCGAGAAGCTGGAGCGAACCCGCAAGAGCAGTCTTTTGACTGGATTGCGGACGCTGCGAATTTGGCACAGCGAGGCATGCGCGATCTGGCCGCAGGAAAAGACCTGGCCAACACAGCGCCGCAGTACCTGCGAGAGTCGGACGCCCAAGTTCCTGCCTTCATGAAGCAGGCCAAGGCATGAGCGTGACTCTTCGTGAGATGGCCGTCAGCGATATCCCTGAGGTCCACCAGCTGGAGACTGAGCTGTTCCCAGAGGATGCCTGGCCACTGGCTGCCTTCGAATCCGAACTGGCACAAAGCGAAACTCGCAATTATTGGGTGTATGAGAGCGACGGCAAGGTCATTGGCTATGCCGGTCTGTGCACTGTCTTGCCGATCAGCGATGTTCAGACAATTGCCATCAGCCCTGGATTCCAGGGGCAGGGGCTGGGCCGCAAGCTGCTGACGCTTCTTGTTGAAACGGCCAAAGAACGCAACGCGTTGGATGTCATGCTGGAAGTCCGCTTTGATAATCCAACGGCAATTGGACTGTATGAATCAATGGGATTTGTAACCATTCATCGGCGCGTGGGCTACTACAAGGGCGGCATTGACGCATTGATCATGAGACTGCAATTGGATGCCCTGCAGGGACAAGAGGGAGAACACAAAGCATGAGCACCACCGAACCTATTGTTCTAGGCATTGAATCTTCATGCGATGAAACTGGTGTGGGCATTGTGCGCGGTAACCGCCTCTTGGCCAACGCAGTTTCTAGCTCCATGGATGAGCACGTACGCTTCGGCGGAGTGATTCCCGAGATTGCTGCGCGTGCGCACCTCGAAGCATTTGTTCCCACTTTGCAGTCTGCTTTGGACACCGCTGAGTTAACTCTCGACGACATTGACGCCATTGCCGTGACCAGCGGACCCGGACTAGCTGGCGCACTCATGGTGGGAGTCTCGGCCGCCAAGGCACTGGCTCTGGCAACCGGCAAGCCACTATACGGAATCAACCACCTCGTGGCTCACGTTGGTGTTGGAGTGCTTGAAGGAACCGTGCTGCCACCGACCTTCGGCGCATTGTTGGTATCGGGTGGTCATACCGAAATCTTGAAGGTCGCCTCGCTGACCAACGACGTGCAATTGCTGGGTTCCACCATTGATGATGCAGCCGGTGAAGCGTACGACAAGACTGCTCGCCTGCTAGGTCTGGGATACCCGGGTGGACCTGCCATCGATAAGGCAGCCAAGGACGGAGACCGCAAGGCTTTCCGCTTCCCACGAGGACTGACCCTGCCTAAGTTTGTGGGCAGCGAAGAGAATCCTGGCAAGCACCGCCATAACTTCTCATTCTCCGGATTGAAGACCGCAGTTGCTCGCTGCGTAGAGCATTTCGAAGCCAACGGGGAAGAAATTCCAGTGGCAGACATCGCTGCCTCCTTCCAGGAAGCCGTTGTTGACGTGATCACGTCCAAGGCTGTCCGGGCAATGCAAGAGCATGGTCTGAAGACGGTGCTTCTTGGCGGGGGAGTTGCGGCAAATACTCGACTGCGCGAGTTGCTCGCGGCTCGGTGCACATCAGCGGGTATTGCCTTGGTGGTTCCACCTTTCAGCTTGTGCACCGACAATGGTGGCATGGTTGCGGCTCTCGGCGCGCAGTTAGTGGCTGATGGAGTTGCTCCATCGGGGCTGGACTTCGCGACAGACTCGTCTCAGCCAGTGACCAACATTGTTCTGAACTAGAATCATACTTTTCATCTTCGAACTGCTCGTCGAACAAACGGACCGAGATCTTTTCGATTGCCATGAGATGTACGCTCTCGTGAGTCATTGGGATAATTGTTGGTGACAACACTTATGGCACGGCATCAATTGATGCCGTGCCATTGTTGCTTCTACTTCTCGCCGCAGTTACCGTCAGATGTACCCGCTAGGCGCTTACGTAACTGCGTTCGTTAGGAAAAACGGGACTCACTGCCGACCCCGCCTTGGTACCTGAACGAGTAGGTCGTTGCCGAAGGCGTAAGGGCGCGCAACCATCAGTCTTGATGGATGCCCGCCCTTGTTGCAGCAGTTGTCCTTAGCTAGGTGAGCTATGCGTCAACTGCAGCTTTTGAGTGCCGCATGAATGGGTCACCGTCAACCTGTTGATCGTCTTTCTTTAGGGCAATGAATCCGTACACGCCAGCAAACAGAACAACGACCGAGATGGCAATGAAGGTCTGCTGGTATCCCATGCGGTCATGAAGGGCACCGAGGGGAGTGGACAGAATGACGTTGCCGATCTGTGCCGACACTTGGAACCCAACCATGTACAAGGTTGCCGACAGAGCGGGGTTGAAGTGCAAAGTGAAGTAACGGAAAACGGGCAAGATGAACAGCGGAGTCTCGATGGCGTGCAGCATCTTGATGGCCGAAACCCAGATTGGATCATCAACCAGGGCGCATCCGAGGATGCGGATGAACATGATTGAAACGCCCAGGAGCAGCGAAGTGCGAACGCCAACACGGCGCATGATGATGGGCACGATGCCTAACATGGCGGCTTCCAGGAAGACCTGGACTGAGTTCAGAATGCCGTAGACCCGCTGGCCAATCTCCGGAGTCTCAAAGAGCCCGGTGTAGAAATCAGGGAACATCTGCTGATCAAAGACAGTGTAGAAAGTCCAGGACAGCATCACAAAGAGAATGATCAGCCAGAGGCTCGGCAACCGGAAGAGCCTGAGCATATCGCGAATCGTCGGAGTTGAAGCAGGAGACAAGATTCCCTCAACTGCAGTCTTCTTGATCACCGGTGGTTCACCAGTGCGGGAGAAGACCAGCAACAAGAGGTGGATCAAGCCCAGAGCGGAACCAATCCAGAAGTTCAGTGCCGGGTTGATGGTGAAAAGGAAGCCAGCGGCCAGCGCGACGACGGCGTAGCCGAAGGATCCCCACATGCGGGCCTGCCCGTATTCGAAGTTGAATCGACGGCTGAAGCGTTCGGTCAAGGCTTCAAATAGGCCAACACCTGCAAGGAATCCAATCGACAGCACGATGGCACCCAAAATAACGCCAGTCATGAAGTGCGATTGCAGCAGAGGCTGATAAACCCAAGTACAGAACGGACCCACCAGCGCGGTCACGGAAGCCAAAATGACGGCCAGATGCTTTCTAATGCCTAGACGGTCCTGAATGGCTCCGTAGGCAAACATCAAAACCAGTGTTGCCAGTGAATTCACCGAGTAGACGGTACCCACTTGGGCGCCGTTCAAAGCCAGTCCAGCTGATTCGCTCGTGAGCCAAATCTGGAAGAAGGACCACCAGATGCCCCACGATGCGAAGAATAAGAGCATCGAGAATGAGCTTTGGCGGTAAGTGGGATTTTTCAGAGTTGTTGTAAAGCCAGCCATCTTTGTCCTGGATTCTTTCGTGAAAGCTATGAAGCGAAGTTACTTGGAAATTGCGAGGGAGAAGTGTTGAATCCACGGGGGATTGGCTCCGGCTTGGGCCACGGTCAGTGCAGCTGAGGTTAATGCATGACGAAGTGCATCTTCAACCTCATCAGAGTCGGCAGCCACGTCGTTACGAAGTGCTTCAACTAATCCAGGATTGTCCAGAACCCCAAAGAGCAGCCCGGACATGAACGCGTCGCCTGCACCGATGGTGTCAACCAGATTGGTAGGTGAAGCAGCAACATCGAACCGCTGACCTGACGAAAGAGCCAAGCACCCGTCTCCGCCTTGAGTCATCACTGCCAAAGCTGGACCGAGATTAGCTACGTGCTCCAGAACTTCCCATGCGTCTAGATCTGGATAGAGCCACTGTCCATCGACGTCGCTGAGCTTCACGATATGGCTCAAGCTCATGAGCAATTCGATACGTTGTAGTGCTGAATCTCGGTCCTCAACAAGATCAGGGCGCAGGTTTGGGTCGTAGCTTAGGAGCGCCTCGTCCGCTGCATTTTTGAAAGCGTCAACAATGCGTTCGCCTGATGGTTCAATCCACGCCGCAATTGAACCGGTGTGAAGCAGATTCGCGCCTTCAGCAACTGGAACCGAAGGGATCTGCTGGTGGATATCAAAGCTGTAGTGCGCATTGGCATGCTCATCCATCTCCACCAGTGCCACGGATGTGGAGCGTTCAGTCACTGAGCCTGCGGCAACATGCACCCCAGCTTGCCCAAGGTGTTCAGCAATTAGATTGCCGTAGGCGTCTTGTCCGAATTCGGTATAGAACTGAACTTCGTGGCCCAGCCGAGCCAGTCCGACAGCGACATTCAGCGGAGAACCGCCTGGATGAGCTTTATCGCCAACAACGTCGACGAGGGATTCGCCTAATACGTTGATGCGGCTCATGCGTTGAGCTCCACTGACTTATCCGAGAGTGGCAGGACTTTGAAAGTCACACTCGCTCCGGTTGCTACGCGCAGCGTCGCATAGGCTGGTGCTTCTTCACCGGTCAGCTGATCCGTCAGGGAACGCAGGCCATTAGCCGCAAGGATTTCTACAGATCCGTGGTCCACCAAAACTTGCACAGTTAGTTCACCCGTATCTGCTGGCAACGGCATGCGCTGGTTGGAGGCGTAGAGCTCGTGATCCACCTTGCCTGTTTCGCGGCGGTGCTGAATCAATTCGGATTCAATGGTGAGTTCACTGATAAGTGTGTCATCGGCTCGGAACAGGGAAAGGGCCGCTGATCCATTCGCGTCGCCGCCAACAGCCAACTCAAGCAGGGCAGGGGAGCCTAGCTCGATACGGCCTTCGCCAGCTGGAGCAACAGAAGCAGCAACTTCGCTTGCCGGCAATCCAAGAATGCACTGGCGAATCTCAAACTTTCCGTCAGAATTCTTTACGAGGTCGAGGCGACGGGCGGTGCTCATGGATCCGCGCCATCCATCATGGGGGAGTTCCCGGGCGTAATCCCAGTTGCTCATCCAGGCAATGACAGTCTGCTGGTCTGCTGGCAGGCCGTGGAAGCTGACGCCGGCATAGAAGTCGCGGCCCCAATCCAGCCAGTTGCCTTGCTTCAAGGATTCGAATTCGAAGCTATCCCGGACTTGTTGATCCTGATCAGGGGTGAAGGAGGTGCCATCGAATTCTCCAATGAAGTACTGGGTACCAGAGCCGCCGGCAACGCCGCCTGGGTTCAGTGAAACAATCAGTACCCACTTGAGCTGGTCGGTGCCGGCTACTGGCAGTTGGAAGAGGTCTGGGCATTCCCAGATTCCTGCGATGGCGGACTGAGGACCAAAGCTGGATAGCTCGGTCCAGTCCTTGAAGTTCTCGGAACGATAGACCAGCACTCGACGTTCGATGGCTTCAACAGCAACCATGACCCAGTAGGAACCCCGCTCGGATTCGTAGCGGATGACCTTGGGATCACGGAAGTCCTTGGAACCACGGTCAAGCACAGGGTTCTGCTCGTACTTGGTAAAGGTTTCCCCGCCATCTAGCGAGTAGGCGATGGCCTGGGACTGGTTGGACTCGTCCTTGGCCGCTGCGGTGTAGATGGCAATAACCGGTGGAACTGTGCCGTCGCCGAAGCCGCTGGTGTTTTCGTGGTCCACCACGATGGACCCCGAGAAGATGTCAGCGACATCGCCATGCAGGATGGCGATGGGCAATTCTTCCCAGTTCACCAGATCGGTGCTCACTGCGTGGCCCCACGACATGTAGCCGTGGCCAACGCCATTGGGATTGTGCTGGAAGTACATGTGGTACTGCTTTCCATCAAAGAACAATCCGTTGGGATCATTGATCCAGTTTTTCTTCGCAGTGAAGTGCAGTTGTGGTCGCTTCACCGCGACCAGCTGAGTTTTGGGCAACGATGCCATCCTTCAATAAGTGGTGCTAAATGCATTTAGCAAAAAACTCTAGCAGTGTGATCCAAGCCCGGCAATAGGCTAGGGTCGAATAATTGCATTTAGGTCATTCGCAAGAGGGAAACGTGGAATCGCACAAAGCAAAACGGGTCACACTAGCCGATGTGGCAGAAGCCTCGGGCATGTCCAAAGCGGCAGTAAGCATGATTCTGAATAACAAGCCGGGATCGCGGCTGTCGGCTGAGGCAACGGAACGAGTCCGCGGGGTGGCAAAGGAACTGGGGTACCGTCCAAATGCCGCGGCCCAATCATTGCGCAGTGGCAAGACGCGCACACTTGGCTTTATTTCCGACCAGGTGACGGTCACCCGCTTCGCTTCGGAAATGATCACTGGCATCCTGCGCGCGGCGGAAAGTCGAGAGCATACGGTGCTCATTGCTGAGACCTTTGGCAAACCTGAGCAAATGGCTGAAGCCATAAAGCAGATGGCACACCGAGATGTGGACGGGCTCATTCTTGGATTCATGGATTCCCGTCAGCGAGATTTGAAGATTCCCCAGACTGGATTACCCACCGTTCTGGTCAACGGCATTGATGACAGCCCCTGCACCGCGGTTCTTCCCAATGAAAATGAATCTGGCGCTAAAGCGGTCCGGCATGTCGTTGAATCCGGTGCTCGCAGCGTCGCAGTCATCGGCGAGCTGGGAAGCGCTGAAAAAGATCCCAGGACGTATCCCAGCATCACGCGCCGCTTTGGCTCTCTGCGAAGGTCCTTGTCTGAAGCGAACCTGGAAGTTCTCGGTCACTGGGTGCTCGACGACTGGAACCCCACTGACGGGTACCAAGCCACTACGCAGATGCTTTCCGAGGGGTACAAGCCCGAAGCGATAATTTGTGCCAACGACCGTGTGGCCATGGGCGTCTTCCAAGCGCTCGCCGAAGAGGGCTTGACCCCGGGAGCGGATCTGTCGGTCCTCTCCTTCGATGATGAGATCATTGCCAGCTACTTGAGACCGCAGCTGAGCTCTATCCGGCTTCCCTATGAGGAAATGGGTGCCCTTGCTGTAGATTTGCTGCTCGAGGGAAGCCTGGAGCCTGGCGAGCACCAGATTGATATGCCGCTCATTGAACGCGACTCCATGAAGCGAAACTGAACGAAGCTACGTCCGTCTTTTTGCGCTGGCTTCAAAAAATCTACACCGTTTTCTTGGACGTCCCACTAGTGGCTTTGCGTGGAATGCGTTCCATGTTCCGTCGTGAATTGTGTAGTGCCGTTTGGTTGCTACTGGTTGCGAAATCCCTACACAGGATCATGAAAGCACTACGAGCTCCTGCTTGCGATTTAGGGTTTTGCGCGCTAAAAATTGCGGGGACAATGGGTTTGCATCCGGTCGGACCAACCTTCTTGACACTCCTAAGTGATGTGAGTTACCTTATTTCTCAGCGTAGTAACGCGCGTTACTGAATCGTGTTAGCAAATCATTTGCACGGCAGGATACGCAGTGATCTCATAGGGGAGGAGGGGACATGTCCCAGCAGTCCGTCACCATGGCCGATGTCGCCAAGGCAGCCGGAGTCAGCCGAACAACGGTTTCATTTGTACTCAATGGACGGACGGAATCGAGCATCCCTGAAACCACGCGAGAAAGAATCAACCAGGCGGCCCGCGAACTGGGCTACCGCCCCAACGCAGCCGCACGAACCTTGGCCAGCAAACGCAGCTCTTGGTTCGGTCTGGTCACCGAAATTGCGACGTCGCCCTTCGCAACTGATGTGATCAAAGGAGCACAACAGGCAGCATGGAAAGACGGAAATTTTCTACTCGTCGCGCCTAGCGATGATGAACCCGGCATGGATCAACGTGCCGTGGAGAAGCTGCTGGAACAGCAAGTCGGTGGATTGATCATTGCAACCACTTGGCACCGTCAAATCACTGTGCCGGACAACGCAAAATTAGTTCCCTGTGTACTGGTCAATTGTTTCGACGCTGACGGTGAGTTTCCGTCAATAGTCCCGGATGAAATCGGTGGCGGCTACGCTGCTGCTGAAATTCTTGCTAGGGCCGGGCACACCAACATTGGACATATCACCGTTGCCATGGGGATCCCTGCACAAATCGGGCGCCAAACCGGTATGAAGCAGGCCCTGCGTGACCACGGGATAGAACCAGACGATACAAAAATCGTCCCCGGTGATGGAACAGCTGATAGCGGATATCACGGGACGCAAGCGTTACTAAGCCAGACTGATCCGCCAACCGCAATTTTCTGCGGAAATGACCGGATCGCTATGGGCGCCTATGACGCAATTAAAGAACGTGGTTTGCGTGTGGGAGAAGATATTTCAATCGTCGGATTTGATGATCAAGAAATTCTGGCACCGCATATGCGACCAAAACTGACAACCATTGCCTTGCCCTTTGAAGAATTGGGTATGGCAGGGGTGTCTCTACTGAATCAAATGGTAGAGGGCTCACCGATTGAGAATCGCCAAATTACCATCGGCTGCCCTCCACGCATTCGTTCATCTGTGGCCATGCACGGCCAAAGATGAGCTTCCCCTCCGCTACACATCACATGAATGGATGAGGAACTTCAATGATAATCAAATACTTACGCCGCGCGCACCTTGCCGTGGCGGCAACCGCTGTGGTCGGCACACTCGCTTTGAGCGGGTGCGTCGCTTCTAATCCTGGCGGAACTGAAGGAGGCGGGGCTTCAGCAAGCGCCGCGTTCCTCACCATTCCGCGGGAAGACATGGGAACTTTCTCCAGGAACTTCAACCCATTTTCGCCTAATGCTGCGCCGATGACCGGCCAGTCCATCTATGAGTCCATGCTGGTTTACAACCCAGCAGGTGGCGACACCGTGCCGTGGCTGGCCACTGACTGGAGCGCAGGCAAGGACGGCAAATCCTTGACCTTCAACCTGCGTCCAGGCGTTAAGTTCTCTGACGGCAGCACGCTGACTTCCAAGGACGTCAAGCTTTCCGTAGAACTGCAGAAGAAGCTACTTGGCAGCTACGACTATTTGAAGTCCATCCAGACTCCAAATGACTCCACCGTGGAGTTCACCTTCAAGAAGGCCTACACCCCGGCTTTGTATGAACTGGGCCAGCAAGTTATCGTTCCGGCGCATATCTGGTCCAAGTTCAAGAAGCCTGGAAATGAGGAGAACCCGGAGCCAATCGGCACCGGCCCATACACCGAGGTTGCCAACTTCCAGGCACAGTCCTTTGAACTGGGGAAGAACCCGAATTACTGGCAACCAGAAAAGCAGAAAATCGGTGGCATTCGCATGCTCGCCTTCGCCGGAAACGACGGTGCCAACTTGGCTGCCATCTCCGGTGACGTTGACTGGACGCAAACGTACATGCCCGATATCCAATCCACGTACGTGGACAAGGATCCAGAGCACCGCCACTTTTGGTTCCCAACCACAGGCGCAGAAATCAATTGGCAGCTGAACACCACCAAGAAGGAATTCTCCGATGTTCGTGTGCGCAAGGCGCTGAGCATGGCAGTTGACCGTGAACAGGTAGTCAAGGTTGGCATGTCTGCCTACACCGAACCAGCAGACTGCACCGGCCTGTCAGGCAACTACGACAAATGGCGCGACGCTTCAGTGGTAGAGAAGTGCGACTGGACCAAGCATGATGTTGAAGGAGCCAAGAAGCTTCTTGACGAGGCCGGTTACAAGGAGAACGCACAGGGCCAGCGCACGACACCTGCTGGCAAGCCTTTCACCTTTGACATCTCTGTAGGATCAACCTCTTCTGACTGGCTCTCTGTAGCGAACATCATCGCCCAGAACCTCCAGGATGTAGGCATCAAGGCAACCGTCGATTCCCCTGACTGGGCAGCAGTGACCGCAAGCTACGAAACTGGTGAGTTTGATACTGGCATCGTTTGGACTGCCAACGCGCCAACCCCGTACCAGTACTACTTGAACCTCATGGGCAGCCAGAACGTGAAGCCGGTAGGCAAGCAAACCTTCGATAACTACCACCGTTTCAGCGACAAGAAAGCAGATGAGCTGCTTAGCAAATTCGTTGCTGCCAGCGATGAAGGCGAACAAAAGCAGGTCGTAAATGACCTGCAGGCACGCTACAGCGAACTGGCACCAGTCGTTCCACTGTTCGCTGGCCCAGAGTGGGGCGCCTACACCACCGAGAATTTCGTTGGCTGGCCAACTGAAGAGAACCCTTACGCGACTCTGAGCAACCGGGCACCAACCACTGTTCTTGTGCTCACCAGCCTGGAACCAGCGAATTAGCAACATTTCCCCCGCAGTGGGCGGATGCCATCCGCCCACTGCGTTGCGATCCTTAGTCAAGGACACACATCATGAGTTTCCTCTTACGACGCCTGGGCTTTTATCTCCTAGCCTTCTGGGCGTCCATCACCCTGAACTTCCTGCTCCCGAAGCTGATGCCAGGTGATCCCGTCACCCGCATGCTATCGCGATCGCAGCAACGACTTGAGCCGCAGCAAGTCGAATCACTTAGAACGTTGATGGGCGTTGACGGCGGCCCCATCATCCCTGAATATTTTGGCTATCTTGGCCGCATCCTGACTGGCGACTTTGGGATGTCGATCTCCCGTTTCCCCACTCCAGTCTCCGAGGTCATTGCCTCGCAGCTGCCGTGGACCCTGTTGCTTGGATTAACGGCACTGATCTTCGCCGTGATCCTCGGCAATCTCTTGGGCATCCTTGCGGCCTGGCGCCGCGGTGGCTTCCTGGACTCCGTGGCACCACCACTGCTGGTGTTCATCGGCTCATTCCCGTACTTCTGGCTAGCCATGGGCGCCCTGTACATCTTTGGAATCAACATGGGGATTGCACCGATGCGCCATGCCTTCTCTGTTGGCCTGGTTCCGGGGTTCAATCTCGAATTCATCCTGGACGTAGCGGCACACCTGGTCTTGCCCGCTTTGACCATCGTTCTGATCTCGTTGGGCGGTTGGATGCTGGGCATGAGAAACACCATGATTGCCACCAACTCTGAAGATTACATTTTGATGGCCGAGGCCAAGGGCTTGCGTCCGCAACGCATCATGCTGAACTACGCAGCACGCAATGCAATGCTGCCGTCGGTCACCAGCATGGGCATGAGCATCGGGTTCATTGTCGGCGGTGCGCTGCTGACGGAAGTGGTGTTCGCTTACCCAGGTGTTGGCTATCAGCTGCTCGGCGCGGTCCAAGGCCTTGACTACCCGCTGATGCAGGGCATGTTCTTGACCATCACCGCTGCGGTGCTCATTGCAAACTTCCTCGTAGACCTGGTCTACGTCAGGCTTGACCCTCGTGTGCGGAAGGGCTGATCATCATGAGCCAGAATGTAACAAATCCTCAGACCCTCGTCGCGGAGCAAGCAGCCGAAGAGAGCACCTCCGCGCGCGCCCGCATCAGTGCCGCCAGATTAGTACGGACCTTGCTGCGCAACGGCAAGGCTGTAGCTGGCCTCAGCATCCTGCTGGCCTTCATCATCTTGGCCTTGCTTGCTCCCGTGATCTTTCCCGGAGACCCATCCCGCATTACCAACGCCGGTGCAAGCATGCCGAGCATGGAACACTGGCTGGGCACCACCAGCAAGGGCCAGGATGTCCTGGGGCTCACCTTGTGGGGAGCACGCTCCTCGCTATTTGTCGGCTTCTCCGCTGGCATCTTTTCTACCGTAATTGGTGTCCTGGTCGGTCTGAGCGGAGCCTACTTCGGGCGCGGCCTGGACGAAGTGCTGTCCTTGGTCACCAACGTTTTCCTCTTGGTTCCGGGGCTTCCATTGCTCGTGATCCTCGCGGCTTTCATGCCTCCTGGCATTGGCACGGTCATTGTTGTCCTGGTGATTACCGGTTGGGCGGGCAGCGCGCGTGTCATGCGTTCCCAAGCCATGTCCATCCGCGGAAAAGACTATGTTGCCGCGGCTCTGGTATCGGGTGAGCGCCCGCTGCGCATTATGGTCCGCGAAATGCTCCCCAACATGGCTTCGGTGGTAATGACCACATTGCTTGGTTGCATCATTGGTTCCATTGGCGCACAGGCCGGTCTTGAATTCCTCGGCCTGGGAGATGTCAATACGATCTCCTGGGGCACCAACCTGTTCTGGGCCACCAGCGACGGCTCTTTGATGCTCGGCCAATGGTGGATTTTTGTGCCATCGGGTCTGGCTATCGCGTTGGTCGCATTCGCGCTGGCACTGTGCAACTACGCGGTAGACGAAATCACCAACCCGCGTCTTCGCCGTCCAAAACACGCAACGAAGAGCACCGCGGCAACTACCGTTGCGCGAAAGGAAGAAAAATGAGCGTCCCGGTATTGGAAGTCCAGGACCTGACTGTTGAATACGTCAGCGATGAACGTGCCGTGCGCGGCGCGGACCGGGTCAGCTTCACCATCCACTCCGGTGAGATCTTTGGCCTGGCCGGGGAATCTGGCTGTGGCAAGTCAACCATTGCCAACTCGATCATGCGCTTACTGAAAGATCCTGCCCGGATTACCCGCGGCAAGATCCTCTTCGACGGCAAAGATGTGTTGGGCATGGCCGAGGCAGAACTTCGCGCATGGCGTTGGAACAATGTCGCCATGGTGTTCCAGTCAGCTATGAACTCGCTGAATCCGGTCACCCGGATTGGCGAGCAATTTGTTGACGTGATCCGCACACATCGTGGTGGTACCCGTGCCGCAGCAATGCAGCGCGCTGAAGAGCTGCTGAAAATGGTGCGCATTGATCCAGCGCGTTTGCGCGCCTACCCGCATCAGCTTTCTGGCGGGCAGCGTCAGCGCATCGTCATTGCCATGGCCTGTGCGTTGAACCCTCGATTGCTGGTCCTTGATGAACCAACCACAGCACTGGACGTGGTGGTGCAGCAAGAGATTCTGGAGCAGATCCGTGAACTGCAAAAAGAATTGGGCTTTGCCATCCTGTTTATCACTCACGACATGTCGTTGATGCTGGAACTCTCGAACCGCATTGGCATCATGTACGGAGGCCGCATTGTTGAGCTGGCGCCATCAGGCATCCTGCGCCATGGTTCCCGCCATCCCTATACCCAGGCACTGCTCGGTGCGTTCCCGCCGTTGCGCGGACCAAAGGTCAAACTCACTGGACTGGCAGAAGGCGTCAAATTCACGAACGTCCAGGACTTGGAAGACATCGGCGAAGGCCATTGGGTTGCACCGAGTAATCAACCAGTGCTGTCGCAAGGAGAAGCGCTATGACTTCAACGACAACAGAAAAGACCGTAATTAGCCCGGCCGTGAACATTCGTGCGTTGAGCAAGTCCTACAACAGCTCATCGCTCTTCAGCCGCAAGAAGGTTCCTGCTTTGAGGAATGTTGACTTGGAGATTCAGCGCGGAGAAATCGTCGCTCTGGTGGGGGAGTCAGGCTCTGGCAAATCCACATTGGCGCGTTGCTTGGCCCTGCTTGAGACTCCGGATTCCGGTGAAGTTCTGGTCAATGGGCAGAACATTGCCGGGCTCAAAGGCGCAGCCGCCCGCGAGTACCGGAGTGACGTGCAGATGGTCTTCCAGGATCCCTTCGGATCGTTGAATCCGACCTTCCGCGTGGAGCACATTCTGGAACGTTCCCTGGCCTTGCATCAGCCCGAGATCAAGTCCAAGCGCAGCGAGATGGCCAAATTGGTCAGCACCGTGGGGCTTAGCCCGGACGTGCTCTCCTCCTTCCCGCATGAGCTCTCCGGCGGGCAACGCCAGCGTATCGCCATCGCCCGTGTCCTGGCAGCCAAGCCCAGTGTCATCCTGGCGGACGAGCCTACTTCCATGCTTGACGTATCCGTGCGCATTGGCGTCCTGAACCTGCTGCATAAGCTCCGCGACGAGCGCGGGATCGCCATCCTGTACGTAACCCATGACTTGGCCTCGGCCCGCTACTTGTCAGATCGAATTGCGGTGCTCAACGAAGGACGAATTGTCGAGTCAGGGGAATCCGTGCAGCTGCTGGAGAACCCGAGGCATCCATACACCCAGCTTCTCGTTGGAGCTGTGCCTAATCCAGACCGCGACGGCAGTCTCGACGCTTCCAAGCGTGCTGCCCTGCGTGAGCAAATCGCACGCTGGTCAAGCAGCTCCAATTTGAAAAAGCATGTCATCGATGAAGCCAACCAGCACTGGGTGCTGGCTGACGAAAGTGAAACGATTTGAATCTGAAAACGAGCAGCGTGGCCAAAGCTGGTCCGTCCCGTCGAAGCATCGTCACGACTCTGGCCTCCGCGACCGCCTTGGGCCTGACCGGACTTGGCGCGGGAACAGCTCACGCGGCATCGGTGACCCCGCGAACAGAAACAGGGAATAATGTGTCCAGCGCGATGAGTTACCGTCCCAGCTACCACTTCAGCGTTCCGGACAATTGGAAAAATGATCCGCAGCGTCCCATCTACCTGGACGGCGAATACCTGTATTACTACCTGTACAACGAGGATTACATCCTTGGCGGCGCTGGTACGAGCTGGCGCCTGACGACCACCACTGATCACGTGAATTTCACTGACCACGGCGTCGCCATCAGCAAGCATGACAGTCCAAATGGCGACTGCTGGTCAGGGTCAATTGTCATTGATGAAAACAACACCGCTGGCTACGGGAAGAGCGCCCTCATAGCACTGGTAACCCAGGCGCCTGAGAACGAACAAGCACAGTTCCTCTGGTACTCCACGGACAAAGGACGCTCGTTCAAGCCAGGCGGCACCAAACCGGTTCTGGCCAACCCTGGCCAAGAAGCATTCCGCGATCCGAAGGTCATCTGGCATGAGCAAACCTCCCGCTGGGTCATGCTAAACGCAGAGGGTGATCGTCTTGGAATTTACGTTTCGCCGAACCTGAAGCAGTGGAAGCGTACCAGCGAATTTGTGCGGACCAACTTGGGCATTCTCGAATGCCCGGATCTATTCCAGATTCAGGCCTCGGATGGAACAAAACACTGGGTGCTAGGCACGAGCGCCAACGGCAAACCACGTGATTTGCCGGCAACCTATGCCTATTGGCTGGGCGAATTTGACGGCCGGGCCTTCACTGCGAAGGACGATGACCCGCAGTGGCTGGACTGGGGATTCGACTTCTATGGAGCGGTCACCTATCCGGATCACCGTGCAGATGGCAGCGTCAACCCCGAGCTGCGCCGTGCCATCGGCTGGAACAACTTCTGGGATTACCCGCACAATGCTCCGAGCATGGCCACCGATGGCTATAACGGCGATGACATGATTGTGCGCGAAATCCGCTTGATTGCCGGCTCCGAAGGCTACTACTTCGCTTCGGTTCCGGTGGCTGAACTGGCGAAGCTTGCTGGCCCGAGCACCAGCCTGGGCAGCCCAACCGTTTCCAGCAAGCAGGTCTTGGCCTTCTCCAGCAGTGCCTATGAGCTGGAATGCGACTTGAACTGGGACCCTGCGAATCCACCTGAGAACATCGGATTCGAGATATGCAGGGCCCGGACCGGCACCCGCCACGTGGCCACCGGGCTTTACCTGGCCGGCGGGTTCGCCTACGTGAACCGCAAGCCAAGCTTCCACCCGGGGGACAAGAGCGAAACCAAGAGCCCGCTGGAAGTACCCGGAGGGAAAATCAAGGTGCGGATCCTGGTTGACCGCTCCAGCGTTGAAGTGTTCTTTGGCGACGGACGGATAGTTCATTCGCATCGAGTGTTCCCGCTGGTATCAGATTCCGGGATAAAGCTCTTCGTCTCCGGAGGCAAGGCAACGTACAAGAATCTCACGGTGCGCAACCTGAGCTTCGCATAGAAAAACGGGCAGGTGCCCAGGAAATGAATTTCCTGGGCACCTGCCCGTTTCGACTCCTTCGAAGCGCACTAGCTGGCCTGAACTACTGGATTCTTCAGCTCCCCGATTCCCTGGATCTTGCAAATGACGTCATCGCCCGCGGCAATTGGCCGGGACTTGGCAGGGAAACCGGTCAAGATGAGATCGCCCGGTTGCAGGGTCATGAATCCGCTGAGGTAGACCAGGATCTCTTCAACGCCCCACCCGAGATTCTGAGTGGTCGAGGTTGCAAGAGCTTCGCCATTGTGCACGATGCCGACTTCCAGATCGCTGTCATCCAAGCCGGCAACAATCCACGGGCCCACCGGAGTGAAGGTATCAGGGCTCTTGGCGCTGATCCACAGCTCATCAGCCTTTTGGGCGTCACGGTCCGTCACGTCATTGCCGATGGTTACGCCGAGAACAGCTTCACGGGCATTTTCCAGCGTGAGGTTCTTGGCGGGCCGGCCAATGACGATAGCCAACTCTGCTTCCGGATCAACGCGCGCACCGCTATCATCCAGCTTTATGGCGTCCAAGGGACCCACGACCGAGCTGGCTGCCTTGTGGAAGGCTTGCGGCGGCAAGGCGCGGCCTGGAGCCCCGGTGTTGTGCGCCATCCCGAAGATGTTCGTTGGGTTGCAGGGGGATAGGAGATCAAACTGCTCTTCGGCTACCAGATCATCGATGTGCCAGCCTGGCCGTGCAGGGCTATTCTGATTCGATCGCGAGCCAGCAAACGGTGAAGCGATGACTTTCCACATGCGGCCTTCCGCAGAATCGAAATCGGCAGCGTCATTGCGGACGAAAAATTGTTCGGCGATTGCTGCTGGTTCACTGTCTTTGGGGCGAACGCGCGCGATTCGGTAAACGGCTTCAGGCATATTCGAATCCTACCTACTGAAGCAGTGTGATCCTGTGGTTGGCGATGTTTTGTTTACAGGGAGGAGCGCTTTGCGGTTCATGGCAACGGGCTTGCGATTCTTGTTCAACGCCGTCTTCCGCTGATGGGCCATGAGCCAGCGCGATATAAGGCGGGTCACAAGAATCGCGCTATCAAACATCAAACGTCTAATGTTTAGGTGTGAGTGTTAATTCAACTGGACCATCGAACCAGCCAGCAGATCAAGAAGCCCTCAAACCCGCATGGAGGGCGAATCTCCTCGCGGTCGTGGCCGTCATCCTTGTCGGCCTGAATCTGCGCATGGGAATTGCGTCGGCATCGCCGCTGTTCCACGACCTGCAGGAGCTGATGGGGTATGGGACCTTTGTTGCCTCGCTGCTGCCGACCATCCCGGTGTTGTGCTTTGCGGTGGCTGGGGCAGCGACCAGCACGGTGCTCCGGCGGACAGGCCTTGAGCTCGGTATCGCCCTTTCCTTGTTGATGCTTGCGGCCGGATTGGCGCTGCGCGTGGCTGATTCAACGTGGGCCCTGCTGGGAGGAACGGTAGTAGGCATGTGCGGGCTGGCTGTTTGCAATGTCGCCATGCCCTCGTTCATCCGCCAATATCATGGGAACCGCGCAGCTTCGATGACAGCGGCCTACACGACAACCATGTCCATTGGCGCAACCCTGGCCTCATCGATCAGCGTCCCGCTGGCCGCCAAGGCAGGTTCGCCGACAACAGCTTTGGCCCTGTGGGCAATTCCGGCCTTCATGGCACTGCTGGTCTTCATACCGCTGGCATTCTCGAGCAAGCGGGCCACCGTCTCACCGGGTGCCCACGTCTCTCCCTGGGCCCTGCTGGCTACGCGCAAGGGCCTGCTCTTCACCACAGTGTTCGGCATCCAGTCCTTGCTGGTCTACACGGTGGTCAGCTGGTTGCCCCACATCCTGATATCGAGGGGACTGGAACCGGTCGCCGCGGGCCTGATGCTGGGAATCGTTCAGGGCGTCAGCATTCTTGCCGTCCTGGCGGTGCTCTGGATGGCTTCGAAGCCGGGGCTGCAACGCGCCGCTTTCGTATTGACTGCCAGTTGCTCAGTCCTGGGCTTCACTGCCCTGCTGTTCTTGCCGGTGGAATTGTCGCTGTTGACCTCGCTTCTGATCGGCCTTGGATTCGGCGTGTTCCCGCTGGTCATGCTCATGCTCAGCCGCAGCGGGGGCAGCGCAGAAGAAACCACGGCCCTATCCACCGTGGCGCAATCCGTTGGCTACCTGATTGCCGCTATCGGCCCCTTTGCACTGGGGATCATGCAAGGCGCCCTGGGATCATGGACGACCGGTTTGGTGATCATCCTGGCCTGCGCCGTGGTGCAGCTGCTGTTCTGCTACAAGCTCGGGGGCCTTCGACAGGATCATGAATCACGGCACCTCGTTGAGGTGGATGCGGCATCCGAGGAGGGGCAGGCATGAGTGCCACGCCGATGCGGCGGCCCCTGGCCGATGAAGTAGCCGCCAAGCTGCAAGACGGGGTAGCCCAGGGGCGCTGGCCTGTTGGCGAGCGCATTCCTTCCGAGCCCGAGCTGATGGCGGAGTTCGGCATTTCGCGCGGCACCTTGCGCGAAGCCATCAAGGCCTTGGCACGCACCGGCATGTTCGAAGTCCGCCGGGGCGACGGGACCTACGTTCGGGCCACAAATGAGATCAGCGGCACCGCGCAGCGGATTTACCGCGAGCACTCGGACCGTGACGTGCTGCAGGTTCGTTTTGCCCTCGACACCCAATCGGCGAGGCTCGCCGCCCACGCAGCCGATGCGCATGTTGTCCAGCTTTTGCGCGCGCTCCTGGCGCAACGCGATGAAGCGTGGAAGGCTCGGGATTTCCA
The DNA here is from genome assembly GCF_015524875.1 of Glutamicibacter sp. FBE19. Taxonomy (NCBI): domain Bacteria; kingdom Bacillati; phylum Actinomycetota; class Actinomycetes; order Micrococcales; family Micrococcaceae; genus Glutamicibacter; species Glutamicibacter sp. FBE19. The sequence continues at coordinate 152,975 of NZ_JACKQN010000008.1, read as the reverse complement.
GGCCTGGTCGCAGGCCGATTGGCAGTTTCATCTGGAAGTGGCGCGCGCCTCCGGCGTCCCGCTGATGCATGAGATCTACGAGGGCTTCGGCGATGTTTTCCACGGTGCCAAGATGGTCCAGCGGCTCGCCGAGGGGTTTGATGGATGCCTGCGCGAGGGGCATGAAACTCTGGTCGACGCCATCGAAGCCGGAGACTCTGAAGCCGCGGCCAGAACAGTGATCGAGAATCTTGACTACTGCATGAGCTGGATGCCATAGCGGCCAAGGAGGCCATTTCTGCTCCGGCGCTGGCTGGGCAATTTCCCGTCGGCCACTTTCCTTTGCGGATTCAATCAGGAAATTGACCTGTGAGCTTGGCGACATTTTGCTTTCCCGTATCGCTTGGCGGGCGGGTTGGCAGTGGGGTGCGACCCCCGGAAATCAGCGTAATAAATAGCCTGGCAATGCAATTTTCCACCAGTGTCCGGTTCTAAATAAGAAGTTGACAATATTCAACCTTTTTTAGATGGTTGAGTAATGTCAACTTCTGCACCGCCCTTAGAAACCGAGGCAAAACCTGCAGCCGCCATGAAGCCGGCGCAGGTAATGCTTTCCATTTCTGGCCTGATGGCCGCGATGTTCACCGTATTGGTGTCATCGACGGTGATCGCCACGCCAATGCCATTGATCGTTGCCGACCTCCACGGCACGAATACCCAGTACACCTGGGTGCTGGTTGCGGCTTTCCTTTCCATGACCGTCACTACCCCAATCTGGGGCAAGCTCTCCGATATCTTCAACCGCAAGGCGATGCTGCAAATAGCCTTGGTCATCTTCGTGGCCGGTACCGTAGCGGCTGGCTTCTCCAGCCAGATCGGCGGCGATACCCATGAGGGCGCGATGTCATGGCTGATTGGCTGGCGCCTGGTCCAGTCGGTTGGCACCGGTGGCCTGATGGCCCTGGTCCAGGTGGTGATCGCAGACATCATTTCGCCTCGCGAGCGTGGCAAGTACATGGGCATCATGGGTGCCGTGATGGCTGTTGGCCAGATTGGCGGCCCGCTGCTGGGTGGCGTTATCGCCGATAATTGGGGCTGGGAATGGTGCTTCTTCGTCTGCGTGCCTTTCGCCGTTGGCGCGCTGATCCTGATCCAGGCCACCTTGCGCATCAAGCACGTAAAGGGCACCACGAAGATCGACTTCCTCGGCTCAGCACTGATCATTGCGGGCATCAGCCTGCTACTGATCTGGATCAGCCTCGGCGGCAAGACCCCGGACTCCGGCGGATTTGCCTGGAACTCCTCGCAGAGCATCACCATGGCCGCCGCTGCCGGCGTGCTGATCATTGCCACCGTGCTCTGGGAACTGCACGTCAAGGAACCCATCATCCCGATCCGCCTTTTTGCCCAGCGCACTTTTGCGCTGGCATCCATCGCATCGGTCGCCGTGGGCGTCACCATGTTCGGCACCTCGGTCTTCCTGAGCCAGTACCTGCAGCTCGCCCGCGGGTTCACGCCCACTCACGCAGGCCTGCAGACCCTGCCAATGGTTCTTGGCTCCATGTTCGGTGCCATCATCGTCGGCCAGCTGATCTCGCGCACCGGCCGCTGGAAGAAGTATGTTGTCGGTGGCGGCGTGGTGCTCAGCGTTGGCCTGTACCTGATGTCGCGAATCGACTACGACACCCCGCTGTGGTTCGTTGACCTGGGCATGTTCCTGCTCGGTTTGGGCTCCGGCGTACTGATGCAGAACCTGGTGCTGGTCACGCAGAACTCGCTGCCTCCACGCATGATTGGTGCCGGTTCCGGTGCCATCGCCTTCTTCCGCAGCCTTGGCGGCACCATTGGCGTCTCCGTTCTGGGTTCCGTCTTGGGCACCCAGGTGGCTGACAAGATGAAGGACGGCCTGGCCAAGGCCGTCGAGGAGATCAACAAGGCAGCCGGTGTTCCGCAGCTCCTGGTTGATAATCCTGATTGCGCCGACAGCCTCAAGTCATTGGGCAGCGGCACCGTGCCCGCGGTGAACGACCTGTGCGAACCAGTGCGCGCCGTCGTGGAAAGCTCCTACGGCCAGTCCATCGCCTTCCTGTTCTTGCTGGTAGTCCCACTGGCGATCGTCACCTTGATCTGTGCCATCTTCCTCCCGAACAAGCCGCTGTCCAAGAAGTCAGCTTCGGAGCAGATCGAAGAGGAGCTGGGCGGAGAACTTTCCGCACTGGAGCCGGCTGAACGTGGCGGCCGCGGCTACGAGGAGCTCGTTGCCACCGGGGCCATCACTCTTCCATCAGAGGACGAACTGAGCGAGGCCCGTCGCCAGGTGCGCCAGGCTCGCCGGATGGATGAGCGCGATCTTGCCGAGCAGGTCATGCGCACCCGCAGTGCCCAGCCGGGCACTGGTGCCAGCACCGATGCTCGCCAGCCAGGCACCGAGCCGACCATCTCCCAGCCGCTGGAGGCAGCGGAGATTGATGCCCATCACGAGTCCGCTCGCGTTGAATTCATGGTGGAAGAGCTCCAAACCACGCTGGAAAAGGCCCGTGCCGCCCATGCCCAGATAGAAGAGCAGGTCGGCGACGTCGTCCAGGCGTTGAAATCCTATGACCAGCGATTGAATGTTCTGGGGGAGCGCGTGGATGACACCGAGCGCGTTCAGCGAGAACTGCAGCTGCAGGCCCGCGCCGAGCGCCGTGCTGTCAGCAGGATGCAGGGGCGCCACGCTGCTGGGGCCGGCAACACTGAACCAGAAGCTGCTGACGAGCCTGTCGCGCCATCACCTGCAGTCGAGGAAGCATCAGGCGGTGCGACAGGGCCAAATCGGAGTGAGCAGTCGTGAACGACGCCAACGGTGCGGCGCTAGATGACATCGAAGCGGCATTCGCCAGGCTGGCTCCCGCGGTCAAGGAGCGCATGGCTCACAACGCCAGGAAGTTCCATCCGGAGCTGCGTGGCGCCGGGTTCTCGGTGTTGCGGGCAGTGCTGCTGTGCGCACTGCGCCGTCCCGGAGAGGACCTGACGGTTTCCGATTTGGTTGCTGGCTGCCACATGGATAAGTCGGTGGTCTCACGCCAGCTCAAGGACCTGAAACAATGGGGCCTGATTCAGCTGGAGCGTTCGCAGCATGATGCACGGGTGTATTTGGTCAGCCCGACCAAGTTCGCGCTCGATCGATTCAAGGAGATCAAGCGGTCCACGCGTTCCGAGTACTGGAACATCTTTGCAGCGTGGGATCCGCGAGATGTCTCGGAACTCGCATCGCTCCTCTTGCGTTTCTCTGAGCAAGTGGAAGAACGCTTCCGCGACTAGGCGTTGACATAGCAGAAGCAAAGCCCACGGGCGGTTTCCGATCACTGATCGGGAACCGCCCGTGGGCTTTGTGGGTACAGGCAATGCTCAACCGGGAAGGAACGCTAGCGTTCTACTTCGACTTCGCATGCAACGAACCGCAGAATATGCGCGGCTGCGTTCCCAGTCCCGAATGCCAGCCAGTGCAGCAGCTCGCGCGGTAATTGTTTGCTGCTGGCCTGGGCTGGTGCTGGAGCGTTGCTTGTCCTTCAGGACAAGCTCAAGCGCCTACCGTACAGTGACGTAGAACTTCCATACGTTGGGTCCAACGCGGTTGCCGTAGCGGTCCGTGTCGTAATAGATGAAGCACTGGCTAGAACGGGTCCATGAAGAATTCATGGTGAGGCGTTTGGTATTGCACGCGTCAAAAGTCGAGTAGTCGGTGGGGTAGAGGTAGGTGTAACCTGCCTGGGCGGGCAGGGCTACGGCGGTTAGCCCTCCCGCAGCGAGCGCTATGGCGGCCGTTGAGACAGCCAGGCGGGCAAGTGCTTTCTTCATCATGATTGCGCCTTCCAGTATTCGTGAACGGTCATCGCCACTCAGTATAACCACGAATTGGATTAAAGGGCAGGGGCGCGGCACATCAACTGGAACAGGAGGGTGCAACCACCGAATAGGTCCGGGTGCCCTGCGAAGAGAATTTTCAATGGACGATGGCGATGAATGCTCGTCAATCGCAACTTTGCTTGTGATTGCTGCAGACATCAGCAGCAGGCCACTTGAGGCCATCACCGTCTTGGCGAACTGCGAACCTCCTGTGCGCAGATCCGTGTCAGCACTTGAATAGGCAAAGGGCGGCTGGGAAAATCCGGCCGCCCTTGTCATTGAGGAATTGTAGTTAGTTTTAGACAGCCTTCATCCGCGCCACGTTATCGCGCACGACGGCATGGAAGTCCCCGCCAGATGAAGCGAAGACTTTGCGCTGGCGCTGGTACTCGGCACCGGATTCAATCAGGGTGATGATGCCCTGCAGCTCCTTGGAGCAACCCAGCTGCTCGGCAACCGGAGCGAGGCGCTTGACCTCGGCGCGCAGGTGATCGGTCACGAGCATTTCATCGCCCTGGGCATTCAAGATGATGATAGCGTCCAAGCCATAGCGGGCCGCGCGCCACTTGTTCTCCACGCGGAACCACGCTGGCATGATCGGGATCTTGTAGCCGGCTTCAATCGACATCGACATGTCGTGGACCAGGCACTGGGTCAACGCGGTAATCGCGGCGATGTCTTCCAGCGAGCTCAAGCCATCGCAGATGCGCATTTCAACGGTTCCAAAACGTGGCACAGGGCGAACGTCCCAGCGGATTTCCGAGACATCGTCAATCACGCCGGTATGCAGCATGTCTGCGATGTGGGATTCGTATTCGGACCATGAATTGAAGTGGAAGGGGATGCCGGCCGCGGGCAGCTGCTGGAACATCAGGGAACGCTGCGAAGCGTAACCGGTATCTTCGCCACCCCAGTAAGGGCTGGAAGCGCTGAGCGCCTGGAAGTGCGGCTGGTAGTTGATCAGGCCATCGGTGATGGGCAGGGCCTTGTCGCGGCTGTCCAAGCCAACGTGAACGTGTACGCCATAGATCACCATCTGGCGCCCCCACCACTGGGTCCGGTCGATGAGCTTGGCGTAGCGGTCCTTGTCGGTAACCGGCTGCAAGGTCGGCGCCGCAAAAGGGTGGGACCCAGCGGAGTAGAGGTCCACTCCATGATCACCGGCAACGTCATTGAGCATGCGCACGTTGGTGCGCAGTTCTTCGGTGGCACCGGCGACGGTGTTGTGCACTCCGGTGACTACCTCAACGGTATTCATCAGGAGTTCAGGCTTGACCGTTGGATGCTCATCCTCGTGGCCTAGCCCTGCATCTTCCTTAAGCTGATCAAGTACTTTTTCGGCTACCGAGCACAAGTCCGCATCTTCGCGATTGACCAAGGCGATTTCCCATTCAACACCGATGGTGGATTGGGCAGATTGGGCGAACTCGATTTTTTGCACGGCGCTCCTAGTGATGACGTCTCGGACGGATTGCTCCGGAGCCGGGAAACAGGACTGGAAATTCACCGAAAATCGATGTTCCTCCGTACCTATTCTATGTAGTGCAACTCATCGGGCGGGATACCCAGCCGATGGGAGGTGCATCACCCTAGATTAGTGAGGCGAGACCTCGAACGCCACACGTTTCTCTCCAATGCGTGCCAGCATCAATGTTGCCCGGTTCTTTGCGCCCTTGGGTGCGCCGGCCAGGAGGATCTTGCGAAGTTCCTCTGGAGTTGCGTCAACGCCACGCTTCTTGATGTCCAAGGTGCTAATTCCATTGGCCTTGACCCAGCTGCGAAGCTTCTTCACGTTGTAGTCGTGGACTGCCAGCACCTTGTAGCCCCGCGCGAAAGGCGTCGCGATTTGTTCCTCGTGGGTGAAGTACGCAATATGCTCATCGAGCAGATGGCCGCCGGTGCTTTCCAAGAGCTTGGAGATCAGGTGCGAGCGGATGACTGCACCGTCGGGTTCGTAGATGTGCGCTGCCAGCTCGCCCACTTCGGCTGCCGGATCATTCTTGGCAGCGACGTCGCTGGTGAGTTCATGCGCACCATCCTTATCGATCACCAGCGCAGCGCGCGCAACATTTTCGCGCTTGAGCTTGCCGAACCACAGGCAGGCTTCGATGACCGACCCGTGGTCTGAAATCCACACGGACTCCGCATTGGCGGGAATTGCTTCATGCGGCAGTCCGGGGCCCAGCTTGACGCCGACGTCGAGACCAGAGTCCACGAGCTTCTCAACAAATGACAGGGGAGGGGAGAAGGCTTCTGGGTCAAAGAGCCGGCGGGTGCTGCCAGCAACATCGGTGCGCCGTGCTGGATCCAGCCAGACGCCGTCGATTCCGGCGAGGTCGGTTTCTTCGGCACCGCCGTGAATCACGGTGGCATTCTCAAAGGGCATCAGGTTCAAGGTGGTGGCTGCAGCCGTAGTTTCATCTTTCTCCACCGCGGTCACCTGCAATCCGGCGCTGGCCAGCGCGATGGAGTCGGTGCCAATTCCGCAACCGAGGTCTGCCACGTGAGTGGCCCCGGCCTTTGTGAAGCGCTGCGCGTGCAAGCCTGCAATGGTTAAGCGTGTTGCCTGTTCCAGGCCTGCCGGCGTAAAGATCAGGGAATCGGCGAAGGGCCCGAATTTCACTCGTGCTTTGAAGCGAAGCTCTGATTGCGCAATGACGGCGCGGACCACCTGGGGGTCGTGGCCTTCTTTGCGCAGTTTTTCGTTCAGCGTCCACGCGGCATCCTTGGAAGCAACCATGGATGGATCAATGGTGGAGAGCAATTGCCATCCGTCCGCGGAAAGCAGAGCGGCGAACAGATCGTTGAGCGTTGAGTCGTTAGAAGCCTGGGCCATAGTTCAAGCCTAGCGTTGATGCTTTGCCTCTTCGTTCGCGGGACTCGTTGCGGCCGATTGGCTGTTGTGAGCTATGTGACATAACGGCGTCATATTCGGATTCTTTTGATCGTCTCGAAGTTCAGGCAGGGCAGTTCAAGACGAAGCATCGGCTCGTTCCGAGCGTGGATCCGGGTACGGGGATTATGAAGCGGACTTTTCCCTTGGGTAAGCGATGCTATTTCATGGAACGTCATTTGTTTAGGAAGCGTAATCCTTTGTGGAAACCTTCAAGAGCTTCTGGCAGGTAGTGCTTTGGCTGATTTACAGTCTGCCGTTCAGTTTGGCGTGATGGACAGGTATATCGCCGGCCCTGCTTGGCGAAGCTGAAATGCGCACGGAAAAACTGAAGTGACTCAGGTCGCATTCGCGCTCGCTTTGGTGTTCCATGGCACCTGTGAAGAAATCTATGCAGCGAACGACGATGGCGTCGAGCAATCAATCGCCCGTAGGCGCCAAGGCAATGAGCGACCCTGCGCCGCTGGCCCAGAATCAACTCAAGCGAGGCATGAGCAGCCGCCACCTGCAGATGATTGCCATCGGCGGGTCTATCGGTACCGGCTTGTTCGTCGCCTCGGGCGGAACCATCGCACAGTCCGGGCCGGGCGGCGCCTTGGTGGCCTATGCGGCAGTGGGCCTCATGGTCTATCTGCTGATGCAGTCGCTGGGGGAGATGACCGCCAAGATCCCCGTGGCTGGTTCATTCCAGACCTTCGCCACCCGCTTCGTCTCGCCGTCCTTCGGCTTCGCCATTGGCTGGAACTACTGGTTCAACTGGGCCATCACCGTTGCGGCCGAGCTCGTAGCCGCAGGCATTGTCATGAGCTTCTGGTTGCCCGATGTCCCCGGATGGGTCTGGGCTGGGCTCTTCCTGGCCGCATTGACTGCACTGAACGCGCTATCGGCCAAGGCCTTTGGCGAAGGTGAATTCTGGCTGGCGTTGATCAAGGTAGTTACCGTGATCGCCTTCCTGGCTGCCGGCGTTCTGATGATCTTTGGCGTTCTTGGATCACAGGCTGATCCATTGGCCAACTGGAAGGAAGGCAAAGACGTTTTCCACGGCGGCTGGCTTTCGATCATCTCGGTCTTCATGATTGCCGGGTTCTCCTTCCAGGGCACTGAGCTGGTGGGTGTGGCCGCCGGTGAAGCCAAGGATCCGCGGCGCGAAGTGCCCAAGGCCATCCGCCGGGTCTTCTGGCGCATCATGCTGTTCTACATTGGCGCCATCTTCATCATCGGCTGCCTGATCCCATTCGCTGATCCGAGCCTGCTGGCCAGCGGCGAAGCTGACGTTGCTTCCTCGCCATTTACCCTGGTCTTCGAGCGCGCCGGCATTGCCTTCGCGGCAGCTGCCATGAACGCTGTCATCCTCACCGCTATCCTCTCCGCCGGTAACTCGGGCCTCTACGCGTCAACCCGCATGCTCTACTCCATGGCCCATGATGGCAAAGCGCCAAAGGTCTTCGGTAAGACCAATTCCCGAGGTGTGCCGGTTATGGCCTTGCTGGCCACTGCCGCGGTGGGACTCTTCGGCTTCCTGACCGCACTGGTGGGCCAGGGTGCTGCCTACACCTGGCTGCTGAATGTTTCTGGCCTGTGCGGTTTCATCGTCTGGGTGGGTATTGCGGTCTCGCACTATCGCTTCCGCCGCGGCTATCTGGCCCAGGGGTACAGCGTCAAGGACCTGCCTTACCGTGCACCGTTCTTCCCGCTGGGTCCCATCGTGGCGTTCTTGATGCTCATTGCAGTGATTGTCGGCCAAAACTACCAGGCAGTCCTGGCCGGGCACGGGCTGGAAGTGCTTTCCTCCTACATTGGCTTGCCGCTGTTCCTGGGCCTGTGGCTGGGACATCGCATGATGACCAAGTCCAAGATGGTCAAGCTCTCCGATATGGACCTCACCGCTCCAGAGGACATTGAAGAGTCGGCCGCTGTGCGCTCTGCGCGAACCGGTGTGACGAACTAAGGGGCTTGATTAGCACTCGCCTTGACCGAGTGCTAAATCTCGTCCTAAAGTCAGTGGTGGAAGTTCTGCATGCATTGTGCTTGCAGAACCACCGCCTGACTGGATACCACCAACTGGCACCGCGACGACGGTTGGTCCAATGCCATAGGGCGCACCCCTACCACCATTGGTTCATACACGAAAAGGAGAGACCATGTCTGTCTCCATCAAGCCGCTCGAAGACCGCATTGTCATCAAGCAGGTCGAAGCCGTAACTACCACCGCTTCGGGTCTTGTTATCCCAGACTCCGCCAAGGAAAAGCCACAGGAAGGCACCGTTGTTGCAGTAGGCCCAGGCCGCATCGACGACAAGGGCAACCGCGTTCCTGTAGACGTTGCTGAAGGCGACGTAGTCCTGTACTCGAAGTACGGCGGAACCGAGGTCAAGGTCGGCAACGAAGAGTACCTGGTGCTCTCGGCTCGCGACGTACTGGCAGTCGTCGTAAAGTAACGCCAACCTCTCTAAAGTTTCAGGAGAAAATGCATGGCTAAGCAGCTAGCATTCAACGAGGAAGCGCGACGCGCACTCGAAGCGGGAATCGATAAGCTCGCAAACACGGTGAAGGTCACCCTCGGCCCACGAGGCCGTAACGTGGTGCTTGCCAAGACCTGGGGCGCCCCGACCATCACCAACGATGGTGTCACGATTGCTCGTGATATCGATCTTGAAGATCCATACGAGAACCTTGGCGCGCAGCTGGCCAAGGAAGTAGCCACCAAGACCAATGACGTAGCAGGCGACGGCACCACCACCGCCACCGTGCTCGCCCAAGCCCTGGTCAAGGAAGGCCTGAAGAACGTCGCCGCCGGTGCAGCACCAGGCGATGTTCGCAAGGGCATCGAGCTGGCTACCGAGGTTGTTTCCGAGGCACTGGCAGCTAACGCTGTTGCCGTGGCCGACAAGGTTGCCAACGTTGCAGCGATCTCCGCCCAGTCGGATGAAATCGGCGAACTGCTGGCCGAGGCTTTCAAGACTGTTGGCACCGACGGTGTCATCACCATCGAGGAATCCTCCACCACCGCTACCGAATTGGTAGTGACCGAGGGCATGCAGTTCGACAAGGGCTACCTCTCGCCGCAGTTCATCACCGACCAGGAGCGCCAGGAAGTTGTCCTGGAAGACGCCCTGATCCTGATCAATCCTTCCAAGATCTCCACCGTGGCAGAATTCCTGCCACTGCTGGAAAAGGTTCTTGAAGCCAAGAAGCCACTGCTGATCATTGCCGAGGATGTTGAGGGCGAAGCCCTGTCCACCCTGGTGGTCAACAAGCTGCGTGGCCTGCTGAACGTGGTTGCCGTCAAGGCTCCAGGCTTCGGCGACCGCCGCAAGGCCATGATGCAGGATCTGGCCATCCTCACCGGTGCCCAGGTTGTCTCCCCGGAACTGGGCCTGTCCCTGGACCAGGTAGGCACCGAGGTTCTTGGCTCGGCACGCCGCGTCACCATCACCAAGGATTCCACCACCATCGTTGATGGCTCGGGAACCGAGGAAGATGTTGCTGAGCGCGTAGCCCAGCTGAAGGCTGAGCTGAACCGCACCGATTCCGAGTGGGACCGCGAGAAGCTCTCCGAGCGCCTGGCCAAGCTGGCTGGCGGCATCGGCGTGATCAAGGTGGGTGCTTCCACCGAGGTCGAGCTGAAGGAGCGCAAGCACCGCATCGAGGACGCCGTGTCCTCCACCCGTGCCGCTCTGGAAGAGGGCATCGTTGCCGGTGGCGGTACCGCACTGGTTGACGCACTGACCTCGCTGGATTCCGACGCTCGCGTCACCGGCCTGGAAGGCGACGTCGCCGCAGGTGTGGCCATTGTGCGCCGCGCACTGGTGCAGCCGCTGTTCTGGATCGCTACCAACGCCGGCTTCGACGGTGCAGTAGTTGTGTCCAAGGTGGCAGAGTCCCCAGCAAATGAGGGCTTCAACGCCAAGTCCGGAGTCTACGAGAACCTGCTGCATGCAGGTGTCATCGACCCGGTCAAGGTGACCCGTTCGGCGCTGCGCAACGCGGCATCGATCGCAGCCCTGGTGCTGACCACCGAAACCCTGGTTGCCGAAAAGGCTGCTGAGGAAGCGGAAGAAGCGCACAGCCACTAATCAGCTGTGACGGCTTTGAAGCCGCCGCCGGACCACGTTCACTCGTGGACCGGCGGCGGCTTTCTTTTTATCCCAATCCCGCTGGCAGGTGAGCCGTAGATGAATTCGCGGCCATTGGCACGTGACGAGTATCAACGCGCCAAAAAAGTTTGCACCGGTTCGCCACGGCAAGCCATTAATCCCGCGCACGTCATCGCCCTACAGTCTTTGCATTTAATGCCTTGAGGGGGACCAGGGGAGCGCACTTCTGCAGGCGGCCCACAGGGTCGATTGATAACATGGATGGTTGTCTGACGTGTCAAGATCCATGCTGCCGATGACGTGCCCGAGTTCCCGACGGAAGCCTAGCCTGTGACTCACACCCTCAATCAGCCCCGGAACAGTACCAAAAGTTCCAGTTTCCGGGTCGACTTGCAGGGCCTTCGCGCCCTCGCAGTGCTGCTGGTGATGTGCTATCACATCTGGTTCTCCAAGGTTTCCGGTGGAGTGGACATCTTCCTGATGCTCTCCGCGTTCTTTCTCACCTCATCCACCGCACGCAGGATATCCCGCGGTGAACGCCCGCCATTGATCACCGGCTGGCTGCACCGCTTCTCCCGGCTCATCCCGCAAGCTGCGGTAGTCATTGTCAGCGTGGTGGTTGCCGCCTGGATCATTCTGCCCAGCACTCGCTGGCTGGAACTCATCGACCAGTCCAAGGCTTCGCTGTTCTATCAACAGAATTGGTATCTGGCCAACCACCAGGTCGACTACTACGCCTTCAACACTTCCTCGGCCTCGCCACTGCAGCATTTCTGGTCGCTGTCGGTGCAAGGCCAGATCTTCATTCTCTGGCCGGTGGTCCTGGCATTCAGCGCTTTGATCTGGAAGCTGTTCTTCTCCCGCTTCAACTTCGCGTGGGTAGCAGGAGCGTTCTTCAGCGCCATCTTCATTGGCTCGCTGGCCTTCTCCATCAACATCACCGCCAATAACCAGCAGGTCGCCTACTTCCACACCGGTGCCCGGCTGTGGGAATTCGCCTTGGGATCCCTGCTGGCCTTGGCCCTGCCATGGCTTTCAACTCTCCCGGAGAAGATCCGCCGCATCGCAGGCTGGGCCGGAATGATCACCATCGTGGCCAGCGGTGCCGTGCTGGATGTCCAAGGCCAATTCCCTGGCTTCATGGCACTGATTCCCACCATGGCCGCCGCGCTGATCATTGCGGCTCCGGCAACACGTGCCTGGGCCAACCCGTCGGGTGTTCTGTCGCTGAAGCCCCTGGTGAAGCTCGGGGACCTGTCCTACGGGATGTACCTGTGGCATTGGCCGATGCTGGTCTTCTACCTTGAGGTCTCCGGCAATCAGAAGGCATCGTTCCTGGCTGGAACCCTGCTGATCGCCGCGTCCATCGCCGCCTCGTGGTGCACCACAAGGTTCGTCGAAAAGCCGGTCATCGCCTGGCAGAACAACCTCGCATTCCCGCACTGGATGCCCAGCACCGGGCTTAAGGCCATCAGCCAAATCGCAGTCGTGGCCATCGGCCTGGGCATCGCCAGCCTGTCGGTCACCGCATGGGAAAACAACGTGGAGCACCGCCGGGCGCTGGCCGCGTCGCAGACCGCCACCGATAACCCGGGGGCGACTGCCCCCGAGGACTGGGATCCGGCACCGGCGGCCCTGACCCTGCCGCTGGCTACCGAGCTGGCCGACGAATGGCAGACCCCGGGCAACCCCTGCGCAGGGTCCAACAACCCCGATGATGAGCGGATCATGTTCTGCGAGCAGGGCGGCAACTTCGATGGTTCCCCGGATCTGGTCATGCTTGGCGACTCGCATATGCAACACTGGTCCGCGGCCGCGGCTGCCGCCATGGAGGAATCCGGCGGAAGCTGGATCCTGGTCTTCCACCCGGGATGCCGCTACGGCTCCGACGCCGACCGCGACGAAGCCGAATGCGCCAACTTCCAGGACGCCGCCGAGGAGTACGTCGCTGATCTGGCTCCGAAGATGGTGCTCACCACCGCCAGCAAAACCGTGGCCGCCCCGGATGAGTACCTGCGCAGCCCCGGCGAGCAGGAAACCATCGTGGATCACTATGCCGAAGCCATCCAGCCTTTCCTGGATGCCGGCAGCCAGGTGATCGCGATGCGCGATACCCCGCGCTACACCTACTCCATTCCCGAATGCGTGGATTCGAATCCAAGCCATCTTGAAGCCTGCGACGGCTCCGCCCACGAAGCATTGGCGCAGATCAACCCGGTCCAGGAATTCCTGGCCCAGCACGACTACGGCCAGCAAGTGGTGTCATTGGACATGACAGGCTTGCTCTGCCCCGAGGGGGTCTGCAAAGCTGTGATCGGCAATGTATCGACGTACCTGGACGATTCGCACCTGTCCAAGACGTTTGTGCTCAGTGCCAAGCGCCAGTTTGCCGAGGCCTTCAAGAAGGCTACCGGCTGGCAATAAGTCCTGTCGGAGACCTGGTGGGGCATGAGCTTGGACACAGTGCCCCGCAAGGGAATAACTGCAGCGCCAAAAGGGCTCTACCATTTAACCAACCTCCGTTCTCGCCCCGAAAGGTTCCTACGTGACTGAGTTCAACCCCTTTGCATTTGAAGGACTCACCTACGACGACGTATTGCTGTTGCCTGGCCCGACGGATGTGATCCCTTCGGAAGCTGACACCACCACCCGCTTCACCAAGCGCATCAACATCCAGGTGCCCATCAGCTCGGCGGCCATGGACACCGTCACCGAAGCTCCGATGGCTATTGCACTGGCACGCCAGGGCGGCATCGGCGTGATCCACCGCAACCTTTCGATCGAGGACCAGGCCAAGCAGGTCGACCAGGTCAAGCGCAGCGAGTCGGGCATGATCACCGACCCCGTCACCGTGCACCCAGGCGCCACTTTGGCTGAATGGGATGAGCTGTGCGCACAGTACCGCGTTTCCGGCCTGCCAGTAGTGGACGAGGATCGCAAGCTGCTGGGCATCATCACCAACCGCGATACCCGCTTTGTGGCTCGCGAGCAGTACATGACCACCAAGGTCTACGAAGTCATGACCGGCATGCCGCTGATCACCGCACAGGACGGCGTGGCCCCCGAGAAGGTCATCGAGCTGTTGTCAAAGAACCGCATCGAAAAGCTCCCGCTGATCGATGACGAGGGCAAGCTGACCGGCCTGATCACCGTCAAGGACTTCGACAAGGCCGAGCAGTACCCGCTGGCCACCAAAGACGAGGAAGGCCGCCTGCGCGTGGCTGCCGCTGTGGGCTTCTTCGGCGAAGGCTACGAGCGCGCCATGACCTTGATCGACGCCGGCGTCGACGCACTGGTCGTTGACACCGCCAACGGGCACTCCCAGGGCGTGCTGGAAATGATCGCCCGCCTGAAGAAGGATCCTGCCGCTGCCCACGTTGACGTGATCGGCGGACAGGCTGCTACCTACGAGGGCGCCAAGGCCATCATCGACGCCGGTGCCGACGCCATCAAGGTCGGCGTGGGCCCGGGCTCCATCTGCACCACCCGCATCGTTGCCGGTGTGGGCGTTCCACAGGTCACCGCCATCTACGAAGCAGCCAAGGCCGCGATCCCAGCTGGCGTGCCAGTGATCGCTGACGGCGGCCTGCAGCACTCGGGCGACATCGGCAAGGCACTGGTTGCGGGCGCCGACTCGGTGATGCTCGGCTCCCTGCTGGCTGGTACTGCAGAGTCCCCAGGCGACCTGGTCTTCATGGGCGGCAAGCAGTTCAAGGCCTACCGCGGCATGGGCTCGCTGGGCGCCATGGAGACCCGTGGCAAGAACACCTCGTACTCCAAGGACCGCTACTTCCAGGCTGACGCGCCTACCAACGAGAAGCTGATCCCGGAGGGCATCGAAGGCCAGGTTCCTTACCGCGGCCCGCTCTCTGCAGTGACCCACCAGCTCGTTGGTGGCCTGCGCCAGACCATGTTCTACGTTGGCGGTCGCACCGTTCCTGAGCTGAAGGCGCGCGGCAAGTTTGTCCGCATCACCGCAGCCGGCCTGAAGGAATCGCACCCGCACGACATCATGATGACCGTTGAGGCTCCGAACTACCGTTCGCGCTAAATTCATCTGAAAATTTCCCGTCCGGAATGGCGCTCACGCGTTGTTCCGGGCGGGTTTTTTATTTCAGACTGCAGATGCCTTGCGCGCTTTGCGCTTCAAATGAGTTCCATATGCGGCCATCCATATTGCAGTGCCGAGAGCAGCACCCAAAGAGTTGGCCGCGACGTCAGATAGCGTCGCGAACCGGTTCGGGAGGAATAGCAGCTGTCCGAGCTCTATCAGAGCCGATGCAACAATTCCGACAATCGCTGCTATCCAGAATCGACCAAGACCCATTCCAAGAAAGATTCCCAGCGGAATGAAGAAGAGAATGTTCGCTGAAAATTCCACGAACCCGTAGTCCACAAAAGCGGGAACGCCGTGGGCATGTAGCCAGTTCAGCGAAGAGGCTAGAGCCGGCCCAGCTGAAGAATCGACGGGGACTGGCCAAAACGCTATGGCAATCATCGCCAGCAAGTATAGCGATGGCAAAGCCCACATTCGGAGCATCGGGTAGTTGAACTGTGTTCTCAGTGGATTCCTCGGAGCCGATGGTGGATTCGGGTGTCAGAGCGTTGTCCGCAACTAATCACTGAATAGATTCTAATTCTTCGAAGCCAGCAAAGCCGACGAGCAATCTTCCCTATAATCAGTTGCCGACTTCTGGATGCCGCAACAAAGTCGTGCAAAATCGGCGCGGTTGAACAACGCGCCGTCACGAAGCGATCCGGAAACGCCAGTCTCGACAATGTAGGCAACACCTGAAGGTCCCTCCAAGGAAATAGGGGTCCTGCGCACCTTCGGTGGATCAATTTTCCGCAACAACGAGCGTTTTACAGCAACGGGCCACTAGCGCAGGAGCGAGCCTGAGTTGCCCTGAGACCAGTATCGATAAGCTACTCCACCGATTAAGCAATCGTAAGTAAACTAGTGACTTCTTGGAGCGACGCATTTGCTGCAACGCTTACTTAGGGGGTTCTGTCTTGGCCTATCCAATGAGCCAGCTTAATGTTGCTTAAGGGTATTTCATGGCATGTAATGGTGATCACAAGCATTTAGAAAAAGAGTTTCGAGCCACCAATGGAGGTGCGTGATGACCACCCAGTCGCAAAATTCAGTTCGGCCAACACGCATCTCCGCAGCAGCAGTGGCCCGAACTGCTGGAGTTTCGGCGGCGACGGTTAGCTACATAATGAATGGACGTCCAGGGGCTTCGGTTGAAACCCGGCGGCACGTTCTCAAAATAGCCGGAGAAATGGGCTATCGTCCTCAGTCGGCGGGGGAGCACCACGATCCACTGCTGACCAGGGTCGTGGGGCTAGTTCTTCCCAATATCGTGAATCAGATGTACACGGTATGGGCCCAGCACATTATTAACGCAACGGCAGCTGCTGGTTTTGACGTGTTTGTAGCGACCACCGGTGATGATCCTGAAGCACTGGCTCAGGTAGCGGGGACACTCGCCACCCGAAATGTTGACGGAGTCATCATCGCCGCGGCCATCAGGGAAGATTCGCGGTCCTTGAGAACTTTCCGCCAGAAGAAAATACCTTTCGTTTGCTTGTCGAGGCGTTCCGAGCATCTTCCCGGAGATTTCGTGGGAATTGACGATGACGGAGCGGCTGGAGAACTCATGAGCCATGTGCTGGATCATGGCTACACGGACGTAGCCACGATCATCGGTCCCAGGACGTCTACTGCCTCTCAACTACGGGAGCTAGCTTTCGTCCGGGTGGCAGCGAGCCGTGGAATTCGAATCACTGGAGAGCGCCGAATCAGCACAAAATTGAGCTCCGAGGGCGGCCAAATCGCTGCCAAGCGGCTCTTCGAATCCGGCAATCCACCACGGGCGGTCGTCTGCGGTTCCGATGAAATCGCTATCGGCGTCATGGAGCATGCCTTGTCGTTGGGGCTCAAGATTCCGCAAGATGTCGCGGTGGCCGGATGCGACGGATTGATACGAAGCCGCTCGAAGCTTATCGGTCTCACCACCATCGTTCAGCCGGTCAAAGAAATGGCGGAACGATCATTCGAGCTTCTGTGGGAGCAAATCGTAGAACCGCGGAAGACCTACAAACACACCATCTGCAGCCACAGCCTACACATCGGTACTACCTGTGGGTGCCCGGACGACTAGCTGCAACTGGCCGTCGAACTTTTCATATTCAACTTTTCATCGGCCTTCGGGCCGCTATTCGTCATGCTTTCACTCAGGAGGAACGTCCCATGCAGGCATCAAAAACGACCCCAGGCATGCGCTCACCCGCGGTTCTCAACAAACTCATCTTCAGACGCATTATGCCGTTGCTCATCGCTGCGTACGTTATTGCGTTTATCGACCGGACCAACATTGGCATGGCAAAAGATCGAATGGAGATCGATCTAGGTATTTCTGCTACCGCGTACGGTATCGGGGCAGGCCTGTTCTTCCTGACTTACGCGCTGTCAGAAATCCCCTCGAACCTGATCATGCATCGGGTCGGCGCACGCTTCTGGATCATGAGAATCATGATCACCTGGGGATTGCTATCAGCATGTATGTCCTTGGTGCAGGGCGAGTGGTCTTTCTACATCTTGCGGATGCTTCTGGGAATTGCCGAAGCTGGCCTGTTCCCCGGAGTCATTTACTTCATCACACAATGGTTCATGGTGAAAGACCGTGCCCGTGCCAACGGATTCTTCCTCTTGGGGGTCGCACTAGCTAACGTCATTGGTGCTCCGCTGGGAGGACTGTTGCTCACCATGGATGGCCTGGGCGGCCTGCACGGTTGGCAGTGGATGTTCATTATCGAGGGCATTCCAGCGTGCTTCCTGGCGTTGGTGGTCTGGAAAATGCTGCCAAACAAGCCATCCGAAGCAAAATTTCTTACCCGAGCCGAGGCTGAAGACCTAGAAGCACGCATTGCGGCTGAAGAATCAGCCGGAGCTGCCGCAGCTGGTAATTCCAAACTTCGCCATGTGCTCAAGGACAAGCAGATTCTTCTAGTAGTTGCGATTTACTTTACGCATCAAATCGCGGTTTATGCGTTGAGCTTCTTCCTGCCATCAATTATTGGAACCTATGGAGAGCTGACATCCGTTCAAATTGGATTGCTGACTTCGATCCCATGGCTGTTCTCGGCGATTGGCGCGTTGCTCATTCCGCGACTGGCCACTGATGGATCGCGATCCCGAACCGTCGCCAGCGCAAGCATGGTTGGCATTGTGGCCGGATTCGCCTTAGGAGCCATTGGCGGACCAGTACTTGGGCTGATCGGTTTCTCCATTGCCGCCTTCAATTTCTTCGCACTACAACCAATTCTCTTCACCTACCCGGCGACTCGCCTTTCGGGTGCAGCACTGGCCGGCGGCATCGCATTCGTCAATACTGTCGGACTCTTCGGAGGTTTCCTGGGTCCCTACGTCATGGGCCTTCTGGAAGAAATCACCGGCAACAAGATGTCTGGCCTCTGGTTCATTGTCATCATGTGCGCCATTGGTGCCGTACTCACGTTGAAGTTGCGTCGAGGCACCGAAGACCCGTCCAAAGCCAGCGTGTCTGGCCATTAAAGAAATCCAAGCAGGGAGTCTCAAGACCTTGAGCAATGCAAATATCAAACTCGACCTCGACGGACAGCGAGTGCTGGTCACGGCTGGCGCCGCAGGTATAGGCCTGGCTATAGCTACAGCATTCAAAGATCTTGGTGCGAAAGTTTTCGTCACCGACATCAATCCAGAAGCAGTTAAGGCTGCGCAAGACAGCGGATTTTCCGCTGCGGTCAGTGATGTCTCGGACGAAGAGCAGGTAAAGAATCTAGCCGAGCAGGTTGAGCACCAGCTTGGCGGGCTTGACGTCCTCGTCAACAATGCAGGGATCGCCGGGCCGACCGGTCCCATCGAAACCCTGGATGCCGAGGCTTGGAAAACCACATTTGATATCAACGTTCATGGACAGTTTTTCTGCATCAAATACTTGCTGAAATTGCTGAGGAAATCCGAATGTGCTTCAATCATCAATTTGTCTTCTGCAGCGGGGCGTCTTGGAATGGCGGGGCGAAGCCCCTACTCGGCATCGAAATGGGCTGTTGTCGGATTAACGAAGACCTTGGCCATCGAACTCGGCGGCGAAGGAATCCGTGTAAACGCTATTTGTCCCGGTGCAGTCAACGGACCGAGGATTCAGGCCGTCATCGAGGCTAAAGCAACGATGCTTCAGCGTCCAGTAGCCGAAGTTTCGGATCTTTATCATGCGCAATCGTCCTTGAATCAACTGGTTGAGGCCGAAGACATTGCGAACATGGCTGTGTTCCTGGCCAGTCAAATGGCCCAACGCATCAACGGCCAAGCCATGGCAGTAGACGGCAATACCGAGAAGCTTTACTAGAAAGAGCCATTGTGAAAAACAAACGCAAAGTCATCATCACCAGTGCTGTAACCGGCGCAATCCATACACCCTCGATGTCTAAGCACCTGCCAGTTACTCCAGATGAAATTGCTGAAGCCGCTATTGGCGCAGCAAAGGCCGGAGCTGCAATAGTCCATATGCATGCACGCGATCCCAAAGACGGGCGTCCGTCCCAGGACCCGAGACACTTTGAACCAATCCTAGAGAAACTGAAAAACAGCACTGACGCGGTCATCAACATCACTACCGGTGGATCTCCACACATGAGCGTTGAAGAACGCATGATTCCGGTGGCGACTTTTGAGCCTGAACTTGCTTCACTCAATATGGGGTCGATGAACTTCGGACTCTTCCCGATGCTTGATCGGTTCCAGGAATTCGCGCATGAATGGGAACGTGAAGCCCTAGAAAATTCACGCGATCTTGTCTTCAAGAACACTTTCGCCGACATTGAGAAGATCCTTGGTATAGGCAATGCCAACGACACGCGGTTTGAATTCGAATGCTACGACATTTCCCACGTGAACAACCTGAACCACTTTCACCAGCGGGGAATGGCACGCGGGCCGCTATTTGTTCAGTCAGTCTTTGGCCTGCTGGGAGGAATCGGCGCGCATCCGGAAGACCTCATGCACATGAGGAGAACTGCCGACCGGCTCTTGGGCGATAACTACGAATGGTCGATTCTCGGTGCTGGGAAAAACCAGATGCCGCTGGCAACTATTGGTGCGGCGATGGGGTCCCATGTACGCGTTGGACTAGAGGACTCCTTATGGATCGGTCCTGGGCAGCTCGCCGCCTCCAACGCTGAGCAAGTTACTCGAATCCGCACAATTCTCGAAGCATTGAACTTTGAAGTTGCCAGCCCGGATGAAGCACGCGAGATGCTTTCCTTGAAGGGCAGGGACAAAGTAGGTTTCTAGGTGTAGATATATACGGAAAGGAAGATGTAATTCCGGGCGTATCACGGAATTACATCTTCCTTTGGCACGAAATCCCGCGTTATTCGTCGATTGCATCTGATCGACGTAGCAGTTCATAGCTGTGTTACTTGTCCTGTAACCGTCTAGGAGACCTTAGCAGTGGGGCCGGCTAGACGAACTATGTAGGTGCAGGGGAATCAGCACTACATTTTCTGCTACTTGGCATCCACAAGACGGTTCAGGCGTTCTGAGAAGATCATCCCCATGGCGGCGAGAAGCAGAACAAAGAGCGGGAAGAGCCACAGTCCCACCCAGGAAGACAAGACGCCGAATAGCGGAGGCATCAACGTCGAGCCGAGGTAGGCTGCGGCCATCTGAATGCCAATGATCGCGTGTGAGTTGTGGCGCCCGAAATTCGCCGGAGTCGAGTGAATAATGGCGGGGTAAATCGGTGCTGATCCCAGGCCGGCGATAGCGAGCCCGGCCAGGGCAACGCCGTTGGTTTCCAGCGGCAGCAGGAGCATCAGGCCACCGATTCCCACCATCATGAAGCCGCCTCTAATCAGGTTGCGGTCGCCAATGCGATCAGCGAAGAATCCAGCGAGGAAGCGTCCGCCGGTGATGCCCAGCAAGAAGAATGAGGCGAAGGCGGCCGCTGTTGCAGGGTTCACGCCACGATCGCCGGCAAGGTACGTCGTAGCCCAGAGGATCGAGGTGTTTTCTAGCGCGCAGTACGCGAAGAACGCCGCGAGGACCAGCATGACGCCCGGAATTTTCAGGACTTGTGTCAGTGGAACGTGGGCTGCTTCGGTTGCCGGCGCTTTAATGTCTTCTGGATCGGCTTCGACCTCAGTGCGGCTGTGGCTCCGCGGGGTCATGGTATTCACTTTGCGCCAGAGAGGCAGCGTGAGGACCAGTGCCACTGTGAGGATGATTTGGATGACGGCAACAACGTTGTAGGCGCCAGGCCATCCCATCCCGGATGTCAGGGCATGGCTCATGATCAATGGGCTGATCGAGGCTCCCACGCCCCAGAAACTGTGCAGCCAATTCATATGCCGTGCCGCGTAATGCAGCGCTACGTAGTTGTTCAGGGCTGCGTCTACCGCTCCCGCGCCTAGGCCATACGGAATAGCCCAGAGGCAAAGCATCCAGAATGAGCCGGAGAACGAAAATCCGAACAATGCGGTTGCGGTCAGTCCAACGCTGACTGCCGTCACCGCACCTGCGCCGAATCTGCGGGTCAACCGTTCCGAAGCAAGGCTGGAAAAGATGGTTCCGATGGCAATGACCATGGTGAGGATACCGGCGAAAGACTGCGGCACGCCAAGGTCTTGATGCATCACCGGCCACCCAGCGCCCACAAGTGAATCGGGGAGTCCGAGGCTGATGAAAGCGAGGTAGATGATGGTCAGGAGTATTGAATACATGGGGCGTTGGTGTCTTTCGCCGTGCCGGGGGATGGAAGCATCGCCACTGCCTGGACGACTACTCAAATTATATGTACGAGTGTACTCAAATCTCGTGTATATTCACTCCCATGACTGAGAATTATTTTGAAGGAGATTCCCGCAGCAACCGCGAGCGCATGCTCGCAGGTGACCTGTATATCGCGGATGATCCCGAGAATGAACGTCTGCACCAGCGTGGCGTCCAGCTGGCCGAAGCCTATCGCCGCGCGGATGTCGCGGCGGATCCGCAAGCACGCGGGATCCTCGCAGAACTTGTCGGCACCTTGGGCGAAGGCGCCCATGTAAACTCCCCGCTCTTTGTGGACTACGGCGAGAATCTGCACATCGGAGCCCGCACCTTCATCAACTACAACCTCACCGCATTGGATGTTGCGACCATAACCATTGGTGAAGACTGCCAGATTGGACCCAACGTCCAGCTTCTGACGCCCACCCACCCGATTGACCCGCAACCTCGCCGCGACAAGCTTGAAGCAGCCGCGCCGATTATCCTCGGGGACAATGTCTGGCTTGGAGGCGGTGTAATTGTGTGCCCGGGAGTGAGCATCGGGGAGAATTCGGTTATTGGCGCCGGCGCTGTTGTCACCAAGTACATTCCAGCTAATACCGTTGCCGTGGGCAACCCAGCTCGCGTCATCAGGGCCATTGGATAATTAGATGTCCTCTCAGCATTCCTCCTCCGGTTCACGCCTGGGGCGCCGCAATGATCCTGAACGCCGCGAGAAGATCATGGATGCGTGCCTTGAAGTAATTGCGCACTCCGGAGTCACGGGCACCTCGCACCGAAAAGTCGCGGCCCAGGCAGGTGTGCCGCTCGGGGCGATGACCTACTACTTTGACGGCATGCACGACCTCCTGCACAGCGCCTTCAGCCGATTCGCCACAAGCATCAGCAATGGATTTGAGCGCCAGATGGCCGAAGCTGCCGATAGGGAATCTGCCTGCCAAGCGGTGTTTGAACGGATACTGCAAGCCAGTAGCGGTCAAGGTGATGAACTGATCTTGTCGCATGAGCTATATACCCTCGCCACCCGTGATGCTTCCTTCCGCTCCATCACCACCTGGTGGATGGGGCGCAGCCAGTTAGCGCTAGGGGCCCACTTCGACCCGCAGACCGCCCGCCTGCTAGACGCCATGATTGAGGGGCTGACCATTCACAGAGCCTTGGACTCAGAAGCACGCGACCCTGAAGAAGTCCGAAGCGCCATCGCTCGCATTACCAGACTTTAGAAGCCACTCCGCGATAGTTCCCTGTGCCCTGAAGGGCAGGGAACCCCGAGGGGCGCAAAACGAGATGGTGTCGGAAAAATCTACTGCTGAGGGGAGAGTCCGTCGGCGCGGGAAACCTCCAACGGGCACCCGGAACGCCACGGAATTGACGGCGGATCACCGCCCTGGGAAGCAAAATGCCTTGGCCAGCTTGGCTGGTGGCGGGGCAAATAACGGGCACAAGGGCCGCCAGCCTGAGCCAGACATTTCTCACCACGGATAGCGACCAGGGAACTGATCGACCACGCGTAGAATTATGGGCAGACAGCACCAATCGGCGCGGGATCCCGCGGACTGTGCGCGACCGCCAATAAAGGACTACATTTTGGGCCAGCCAGCCAACCTGAAGAAGCAAGCACGAGAACGCATGGCGCGCACGGGGGAGAGCTACACCACCGCGCGCAAGAACATCCTCACCGGGAAACCGGAAAGCCCTAAAGCTGCTCGTGCTGCCCAGGCTCGTGACTACGCCAAAGAAGCCAGGGAAGGAAAAATCGGGGCCAAGCCCAAGGCTCCTAAACCTGCACCCGCGCCAGCTCTGCAAGATGAGCTGCCGGAATACCCGGCACCAGAAGATGTCATCCAATACGATGCCGCGCTCTGGCACCGCGTCCTGGTTCAAGCCGGCGTCACCAATCCGTTGACCAGCGCTCCACTGAGCCAGGCACTGCTGGCAGGGCTGGCAGGCGGCATCGGCTTCATGGTCTTCACCTTTGAATATGCCGAATCCACCACCGCGACCCTGGTCACCCGTGCCCACCCGGAGCCATATACCCAGAACCTGCTGGCTCGCTGCGGTGCCACGATCAATGAACGCACCACCGGCTCCGCCCAGAAGGCTGCCGAATACATGGATGCAGCACTGGATGCCGGGCGCGCTGTGGTGGTTCGAGTAGCCATCAATGCACTGCCATGGATTGATGGCAACGAAGTTGATGAAGCGGAAACCATTGATCTGGTTGTCGTGGGGGACCACGAAGATGATTTGCTGGTCGATGATGGCTCGGGCCTACTGAATGTCATCAGCCCAGAGGATCTGGCTTTCGCCCGGGCCAAGCGCAAGAAGGAAAAGCACTGGCAGGCGTGGGTGCCTTCCACGCGCTCGCCAGAGGCCGAAACCCTGGCCGCCAATGCACTGGAAGCCATCGAGGAAACAACCTCGCGCCTTTTGGGAACCCGTGAGCTCTCCGGCATTCCGGAGCACTTCGCCAAGAACTTCGGCATCACCGGGATGCACAGCTTTGCAGCCCGGCTGCGCGACACCACCACCAAAACCGGCTGGACTCGCATGTTTGCCGACCCTGAACGACTAGCCGGTGCCATGAACCAGCTCTCCGGGTTCCTCACGGACACGCGTTTTGGCGGCGAAGGCGCTTTGCGCGGACTCTACGCGGACTTCCTCGACGAAGCTTCCGGCCTGCCAGGATTGTCGGCACTGGGCAAGCACAGCGCAGACTACGTGCAGCTGGCCCAGCTCTGGGATGAATTCGCGGACCTCGTCGATCCAGAAGTCGCGGTGGAAGATCGCAGTGCAATGTTTGAGCGAATGGCCGAGGCCATGGACCGGATTGCCGAAGCCGAACACCATGCAGCGTCGGCGCTGGCAGGTACCGCTCAATCCTTGGTTTCGAAAACTCGATAAGAACGAAACTATTATCTTCTCAGCCCTGCCCTGCGGTGACCAGCTTTCACCGCAGGCCAGGGTATTTTCGTCCGTTCCGGTGACAGTTTTGTTGCTATGCGGGGCTTTACAAACGTCACGACAGAGTGCCGTAGCTCTATGAAAAGCGGGAATTCGGCCGATACTTGGTAACCTAGTTAGGTGAGCAATGAGATTGAGATCGGCCGCGGCAAGCGGGCACAAAAGGCATATTCCCTGGACGACGTAGCGATCGTACCGAATCGCCGTACCCGTGATCCGAAGGACGTTTCGGTGTCCTGGCAGATTGACGCATTCCAATTCGACACCCCTATCCTGGGCGCACCGATGGACTCGGTGACCTCGCCGGCCACCGCCATTGCCCTGGGCAAGCTCGGCGGCTTGGGCGTGCTGAACCTCGAAGGCCTGTGGACTCGGTACGAGAACCCGGAAGCCGTGCTGGCTGAAATCGCCGGTTTGAAGTCCGAGGCGGCAACCCGCAACGACCCGAAGATCACCGCCAAGCTGCAGGAACTGTACTCGGCACCCATCCAGCCGGAACTGATCACCTCGCGCATCTCCGAGATCCGCGACTCCGGCGTTGTTGTTGCCGGATCGCTGACTCCACAGCGCACCCAAGAGCACTACAAGACCGTAGTTGCTGCCGGCGTAGACATCTTTGTCATCCGCGGCACCACCGTTTCGGCTGAGCATGTCTCGAAGACCACGGAACCACTGAACCTCAAGCAGTTCATTTATGAACTCGACGTCCCTGTCATCGTTGGCGGTGCCGCTGGCTACACCCCGGCAATGCACCTGATGCGCACCGGTGCTGCCGGTGTCCTGGTCGGCTTCGGTGGTGGCGCTTCGTCGACCACCCGTCGCACCCTGGGCATCCACGCGCCGATGGCTACCGCCATTGCTGACGTAGCTGCTGCACGCCGCGATTACATCGAAGAGTCCGGCGGACGCTATGTCCACGTCATCGCCGATGGCGGCATGGGCAACTCCGGGGACATCGTCAAGGCCATCGCCATGGGCGCCGACGCTGTCATGCTCGGCACCGCACTGGCTCGTGCCGAAGAAGCACCAGGCGCCGGCTACCACTGGGGCATGGAAGCAGTTCACGAAGCCAGCCCACGTGGCGACCGTGCCAAGGTTGGCACCGTCGGTTCCCTGGAGAAGGTCCTCTATGGCCCATCCCATGAAACCAACGGCACCTCCAACCTGGTGGGCGCACTGCGCCGTTCGATGGCCACTACCGGCTACTCGACCCTGAAGGAATTCCAGCGTGTAGACGTGGTTCTTTCCCCATACGAGTCTGACCGCTACTGATCTCCAGGAATCGAGCCCAGTTCACGAAAATGAACTGGGCTCGATTCGTTTAACGACGTCGCCCCTCGGGTCTGCGTGCGCAGCCTTGGGCGCTGGAACTCAACGAACAGCTTGCGTGGTTCGTTCCCAAGAAGCAAAAATATGGTTGTTAGGCCAATCTCACGCCCTCATTATTTCGAGTTCTACACCAAATAGAAGTACGGTTAGAGGGTGTTTAAAACCGCTCTGAAGCCCAAGTGGATCGGCGCCCTCATTGCCGCGCTCGCCCTCGCCACCGGATTCGTCGCCCTCTCGGGTTGGCAGTTCGGCGCCTCCGAGAGCGAGCCCATTGTCAAGGTCGACAAGACCGAGAAGCCGGTAGAACTGATCAATCACCAAGAGATCGGCACCGAGCTTCTGGGCACCAAAGCGGATCAAATCGTCACCTTCACCGGTGAATTTGTTCCCGGAACCGACCAGCTCATCGACGAGCGAATCGAA
Source organism: Glutamicibacter sp. FBE19 (assembly GCF_015524875.1). Lineage (NCBI taxonomy): Bacteria > Bacillati > Actinomycetota > Actinomycetes > Micrococcales > Micrococcaceae > Glutamicibacter > Glutamicibacter sp. FBE19. The sequence continues at coordinate 126,586 of NZ_JACKQN010000008.1, read as the reverse complement.
AACGGCAAAAAAGGCGTCTGGGTCATCAGCGAATTCAAGGTTGATGGCGCGAAGCAGGATGCAGGCATAGCGGTAGTGCGCGGCTGGCAGCCAGAGGAAACCACGCCTTCGGCAGCGCCTCAGGGAGAACTGAAAATCACCGGTCGCCTGCTGCCGAGCGAAGGCCCGGAGAACGAGCACGACCTGCGCAGCAAGACCCTCCCATCGATCGCTTCAGCGCAGCTGGCGAATATGTGGGATTCGGTCCTCTACGACGGATTCATCTCAGCCCACGAGATCACCACCATCAAGGGCCAGAGCGTTCAACAGCCCGGAATCGACATGATCTACGTCGGGCCACAGCCGCAGGAAGCCCAGGTCAACTGGCTCAACGTCTTCTACGGAATCGAATGGGTCCTCTTCGCCGGCTTCGCAGTCTTCCTCTGGTACCGCATGGTCCGCGATGATTATCAGCGGGACCTCGATGAGATTGCCGAGCGGGCCGCCCAAGCCCGCGATGCAGGCACCGAACAGAGCCCGCCGGGCACCACGAACGACTAGCATCACGCATACCGACCTCTTTCATGACTCGGAAGGAACCACCAGCCATGTCCAGCACCACCCCCGCACCGAAGCCCCGGAAATTTGGCGGCACCCCAGCGCAGATTCGCAGCGCCGCAAAGTTCTACAAGGTCTTTGCCTACATCACCGGTGTGATGCTGTTGCTGCTGGTCGTGGAGATGATCTTCAAGTACTTCTGGTCCCTGGAACTCTTTGTTGGCGGCACCCTGGCAGACGGGGCAGCGAACTCCATCGGCCTGTACAACCGCGCCGAAGTAGTCGGGGGAGCGAACATCTCCCTGGGCATCCTGATCGCCCACGGCTGGCTGTATGTGGTGTACCTGTTCTCTGACTTCCGCCTCTGGTCGCTGATGCGCTGGCCATTTATGCGCTTCATTACGATCGCTCTCGGCGGCGTGATTCCATTCCTGTCCTTCTACACCGAGTCCAAGGTGCATGCAGAAGTGGACCGCGAATTGGCCGCCCACCCCAAGGCCGCCAAGCGCTACTAATAGGGCAAGAACCCATCAGCCAGCGGGCGAACCAGAACACCTGGTTCGCCCGCTGTTTGCGTACATGGCCGGGCTTAGGGTCGGCGGCTTGGCGCTTGGTGACGCTGATGACAGTTCTCCGGCTGTTTCGCGGGCGGCGAACCGCGTAGACTGTAACGGTGACTACTGCTCCCCTCAATCCAGAACATAAGCCGGTTCTGGTCGTCGACTACGGGGCCCAATACGCGCAGCTTATCGCTCGCCGCGTACGCGAGGCCCGTGTGTACTCGGAGATCGTTCCGCACACCCTGTCCACCGAAGCCATCCTGGCCAAGAACCCTGCAGCGATCATCCTCTCCGGTGGTCCCTCCAGCGTCTACGCCGATGGTGCCCCTTCCGTCGGGGCCGACCTGTTTGAAGCCGGCGTGCCGGTCTTGGGCATTTGCTATGGCTTCCAGGCCATGGCCAACGCCCTGGGCGGCACCGTTGCGGAGACCGGCCTGCGCGAGTACGGCCGCACCGCAACCGCCTTTGACGGCGAAGCACGCTCCATCCTGGCCGGGGCCGCACAGGCTCCTACCGTGTGGATGAGCCACGGCGACTCCGTCTCCGTAGCTCCAGAGGGCTTCGAAGTATTGGCCACCACCGCTGGTGCTCCGGTCGCAGCTTTCGCCAATGAGGCAAAGCGCCTCTACGGCGTGCAGTGGCACCCGGAAGTCAAGCACTGCGAGTTCGGCCAGGACGTCCTGGAGAACTTCCTGTACAACGGTGCGGGCCTGGCCGGCGACTGGACCGCCGACAACATCGCCGAGGAGCAGATCGAGCGCATCCGCACCCAGGTGGGCACCGGCAAGGCCATCTGCGGCCTGTCCGGCGGCGTGGACTCCGCTGTTGCAGCTGCCCTGGTGCAGCGCGCCATCGGCGACCAGCTGACCTGTGTCTTCGTCAACCACGGCCTGCTGCGCGAAGGCGAAGCAGAGCAGGTTGAAAAGGACTTTGTCGCTTCCACCGGCGCCAAGCTGTACATCGCCGACGAGCGCGAGCGCTTCCTTTCTGCTCTGGACGGGGTTACCGACCCGGAGACCAAGCGCAAGATCATCGGCCGCGAATTCATCCGCGCCTTCGAAGCGGCAGAAGCGGCGATCATCGCCGAGGCAGCTTCCGAGGGCGAGCCGGTGAAGTTCCTGGTCCAGGGCACCCTGTACCCGGACATCGTCGAATCCGGCGGCGGCGAAGGCACCTCGAACATCAAGAGCCACCACAACGTGGGCGGCTTGCCAGAGGACCTGCAGTTCGAGCTGGTCGAGCCGCTGCGCACCCTGTTCAAGGACGAGGTCCGCGCCGTGGGCCGCGAACTCGGCCTGCCAGAGGAAATCGTCGGCCGCCAGCCATTCCCCGGCCCGGGCCTGGGCATCCGCATCATCGGCGCCGTCAACGAGGAGCGCCTGTCCATCCTGCGCAAGGCCGACGCGATCGCTCGCGCCGAGCTGACCGCTGCAGGACTGGATGAGGAAGTCTGGCAGATGCCGGTCGTGCTGCTCGCCGACGTGCGCTCGGTAGGCGTGCAGGGCGATCACCGCACCTACGGCCACCCGATCGTGCTGCGTCCGGTATCCTCCGAGGATGCCATGACCGCCGACTGGTCGCACCTGCCCTACGATCTGCTCTCGAAGATCTCCAACCGCATCACCAATGAGGTCGATGGGGTCAACCGAGTGGTGCTGGACGTGACCTCCAAGCCGCCAGGAACCATCGAGTGGGAGTAATCCCGCAATACTGCTAGTCCACGCAGCTTCGGCTGGTGGATCGGAAGCGGAACCGGCCTGCCGGTGAGCTGCACCTCAAACAGGTGCGCCCACCGGTTGCGGTTCCGCTTCCCGCAGTTAAAACGTGTTTCGCATCCCTGATCTGCCGGGCTTGTGCACTACGTTAGAAAGAGGCGCCTCTGCACCGCAGTGCGCCCGAAAGTGGTCGGTTCAGTGAAGGGAATGACTGTCGTGGCTAGTGGACAGAATGCTGCCGCCGAGCGGGTAGCAACCTGGGTGAAATCCCTGGGGCAAAGCGCGGGTGCAGATACCACCTTGCGGTTTGCCCCGTCGACGTCCAACAGCATCGACATCACCCATGCCAATCCCTCCGGGCTGGCGCAATTTCTTGCCGGCCGGCGCACCCGGCTCTCTACGCTGCTGCATGATGCCGAGCAGTATGCCACCGCGCGGCGCACCGCCCGCGCCCTGGCCTCGAAGATCAGCGAGCTCTGGGAAGAGCGCGGCATCGACGTCGGCTACCTGGCCGCCGGTGTGGCCAACTGGCGTGCCGTGCACGAGGGCAAGAGCGAACCGGTCTCCGCGCCGATCATGCTGGGCCGGATCACCCTGACCAAGCACGTTGATGCCGACGACTACGACCTGCAGCTTGTTGGCCGTGCCACCGTCTCCCCGGCATTCGTCCGCCAATTCGAGGCAGACCACAACGCCACGGTGGATGTCAGCGCCGTTGACTCCGCCGCCTACTCCATTGCCCGTTTTGATCCGGTGCGCGGCATGGACGCGCTGCGCCACCAGATGGCAGAAGTGCCCGGCGTGGTCGTGGGCCACCGGCTGCTGCTGTCCACCTTCTCCGAGCTGATGGACCCGGCAGACCCGGCCAAGCTCACCGGATCGCACCCGGTCATCGAGGCGCTGATCCGCCAGGACCTGAGCGAAAAGCAGGCCAAGGACTCCGTTGACTCCAAGGCCTCCGAAGCGCTGGCCAACCTGGTGGCAGCCAAGCCGGGAAACACCGCGGCTGCCAAGCCTGAAACCGCCAAGCCGACCGGCGACGCGCCCGAAGCGGCAGATGCCAAGCCCGAGGAAGCCAAGTCCGCCGAAGAGGGAAGCTCGCGTCTTCGCCGGGTGCGCAACATCCTCAAGGACAGCACCCGCCCGCGCAAGCAATCCGATGCCGGCGCCGTGGAGGAACCTTCCACCCGCAAGGTCCACACCGGCAGCAGCACCCTGGTCAAGTCCTCGGATGAACGCGACCCGGAAGACGAGCTCTACCTGCTGGATGCAGATGAGTCGCAGTCGAAGATGCTCGACTACGTCGCCGCCGGGGAATCGGTAGCCATCAATGCGGCCGCCGGCACCGGTGCCACCCAGACCGCGCTGAACGCCGCCGCGCTCTTGGCCGCGCAGGGCAAGCGCGTGCTGGTGGTGGCCGAGCAGCGCTCAGCCGCCGAAGAATTCGTGAAGCTTTTCAACGAACAGCTGGATGCCGCGAGCCTGTTGCTGGAACCCAATGAGGATCCAGAACAGCTGCGCACCTTGCTCACCAAGGCCATCTTGCGCAACGAGAAGGCCAGCGAGCCGCAGCTAGGCTCGCTCTTCAAGCGCCTGCGCGAATCCCGCCACGCGCTGCACGAACACGTCAAGTCGCTGCACTCGGTCCGCAGCCGCTGGGGCTGCTCGCCGTACCAGGCCATGCAGGAGCTGGCGCGGCTCTCCGCGCTGGAACCGGCGCCATCAACCACCGTGCGCCTGAAGCGCTCGGTCCTCGACTCCATGGGGCAGCGCGGCCATGTTGCCGCGCAGCTCAAGCGCGCGGCACAGCTCGGCGCGTACTCCAAGGAGCACACCACCAGCCCATGGCACGGTGCGCCGCTGCGCAATGCCGAAGCCACCGAGCAGGCCCTGAACCTGGCCAGCGGCCTGGGCCGCGACCTGCCAATTCTCCACGAGCACATGGAGAAGATCGCCAAGCAGTCGCAGATCCGGCTCGAAGACAGCTACGACAAGTGGGGCGACCAGCTCCAGCTGCTTGTCGCCGTGCGCGGTTCGCTGGACAAGTTCGAATCGGACATCTTCGAGGGCGACATCGACGATCTGATCGCGGCCACCGCCACCAGCGCATGGCGCCGCGAGCATGGCGTGGAAATGGGCTCCATCGTCCGTTCCCGGCTGCGCAAGATCGCCAAGGAATACGTCCGCCCGGGCATGCACGTCGCCGACCTCCAGGCAGCCCTGCAGGCAGTATCGGTGCAGCGCGATGCCTGGCGCGCCATCGCCACCAGCCAGCGCAACCCGCAGGTCCCCGGCGGATTGCTGGATGTTGAAGCCGGCTACCATGACGCAGGAGCCCGGATCGACAAGCTGGCGGGCATGCTTCCAGCGGCCCTGGGCTCGCGCTTGCGCGAAATGCCTATCGCCGAGCTGCTCGATACCATTGCAGCGCTCGTTGACCGCCGCGAAGATCTGGGAGAACTGCCCGAGCGCACCCTGATCTCCGAGCAGCTGGCTGAAGCCGGACTGGGCGATCTGCTGGACGACTTCGCCGAGCGCGAGATCGATGCCGACGCGGTAGACAGCGAACTGGAACTGGCCTGGTGGCAGTCCGTCCTGGACGCCATGATTTCCGGGGATGATTTCCTGGCGATGAACGACGGCTCCAAGCTTGAGAAAATCGAAGCCGACTACCGACTGGCCGACGGCGCGCATATCGCTGCCGGCCCGCAGCGCATCCGCTGGGCCCTGTCGCGCAACTGGAAGGCCGCCCTGGCCGACCACCGCGCCGGTTCGCGGGCCTTGCGCGAGATGCTCAAGTCCGGCAACCCGAGCATTGCCGGCCTCTTGCAGCTCGGCGCCCCGCTGGCCAACTCGCTGACGCCGGTGATCGTTTCGGCTCCGCTGCTGCTGGGCAGCGCGCTGCCAGAAGACGCGGAATTCGACGCGGTCATCCTCCTGGAAGCCAACTACCTTGCCCTGCGCGAGGTCCTTGATGCCTTGCGGCGCTCCAGCCAGGTCATCGCCATCGGCGATGAAATGCTTGGCGGGCCAAAGCGCTTTGAAGTCTCGGTTGACCCGACCGCCCGCGCGGTGGAACTCCAGCAGGAGCGTTCGGCGCTCAGCGCGCTGAACAAGGTCCTGGTTTCGGGTTCGCTGTCCACCGTGTACCGGGGGATTGACGAGGGACTGGTGGAGCAGCTGTCCACCACCTACTACGACTCCAGCATCTCGCGCTTGCCGATGGCCGTGAATATCAGCGGCAATTCGCCGCTGCTGCGCAGCGAGTACGTGCCTGACGCCACCGGTTCGCTGTCCAATAGCGAAGATGGCGTGCAGACCACCGCGGCCGAGGTGGCTCGCGTTGTCGACTTGGTCTTCGAGCACTTCAAGAACCAGGGCCGCGAATCCCTGGCCGTCATCGCCTCGAATCGCAGCCACGCGGCAGCCATTGCCGAAGCCATTCGGGTCCAGCTGCCAAATCACAAGTACGCCATGGACTACCTGCGTTCCAAGCAGGAGCCATTCGTTGTCACCACCATGGACCGCCTGATCGGCCTGCGCCGTGATGCCGTGATCTTTGCCTGGGGCTATGGGCGCACTCCGCACGGCAAGACCTTGCACGAATTCGGCGCGCTCTCCCGCGAAGGCGGAGAACAGCTCTTTGTCGCTGCGATGACTCGTTCGCGAAGCCGCATGACCCTGGTCTCCAGCCTGTTGCCAGGAGATGTGGATCTGAACCGCGTCTACCGCGGCGCCCGCCAGTTCTTCGAGCTCTTCGGCCGCGTTGAGGCCGGGGACTCGGGAGTCAGCGCCATGCGCAACCCGCGCTTTGACCCGCTGGTCTCTGACTTGGCTCGCCGCCTGCGCGAACGCGGGGCCATCGTCTCGGAAGACTACCGCGGCGTACTCGACCTCTCAGCCCACGTCTTTGATGCCGCTGACACTGGAATCCGCCCGTTGGCGGTAGTGTATGACGGCACCGAGCACTATTCCGAGCTGACCGTTCGCGAGCGCAGCCGGCTGCGCCCGGAATTCTTCGAGAAGCATGGCTGGCGCTACGTCCCGCTGTGGACCATTGACGTGTTCACCGACCCGGGCGCCGTCACCGAACGCCTGGCCAGGGCCCTGGCGCTGAAATCATCGAGCAGCCCGGCACCCTCCGGGGATTCGCCTTCGCGCAGTGCTGTGGCAGCAGCCCGCCCGGTGTCAGCCCGCGAGGTGACCACCGAACCAGCGCCCAAGGAAAAGACCGGATTGCTCAAGACGGCGAAGTCCAAGTTGGAGACCAAGCAGGGTGCGGCCGGCGAGCCTTCTGGCGAGAAGCAGGCTGATGGCAAGGAAGCCAAGGCCGCGGAAACATCGGCTGCCGACGCGCAGGCGAGCGCCACCCCAGCACCGGTTCCAGCCAGCCAGTCCGCTGAGCGGTCGGAGCCCAAGGAGTCATGACTTCTGAGCAAGAACCAACGCGCGGCCGCCGCAAGCGGCCGCGCGTTGTCGCACCACCACAGCATTTGGAACAGCGCGTTCAACTTACCGGAAGCTACACTCCGGTTCCGCACTCGGCTTCGGTTGACCGTGCCTTGGCGGACCCGCAATCCGCTGATGGCCCGGCCTCGGCTATTGCCCGAAACCAGGCGCAACGCAGCGCTGATCCATTGGCTGAATTTGTCGCCAAGGACCAGGACCCCCGGATGTGGGGAGAAGCGAAAGAAGATCTCGCCGAGGACATGAAGCGGGAAAAACCGCCGCACTGGGGCTGAGCTCCTTGCTAGTTGACCAAGACGGCTGAGACCTTGCCCCGCGATACCGCGCCGGACAGGTCATCCGAGAGGCTGCTGGCCGCCGCGACCACGATAATCCCTTCACCGGTCGGGGCCGCGCCGCTGAGCATGCCGAATTCGGAATCAGCGGCACTGTGCGGCACCCACAGCACCGGCACCGATTGGGCAATAGTGCGCGAGGCGATCTCGCGGTCAAAACCGTCACCGGTGGTCAGGACGATGTCCACCAGCTGGCCGGGATGAAGCAGGGTCACCGTTGCGGGATCGCTCAAGCGCAACGGGACGGCCACGGTGCCTTCAGCGGTGCCGGCGAGGAGCTGCTCGCCCACCAACGCATACTTGCGAATTACCGTTCCTGCGCTGAGCCCCACCGCTATGCGCTGGCCAACCAGCTGTTCGGGGGAATGGAACACTTCCTCATCCTGCGGGTCGAGCCGAACTCTCTGCAGCGAAATCTGGGTGGCGGAGATTTCGCTTCCTGCGGCAATATCGCTGGTCACTATGACCACTTCGCGCTGGGTCAATTGCCCCGAAGAAAAGACATTGAGCACACCAGCCAAGGCCAAGAGCGCAAAGGCCATGGCAAGGGGCTTCCGATAGCGCCGCAGCAGTTCGCTGCGCGTGCGGACAGGACGCAGTTTCGGCCGGGGAATCGTTGGGGGACGGGGCGCCGTGGAGGGCCTGGAGAAATAGTTCATCCTCCCATGCAAGCTGTGGACGTCCACCGCTTGGCTCGCCCGGTTGCGAAATGTGAGTAAGCAGGAACCCGGAGGCACGCGCCCTAGATGATCTGGTGCACCTGTGCGGGGGTGAATACGAGGTCCACCGGCTGGTCATGCTCGGCGACAGGGAAGGTTCCGGCAGGGACGAATTCATTGTCGTAAACGATCGCCGCGACCCGCACCGGGGAATCCTCGATGAGCGGCAGGAAGCGGTCGTAGTAGCCGCCGCCCTGACCCAGGCGAAGCCCTTGCTCATCGATGGCAAGCGCCGGGATGATCAGCGTATTGATGTCATCAAAGAGCTGCGTTCCCAGCCGTGGCCCTACCGGTTCCATCACCGGGGCCAGGGTGCTGCGCTGGAATTCAATCCCCGGCACATAGGCAGCCCAGGACAAGGCGAACCCTGGTTCGCATACGGGCAGGAACACCTCGATGCCTTCATCGACCATGGCATCCAGGAGCTTCGCGGTATCAGGCTCGCCGGGGGAGGAAGTATAGGCGGCAACCTTGCGGACAATACCGGTGCTCTGCGCCAGATATCCGAGAACTGTTCCAGCCAGCTTGTCGCCAAGCTCGGCACGCGTCCGGGTATCCATCGAAGCTCTGGCCGCTCGGATGGATGCACGGACAGCCTTCTTCTCGGTGTCGTGGTTCTTCGCAGGGTTCTCAGTCATGGCACCAGCTTACGCAAAATGCAACGAATTGCATCTGGCCGGCAATGCAATGCATTTAAGCCACCCGGGAGTATTAAGATGTGCTCATGTTCTTCTCTCGCCGTGCCTCGCAGCTGGTCCCCGAACTGGGTTCGGACCGTTTGCTGCTGCGCCAGTTGACCATGCGCGACGAGACCGAATGGATCAACTTGCGGTATGCCAATGCGCAATGGCTAAGCCCATGGGATCCCACCAGCCCGATGGGACCGCCGGAGTCGATGACTTATCGGCAGATGATCGCCGGCAAGGATGAGGCGGCGCGGGACGGCACCGGCTATTCATGGGCGATTGCCCTGCCACAGCTGCATCAGTCCAGGCCGCCATTGATCGGACAGGTATCGCTGTCCGCAGTCCAATACGGTGCCGCGCGCACTGCTTCCATCGGATATTGGATTGATCGCAACCATGCAGGCTTCGGACTGATGCCCGAAGCATGTGCGCTGGTGGTCGATCACTGTTTTGATGACCTGCAGTTGCATCGACTTGAGATCAACATCCGTCCGGAAAATGCCCCGAGCCTGCGAGTAGTCGAGAAGCTGGGATTCCGGGACGAAGGGGTGCGCCGGGCGTACTTGCACATCGATGGCGCGTGGCGTGATCATCGGACCTTTGCCTTGAACCGCGAAGAGCTTTCGAGCACGATGCTCGAACGCATCTACGAACGCAAAGCTTGAATGCGAGTTTCTTCAGCCGATGGCCCTTGGAATCGCGCAAAGTAGTGCTGAAAACTTATAGACACACCGACATATGTGCGTGTCACCGCAAGAAAGGTTGCATAGGGTTGATTTGAAAGAGCCGTACCCGGTTCTAAGGAAGTTGACCGACTCAATCGGTGATGGAGGACGCACATGGCTGGCACGTCACAGAGCGCTTCGCAGGAAGTTGCTGCGACCAAACTCAAGATACGTGTGCGCTATGGCCGATTGTCCGTTGCGCTGGTGGGCGCGCTGGCAGTTATCGCCACCGTCCTCGGAGTCGTTTTGGCCCCCTTCACCGCACTGTCCTTCGGAACAGTAGGGATCTTCGCCCTGGTCGCAGTGCTCTCATTTGCCACCTTGCGCATGCTCGCGGTCCGGGACCGGAACCGCAAGCTGCTTGAGCATTTGGAAGCAACCCGCCAGAAGGCGATGCAGACCCCAGCCTTTGAAGACTCGGCCAACCAGGTCATCGCCCGCAAGCACGAAGGCGAAGAGGTCTTTGACGCTCGTCCGGGATCCTCCCGCCGCGCGCCAGCTATCACTGCAGAAGAACTTCGCGCCGAAGCGCTGCGTGTGGCCCACGGCCATGGCGGCGTGAAGCAGCCTGATACCTGGGCGCCAACCCGCGTGCCGAAGCCAACCTACGTTGCGGCATCTGAACGCATCGCCAAGGTTGCCCAGGCTTCCAGCGAAACCGCTGCCCAGCGCATGCCGAAAGCTCCGCTGCCAGCGGAAGAGCCGCTGCGTCCAAGCAAGCAGATCAGCCTGAAGGCCTCCGAAGACGCCAAGCGCCTGGCTTCGGAAGTTTCCGCTGAAGAGCGTGCCGCCGTGACCTCGGTAGCCGTCAAGCGTGAGGAGCACGCCAAGGAATCGGCTCCCAAGGAGCCCGAGGCGCCCGTGGCCGAAACTGTTCCTCCAGTTACCGGGACCTTGCCTGCGGCTGATCTTTCGGTTTCCAGCACCAAGCCGCGGCTGAACTTGGATGCAGTGATGCAGCGCCGCCGCGCATAAAGATTTCGCACCAGAGGCCGATGGCCCCCACCGAAAAAATTCGGTGGGGGCCATCGCTTTGCCTGGGAGCTGAGTTCCTGGGGCGCCAGCTAGCTCAACATGTCGTCTGAAGGCAGTGGTCCTCGGTTGCCGCGGTGGTGGGCAAAGACCAAAGTGGTTTCAGTGTGGCCCACCGATTCGTCGGTGGCCAGGTTGTCCAGCACCCAGTCGCGCAAGTGGTCGGTGGACCCGACCGCGATATGCAGAAGGTAGTCGGTTCCGCCCGAAACGTGGAACATCGAGAGCACCTCTGGAAGGCTGGGGATGCGCTCCACGAAGGTATCGATCTTTTCGCGGTCATGGGCGCGAAGCTTCACCGAGATAAGGGCCTGGACGGTGCGGCCTACAGTGCCGAGGGCAACCTCTGCGTGGTAGCCGGTGAGGATGCCGCGCTCAACCAGTGAGCGGGTGCGCAGCAGGGCCGTGGACGGGGCGATGCCTGCACGCTGGGCGAGTGTGGCATTGGAGATGCGCGCGTTGGCGACCAATTCGTCGATGATGATTCGATCTATTTCATCAAGATCGACGTTTGAAGAATGCTCTGAGTGCTGGGCCATAAGAATATTTCATCACATTCGCAAGCCTTCAGCGCGATATTTGGCCAATAAACCAGCTCATGCCCTGAGCGATAGGGAAAATAAACGGTGAACAAACCGATATATTGGGGTTATGACACGACGTTCAGAGCATACCGGTGAATTCTTCGATACCAGGCTTGCGGCCTACTGCTTGGTGGAACACGAAGGAAAGATACTGCTGACGCTCTGGGACATGCGCCATCGTGATCCGAAATTCACGCCTCGCTGGTCGCTTCCCGGCGGCGGCATCGACCTGGGCGAACCAATTGTCGAAGGTGCTAAACGCGAAGTTTATGAAGAGACCGGTTACGCGGTGGGGGAGCTGTCCCTGCTGGATGTCACCACCGGTGTGATTCCCGGGGCAAAACGCTACTCGGGCGAAGGGCATCCGATGCAAACCGTGGCCGTGACCTACCGGGCGAAACTTACCGGTGGCGAATTGCGCCATGAGGTCAATGGATCTACCAGCCAGGCCGCGTGGTTCTCGCGCGAAGAAATCGACCAGCTCAATTGCATTGAGCGGGTGGACAGCATTTTGCGACTGACCGCGCCTCGCGAGTAACCGTCGAATCAAAAAACTCTGCCATAGAATCAATAGGGATATGAACTTGCGAAAAACCTCCAGTCTTGGTGTCCTGTGCCTTGCCCTGTTGTTGCCACTGTCTGCTTGCACCGATAACGAACCGGCGGCTCCGGCTGAGTCGAGCCAGGGCGCAGTTTTGAAGTTGGCACGTGGCGGGCAGCCGGTGCAGCAGGCATTAGCCGAGGTCTACAAGAATGCCTTGAGCGCCGAGGGATACGACGTAGAGATCAACAAGTCCACGGACGACCCCTATCAGCAAGTACTTGACGGCCAGGCGGACATCGCCGTGGATTACGCAGGAGCTGCGCTGGGCATGTCCAAGGACGCCGCCGGCATCACGGGCGAAGACGGTGTGCTCTCCGTTGATGACTTGAAGAATTTGCGCACCGAGATCAATGATTCGGATGGCAAGGTCGCCGCATTGGAGCTGAGCGCCGCTGATTCAGGCAAGGTCCTGGTGATGAGCTCGGCCGAGGCGCAAACGCACAGTATAGATTCCCTGTCCTCGTTGGCTGGTGATTGCCAGAAGATCACCATCATTACCGATGATTCCGAGACGAAGAATCTGGAAGCGGCACTCAAAACCGAAGGTTGCGAGAAGCCGAAGGTTTCTGTGGTGGAGAGCGCTGATCTTGCGACTCAGCTGCGAGCTTCAGTGGACCGCGCCGTCGCCTTGAGCGCCGGCAACGCGATGATTTCCGATGAGGGCTTCAAGAGCATTTCCGATACCGCCAAGCTCTTTGACGCGCAGCCTTTCATGTTGCTGGCCAACGGCAACGTGGATGACAAGGCCCGCGGCGAATTCAACAAAATCACCGGGGATCTGTCACAACAGACCTTGGTGGATTTGAATCGAATGGTCACCGGGCCCGGGGCGATGAAGCCCGCGCAGGCTGCGACCCGCTGGGAATGGATTATCGACTAGCAGCGCATGGCACTGCTCCAGCAATTCGACCACCAAGGATTTCGGCCCCACCTGACGGTGGCCGAGTAACAAGGTGTGTTCTGCACACCTGACATGAGAAAGTGTAATCATGGCAGAATTCAAGCAATCGACGAAACTGCACAACGTCCTCTACGACATCCGCGGTCCGCTGCTGGAGCATGCGCAGCGCATGGAGTCCGAAGGGCACCGTATCCTGAAGCTGAACATCGGCAATCCCGCGCCGTTCGGCTTCGAGGCGCCCGACGCGGTGCTTGTCGACATGATTCGCAACCTGCCAAATGCCCAGGGCTACTCGGATTCCCGCGGCATCCTTTCTGCTCGTACCGCGGTCTCGCAGTACTATCAGACCCGTGGCATCCAGACCATTGGCGTGGACGACATCTACCTTGGCAACGGTGTTTCCGAGCTCATCACCCTGTCGCTGAATGCGCTATTGAACAACGGCGACGAGATCCTGATCCCCGCCCCTGACTACCCGCTGTGGACCGCATCGGTTTCGCTGGCCGGTGGCACCCCGGTGCACTACCTGAATACCGAGGAAGAGGGATGGCTTCCCGACCTGGAAGACATGGAAGCCAAGATCACCGATCGCACCAAGGGCATCGTGGTCATCAACCCGAACAACCCCACCGGTGCCGTCTATCCGAAGGAAACCCTTGAGGGGATTCTGGAACTGGCGCGCAAGCATGGTCTGATTGTCTACTCGGATGAGATCTACGAAAAGATCCTCTACGAAGACGCAGTGCACATCAACACCGCTTCGCTAGCCGATGACGTGCTGATCCTGACCTTCTCCGGATTGTCCAAGGCGTACCGCGTATGTGGTTTCCGCGCAGGCTGGATGGCCATCTCCGGCCCCAAGCACCAGGCCGCGGACTACATCGAGGGCATCAACCTGCTGACCAATATGCGCTTATGTGCCAACGTGCCAGCGCAGCATGCGATTCAGACGGCGCTGGGCGGATACCAGTCCATCAACGACTTGATCCTGCCCGGCGGACGCCTGCTGGAACAGCGCGATGCGGCCTACGACCTGCTCTCGGCCATCCCAGGAGTCTCGGTGCAGAAGGCCAAGGGCTCGCTGTACATGTTCCCGAAACTGGATCCAGAAGTGTATCCGATGCACGACGACGAGGTTTTCGCCTTGGAACTGCTCAAGGCGCAGAAAATTCTTATTACCCAGGGCACCGCCTTCAATTGGGTGCGTCCCGACCATTTCCGGCTGGTGACCCTGCCTAGCGTGCGGGACTTGACCGACGCCGTGGGACGGATCGGACAGTTCTTGGAGGACTGGCGCGCTCGCGCATAGAAGCAACGGAAAACACCATCGCACAACGGCCAATAATTGCGGTCGTGCGATGGTGTTTTCTTTTGTCCAAATTCATCTGTGGAACCCTTCGGAGCCAGTTGGCTGATCCAGAACTCTCGGCTTGCCGGACGATCAATTCTTGAAAAGACTCACCGTTCAAATTCATTCTTCGAGACACCGCGGGCTAATGCCAGTACGCTGGCAAATATCCAGATTCACGGTAGTGAAGACCGAAGAAGGAGCCTGCCTTGAGCACATACCCCGCGAACCTGCTCGAAGCCCTGCGTGCCGAGCCGGGCCTGAAACTTTCACAAAGGGCAACCAAGGATCCCGGGTGGTGGCCCGAGGATGCGCCACAGAACAAGAAGGCAGCGCATCAGCGCATGGAAGAGATCGCCCAGCCGCTCTCGGATCTCCAGGAACGGCTCTTCGCGGCATCGGTTCAGGGACAGGCCGCGCCTTCGGTGCTGCTGATTCTCCAGGGCATGGATACCTCGGGGAAGGGCGGCATTGTTCGCCACGTGATGGGCATGCTGGATCCTCAAGGGGTGGAGCACCATGCGTTCAAGGCTCCCACGCCCGAGGAATCCGCCCATGATTTCTTGTGGCGCATCACCAAGCGCTTGCCAGGCAGGGGAATGGTTGGAGTCTTTGACCGCTCCCACTATGAAGACGTCTTGATCGCCCGTGTCAAGGAACTGGCCAGCCCGGACATCCTTGATTCTCGCTATATGAAAATCGTGGACTTCGAGAAGCAATTGGCACAGCAGAACATCCACCCGATCAAGGTCATGCTGCATATCAGCAAGGAGGAGCAGTACGAGCGCCTGGCTGAACGCCTGGAACGCCCGGACAAGCATTGGAAGTACTCGCCCGGGGATATCGATGACCGCTTGCTGTGGGAGGACTACCAGCAGGCCTACGAGATCGCCATCAACCGGACCGATAATTCTGCAGCCCCATGGCAGGTAGTTCCTGCGGATCAGAAATGGCGGGCGCGGCTGTGCGTTGCGGAGCTGCTGTTGGACACGCTGCAGCAAATTACCGTGCCATGGCCAGCAGCCGACTTCGATGTGGCAGCTGAAAAAGCCCGGCTGGAAGCCACCAGGTAGCCTTCAGCCAATCAGGATTATTCCGAGTCTGCGCCGACCTGCTTGGCGCGGGCCTGCTCCAGGCGCTGCGAAACTCCATTGAGCCAATTTTCGCAGTGGGCGGCAAGGGCTTCGCCGCGTTCCCACAGAGCCAGTGAAGCCTCCAGAGCCACGCCGCCGGTCTCCAGCTGGTTGACCACGGTGAGCAGTTCTTCGCGGGCTTGCTCGTAGGAGAGCTTGGCAATATCTTCAGGGATTTGTGCAGTCATGATGGCTCCAGGGTAGTTCGCGTTGGTTCGAGTTAGCGTGCGGCGTCGCCGGCAGGCAGGGATTCGGTGGTTTGCGCCGCCAATTGGCCCGATGCCAGCCGAATGAAGATTTCGGTGTTGACCGGAGCGTTGGCGGCTTCACGCACAATGCTGCCGTCGGCCAACTGGGTGACCGAATAGCCGCGGTCCAAGGTCTGTTGCGGGGAGAGGGCGCGAACCTGCGATTTCAGATGGGTAATCTCGTCGCGGGCACGTTGCACCCGGTAGTGCAATAGGTCGCTGGAACGCTGCCGATAGCGGGCCAGGTCCTCGGCACGGCTGGTCACCATGACCTGCGGGTTGGCCAGCACCGGTCGTTCACGGACGGCGGCCAGCAATTGGGCCTCGCGTTCCAGCAAATTGTTGATGGAGCGCTCAAGGCGGTTGCGTGCCAACTGCAATCCGCTGAATTCCTCATTGAGATCCGGAACGATGCGCTTGGCCGCGTCCGTCGGGGTTGAGGCGCGCAAGTCCGCCACGTCGTCGAGGATCGGCCGATCAGCTTCGTGGCCGATGGCCGAGACCACCGGGGTCTGCGCGGCGAAGACCGCGCGGACCAGTTCCTCATTGGAAAACGGCAGAAGGTCTTCCAGAGCGCCACCGCCGCGGGCAATGACGATCACATCAACGTCTGGATCAGCATCGAGTTCCTTGAGCGCGGCCATGACCTGGGTAGCAGCGTCAACACCCTGCACTGCGGTATTGATGACCCTGAACTGTGCCGAGGGCCAGCGCAGCGTGGCATTGCGCAGCACATCCTTTTCGGCATCCGAGTCGCGTCCGGTGATCAAGCCGATGCGTCCTGGAAGCACCGGGAGCGCCCGCTTGTGGCCCGGGTCGAAAAGGCCTTCGGCGCCCAGTGCTTGGCGTAGCCGCTCCAGGCGCACCAATAGCTCGCCCAGGCCGACCGGCCGCAGGTCGGTGGCGTTCAGCGAAAGGCGCCCGGTCTTGGCATAAAAGCTTGGCTTGACGCGGGCAACGACGCGGGAGCCAACCTGTGGCGTGGTCTCCAGCTTGCGCATGACCGAGGACCAGATGGTCACCGAAAACGAGTTGTCTGCATCGACATCGCGCAGGGTCAGGTAGGCGTGCCCGTTGCGCACATTGGCTTCCAGAAGCTGCCCTTCAACCCAGGCGAAGGGGGAGTTCTCAATATGGATTTTGAGCTTTTCCGAAAGGACTCGCAACGGCCAAGGATTATCCGCCGTGGTCTGCCCTGCCGTGCTTGGCAAGCTCGCTGCTGTTTGGGGCTCCATCCGGGCCGCTCCTTGGGAATCGAAACGTTGCACCAGCCTGCGCGTTGCTGCTGCACAAGTGAGACTACCGCATGAGGCCGACGGTTCAGCGGATTAGGGGCAGGGGTGAGGGCGCCAGCAAAGTGGAGCATTGGTGACAAAACGGGTGAAGTTTGTGGTCATTTTCCCTGCGGCGAAGAACGGCTGGGAGTAATTCCAACAATTTGGACAAGCCTTGGCCTTGCTATTGCCCGGTGCCCATCGCACGCGGACACTGTTGAGCATTGGGGAACAACTTCATAAGGACGCAGTCAACATGCTTGGGGAAAATTTTCATGGCCTTGCCACTCGCTCGCTCGGAGCCCTCGCGCTCGCCGCGGGCCTCATTGCCGGTTCGATTCCGTTGGCTGCGGCGGCCACTCCGGCAAGCAGCGTAGCGCCCGTGGCGCGAGCGGCTAGCGTCACGGTGGCCAGCGAATTGTCCATCGACCTGCCTGCCCGGGTTCGAACCACCGCCAATCTGAACCTGCGCACCGGGCCCTCCACAGCCTATTCCGTGCTGCTGAGCATTCCCAAAGGCACCTCCGTGCTGGTCCTGGGGCGGGCCTCCAGCGGGTGGTACAAGGTCAGCTATTCCGGGCGCACCGGGTATGTCAGCGACTACTACGTGGTCGCGGCCAATGTGCGAACTCTCGACAGCTTGAATCTGCGCACCGGCACCTCGACCAGCTACCGGATCCTGATCACCATCCCGAAAGGAACCACGGTTCCCGCCTACGCGCGGGCCTCCAATGGCTGGTACAAGGTGAGCTATGGCGGATTTACCGGCTGGGTCAGCGGCACTTATGTGACCACCTATCCCAAGCCGCCGTCGGCTCCGCTGTACAGCGGCCCGAATCGGACCTCGCGAGTCGTGCTGACCTTTGATGACTGCCCGCGCACCCTGAACGAGTACAAGGCGGCCATCGACTATGCTGCCAGCGCCAATATCGGCCTGGTGCTCGCTCCCACGGGTGATTGCATTGCCTCCTACAAATCCCGCTACGGGGTGGACCTGCCCAGCCTGGCCCGGGCCAAGGGCCAATGGGTTATCAACCATTCGATCAGCCATCCCGATCTGCGCCCGCTCAGCTGCCAACAGGCCGGGGCTCAACTGAGCGGCACCGGCGTGCACACCAACTTCGGGCGCCCGCCCTACGGCGCCGTGGATGGATCGGTGCGCTGCGGCTACGACAGCCGCGGCATGGCCATGTGGATCTGGACGAGGGATACCGAGGACTGGGACGTGAAATCCAAGTCGATCACCATTTCCCGCGCTTCCGCAGCGGTCCCCGGCGACACCGTCTTGATGCACATGCAGTGGTACGGGTTCTCACCGGATTCGCTGCGCCAGATCAAAGCCAATTTGGCCAACCGCGGCATCGGGGTTTGCCGTGCCTACCGGGGATCGGATGGCGCCGGATCGATCGTGCGCACCAGCGTGAAGCTGCCCAGCTCGCTGCCTTGCTGAGCGGGCAGGGGGAGCGTGGAGGCAGAACTCACAGCCGGCAGATGGTGGCGCGCATCATATGAGCATGGGCTAACTTGCATGCAGTTCGTAGACTAGAGATATGGCTACTTCCACTTCCATCCCGGTATCGCTGCCAGTTCCACGGATCCCGCGCGTTCGCCGCACCCCGGCCGAGATCGCCGCTGCGTCCCCGCAGGTTTCCGAGCGCAAGGTCCTGCTCGCGGCCCCGCGCGGCTACTGCGCCGGCGTGGATCGCGCCGTGGTGGCTGTCGAGAAGGCCCTGGAGCACTACGGGCCTCCGGTGTACGTGCGCAAGCAGATCGTGCACAACCTCCATGTGGTTTCCGAATTGGAGTCCCGCGGAGCGATCTTCGTGGAGGAAAACGAGGAAGTTCCCGAGGGCGCCCTGGTGGTCTTCTCTGCCCACGGCGTCTCCCCAGCGGTGGTCCAGTCCGCCGCGGACCGCAACCTGCAGACCATCGACGCCACCTGCCCGCTGGTCACCAAGGTGCACCGCGAGGCCGTGCGCTTCGCCAAGAACGACTATGAGATCCTGCTGATCGGCCATGAAGGCCACGAGGAGGTCGAGGGCACCTACGGTGAGGCCCCGGAGGTCACCACCATCGTGAACAATCCGGAAGAAGCCGACACCGTGCAGGTGAAGGATCCGGACAAGCTGATCTGGCTTTCGCAGACCACCTTGAGCGTGGACGAGACCATGGAGATCGTGCGCCGGCTGCGCAAGCGCTTCCCGAATCTGCAGGATCCGCCCAGCGATGACATCTGCTACGCCACCACCAATCGCCAGGCCGCGATCAAGAACATCGCCCCGCAGGCCGACCTGGTGATCGTGGTCGGCTCGGCCAATTCCTCGAACTCGGTGCGCCTGGTCGAGGTGGCCCTGGATCACGGGGCCAAGGCCGCCTACCGCGTGGACTTCGCCAACGAGGTGGACGAGTCCTGGTTCGAGGGCGTTTCCACTGTGGGCGTGACCTCCGGAGCCTCGGTGCCCGAGGTGCTGGTGCGCGAGGTCGTCTCGCTGCTGGCCGACTACGGATTCACCGACGTGGCCGAGGTGACCACCGCCGAAGAGGACATCATCTTCTCGCTGCCCAAGGAAATCCGCGGCAAGCTCAAGGAAGCCGGCGACGAGGACCGCGCCCTGGGCGGCCGCGGCACCCGCCCGCAGTCCAACTAAAGAATTCCTGCGCCGCAGGCAATTGCGCGCTTATCACTAGCAAAAGGTAGAATTTTCTCCCGTGGCTCTTACTATCGGAATCGTCGGACTGCCCAACGTCGGCAAGTCCACCATGTTCAACGCGCTGACCCGTGCCCAGGTGCTGGCAGCCAACTACCCGTTCGCAACCATTGAACCCAATGTGGGTGTCGTGCCGTTGCCTGACTCGCGCCTGAAGGTGCTCGCCGGGATCTTCGGTTCCGAGCGCATCTTGCCAGCCACCGTATCCTTCGTGGATATCGCTGGCATCGTCAAGGGCGCTTCCGAGGGCGAGGGCCTGGGCAACAAGTTCCTGGCCACCATCCGCGAAGCCGACGCGATCTGCCAGGTCACCCGCGCATTCGTCAATGACGACGTCATCCACGTGAACGGCAAGGTGGACCCGGCTTCGGATATCGAGACCATCGCTACCGAGCTGATCCTCGCCGACCTGCAGACCATCGAGAACCAGCTGCCGCGCCTTGAGAAGGAATTGCGCAGCAAGAAGATCGAGAAGTCCTTCCTGGATGCAGTGCTCAACGCGCAGAAGGTCCTTGAAGAAGGCATCACCCTGTTCGCCGCGGGCAAGACCAAGGGCATCGACCTTGAAGAGCTCGCTCCAATGCAGCTGATGACCACCAAGCCATTCATCTACGTGTTCAACACCGATGAGGCCGGGCTGGCCGACACCGAGATGCAGGCCAAGCTCTCCGAGCTGGTGGCACCTGCCGAGGCCATCTTCCTGGACGCCCAGTTCGAATCCGAGCTGGCCGAGCTTGAAGAAGACGAAGCTGCCGAGATGATGGAAGATGCCGGCATCCAAGAGTCCGGCTTGGACAAGCTGGCTCGCGTTGGCTACGACACCTTGGGCTTGCAGTCCTACCTGACCGCTGGTCCAAAGGAAACCCGTGCGTGGACCATCCGCCGCGGCGCGACTGCTCCGGAAGCCGCCGGCGTGATCCACACCGACTTCCAGCGTGGCTTCATCAAGGCCGAAGTTGTGGCCTTTGATGACCTGGTGGAGCTGGGCTCGATCGCCAACGCCAAGTCCGCCGGCAAGGCCCGCATTGAAGGCAAGGACTACGTCATGAAGGACGGCGACGTCGTGGAGTTCCGCTTCAACGTGTAAATCGTCGCTATCACTGGGAACATTTGCTACAGAAACATGTAGTAAACGTTGTTTGGGGGTACTTTTGTAGCAGTTTTTGAGGGCTGAGTCCAAGGTTTCAATAACCCCTAAAAAGGCCAGGAAATCATCGCATCCGTTTTTCTTCATATATGGCTTGAGGTACGAAGGAGTTGTTCATGGGGCGCAAGAGGCAGCTACTTGAGCTGACTTGGTATAATAAGGATCAGGCGCTGATACCTACGGCAACGGGACGCTATGACTACAAATGGGTAGATCCTAAAGACCCCCGGTATTGCGAGACGCACACACTCGTCATCGATGAGGTCGTTACGGGTAGTCAAAGCCCCAAGGACCCTACGAAGGTCTACTCGGGGCGTGCTGACCTGGAACCTACCCAAGACAATCTACTTGTTCTCGGGGAATCTGGGGATGTCCTGGAAGCTCTCACGAGAGTTCCTGAGCTCACTGAGAAGTATGTCGGTCAGGTCCGTTGCGTCTACATTGATCCTCCGTTCAACACGGAGAAGACCTTTGACCAGTATGAAGACAACTTAGAGCACTCCATCTGGCTCACGATGATGCGGGACAGGCTGCTCCACATGCACAAGCTCCTGGCCGACGACGGAACCATCTGGATTCACCTCAACGACGCGGAAAACCACCGAATGCGTTTACTGTTGGACGAAGTCTTTGGCGCGGGAAACTTCATCGCAGAGGTGGTCTGGGAGAAAGCCGACTCGCCACGACGCGGGGATGGATTCTCAGACGATCATGACAACATCATCGTTTACGGCAAAACGCGGAGCCCATTGCTCAACAAGATGTCGCGAACTGAAGCAGATAATGCCCGATTTTCAAACCCTGATAATGATCCGATTGGTCCGTGGTGGGACGACAATCCAACGGCAAATAAGGGTGACGGTTCCGGCGGAATGTGCTACGCCATCCAGAACCCACTGACTGGCGAGATGATGCGACCGCCGGCGGGTGGAAGCTGGAGGCTCTCCCAGAATACTTACTTTGAAGAGCTCAACAAGTGGGCACCATACCGCTATGAAAACCTTCACGATGCCAAGTGGAGGGCTGAAAATGAAGGTGTGCCGTTTGAAAAGGCTTCAGATGAGGTTTGTGCGATCGTTCTTGATGTGCCTCTGGAACAAGCGCGTACACTCGTCGCGGAACGGCGCAAAAAACCTAATCTGCCCAGGATTCTGATTCGATCCACCGGAGGCCTGGGGCGCAAAGCTTATATTCCCGCAGACGGGACCAACCCCCGGACTCTATGGCGCAACGAAGAGGTCGGCCACAACCGGGCAGCTAAGTCGGAGATAAAGAAGCTGTTCCCAGGTAAGAAGCCGTTCTCCACCCCAAAGCCCGAGAGGCTACTTGAACGCGTCATTCAGATCGCAACTCGACCAGGCGACATCGTTCTCGACGTCTTCGCCGGTTCCGGAACAACAGCCGCCGTGGCGCAGAAAATGGGCCGACGTTGGATTTCTTGTGAGCTGATCGATACGACGTTGAACGACTTTATCCTTCCCCGTCTCAAAAAGGTCATTGAGGACAAAGATGCCGGCGGGGTGACGCTCACCGATGGCCAGCGGGTCGACGCCACGGTCGACGGACTTCCGCAGGACATCACCGCTGCAGAAGCTTTCCAATTCACCCAGACTCTCGCCAAACTCCTCAAAGAACGAGAAGACGTTGAAGAGGAACTGGACCTGCTTCCGGAGGGGTCTGAGGAAGACCCCGCAGACTCAGTGGACTCGCCTGAGCCCGCAGCAGCTACAGAGCTCACTTTTAAGGAAAGCCTTCTGAAATCAAAGGAAATCAAGACGCTCAAGTATCTCGCCAAAACTAGGAAGACAAAAGCAACACTAAATTGGCGCGGCGGCGGCGGATTCACAGTGGCGCACCTTTCGCCTTCATGTTTCGACTATGACACAGATTTGGGGCTGGTCCTGTTGAAGGAGGCCGCAACAGGGGAAGTACTGGTGAAGTCCGTCGCAGCGAACCTCAACTTCCGGCTTACCCCCGAGGACCTGTACTTCGATGGGGTTCGGGGCGCAATGCGACTGGCGGTCGTTGAAGGTCGGCTAGATCGTTCCAAGGCAGAAGACTTGCTCGCCCACCTCAGCGACAGCGAGGGGTTGACTATCGCTGCCACGGAAATTGAAGACGGCGTACGGCAGTACCTGCGCTCGACAGGACGAGGGTGCGTCGCCGTTGCCGTCCCTAACGACATGTTCAAGCTCGAATCGCAGGAGATGAACTGACCATGGCCACACTCCCCATCTCTCTTGATCAAGGCCTGATCAATCAGATCGCACTTGAATTCGACTTGCGCGAGCCCAACAAGAAAGGCCTCCGGCAACTCATCGTTGAACTGACCGACGACATCGATCCTTTGCGTCCTCTGGTTCTAGACATTGCCACTGGTGTAGGAAAGACCTATCTCATGGCGGCAGCGGTGGAGTACTTCCGGCGCCAAGGAATTTCAAACGTTATAGTAATAACGCCATCGTTGGTGGTACAGAACAAAACTGTGCAGAATTTCCGCGAGGGAACTACCCGATACATTGGAGGCTTCCCAATCCCACCGTCAGTGGTCAGCCCTCAGTCGTACGATGCCTGGAGAATGAGCCAGACTCTAAAGTCGACGTCAGAAGGTATTGATCCTTCCATGGTCTTTATTTTCAACGTCCATCAGCTAGTGGCTCCCAAGCAGACCGCGGACTCGTCGAAGGCTGACGGCATCGAGGGGCAGCGGACGAAGATCCGCAAGTTCCAAGAAGATGCAGGGTCGCTCTATGAATACCTGACCAATCTTGATGACCTGATTGTGATCGCGGACGAATCGCACCTCTATGGGGCATCTGCTAAGTCGTTTAACCAGGCGCTGAAGGACCTCAAACCCGCAGCCACAATCGGGTTGACTGCATCGGTGTCGAAGAATGACAACGTCATTTATAGGTACCCTCTGTACCAGGCAATCAACGACGGCTACGTAAAGACACCTGTGCTTGTGTTCCGAAAGTCCGGTTACCAGGGGGAGAAATCCGAGGAACGACAACTTCGGGACGCTCTTTCGTTGCTGCGCAACAAAGAGGCCGCCTACGGCAATTACGTCCAAACACATAAGGGCATTAGCGGTACTAAGCCCGCATTGTTCGTTGTCTGCGCTAATGTCGAACACGCGACGCAGACAGCTGAGTTGTTGCGGGGCCCCGGCTATTGCGGCTCCCAAGAGGCGGTGCTCCAGGTCGACAACGAGCACGACGGCGAAGTAACTCGTAAGCGTCTCGATGAGCTCGATGACCAAAAGTCGCCTGTGCGGGTTGTGGTTTCCGTCGACAAGCTCAAAGAAGGGTGGGACACAAAGCGCATTGCCGTCATGTGTACCTTGCGAGCAATGGCGTCCGAGGTGCTAACTCAGCAAACAATGGGGCGGGGGCTACGGTTGCCATTCGGCCAGCGCACAGGTATCCCACGAATTGACCAGTTGGACATACTGGCACATACCTCTTTCGAAGAGCTGCTTAATGACGAGAACATTTTGCAGACGTTTGGACTCGATGGTGCTATCAAAGACGGCATCAGCGGCGGGCAGCTTGTAGGCACAGCACAAGCCGGTGCGCCGGAGGGAGAGCCAAGCGTTGTGTCATCTCCTACAGCTGATAGCACCCGTGCTGATGCGAGCGATGCTTCGCAGGGGCAAGAGTCTGCCTCCAGTGCCGAACCGGGCGAGTCTCTTTCTGGAAGTGATAAAACTGAGACATCTTTGATTGCGCGTGAGCTCGACGACGAAGAAAGCCTAGACCAGCAGGGGATATCAGTACCTGTGACCATCAAGATCAACAGTGCGTTTCAAGGAACAACGTTCTGCTTCCCGTCTACATTAATGACAAAGACGATGAAACCGTTCGACCTCACAGAGCTTGAGGACGATGATATTGACGAAGCTGCCAAGCGAGTATCCGACTCTGGGGAAGTTCTACATCGCAAGAAGTTAGTGGCCTCGCGCGATAAGCACACGCTGAAGGCAGAACGTGTTGAAGACGTGACTGTTGACAGTGAACTCATTGAGGCGGACGCGGTTGTGAAGGAATCGACTCGACGTGTTGTCAGTCTGGGTCAGCTGACGCAGTCGAGTACGAACATCACTCAGTTGAAGAACCGTGTCGTTCCTCGGTTCATTCGCAAGGCCGCTATCAAGGATTGGACGGAGAAAGCAAAGGACTCCGCAGTTTCCGAACTTGAGAGGTTGATCCTCTCCAAGATTAAAGAGCATGCTAGCCGTACCAAGACTGAGATCACAGTCCACCCCGTGGAACTACCGATTGACCAGTCGTTCGTTCTTCCATTGGGGGAGGACGTGCTTAGACTGCTTGACGACACGGAGCAGTCTCAGTTCAAGTTGCGCAAGTACTACGGTGATTGGGAGAAGGGGTTGTTTCCAGCCGCGTCATTCGACTCCTGGAGCGCAGAGTACATGCTGGCAATGAAGTTGAATTACTCTGAAGAGATCGTTTGGTGGAAGCGTTTGTATCGCAGTGATCGGGCCTCGATCGCGTACTCCACGCGGGACAACTACTACCCTGATTTCGTTGCGCTCGACACAAAGGGAATCTATTGGATCGTCGAAGGCAAATCAGACAAGGGCCGAGACGACGAAGTCGTTGGCCTAAAGCGCAAGGCCGCTGTGACACTGGTTAATAAACTGATCAGCGAACCAAAGTTTGTCAACACCGGATGGGGATATCTGATCGCCTATGAATCCGATGTGAAGCGTGCTGAATCGTGGACCGATTTGAAAGGTCTTTCCAGTCCTACCGTTACAGAAGGTTACGGTCACTGACTGAACACAGATGGCTCGCAGTCCTCATGTGCTGCGAGCCCATCTGCATCTAAGGTCATGCCTGCTCTGAACAAGCTTGGGACACGTAGCCGCCCTGGTATTTCTGAAAGTTGACCTGTCGTTCATCTCCGTTTGGCAGACACCTCACTCATCTTCGTCAACACAGGCACACGTCTCTTTATCGTAGCCCGAGGTTAGTGGCTACTACGACGAATCAACCTGGCGCGGCGCAGAGCTGCGCGATCCGACTTTACGTCGTTTTGTGCAGAGCGATCGGACATGTTCGTCTGCAAAGAGCGAGGCGAAGCGGACTCCGACGCAGTGGGCAGAACGAGATGGCCCTTGACAGTGTGGCATTTTGCGGACGTACCGTGTGCAGCAGAGGCCAGTGGGGCCCTATGTTGTTTGTCAAGCATTCGCAGGCACCGGAACATCGTAAAAAGTTCCATCACGAAGCATCACGAACAGGACCACCAACCGGCGGTGGGCCAACGCAATCAACGCCTGGTTATGCCGTTTGCCTTGGGCACGTTTCCGGGCGTAATAAGCTCTGCTGACGGGGTCAAAACGAATCGAGGCGAATGCTGAGAGGAATAGTGCCCGTTTCAGTCGTTTGTTGCCTGCACGGCTGACTCGTTCAGACTTGATCGAGGTTCCTGACTGGCGCGTGATTGGTGCTAATCCTGCGTAGGAAGCCAGCGCGGCAGCGCTGGTAAATCCCTTGCCGGAGATCTCGGCAATCACGATCGTGGAAGTCCTGACGGCGACCCCTGGCATTGATGTCAGGACTGGGAAAAGAGGGTGGGCCTCCACCAGATTTTCCAGATGACCGGCGACGTCCGCTCGTTGGGCGTGCAACGCGATCAGCTGCCGGGCAAGGTGAGGGATCACTAGGCCGGCGGCGTCAGTGCCGGCAACCAGTACGTGCTGGGTTGCCAGGGCTTCGAATAAAATGGCGGTCCAGGCGGTGTGGCGACGCGCCCCGTGCTTCTTCAGCTTGGCATCTACACGTGCCTGCCCGGCTTTCTTCAATGCTGCCGGGGTGGGCCAAGACGCCAGGACCTCAAGTACAGGGTCATGCTCCAGCCATGGGCCGATGACACGTTCCAAAGCCGGGTGGATTTGGGTGAACAGGCCACGGATCCGATTACTGGTCTGGGTAATTTGACGGGCGAGGTCCAGATCGAAACCGGTAAGCATGCCCAGCGTGGCTTCGTTCTCGTCGCTAACGGTGATGCCACGCAGGGTGTGTGGCATGTTCCGGGCCGCGTCAGCGATGATGAATGCGTCCTTCTCATCGGTTTTCGCGGTGCCCGGATACATGTCTGCGATGCGGCGCATGGTCAGTCCGGGCAGGTAAGCAACGCTGATTCCTATGTCTTGGGCCACTGCAACGGCCAGGGCGCCAATGGTGGCCGGCTGGTCCACGACCACGAGCACGGCACCCCGCGTGGCGAGCTCTTGGTAAATGCTGGTGAGTTTTGCTTCGTCATTGGGCAGTGTCTTGTTCCAGATTTTGGTGCCGTCCGCAGCCAGAGCACAGGCCCAATGTTCGGTTTTCTCGACGTCCAAACCGAGGAAGATCTCGACATCAGTGGTTTTCATGACTAGCGCTCCTTTGAACTAGTACGGTGTTCAAAGTCGGCCAGCGACCGGTAGCAAAGTCTTACACCCACGTTACGACTGACGTCCAATATTGTTGACGTCGTGCCCCTGATTAGCAATCACCTCGCTGCCTTCCAGCCTCGGTGTCAACACCCGGATCATTGAAAACAGGGGCAAGACACCATACCGGGACTGGTTGGCTGACAGCTCCTATCATCCTCTGATTGAGGAGCTATCAACAAGGTAACGGGGCGAGCCTGTCATAACGCTTGTGTGAACCCCTAGTCACGCCCTTAATTCAGGGCATTTCTGTTTACATCATTGAAAGAGAGTTTAGACATGGTCCGAATTTTCGCGACCGAGCGAACAGCTGATCGGCTTCCAATAGATCCATGCATTCGCTTGCTGCCACCATTGTGTCGAAGTGAGCCTCATAACCCGGAATAGCGAAATACTGCTTGAACAATTTTGATGGTGGTGTCATCCCTGCGATGGACAAGCCTGGCGTGAATGTACTTGATCTGTGAATCCGAGAAAAATGGCAAATACCGGCATGGGAGTTCGCTCGAACGACTGCATTGGTTGCTCGAACCTGCCGGGCTCCGGCACAAGTAACCTACGGCAAATCTGGAGACGGTCCAGTAAAGTGGCGCGGCGCTGCCGGACCGGTATGTAGAATCAACAATGCGGCTCTGGTAGGTGGGAGCGAAGTCAGCGCACCTCGCGGAACCTCACTAAGTTGCCATCTGTTTCCGCTATGTACTCCAGTCCGCTGTGCCCGAGCAGGGCGACATCTGTGTGTGAAGCAGCGGCAATGATCCCAACCCGGAAGCTGGTCGTCCCTACGGCCCATACCTCGATCGGTTCGGAACTGTGTGATATCCGTAGTTCGACCAGTAGCGTACCCGCAGTTGGAGGCTGCTCCATTGGCGTGTGCAGGTCGACAGTAGTCGTGTGCTGTTCTAGTAGCTGCCGTAGCGGGCTCGTGGTCGGCGAACGGCAGAATTCGAGCAGGTCTTCGACCTCACGCCGAGCAATAGTGAACTCATCTTTCCACCCGTCGATGTGCAGGTCGCGGAGCCAGCCGCGCACCTGCGACCAGTTCAGCCCGAGCGCTGTGGCACGTTCACCAATCGCGTACGCGAGTCTTCGCGACCGGATGCCACTGGTGAGGAGGTTGAGAGCAATCGTTGTATCGACCCCGTACCGGACGAAGTATGCGAGGTTCTCGGGGAACGCCTCGATGCTTCCCTGTCTGAGTAGGTACTCGTTCGCCTGAGCGGTGACCACTCCGATGGTCCAGCTCAGAAAGTGCTCGAAAGCCCCGCTTATCGCATCGACCGTCTGCTCGAGCTGCCATGAAACGTCCGGCACTCCAGGCAACATCAGTTGGGCTAGGTCGGGAATGTCCAATCCGGCCAGCCAACCACTCAACGCAACCGTGATTGGGACGTCGATTGCTGTTTTCGCACCGATGCTAGTCTTAAACTTCCACACACCTGCGCCCTCGGGTAGCTGTAGAAGGGCGCCTAGTGCTCCAGATAGGTCGAGGACGCGCATTGACTCCTCGAGAGTCAGCGTTCGCATTACGGGGCTCTGGTTTCCGAGTTCGTCTATCTCAGAGAACAGCGTCTTTGTTTGCTCGACGACAGTAAGGGCGATCTTTTCGATACATCGCGCACTTGCCAGCGTCGTACCACTCAGAGTCCAAGTCAGCCGCGTTTCGGCCGGAGTTGTTTCGTACAACGTTTGCACATGCTCGGCCAACGCCCTCCATCGTGCCACGATATCCGGTGGTAGCTGCACGAACGCCAGTAAACCATCGATCGTGCCAGCGAAGTCAGCATCCGCGGTGACTGCAGCGAGCCGTTCCTGCGCGGACAGGACGAACCATACATACGCAGCGAAATCGGCGGCTTCGCCATGTTCGACGGTGAACAGCGCGTCGGCAGACTCAGCTATCAGCGCCTCGACTTCGACCAAACGAGCCAGTGCAACTTCGGAGTTCAGGGTCGACAGGATCTCCAAGTCGCTATCGACTGGCTGCAGCTTATCGAAGTCGACGTCTCGGGGCCGTTGGTTCAGGGCGAGGATGATCCACCCCTCGGTCTCCTTGCCCGCGCGGCCTGCACGGCCGACGGCGTTGAGTAGACGTGGACCATCCAGTTGCTGACCGGAGTTTTGTCCCTCGTAACGTGTCTCGCAGATTACCACGGTGCGCACGGGTAGGTTGACTCCGTCCGTCATCGTGGAGGTTGCGAACATCGACTTCAGCATCTCTGCACGCATGGCCTGTTCGAGCTCGTCGAGGACATCGATGGGGAGCCCTGCGTGGTGATAGGCTACGCCGTGGCGAACGCACTCAATAAGGGGGTGCTCGGCTCCGAGGCGCTCGATGAGGAACTCGCACAGTTCGTTGGTTGTATCGGTGACGTCTAGCATCGCAGCGAGCTCCTGCGCCGCGTTGCGAGCGTACCTGCGTTGCGACAGGATCATTAATAAACTGCCGGCATCAATAAAATCGCGTGCTGTGCGCGCGCACATTTTGTAGAAAGCGTCGTAGTTGTCGACGTCGCGCCTGCCAGCGCTAGGCGGGCGAACCTTGCGTTCGAGGAAGCCGATCGGGGTTTCGGCGCGCGTTGCCAACCGTCGCGTAATGCCCTCAACTGGACGCACCCGGAGGTCGGCGGTGATCGGGTACCGCTCGATATGGGTGAACGTAGACGACTTCGAGGGGAGACGAGTGAAGTCGTCCCATTTGACGTTGGAGTAGAGCAACGCGTGCAGACGACGCGGCCCGCGCCATCCTGATTCGAACAGCGTTGCAGCTTGGGTGGGGTTGAGCCACGAAGCTATCTGATGTGCATTGCCCATAACGCCAGAGAGCAACACGACTCGTGCGTCGGTGGTCTTGAGGGCGGCGAGAATAGTCTCAAGCAGGAGCCCACGACCGGGCTGGGCAAGCAAGTGGGCCTCGTCGATGACGAACATAGAATACCGTTCGATGACCGAGTAAGGGTCGTGGCGCAGCAGGTGGATTAGTCGCTCGGGGGTCATCACCTCCACGGAGCTGTCGGCCGGCTCGTCGAGCAGGGCGAAGAACTGTTCAATGTTGATGTTGCCGAAGTCGGCGAAGTTGGCGCCCAGGCCTTTCTGGATGATCCGGAGCCGCCCGGCCAACGCCTGGCGCATCTCTCGTCCGAGGCTTCGCAGTGGCGTAACGTAACATACATTGCCAGGCTGGGTAACCAGATGGTGACAGATCAGCAGCTGCGCGATCAGTGTCTTGCCCGCGCTGGTGGGTACCGAGAGCAGTAGTCGTCGTGTGGCGGGGTCGAGCGGGTTCATGTTCGAGCGGGTCAGCAGGTCACGCTGCGGAGGCCACAGGGTCAGCACCGGAGGCGTCCCAACGGTGAATGCCTGGGCGACGATCGGGGGCGTGTCGTCGGGCAGCACACTCCACACGCTCGAGCATTCCATCTCTTCGGCGATGTGGAAAAGGTGCACGGCGACCCACCTTGCGTCGTGATCGCCCTGCCCGGCCCTGAGGTTAACTACGGACTGAAGGTGTACTCTCGCGGTCTCGAGCCTGTCGCTGTCGCCGTAGCGTAGGAAGACCATGAGGTCACCGACGGCCTGGGCGACAGCCTCGGCAGGACCGAACATCGTAGAGGTGAGGGAGTCCTGGTCGAGCATTGTCCGTATCGAGTCGATCTCGCCTCGCCACCGGCTCAACAGGAGCTGGATGCGTCGCGCGTCGAGCCCGAGAAACGCGATGCCGGCACGCAGGGCCATGGTCGCGAGGCTGCGCGTAAGGCGGGTAAGCGCTTCGGTGTCCCTGACGTGGTCATTGTCGGGCGATTGGGCGCTGGCATCTCTGCTGCCGGACTCGTCCGTCTCAGGCAGAGGGTGGTCCAAGTGGCAATTGACACGGCGCCATATTGCCGTCGCGTTGGGTTCTAGATCGCCCCGGCGGTAGCCGACCTGTGCGCCGAAGGCCAATGTGAGCTGGTCGTGAATCGTCCGGCCAGGATCGTTCAACGCCAGGTCGAAGATGTGCGCGGAAACGGCGAACGCACGCTGCTGTCGTGCCGGGGTATAAAGGTCTCCGGCTTGTTCTGCCGACGCGACGCCATGTAAGTACCAAGCCGTATGGAGAAGGCTGTCGTCGACGTCGGTCGGCTCGATGAAGGCGCGGACTTCAACCTCGGCGATCAGTGCGGCTAGCTCCTCGACAGTGGGCAGGACCCCTGGAGAGTGTTGACCGAGAACTTCGGCGAGCATATCGGTGTTTAGAGCACGATCCACAGGTACCCCCGCACGTCTTTGGCGATCTCCAAGAGGTCCTCGACCGCCACGAGTAGCCCTTCAAGTTGTCCGGGTTTGTCGAACCCGGGGAAGTGCTTGCCCATCGTAGTGAAGCAGGTGTTGGGCGGGGGAATGGTCGTTGAAGTCACGCCGATACCGACGCCGGCGCGCTCGTGGCTTTCCAACCAAAACTCGACGAGTTTACTGCACAATTCGCCAACAGCTCCTTCGCTGGTCGAATAGATCGAGACCTGCTGAGCCAGATACCGCATAGCGTTGGTGCTCAACTGGTTGTAGGCGGTGCTGACGGTCGAAGAGACGGACCCTGCTGCGGTGTGCTTCTTGAGCTCCCATAGGCGATAGTGGTGCTCGTTGGTGACCGTCTCGCGAAAGACTATGAACCCGTCGGCGCCAGGCTCGGTGACGTTGAATTTGGGAGGTTCCAGGACGACGGGAGTGCGCGCGGGGTCGACCGACTCGCAGGCGTGGAGGTACCACATCCATTCCGCCACGTGCCCGACGAGATGTTCCTCGCTCTTGCCCGTGGGTGGTAGGCCGAAGACGCTGTCGACAAACGCCATTACAACTTTGCGGTCGGTGCCGGTCAGCCTCACGCCGGCGAGCGCGGCGTCGCGCCAGGTCGAGTAGACGATCGAATTTCCACCACGGTACTTCATCGCAGCCGCGGCGACGATCCACGCCACTGAAGCCCGATCGAGAGGAGATAGCCCTACCGCTGTGCTGAGGTGCCAGGTGCACATCTGAGACCTCGGCGGAGCCTTCTGTGTGATGGTGAGGAAGCTTGTCAGCTTGCCATTGTGGACGGCCGCGTTGGCCTCTGCAACAGCTGCGGTCACGGCCGGGACCTGAGTCTTTACCGTTGTCGAGGATGAGATTGGTGACGACGCAGGACCAGCCAAGGTGTATCCTCCCCATGCGTATAACGGTCGTAGGCCAAGAACGGCCGTAGGTGCGACTGCTCTTTGTCGCAAAGTGCGGCCGACTGGCCTCTATTCTGTCACATTGTTCGGGTGCGTCGGGGCTGCGCGTCCGTCCCCGCCTTTGTTACCCGCATCGCATCGACCTGCAAGGTCTGGCGCACAATGAAGGCGGACAATGATGTCGAAGGTTATTTAGCAATGGGACGTGGTGGAGTTCCGCCTCAACTTCCAATCATGTCTAATTTCAACGCCCTCGGATTCTTAAGGAATCCGGGTTGCGTCTAGAACTCGATTCATTGCAAAATGACGTCGGACACAACAGGTATGTTCACAAAGCAGGGATGTGGCATCCGTCGCTATCCGTCTCGCGACGCCGCTTAGGTCGAGGGATGTGCCGTCGCGCCGGATCATCGAGATCGTGCACGGCAAACGTGGCATCGCGGCGGGCATGGCGATCCGTCCGGCGCGCTAATTCGGGACGTCCGAGGAATTCTGGATGAATATGCAAGCAAACTATGAATTGCGGCTCGAGCGGCGCACGCTGCGTGACACGGTTGCCGCCATTACGCCACTGAAGTTCTCATGACGGATCTGTCGATCTCAGTCGTGGCGCACGGAGCGCTGACAGCCGGAGACGTTGATGATCTGAGGCGTCTTTTTGACCAAGAGTATCTTCACGATTTCGGATACTGGATCCCGAATCAGCCATACGGCTATGCGCCTCATGATTTCCATGTGATCGCCCGATCCGCGGACAGCGTCGTTGGGCACGTGGGCTGGGCGCGTCGCACCATCGGCGTGGGCCATGCCGAGGTGGTGATTGCTGGAGTCGGGGGAGTACTGATCTCCGAGCACGCACGCGGTGAACGACTCGGAAAGCGGCTCATGACCCGTGCCGCGCAGTCGATGCTGGATGCCGGTGGCATTGACTTTGGGTACCTCGGATGCCGGGAGGAAGTCGTACCGTTTTACAGATCATGCGGATGGAGTCGAGTCTGGGTGGCCGAGCGCTCGATCGGACGGGACGGCTTGGCAGCCGATGATCTGCCCGGGCAACCACTGTTGGTACTGCCCGTAGCCTCTGAACTTTCAGCGTGGCCCGCTGGCACGATCGATCTGCGGGGGCGCGCATGGTGATCGAGTGATCACCATTGAGGGGGACTCGGTCGCTATCTTAAGCACAGTGCGTTTTTTAGCCCAGAGGGTTGCTCTGTGCCGGAGCCTGATGTAGTTCCGGTATAACGTCTAACGTTATTAACGGAGTCCGTTATATACTGGTTTTATGATCAGATCGTTCGCCGACCGCGACACCGAGAAGGTCTGGCGTCGAGAGCCGGCGAAGCGGCTGGACCCACGCGTCCATAAAGCCGCGAATCGCAAGTTGCACCTGCTCGATGCTGCTACGACGTTGGATGCTCTTCGAGTGCCACCAGGCAACCGGCTGGAGGCGCTCAAAGGCGATCGGGCTGGCCAACACAGCATTCGGGTCAACGATCAGTGGCGCATTTGCTTTCGCTGGACCGAAGCTGGCGCTGAGGACGTGAAGATCGAGGACTACCACTAGGAGAAGAGATGGTCGAGAAACTCTACCCGCCGATCCATCCGGGGGAGGTCCTGATGGAGGACTTCATCGAAGGGTTCGGCATTACCCAGAATAAGCTCGCGGTGTCGATCGGTGTCCCGCCGCGCAGGATTAACGAAATCGTGCACGGCAAGCGGGGGATCACTGCGGACACCGCACTGCGCCTCGGACGCTTTTTCGGTGTGGAGCCTCAGTTCTGGCTCAATCTGCAGACGCGTTATGAGCTGGAGATTGCCCAAGACCTTGCCGGCGACCGGATCGCTGAGATCAAGCCGCTGAAGGTCGCCTGATGTCGAATACTGCTGAAACAGTACTCGTGATTATTGACATGCAGCAGGGCGTAGTCCCAGGATGCTTCGATGCGGATGGCGTTGCCAAACGTGTCGCTAAGCTCGTCGAACGGGCGAGATCGCGGTCCGTTCCGGTGATCTGGGTAATGCACGATCCAGTTGGTGAGGGCACGCCCGCATGGGATCTTGTCGCTCCACTTAAATGGATCGACGGCGAGGCAGTAGTGAGAAAGAACTATCGTGACGCGTTCGCGCAAACGCTTCTGAGGCAGACGCTCGACCGGCTAGAGGCGACACGTTTGATTATTGCGGGGGCCCAATCTGACTACTGCATCAGAACGACGACTCAGCGTGCAGCCGTTGAGGGATACGACGTCACTCTTGTGGGCGACGCACACACGACAGGGGATGCCGAGTGGGATGGCGTAACTGTCACAGGGGCACAGATCGTGGCACACACGAACATGTACTACGCAGGTTTGCGATATCCGGGACAACGGTTCGACGTTGCGACTCATTCTGACGTCATGCTCTGAGGTTGGCATGTGTGGAGGCAACGCGGAGTTCCGCTTCAACGTCTAAGACTTCTCAGCTCAAACTCCCTCGGTTTCTATTGAAGCCGGGGGCGTTTATACATGGTCATCGTCAGCAAGAATCCTTGACCCATGTACGACTTGAACAAGTTGAACTCTGATTTAGGACTTCCGCGGCCCTGACCCAATTCCGCAATCAGCAGAGGCACTGCATCGATACGGTGGAACGAGAGCCAGTCGAGAATACTTCACGTGGTGCGAGTCGCCATGTGGCCCGGGTTCTACGTCCATGCCCTGCCGGCGAACTCGGGAATTGATTTTAGGGTGAGGTGAACTACCGGTTCACCATCAGGCGCCGAGCAGCAATGTCCCTACGGGGCTGGTCTCCAACCAAGGGCGCGGTCAACGACAGGGTGAGCTCCTTATGAACCGTGCGGCACCTGAAATGGTGGTAACGGGCGGCGTTGACTTTGGCTATCTCGGATGCCGCGAGGAACTCGCCCCTTTTCTATTAGGTTCGCGATCCGTAGGGCAACTGTTGCTCGTCCACGCCACGTCGCAGGTAAAAATTCATGGCCATGGGCAACGAACGCGATCCGTATCGGCTTACGAGGCAAGGAACGATCTGCCATCAGGAATCGAATACTCGCAGGAACATTCCAGCCCAGCTTGGAGAGTGAAGCCAATGGGTCCGCAACCTACTGCTGGCCTGATCAACAGTGGGCGACGGGAGGAAATTCCGGCTGGCCGGGTGTTCCACCAGCAAGTTCGGCAGCATCAATTACGGTG
The DNA here is from genome assembly GCF_015524875.1 of Glutamicibacter sp. FBE19. NCBI lineage: Bacteria > Bacillati > Actinomycetota > Actinomycetes > Micrococcales > Micrococcaceae > Glutamicibacter > Glutamicibacter sp. FBE19. The sequence goes on along the minus strand of NZ_JACKQN010000008.1, from coordinate 91,017 downwards.
GTGCGCCGGTTCTCCCCACGCGCTAATGAGCGGCTGGGGAGTTCCTTGCGCAGCCGACGATGACGCTATCCGGATTTCCAGCTCCGAAGGATCGAATTATTCGGGGATAGCGCGATCGAAATTAGGGCTCGGTACGTTCGAGCAGCCGAGTACGCTGATGGCTGTCCGTCGCTGCCCGCACAACGGCACCTGCTAAGGCATAGGCTGCGTCGATGATTGCGGTGTCGGCTTGAGCGGTGGTTCCGTAGAATGCGAACTCCTTTGAATGGTGGGAAGCCGACTGAACGTCGTATCCAATCATCGGATGAATGGAAGGAACAGCCAACGAAACATTTCCCATGTCCGTTGAAGCAATGGGAGTGGAATCGAAAACGGCTTGTCTTCCGCGTTCTGAGAGTGCTGTTGCATATGCCGAGGAAAGAAAAGAATCCTGGCGGAGTTCCGCGAAGGTGTTGCCGCGTTCTTGAATATGTAATTCGCACCCGCTGGCTATGGCGCCGGCCGTGAGGCAATTACGCACTTTTTGATTGATGACCGTCAGTTGATCGATATTGGGCGCGCGCATCTCAATCCTCAATGTGCTCTCGTCAGGAATGACGTTTACCGAGTGTCCTGCCTGCATCACAATCAGGGAGATAATCGATTTCATCGGCAGCTGTTGTCGTGCGAGTGCGATGGCATACTGGGCAATATTGGCTGCATCCAAAGCGTTTGTTCCCAATTCGGGCGCGGCAGCCGCGTGAGCCGCTTTCCCGCGATAGGTAATGTCCCAGGCGTTCAGTGCAAGGGAGGAGTTTCCAACCGTGTCTTGGCCACTTGCATGAACCATCATGGCCAGATGCGATGTCGAGAAAAATCCGTCGTTGAGGAGGTCTATCTTGCCACCGTGACTTTCTTCAGCTGGGGTGCCAAGAACATGCACAGTGATATCGAGTTCGTCGCAGATGGTGCTCAGGGCGATGGCTGCCGCGACGCTGGCTGCAGCATTAACGTTATGTCCGCAGGCGTGGCCGATGTTAGGAAGTGCATCGTATTCAACGCATAGCGTCACGACTAGTTGGCCGGTTCCTTTGCGCATGCTGAATGCAGTGGGAGCCTCGGGCTGCGTCGCGTCCAGGTTGAAGCCGTAGCGGTCCAATAGGCGGATCGTTGACTGGCGGGCAAAGAATTCTTCGCCGCTCATTTCAGGATTCTCATGGATCTGATGACTTAGCGTGACGACGTCGCGATTGCTGTTCTTGAGCGCACCATCAATCAGCTTCATCAATATAGGAATTTCTGTGCTCTTCTTCATTTGCTGCACTGTTTCCTCAGGCCTGTCGAATGGGACGTGTGAATTGACGTTTAGAGAAGCGACTGCCTGCAACTGCGGCAACGACTGAGGCTACTGCGAGGGTGGCCCAAATGAGGTGAATACCCTGTTCGGTAATAGCGCCTTGTGCATCGACATTCATGCTGGACAGCATTTTGATGACGGCGGCACCGCAGGCGATGCCCACAGACAATGCCAGTTCATTAATGCCAGCAGCTGACGATGTTTCCTCTACCGGAACTCCCTCAACGCTGAGGGCACGTGTTGCACTTTGATAAGATCCCAGGGCCAAATTGAAAATGCTGAAACCAATAAAGTACCCAATCAGCGTGTGCCCAGCGACCAGGAACACCACGAATCCGCCGGCCAGAAGAAGCCCAGATGAAACCAGCGCCACTCGTTCGGAAATCCGATTCATAATCGGCCCTGCGCTCAGTGAGGAGAACAAAGAGAACAGGGATGTCACCGCGAGAATGACGGCGATAATCATGGGCGAAAAATCAAAACCATAGCCCGTTGAAGACCGATCGGAATGCAGGACCAGCCCATTGGTGCCGAAGTAGCTAATCGAAGCAAACCCAAAGAAAAAAGTTGCAATGGATACGCTCCGAATAGACCGCAACTTGAGCATTCTCAGATCGGTAAAGCGTCGCACCTCGTCGCGAGGCCGTGAATCCATCAACGCCCATGCGGCTAATAACCCAGCCCCTAGAACTATGGAAACAAGAGTTCGCCAGGAGCCCCACCCCCAGTCAGGTGCCATGGAGAGGCCTGTCATGAACAGGATGATCCCAACAAGACAGCTAATCATGGGCAGCGCGGCGATCGGTTCTTTTGCCGGATTGGGAGTATCGGGCAAGAGCAACGCGCAGATGATTGCTGCTACGGCGAAGGGGATCCCGATCCAGAAGCCGCGCAATGGATCTACCGCTCCTAAGACGCCTGCCACCAAGCCTCCGATCCCGACCATGATCATGAGGGTGCCGATCAGGTAGCTGACGCCTCGACGCGTTTCCTCAGGGCGGGTGAGTCGCAGAATGCCCATCATCAGCGGAATAAATCCCACGACGCATGTGATCAGAATTACGCCAGCAATGATTGCGATCAAACTTGGGACAAACGAAAGCAGCCCGACTCCTGCCGCAACGAGTACGGTGGATGCCAGCAGGACTCGCTTGTATCCGAACCTATCGCCCAGCCGTGAAATCAAGGGTGTCAGAACCGCGAAGCTCACGTTGGCGATAAGGAAAATTCCGTTGATCGTGGGGGCATCGATATCGAACACGGGACCCAACGCGGGAAGTATTGGGTTGAGAAAACCTTGTACAACTCCGCTGAGGGACTCGATTGTGATTAGTAGTGCCATTAGCCCGATAAAAGTGCCCTTAGGGGCAACTTTGGTGGTGAGCTGGACCGCTTTACCCATTAACATTCCCAACCTTGAATTGAGGCGAAGCAACTTGTGTGCCTGCCATCACAAGTGTAAAAATGGGCCGTGAACGTTCGGTGAAATGTTCGCTTTCATCCAAAAAGGGTCGCTCCAATGCAAAAATCTTCCATCGGGTCAGAATTGGACCTTGCGATTTTGGGCTCCCTGGAAGTCCATCCGCGGGTCGAATTCAGCAAGCTTGCCCTTGTTCTAGGGGTATCCAGCTCCACGGTTGCACGGCGCTGGGAATTCCTGCAGTCGGAGGGTCTTGCCTGGACCACGGTCATCCCGGGTGCACGGTTTTTGGAAACTGGCTGGTCGGCATTCATGACTATTGAATGCGAACCAGAACGGGAAGAGGAACTCGCCGAAGCGCTCTGTGCTGAGCCCGCGTTTGGAACCGTGGCGCTCATTACTCATCATCGTCAATTCCACATTGACTGTTTTGCATCATCGCACAATGCGGGAATGGAAAAGCTCCAGACGACCTTGCGGAATCTGCCAGGGGTGCGAAGCCGGCACATTAGCCCTATTTCACGAATCTATCGCCAAGCGAACGAGTGGAGTAGCGGAACATTGGCCGTGGCAGAAAAACAACAAATCTCTGATTCGGAATCCGCGGACCTGCCTTACTTTCGACCGGACGAATTAGACTCTGAGATCGTCAAAATGTTATTCGTTGATGCCCGGCAGAGTTGGCAGCACCTAGCCCAAATGCTCTCAGTGTCAGCTCAGACAGTTCAACGACGCGTGCAAAAACTGATAGCCAGCGGGTTTATAGCGTTTCGATGCGATAGCGGCAGGCTGACTAGCGCTGGGTTGCAGGACTTCAACATAATTTGGTCTGTCCCGCCCGCTGATGTCGACCGCGTTGGGCAGATACTTGCAAATGACCCAGCGTGCAGAGTTAGCGCAAGAATGATTGCCTCCTCGAATCTCGCGGCCACTTTCTGGCTACGTGATTTCAAGGCTGCCCATGAACACGAGATGACCGTTCAGAAGCTAGCGCCACAAAGTTTTGTCCAAGAACGATTTGTCGCTTTGAAAACACTCAAGCGTGGTGGACAGATTCTCGATGATGCTGGGCGTCGCGTCGGATGTATAGCAATACCGTTGCTATGAATATGCAAAACCTCGCCGAATAGAGGGCAATAGCTGCGTCGCGTTTGCTCGCATTCCACCTCGCACCACGGAATTGCGCGGAGGCTATGCTTGGGCCATGAGCAATATCAGTGGGCTGAGCCTTTGCTGCTTGTTGTGGGCACGCGACGGTGAAGCTGCGGGTCTTCAGGCGTATGAGGATCGAGTGCTGGCACTGATTCCGGAGCACGGGGGACAGGTGGTGCAACGCGTCCAGAGCATATCTGACGCGGCCGCACCTGGCGAGGTGCAGATCTTCCGCTTTCCCTCGCAGTCGTCACTTGATTCCTATCTCTCGGATCCTCGCAGGCTTGCGCTGTCCGAAGAACGGGATCGTGTGGTGAGCAGGACCGAGCTCTTTCCCATTGATTTTCTCGCTTGACGGTAGCCATGGATCGCTGGCCGAGGTTTCCAGCTGGCCGAGGCCGGGTGCCATTTCTTCTTTGACCGAGGGCAGCGCAAGTGTTCCCGTCCTACACGGACCGATGACTTCAACTGCCCCGTTGATGCCGGGCATAAACAGCAGGATTTGAAGAGCTCTGAAAAGTCCAGGTGGCAATTGCGGTTTCCTGGGCGCTTGGTGGTAACCAACAGCGCTCGTGCAGCACAGTTTCGGCTATTGCCCTGCAGCAGCACCGGCCGCGTAGGCGGCCTGGGCGACGTGCTGGGTGGCATCATCAACGAGGGAGACCAGGCGCACTCCACGAGTCACCGGGGGATCCCAGCCATGGTCGATCACCTCGTCCAGGTCTTCTTCTGAGAGCGTTCCGGTGTACTCAATGAGAGCTTGCAGGGAGGCTTGAACATAGTCCACCAGCAACTGCTGATCTGGAACCTGGATCTGATGGGCCTGATCCCGTGAATGGCCGTACCCTACGGAATCGCCGAGTTCACCCAAGCCGAATTTGCTGCGGTAGGATTCCCAGACTTCGTTCCCTCCGCTCAGGTGCGCGAGCTGAACGTCGATTTCCCTTCCTGCGTGCCACAGCAGCCAAGCGATCGAGTTGGGGTGCCCGGCTGGGTGGGCATTTAGCTGCTCGGCGGAAAGCGCCGGGAGGTTGCGGGCAGCCTCGATGGGGCGCTGGGCGAAATCGGCAAAGACATCCGTAATGTTCATAAGCCCATTCTGCACGCCAACTGGATCCTTGGCCATGAAAGCTGAACTCCGAAGGCCCGGAGACCATGGAGGGAGGTACGCTGAACTTGGCGACAGTGCTTCCTGAAACACGGAATGGACGAGGAAGGATGGCGATGGGCCCCGACGGATTATTCGCTTTGCGAACAGGCGTATTCAGGCTGCCCGACGGCCAACCGGCAACGCTCGAAACGCATGTACTCGGAACGCTTTGCGTACGCTCGGGCAAACTGGCCCTCTGCGATCCGCTATATCTGCAGGACCCCGGCCTGCTCACCATCCCTCCGGGAGACTACAAGGTGGTAGCAACGATTGCGAGGGTTCCGGAGAGCTATGATCTGGCGATGAGCAGGCCAGCCTACCTGAGCCTGATGCTGTCCGGTGATCCCACCGCCTCGATCCATCCCGCGGTTTTTGCCACCGGTGGTTCAGAACGTGGCGTCCGCCCGGTCGAGGGCGTAGCGGTGATGCCTGGTCTTCAGGGAATACCTTCGTCGCAGATGTCCAGTGTTGCAATGGTGGACGCCGAAGCCATCGTTCGGGCCATGCCCGATGATCCTGGAACCTGGTTCGATTCGGTGATTTCACCGAGCGATGGCACCGGGTGGTTCGACCGCATGGATACAGAAATCGATGGTCCGCTCGGCTCGCTCTTCACTCGATTGCCCAAGGCCGCAGATGCAGAGAATATAGCAATTCTCATCGCCCGCCCCGGGAGGGTATTTCCGGTGCTGGAGACGCGGGATGCGCAGGATCGAATCACCGGAATCCATATTGATTTACTGGTCATTGGGGATCTGAGCGAAGTTCTGCAGGCTTTTGACGGCCAGGATGACTATGCACTGGAATATGCAGAAGAAGCGGCACGGGACTTGCGGCACCAACAGGGTCAGCGGGCAGAGGGGCTAATCATGAGAATGCGGAAATTTTTCAAACGCTAGTACCTGCTGGAATTCGCGGACCCAAGCTGTCTGGACAAGCCAACTGGCATCACTCACCAACGAGCGATTTGGAGCAAGAAGTGAAACTGCATCATGTACAAGTCTCAATGCCGCAGGGGCAAGAAGCAGAAGCCCGCCGATTCTATGCCCAAGCCCTGGGGCTTCATGAGGTGGATAAGCCTGAAGCCCTGGCAGGCCGCGGCGGCTGCTGGTTTCGGGCCTATGACGGCGACGCCATCGTCGCCGAAATCCATCTCGGTGTAGAGGAGCCGTTCCTGCCCGCCCGCAAAGCCCATCCTGGACTCGTGTGCGATTCCTTGGCGGAGCTAGAGGCCGCAGCACATCGGATCAAGTCAGGCGGCTTTGAGGTCTCGTGGGCAGAGCGGGAATCTTTCGAAGGGTATATTCGATTTCATGCCCGCGACGGTTTCGGGAACCGCATCGAAATCATGGCTCCTTCGACATCGCCAAATTCGCCCGACAGCGAGGTGCATGACAACCAATGAATGAATCGAGAACTACTTGGCTGATTACGACCCTCGAATTGTCGCGTTGTACGACGGAGAAAATCCTGACGGGCCAGACCATGACTACTACCGATCCCTCGCCGTTCAGCCTGGCGTGCAGCGCATTTTGGATCTCGGTTGCGGCACTGGAATTCTCACCGTCACCTTGGCGCAGGAAGGGCGTGAAGTCGTGGGCATGGATCCATCGCCGGCCATGCTTGACTATGCCCGCCAGCGAGCCGGCGCCAGCGAAGTTCTATGGGTCGAGGGCGACTCACGCGCCCTTGATCATGGGCTGTTCGACTTGGCGGTCATGACGGGCAACGTGGTGCAGCACATTCCGGACCAGCAGTGGGAACGAACCTTGCAGGATTTGAGGCGCAGCCTGTCCTCCGGATCTGTTCTCGCCTTTGAAAGCCGAAACCCGGAACGACGAGCGTGGGAATCCTGGGCGCGCGAAGAGCCTTCCACCAGAGACACGCCATTCGGACCGGTGACTGAATGGTGCAAGGTTCAAGAACTCAGCGAAGGGAAGATACTCCTCGAATCATTCTCGAAATTCGCGACCACGGGAGCAACAGTGCATGAAGATCTGGTGCTGGCTTTCCGCACCGTCGCACAACTGGAAGTCCAGCTGCAGGCAGCTGGATTCACGGTTGATGCAATCCGGGGTGACTGGAACCGGACACCATTTGACGGAAGCCAAGCGGTCATGATTTTTGAAGCGAGGGCAGCATGAGCGTGTTCGGGCTCGTCGGACTTCAGGATGCGCGCGCTTTGCAACGGCTCATGGAATCCAACGCAGGCTATGCAGTGCGCATCCAGGGCCATGGCGTTGAGCCCGGAGCAGCGCAGGAAGCGCTCACGGCGCTGCCACCCAACGCTGTTGCCGCCCAGAAGCGTGGTTATGGATTGTGGGAAGGCAACCGATTGCTGGCCTTCGCAGATGTCATCATTGGCTGGCCCGAGCCGGGGACCGCGCATATCGGGTTGCTCATGGCCGACTCCGAGCGGGTTGGCGAGGGGCTTGGACGAAGGCTGCATGAAGCCATCGTCACGGAGTTGCGCGGAGCCGAAGGCCTCGGCTGCCTTCGGCTGGCCATCGTGGATGCAAATGCGGACGTGGCTGAACCATTCTGGAAGAAGATGGGCTATCAGCCCACGAGCCAGGTGGCACCCCATCGACAGGGGACCGTGGAATCCGCCTCGCGGATCTGGCGCCGAAAGCTTGGCTGCGGCGCAGAGGCATCAGCCGGGCCTAATTAGAACAGCGGCCAGGGAACTGCGGGCATATCACCGCTCGGGCCGGGGAAGCGGGCATCCTGGCGAAGCAACAGGCACCGCTGCTGCAAAGCTTCGAGCTCCACATCGCTGAGCAGCTTGCCCAATTGCTCGCCCAGCGTTGAGCCCAATGCGGTATTGACCCGGTCAATGCCGGAGAGTTCTTCGTCATCCAGCGGCTGGCCAATCCACCCCCAAAGCACCGTGCGAAGCTTGTGCTCATCATGGAAGCTCAGCCCATGGTCTACTCCATAACGGTGACCGTCAGGCATCGCCAGCACGTGGTCGCCCTTGCGGTCCGCATTATTGGCCACGATGTCGAAGACCGCCATCCGGCGCAGGACAGCGGTGTCCTCATGAAGCAGGCTCACCTGGCGCCCGATGTCGTCTTGCCCGTGCAAGACCGTCTTCCAGCCTTTGGCGGGGAGATTGCCGGTGGCCACGAGATCCACCGCATGCTGCTCGGAGTCCACTTCTTGCCAAAGCTGCACCATGCCTTCGCCAAAGGGGCCATCGCGCAGCCAGGTCTTCGGAACAAGGTTCCAGCCCAGCGCCTCGGAGACGAGGTAGGCGGCAACTTCGCGGTTGGCCAGGGTGTGCTGCGGGAAATCCCAGAGCGGCTTTTCACCGGCAATGGGCTTGTAGACCACGCTCAACCCACCGATGGTGCCCAAAAAGGTGGCATTGGATGCCGTGGTGATACGGCCGGTGAGTTCGAGTTCACCGGCGAGCAGATCCGGCTGGGTCATGGAAGCTCAGGGTTCTGGCAGGTATGTCCTTCTGGATCAATTGGATAGCCGCACGACGAGCAGACCGGGCGGCCGGCGGCAACAACTTCGTGGGTGCGCATGGCAAAGGCCCGCGCCGTGCCCACGGGCATGCGCACCTGCATGACGGCCTCGGGCTCGTCTTCGGGATGCGCTTCATCAAGGGAAAATGCTTCCAGCACCACCTGGGCCACGGTGGCATCCCACCCCAGGTTCATAGACCCGACCCTGAAGGCTTCGTCGACCTCTTCCAGCGGATCGTTATCCACCAGCTCCACCGGAGTATGGGTCGGAACGCTGAAAGAATTCCCCGCAGCGGTCGCGACCTGATCGAGAATCTCATCGATCATTTCTGCGACGACAGCTGCCTGCTGCTTTTCCAGGGCAATGCTGGTCATGTCTGATCCGGCGCGCGCTTGCAGATAAAAGGTGCGGGAACCGGGCTCGCCGATGGTGCCAATGACTACTCGATCCGGCCAGTTGAATTCGTGGACTTCGCTCGCCATGTCTGCTTCCTTAGTTTCCTGCTCCGCCACCCACAGGGGCGTCAGCTGCTTGCAATCCCGGGGCCAGCCAAGACAGGTCCCCGCCGTCAGTATTAACCGAGTGCACACGAGGCGAACCCGAACCGTAGTGGACAATCGATGCAGATGCCGGGCCGACGTTGATGCGCTGGAACAGGTCCAAGTGCATGCCCAACGCATCAGCCAGTACCGACTTGATGATATCGCCATGGCTCACGGCAACCCACACCGCCCCAGTTCCATGTTCCGCCTCGAATCCGGCGTCAAGGCGCCGTATCTCGGCAACGGCCCGTGCTTGCATGCCCGCCATCGACTCGCCCTGCGGGAAAGTGACAGCAGAGGGGTTGGCCTGCACCTGGGACCACAAAGCCTGGGTGGAAAGCTCGGCCAGGGCGCTGCCTTGCCAGGTGCCATAATCGCACTCGGTGAGCTCTTGTGCAAGCAGCAGTTCTGGCGCGTTCTTTTGCGCTTGGATAATGTGCTGGGCTGTCTGCTGGCAGCGTTCCAGCGGGCTTGAAACGATACCTGCCAAAGGCACCTCGGCCAGCCGCAGCGCAGTTCTTGCGGCCTGCGTTTTGCCGGTTTCGTCGAGGCTTACTCCAGGGGCTCGTCCGGCCAGAACACCAGAGGCGTTGGCGGTAGTGCGGCCGTGCCGCACAAGAATTACTGTGGCCATGATCCCAGCCTAGCCATCTGGCAGAAGCCATGCGAGAATTTGCCGGTATTCCGCCCTGTTGCGAAAAAGCGCACCCCAAGTCGAAACCGCCTCGCAGCGGCCCAGGAGCACTGTCCTCCCGCGGGCGAATCAGCAAGAGCCCGCAAGGACAGGTGGCGGAAACCGCGCTAGTATCAGATCTGGTTCACCAGGCTGCGCGACGTGGTGGGCAGTAGGCCACATCAGGGGAGCGGACATGGGCAATGGCCAATGGATTGAAGTAGGCAATGGCGTATTCCAGCGGCGCTATGACCCGCTGGATGTTTCCATCGGACTGGTTTTGGGACCCACCGGAGCCGTGGTGATTGATACTCGCAATAATCCCGCGGAGGCATTGGCGATCATCGAGGATGTGGCCGAAGGCTTGTCCCTGCCCATCATGGCCGCCATCAATACCCACGCCCACTACGACCATAGTTTCGGCAACCAGGTTTTCAAGGCCAAAGGCATCCCCATCTATGGGCACTATTTGATTGCCCGGCACTATGCGAACTACGAGAAACCCCATCTGGACAAGGTCAAGAATCATCCCGGCACGGAGCCTGACAAGTCGTGGCAGGAGGTGGTTCTCACCCCGCCCACAGTCCCGGTTCAAGCGCCAACCACCATTGGCCTGGGAGGCCGGGAAATCGAGTTGTTGCCGCTGGCGCCGGGCCATACCGATACGGATCTTGCAGTGCGCATCCCGGATGCGGGGATCTGGTTCCTCGGCGACATCGTTGAAGAATCAGGACCGACGATGTTCGGATCCGGCGCGCATCCGCTGGGATGGCCCCTAGTCCTCGAATCCCTGTTGGAGCGGATCGGCGAGTCCGATGCCATTATTCCTGGGCATGGCACGCCGGTGGATCGCGCTTTCGTTGTTCGGCAACAGCAGCAGCTTGAACTGCTCGCCGATGAATTGAGCGCCGCCCACGCGCAAGAGATCCCGGCCGGGAAGATCCGATTTTCTGCGGGCCTGCTGCAAATCTGGCCAGCTCAATTCCTGCGCGAAGCGGTCCAAGACGTGTACGCCCAGCTGGGGGACTAGTACTCGTTCTTGATGACGAAGTAGGATCCACGGATAGTGCCGGCCAGTTTGGACTTCTGGCGCGCGAACTTGAATTTGTCGGCGAGCTCCTCGGGAACCTCCATGCCATCAGACAGCTTGAACCCCACGGCACGCTTTTCCCCGTCGGCAAGTCCGTAGAGCACGTTGATGGACAGCCCCGACTCGTAGAAGACGTAGGCGCGCTTGGCTCCGTCGGCTTCAAAAACGCAGGCCTGCAAGGGGCGGGAAGCGATGTGGAGATCGCGTTCCTCAGCCAAGATGTTGTGGACCCATGCGATGACGCCGTCGGCATCCGAGGCGTCTTCAAGCACCAGGTCGTGATCGAATTTGTTTTTCAGATAGCGGGCCTCATTTGCCCGCAATCCGGCAAGGGCCTGGGCCACGGGGGAGGATTCGAACCCCTCGGTGGAGACATCCTTGAAATCAACCAGATACGCCACATTCAATCCTTTGCACTAGAACTTCGACGGTACAGCTCATCGTAGGCGATCAAGGCTGGCGGTTTCAGCCGAACGCGCTCATCCCGGTCAGATCGCGGCCCAAGATCAGCGCCTGCACCGATTCGGTGCCTTCATAGGTATGCAGCGCTTCGATGTCACCCACATGGCGGATCACATGGTTTTCCAGCAGTATCCCGTTGCCGCCGAGCATGTCCCTCGCCGTCGCCGCGACGCGCCGGGCGGCACGGGTGTTGTGGTACTTGAGCAATGAGGCCTGTGCCGGCCGAAGCCTGCCAGCGGCTTGTTCGGCCGCCACCGCGGCGCACTGCAGCTGCATGTTGGTCAGCTCCGCGAGCATTTGTGCCAGGCGTTCTTGCACCATTTGATGGGCGCCCAGCGGCTTGCCGAACTGTTCGCGCTGCTTGGCATACTGAAGCGCGGCTTCAAATACAAATAATGCGTGGCCCAGCGCCGACCAGCCCACGTTGACCCGGGTATCAACCAGCGCCTTCGATACATCCTTGAATGAAACCGCGTTGGCCAGCAGGGCAGAACGCGGCACGCGCACCTCGTGGAGCCTGATCTCCGCTTGCTCGATGGCCCTGAGCACGCCCTTGCCGCGAACGGGGGCGGCCTCATATCCCGGAGCTTGCTGCTCAACGATGAATCCCTTGATTTGCCCGTCGGCTTGGTCCCGGGCCCACACAATGGTGATGCCGCCCGCTGCTCCATTGCCAATCCATTTCTTGTGGCCGTTGAGAATCCACTGGTCGCCTTGCAAGCGAGCGCTGGTTTCCAAGCTCACGGAGTCAGAACCATGGTGTGGCTCGGTGAGCGCAAATCCGCCCAGGAGTGTTCCGGTGGCGACCGGTTCGAGATAGCGCTCTTGTTGTTCCGCGGTGCCGAAGAGCTTCAAGCTGCGCAGAACCAGTCCACCCTGCACTCCGGCGGCGGCGGCCATCGATCCGTCCGCCCGGGAAATCTCCATGGCCACCAGGCCTGCGGCAAGCGGGGAGAACACCGCATGACCGGGAATCTCCAGGCCATCGGTCAGCAGATCCAACTCGCCCATCCGCCGGACCAATTGCGTTGGATAGTGCGCTGCTTCCCAGTGCCCATTGATGACCGGGATGACTTCCTGGGCAAATAGCCGGGCCCGCTGCCAATGGCCCCGGTCCGCCGGGGTGATTCCTGCGAAGGCCGATAGATAGTCGGTGTCCAGCGGCTGGCTCAGGTCGTAGGTTTTCCAAGGATCAGTGGTCACGATTTCTGCCCTTTCCCCGCGGCGCATATGGCCCGCAGATGATTCCGCTCCGGCGCAACGCTATAGCCGTTCAATGATGGTGACGTTTGCCTGCCCGCCACCTTCGCACATCGTTTGCAGGCCCCACTTGGTGCCGCTGCGTTCCAGCTCATGCAGCAACGAGGTCATCAAGCGGGCCCCGGTGGCGCCGATGGGATGGCCTAGGGCGATGGCACCGCCGTTGACATTGACCTTGGACATGTCCGCGCCTGTTTCCTTCTGCCATGCCAGGACGACCGCTGCGAACGCTTCATTGATTTCAATGCGGTCCATGTCCTTTAAAGACATGCCCGTGCGTTCCAGCGCATATTTGGTGGCGCGAATTGGTGCTGAGAGCATCATGATTGGATCATCGCCCCGCGCGGAAACATGGTGGATGCGAGCTCGTGGCTTCAAGCCGTATCGCTTGACCGCGGCTTCCGAGGCAATCAGGAGCATGGCCGCGCCATCAGACATTTGCGAAGCAGTGGCAGCTGTATGCAGTCCGCCTTCGACTATGGGGGACAAGCTGGCCATCTTGCCGCGATCCACAGCCCTGGGGCCTTCATCCGCCTGCAACTGGCCCAGAGCCAGGATCTCACGGTCAAAGTATCCAAGCGCCTGGGCTTTGAGCGCCCGTTCGTGGGAGCCGACAGCGAAGTCCTCGAGCTGTTCGCGCGATAATCCCCAATGCTTGGTCATCATTTCCGCACCACGAAACTGCGAGATCTCCTGATCGCCGTAGCGGGTGGCCCAGAGCTTGGAACCGCGATAAGGGTCCGGGAATCCGAAATCTGCAGCTGCGGAGTTGGAATAGGAAAGCGGGATGCTGGACATCGATTGGACACCGCCAGCCACCACAAGATCGCTGCTGCCGCTCATCACCGCTTGGGCCGCATTGGAGACTGCCTGTTGGCCGGAGCCGCATTGGCGTTCCACAGTGGTTCCCGGGACTTCTTCGGACAGCCCGGCAGCGAGCCATGCGTTGCGAGCGATGTCCATGGCTTGCGGGCCAACTTGGTCGATGCAGCCGAGAATGATCTCGTCATATTCCTTGGAATCAACGTTATTGCGCTGGACAAGTTCGGCGAGCGGAGCCGCAGCGAGATCCAATGAATGCAGATCCGCGAGCGACTTTCCGCGCCGTCCTACTGGAGTGCGCAATGCATCGATGATGTAAGCCTCGGCCATGAGGTTCCTCCAGAAAATGCTCAAGTCATTGGTGGTTGCTTGAACAACAATGCCCAAGAGCGTGGCCATTGTCTAGGGCAGGGCGGTCAGCTCAAGCATTGCCTGGGCGACCTGGGAAACCGCTGGCCCAGGAAGCGCAGTAGATGCCTGCTCCAGCACAAGCAATCTGGCCTGGGGAATCTCGCGTGCCAAGGCCTGCCCATTGCCGGCTGGAAAGAACGGGTCCTTGGCTCCGTGGACTACCAGCGTTGATTGCGTGATCTCGCCGAGGCGTTCGCGCCAACGCGGAGTGCAGTCGAGCCGTGAAAAGACCATGCCAAGCTGGTTGGCCATGTGGATGGACGCGGAAGGATCTGGCGTGCGGTCCCAAATGCGCGCTGACAGGCGCCGGGCCTCGTGTGGATCATTGCCCAAGATGCTGGCGGCCTGCGCAGCATGCTCGGCCACTGCCTCGCGATCGGCCCAATCCGGCATCGGGCGAGAAAACAATTGGCCTATGGTGGCTTGGTCATGATCCGGAAGATCGTCATCTACCGGGCCTGGTGCGACAGGCCGTGTCCCATACAGGGTGAGCGCCGAGAACGCTTCGGGATGCTCCAAGGCGGCAACTTGCGCAACCATGCCACCTACACCGATGCCGGCCAGGTGTGCCCGCCGCTGGTCCAAGGCCTGGGCAAGCGATGCAGCATCGTTGGCCAGATCGCGCAAGGTATATGAGGGATTCATCGGGTCCAGCGTTGTCGATTGGCCACTATCTCGCAGGTCGTAGCGGACCACGTGCCGGCCGGAAGAGGACAGCGCTTCGCACAGCGGATCAGGCCACGAGAGCATGGTCGTCCCGCCAACGCATAGCACGAGGGGATCGGCGGGGTCGCCAAAGCTTTCCGCGCCTAGTTGAACACCATTGATTGCATATGTTGCCATGTCTGGAGCACCTCATTGGATGATTGCGAATCTGCGGCTGCCTGGGGTCGTCCGATGTCTTTGGAAGCGGTGCTTCCAAGGCTCATCCTGTCCCTGATCGGCCGCACCGTCAACCAAGGGGCCGCGGCATTCCTTGCACTTTCCGCTCTCCGGGTGCTTGCTATCATCACAGCAGGGGAACCATGAGCCAGCTGCCTTGTTCTCGGCAGCAAATGCGCCGACAGGTTTCCGTGAACGCTGGGCGTAGTTTTGTTCAAGAACTTGCGGCGTGGAATGAAAAGATTGCAAATTACGGTCCCACGGATGAAGGAGCTCGTCAGATGGCCGAAGGACGCTACCGCTGCAATGCGTAGCCGGATGTAGGACGATGAGCAGATCACCTGAGAATATTCTGTTGTACCTGGAAGCGCAGGAAGAAGAGCAGCTTCGGGGAATCTTTGCTGACCTGGAATCGCGTGGATTTCCTAGGCAAAATCAAACTCCGCACATCAGTATCACCTTTGCACCGGAACTATCTGATGAAGTCGCGCTGCGTGCGGCTCAACTGCTTCCAGCGGCCGTTCCGGCTAGTCTTCGACGCGTTGGCACCGTGGTTTTTGGAACCAAGCGCAAGCAGACCGTTGCGTGGCTCATGGAAACCACCGATGACCTTGAAATCGCAGCCAGGGAAATCAGCGCGCTGAATATCCACGGGCGCGGTCCACGGTGGATACCGCACCTCACCATGGGATTGCGGATTCCGAGAGAAATTGTTCCGGACTACGTCAGGGCGCTAGATGAGCTGGGGAGCGAGCATCAGCTGGAGTTCACTGCAGCGCGGGCGGCGTTGTGGAAACCCAAAATCCAGGAATTGACCCTGTTGGCCGGAGAATAATCCAGCAACAGGATCGGATCATTTCGCATCGATGCCCTGTGGCGGTGCAAGCGCGAGTTCAAGATCCGAGCGGCGGACGCTGAAGTGCCTATTCTCGTTCCACATTTCCTGCCGGGGCATGGGCACCGCATAGACCCCTAGGGCTTGGTCTCTTTGCCGGGGCGGTTGGCGGTTCTGGCTTCACTTCGCATGTACCGGAGGTAGCCGAATCCCACCACGATGTGCAGCAGTGCCCCGGCATAGAGGATATAGATGCCTGGAACATAGAAGAGGGAGAGTTGGTCAATCCGTCCGGCCGCGACGAAGGCCAGTCCCAGCATGATCAATGCTGTCCGGAACTTGCCGAGGAGAGTTGAACTTGGCGGTTCGCTCAACCGCAGGAAAAAGTAGGCGCAGAGCAAGACCAAGTCGGTAAAGAAAATCACCACACCGATCCACACTGGGATGAATCCACCGGCAACGAGGGCCACGGCGATAGCGACAATTCCCAGGCGATCAGCTATGGGATCAAGCAGTATGCCCAGGGGCGAGACTTGGGAGAATTTGCGAGCAATAAACCCGTCCACCCAATCGCTGAGCCCAAAGGCCAGCAATAGTACTGCAGTTAACGTCGGACGTGTATCAGAGATCAAAAAAATGCAGATTGGGATGACAAGGAAGAAACGAAGCAGCGTGATCGCGTTCGGGACAGTGGCCCAATCGTTGCGACTTGCTGCTTCCATGGCCACGGTGCGCTCCTTTGCTCCTAACATGAACAATCGTCTACTGGAGGCAAAAATACAAGAGAAGCGCTCGACAAAAACCTGCTCTTCACCGCCAGTTGCCCTCCATGCGCCGATGGCTCGCCAGTGCCGCTAGTCGGTTAAAGCAGCCATCAGCTCAAAGTCTGTTTTTCGGGTAGGCAACCCATTGACTTGAAGGGCCACCGAGTGGGTGCCGGGGTAATAGCGCCGGGTGGTAATCGCCCTGAACGAATGGGACCGATTGATCTCCAATTCTTCGCCGGGGGACAGGGTGCGTGTGGTGAGCTTGAAGACCTTGGCAGTTGTTGATCCGTTGGCCTTGCGGTGGTGCAGCACGTAGTCGATGGCAAGGGGCATTGGCTCAGTGCCGGTGTTGCGCACGGTCGCGCTGAAAGTGACTTCTGCGCCCCATGGCACCTGCGGTTGGGCAATGTGCGGACCGTCGATCTCCACGGTCGGGGTGCCAAAGCCGAGCAATGCCAAGGCTTCAGGATTGCCGCGCTTGACCAGGGTCCGAAGTCCGTGCTTCACCACGGCCAAAGTGGTCGAATCTGAAGCCCGCAACCAACGCTGTGCGGTGTGCAGGACCAGCTCGGGATCGTGGCGGCTCAGATCATTGAGATGATTTGCGACCGAACGTCGAACATACTCGCTTGGATCTCGGTACAGGGCGTCCAAGACTGGAATGGTGAGCGTGGGATTCTTGACGATTTGCGGGACACGAGCAGCCCATGGCAAATACGGGCGGGTTCCCTCACTGGCCAGCCGCCTCACATGCTCATCGGGCGAGGCAGTCCACTGCTGTGCAAAACGCAGGGCTGCCTCAAGGTCGTGCTTGAGCAGGACGCGGATTGCGAATTCTGAGCTCAAGCGAGGGGTGAGCAAGGCCATCATGTCCATTGCATCCTCGAACGCGGTCTGCGTACTTTCACTCGCCGCACGAGTGGCCAGGGCCGAGGTGACCGGCCAGATCATCCAACCGGTGAAGGACGGCGATTCATGTGCTGCTGCCTTGATGACGTCGGCGAGCTGTGAGTAGCTCTCCGGGAAGTCCGCCAGGAGCCCGTCGCGAAGTGCATCTGAGCGTTCCCGCAAACTCAAATCAGGCAGGCTTTTTGTTGCAGCGTTCAGGGAGCTCAAGGCATGCCCAGGGGCAGCGTCCTGCAGCTCGCGGATAAGTTGCTTGGCGACAGGAACGCCAATGAGTTGATCGGCAAATGGCATGAGGCCATTCTTTACCGGAACCCGGCAATGCGCGAATCAACCGAACATGAACTTCAAAATCAATGGGAGCCGCCAGAACAGGCGGCTCCCATTGGAAGCATTTGGGGTTCCCAGCCAGAGTGGGTCAGTTCTGGACGAGGATTTGGAAGCTGACGCTTCCCTGTTCATCAACGGCGGCGTCCAGTACCTTGTCGTCTAGCTCGTCGGCCACTAGTTCATCAAGGTAGACCGGGCTGCCTTCGCCGGAAATAACCGTATCAGTTTCCTCTGGCTCGGGAACGATCTGAATGGCAAATGCTGCTTCCTCAGGCGTGCTGGTCTTTTCTGCCTGGTGGATGCGCAGGCCAGCCTTTTCGGCCTCGGACTGGTTGGTGACGATAGCGGTCACGATGGATGCTGCTTGATCGGTCAGTGCGAGCACGGTGGCTCTCCTTCCGGTTGCGGACATACCAAGGTCAGGGCATGTGGGTGCCACGATTCCAAAAACAACTCAGAATCTCAAACGCGCTTAACAGCAACGAAATATCCTCACAGGTAAGCTGTGGAATCAGATAGGGTCCGGCCCCGAAGCTGGCGCCAGGCTGCGGCGCTTCATCCCCAAACGCCCCGACAAACTAAAGGAATGAGTCATCAAATCTGGATCTGAAGGCCAATACAAGCAAAGACCGGCATCGGCTCCAGCCGGATCCCGGCAAGTTGTGGCCATTGGCCGAAGAGTCGAGCTCGCAGAATTCCTCAGGAGCGATCTTGATGCTGTTCACGCCTACACATCAAATCCCGAGGTCTGCCGCTATAGCACCTGGGGGCCAAACACTCTCGCTGAAACCGAGGAGTTCCTCGCCGACGCGATGGAACGGCAACCCGGACGCATCATGGCGGCAGTGATGGTGGCGGGGAAGGTCATAGGTTCCGCCGCCATTTGGCGAACCGGCGAAACGCAAAAGGCAGGGGCGATGGGCTATACCCTGAACCAGGAATATTGGGGTCAAGGTTTTGCTACTGAAGTTGCAAATTTGCTGCTCAAGCTGGGGTTCGAAAAATTGGGTCTCACCAGGGTTGAAGCCACCTGCGACCCCGGGAATGCTGCCTCCATTCGCGTCATGGAAAAATCTGGATTTAGATTCGTCCAGCGCCGAATGGCCACTGAACCGACCGTTGGAGGAAGGAAAGAGTCACTGGTTTATGCCTTGAAAGCGCCTGAATCCGGTGAAGGGGCAATGGACCAGTGAATCCCAGCGAAATTATTGCGAAGCGTGATGAACCCGTGCCGGAGGACGTTGCACGCCTGCTAGCCAGTGTTCCCGAATGGTTTGCCCAGCCAGAATCCAACGCGCAATACATCCGGGCAGCGAGTTCCAAGGAAACCTGGACAGTTCGCGACACCAAGCAGCAGGTTCTCGCAGTGGCCCTGGTAGATCGCCACTTTCCACAAGCCGTCGAGATTCACCTGATCGTGGTGGATCGGGCGCACCATGGACTAGGAATCGGCAGCGAACTTGTTGCGGCCATTGAGCGCGACGCGCTCGCCGGGAACGTGCGGCTGATCCAGGTCAAGACGCTAGGTGCTTCGCATCCTGATGCCGGCTATGCCAAGACGAGGCGATTCTACGAAAAGCTGGGGTTCCTCTCACTGGAAGAAACGGAGCTTTGGGGAGCTGGGACCCCGTGTTTGATTATGGTCAAGCCGCTAGCCCAGGTGGCTGCATCAGCCTGAGGCTGAAAAATTGCTGTTGACCTGTTGGCAAGTGGTTCAGGCTCCGTAGACTGGGCTCGAACCACTTTCTTCAGGAGGCAGCTTTGTCGG
Source organism: Glutamicibacter sp. FBE19 (assembly GCF_015524875.1). Lineage (NCBI taxonomy): Bacteria > Bacillati > Actinomycetota > Actinomycetes > Micrococcales > Micrococcaceae > Glutamicibacter > Glutamicibacter sp. FBE19. The sequence continues at coordinate 71,734 of NZ_JACKQN010000008.1, read as the reverse complement.
ATTTTAAAGAACGTGCCCGGACACTGGCGAACCAGCACGAATCTGGTGATCTTCTCGTCATGCCCACAGTGTGGGATACCTTCAGTGCCGCATTGGCCGCCGATGCCGGGTTTGCCAGCTTGACGATTGGCAGCCATCCGGTCGCAGATTCCATCGGGAGTGCTGATGGGGAAAAGATGGATTTTGCCGACTACCTTGCTGTAGTCCAGCGCATCACCTCGGCCGTGGACGTGCCCGTGAGCGCAGACGTGGAATCCGGATATGGCCTGAGCCCGCAAGAATTGTTCGAGCGTGTATTCGCGGCAGGTGCGGTGGGGGTCAATATTGAAGATGTCGTGCACAGGGAGGGCAAACGCGTGCGTGCCCGCCAAGAACATGCAGACTACATCCATGGCGTTCGAGCAGCCGCGGATGCAGCCGGTGTGGATTTTGTGATCAATGGGCGCACCGACGCAGTGAAACTCACCGAGCACTTCGCTGACCCATTGGCTGAAGCTATAGAGCGAATCAAGCTGCTTGAACAAGCCGGTGCCCGCAGCGTTTACCCGGTGGCCCTCTCAACAGCAGATCAGGTGGAACAAGCAGTGCAAGCTGTCTCGATTCCCGTGAATGTCACGGCTCACCCGGTCACAGCACACGCCGCCGGGGACCTTTCGGCTTTGCGCAAACTTGGCGTGCGGCGTGTGAGTTTCGGGCCGCTATGGCAAAAATGGCTGGCCGAAGTTTCTTCCCAGCAGCTCAGCGCGTGGCGCCCGAGCTAGAGAATAGTCACCGCTGGATTTGGTCCCGCCGCAATGAAGTTGGGTGCGGCGGGCCAATAGGCCGCTGGAAAGGTGCCAGCTGCCGGCACAAGAATGAGTGAGGCTAGATGTACTGGGAGAACCTGGTTTTTGATGCTGCGATGCCACACGAGCAGGGCAAGTATTGGGAAGAACTGCTGGATACCGAAACCTTTACGGACAACGAAGGAGGGCTAGAAACCCGGCTTCAATTTTCCGGCGGACGATATCTGGATTTATGTTTTCCCACGGTCAGCGATCCCGAACCCGCTTCACAACGTGTCTTTCCGGTATTAGCTTCCAGCAGCCGTATCGCATCATCGGATGCTGGCAAGAAGAATCCGCCTCGCGAAGAGCGCAATGACATCGCAGGCCGGCAGTACTTCGTCCTGAATGGCTCTGCCGAAAGAGCGCGTCCGCTGAATTTATTCGCCGTGGAATTGCGCAGCGCCAATCCAGAACGCGACGCGCAGTTTTGGGCAAATCTCACCGGTTTCCGCACCGATTCCCAGGACCCGACCGTTCTGGTGCACCCTAGCGGTACCGGAGCGCTAATCAGGCTAGTTCCCGAAATGCAGCCTAAAACCGCAGCCAAGTCTTCGGTCCATCTCGATCTGCGGCTGGAGCCGGGAGATGACCCCAATCAGATTGTGGAAATGGTTCAAGAACAGGGTGGAACTGAACTCGATCACAAATGGGGCGAGGTTCCCTGGCGAGTATTTTTGGATCCGTCGGGAAACGAATTCTGCATCTTGCCTGCCCCTGCCGCCAACAGCCAGCCATAGCAGATTGCCAAAAATCCATGTCGCTGCCGGGCAAGAGTAGCGAGAGGTTGAGAACCACGCGTATTGGAAGGGCCAGGACCACCAATTGAATGCTTGGCCACGGTCCTGTCCCAGCAAGCCTGGACCAGCACCGACGAAGGAAATGAGCGACACCCGATGCACGAGATCCACGGCAGTGGTTTACCGCTATTCATGATTCACGGTAATGGTGTCGATCACCGGATCCTGTTGCCGCTGGACGGGGCGCTCGCCGAAAGCGGGATCTTCGAACGCCACTACATCGACTTGCCTGGCTTCGGGGAAAGCGATCCACTTTCCAATGCTGGAGGACTTCCTGAGCTCGCGGTTTGGCTGGAGAGCGAAATTCATTCCATCATCGGCGATGGGCCGTTCGCTGTACTGGGCAATTCAATGGGCGGGCTCCTATGCCAAGAGATCGCTGACAGATTTGAGGATGCTGTGCAAGGGATATTCCTCATTGCTCCGGCGGTGTACCCGGATAGCGAGCAGCGGACGCTTCCAGAACGTGCTGTCGCAATCCACGATCAGGAATTGTTTCTGTCCCTGAGCAAGAGAGACGCTGAGCTATTCGCCGATGTTGCCGTCATCCAAACTCGGGATGCATGGGAAGAATTCTCGAAATGGGTTCTGCCCGGAGTTTTGTCGGCTAATTTGAGGGCCATGGCCAAACTTGCCAAGCGCTATTTCCTTGAACCGCTGCCGCTTCATCGGGAGAATCAACTCTCCATTCCAGTCTCAATCGTCTGCGGCAGGGATGATCATGTCACCGGATTCGAAGATCCTCAACGATTAACATTGCGCTACCCGGATTTGCATTTAAAGATTATTGAATCGGCTGGGCACAACGTGCATATTGAGCAACCGGCGCTAGTGGCGCACGAAATTCGGGCTTGGGCAGAACGAGTCCAGCGTTTGCCTTTGTCGAAGTAGCAGCCTGGATTATCTCTGTCTACCACTACTAATCCGATTGATTCTTGAAAATAGTTGTTGAGTAAAGTCTGATCTGGGATTAGATTTCCTTCAAGCATGGTGGTTAGTTGTTCGAAAGCAGGAATCAGCTCATGGAAGACTCGATTGTCCTTCGCGAATGGACGAGCATCGATGAAGTTCCGGACTTGTTAGATGTCTGGAAAAGCTCTGTTGAATGCCGCCTTGATTTCCTCTCGGCACATGACCTCGATGCCGTAGCCACGGCTCTGGAATCCATATATTCGCAAACTTTGCACGTGCGAATTGCCCAACAAGGCGATCAGATTCAGGGTTTCGCCGCTTGGAATGATTCGGAAATTGAAATTCTTTGGGTGAGGCATGCTGATCGCCACCATGGAGTGGGCAGATTGCTCCTGAGCCACATCATCGAACACAGCCCGGAAGCTGGCGTTCATTTGGACGCGCAACGGACACTTGCCATTGAATTTTTCCAAAACTGCGGGTTCCGGCAGGTGCCAATTGCCGTTCAAGAGTCTTCACCGCGGCTTTTATGGCGGTATGACTTCTCACGAGTGGATAACGTGGCACGATAGTTTCATGAGTGAAAACAGCCGAGAAATTCGCGAAGTTATTGTTCAGCGCACCGAATCGAGCAAGTACACAGCCACCAGCCTTGCAACAGGGGCAAGCGTTGAATTTGGCCAGGGTGATGGACTGCTGACACCGGTGGAGCTGATGCTCGCAGCTATTGCCGGCTGCTCGTCAATCGATGTAGATGTAGCGACGACTCGTCGCAGCGAACCAGAGAAATTTGATGTGCGCGCCAGCGGCTACAAGATTTCCGAAGACGGTGCCAGCCGCATGGATGACATTCATCTCGGGTTCGATTTGAAATTCCCTGATACTGAAGAGGGACGCAAAGCAGCCAGCATGGTCGAGCGAATCGTGAAGTTGTCGCACGATAAATACTGCACTGTCTCACGCACGGTCGAACTCGGGGCTTCGGTCGTCAGCGAAGTAGTTGAATAAATAGTTAAAGCTCAACTTTTCTACTCGTGAGCTAGCGCTGGAACGTAGAAACTACAAGTCACTCCAAGGAAATTCACGGAATAGACGATTTGGGAACTTTCGAATTTTTTGCATTTCAGTAGTGTTTGAAATCACTTTCTGCGGTTTTAGTTGAATCCTTGTCTGGAAGATGCGGTTTTCGCAGTTGGAGCTGTGTAACTCCAATGAATCAGGCTATAAAATCAACTCTTTACCCTAGTCAGAGCTGTTCCTTCATCGTAGGGTCGTGGTGTCCCTACGTTGAAGGAGCAGACATGCAAACTGAGAACGTCTTAGGCAACATCGACTGGGCGTCAATGCTACAAAAGGTAGCCATTGCGCTAGTCATTCTCATCATTACGTGGCTTGTGGCGCGAATAGTTCGCTGGGCTGCAGCCAAGCTAGTGACCAGGGTGAAATTCCTGCAGAAGCAGGGAAACGACGGAGCTCAAATAGGCCAATCTCTTGGCAAGGTCGCTGGACTGATTGTTTGGCTTTTTGGCCTCGTGGCAATCCTTCAGGTCTTTGCACTTTCTGAAGTTCTTACGCCAGTTCAGGGCCTGCTCGGCGGAGTCATGGCATTCATCCCGAACCTCATCGGCGCCGGCTTTATCTTCTTCATTGGCTACGTCATCGCAAACATTGTTCGTCAGCTATTGACCACTGGCCTGGGAACTGTCGACTTCAGCGGACTAGTCCGCAAGCTGACTCCAGGCGATGAGCCGGTAGATGAAGTCCAGTCTCGCGAGGCCCAAGCAAAGATCGTCGATATCATCGCGAATATCGTCTTCGCCCTGATCCTTCTGGTTGTTGCCATATCTGCACTGCAGGTCCTGGGAATCGCGGCCATTTCGCAGCCTGCTGAGCAAATGCTTCAGCTGGTCTTCACCGCCATCCCACAGGTCATCATGGCACTGGTGCTGTTGGCAGTTGGCTTCCTGATTGCAAAGTTTGTTGGACAGCTGCTGGAGTCTACCCTCCACGGTGTAAGCACTGATCGCGTCGTTGCCGGCTGGGGCGTTGTTCCAGAAGGCAAGAGCGCATCGGGCATCATTGCCGGCATCGTGAAGATTGCTATCGTGCTGTTCTTCGGCGTGATGGCAGCACAGATGCTGAACTTCCCGGCTATCACCAATATCCTCAATGAGATTCTGGAACTGGGTGGCAAGATCCTCTTCGGTGCAGCAATCGTTGCCGCAGGCTTCGTCGTCGCTAACGTGATCGGCAAGTTCATGGGCGACACCACTGCGTCGAAGATTATCCGCTACACGGCCATTGCGCTGTTCGTTGCAATGGGCCTGAAATACATGGGCATTGCGGACTCGATCATCAACATGGCCTTCGGCGCAATTGTCATCGGCGCAGCCCTGGCAGCGGCCCTGGCCTTCGGGCTTGGCGGCCGCGAAGCAGCAGCTCGCACCCTGAACAAGATCGATACCGACAAGCTGAGCTCCAACGGCCCGGATTCGGCACCACCGGCACCGCCGGCGTCGCCAGGCATATAAACATCCCGAACAGAACCTAAGGGGACGTCAGGAGCGTCGCGGAATCCACCGAGGATTCCGCGGCGTTTCTGTGTCTGGGCCCAGCCCTAGGGCAGGCGAAGTGGCAGCGGAGCTACAGCGCCGGGCAAATCAGTTCTTAGCCGGGCGTAGGTGTAGACGTCGATGCGTTCACCATCGACGAGGAATTTGCCCCGCTCGGTTCCTTCACGCAGAAAACCATTGTTCTCGGCCACGCTGCGTGAACCGGGATTATTGGCCCGCAGGCCAAGCTCCAAGCGGTAGAAATCAAGATCATCAAAAAGATAATTCGCCAGTGTGGCAACTGCCCTCGTAGTGAGCGAACGACCGCGATACTCCTTATGCATCCAGTACCAAATCCAAGCATTGGCATTTGAATGATCCAGCGTCCCGCAAACAAGCCCGATCAACCGGTCATTGGCAGTGATCGCCAACGGGAATTGGCTTTGTTCGCCGTTCAACAGGGCATCTACGTAGGCCCGTGCTTTTGCCGGCGTATCGGCATCGCCTTGGCGCCGCATATCCGGATGGGAAATGAACGCCTCGTATACGGAGCCCGCGTCCAACGCGCTGAGCTGCCTCACGCTGAATTCCTCGGCAACGCCTGTTGCCCGGACGCTGCCAGGCCCTGCAGGCTTGCTTCCGCCGTGGCCTGTGAGCGTGCCTTGGTGAAACAGCATCTGCCACTTGCCTTGCTCGCGGAACCATAATGAGCTGCGAAGTGCCGGGCGATGGCCGCTGGCCTTCCAGCGCAATTGGATGAGGTTTTCTGATAGTCGGATGGCCAAGGGCTTGCTAAAGCGCAACCGCTCAGCGGAAGGATCTTCAGTGGCCAGCAATTCCATGACTTGATCCCTGTCGTACGTTCTTCCGCTTGCGCCGATTTCGAAGAAGTTCTCATGCAGGATTTCGCCAAGCAATTTTCGGTTGCCACGCAGCGAGGCACTGAGAAGCTGCTGTTCCAGACCGGCAACCGCTCTGAATAGTTGAGAATCGACGGGCAATTCTGAGGGATATTCCTGTTGCGCCATGCCGGTAAGTACATCACAAAAGATGACGGAACTAAGTCAACTGCAGTTCGCTTTTCAGGGCTGCCTCATGCTTATAATCGCAAATACTCCGCGGGAGCCTGAAACCGACCAGGCTGAGAGGGCACTGAGCCGACCGCTACACCTGATGCGGGTCATGCCGCCGTAGGAAGGAAGCGTGCCACTGTGCATGTCAACATTGTTGGCTCCGGAATCATCGGCCTAGCCACCGCATTCGAGCTCAGTTCACGCGGCCACACCATCACCATCATCGACCCGGCACCTGGCCAGGGCGCCAGCTACGCAGCGGCCGGGATGCTGGCCCCAGCTGCCGAAACCGTCTGGGGCCAAGGCCCCCTGCACCAGTTGCTGTCCGCATCCAGCGCCCGCTACCCCCAGTTCGTTGATCGCCTGGAAGCGGCCACGGGCGTGCGTCCCGACTACCTGCAAAGCTCAACCCTGGTCGTCGCGGCAGAACCTGCCGACCGCGAAGCGCTCCACGATCTCGTGGAGCTGCAGAGCTCATTGGGATTGTCCGCCGAAAAACTGCTGCCGAGCCAAGCCAGGTCCTTGGAACCAGCCTTGGCCAGCAATATTTCCGGGGCGGTGCTCTGCGCTGAGGACCACCAGATCGATCCCCGTTCCGTCGTGCGCATCCTGCTCCAGCACTTCCACAATGACCTGGTCCATGAGCAGGCCGAAGAGCTGATCACCGAAGGATCACGCACCAGCGCCGTTCGCACGGCCACAGGAAAAGTTTTCGCAGCCGATCAAACCATTATCGCCACCGCGCTGGGCACGGTGAAGGGGCTGGGCAAGCTGCCATTGCGCCCGGTGCACGGCGACATCCTGCGGATTCAAAGCCCGCCAGGCCCCGCCCTGCTGACCAGGATTATTCGAGGCATTGTCCACCGGCAGAACGTGTATCTGGTTCCGCGCAAGGACGGCAGCCTCGTGCTCGGCGCCAGCGTTCGGGAAGACCAGAACCCGGAAGTCAATGTGGGCGCCATGTACAACTTGCTCGACAACGCCCGCAGGCTTGTCCCGGGAATTATCGACTGCTCGCTGAACGAAGTCATCGCAAGGCCAAGGCCGGCAACCGCCGATGACCGCCCGCTGATCGGGCGCATTGACCCGGGGCTGGTGCTCTCCACTGGCTATTCGCGCCATGGGGTGCTGCTCAGCCCCTTGGGATCCGAACTGACTGCGGATCTCGCTGAAAACAACAAAAGAAATCCACTGTTGAATGACGTTGATCCGCAACGTTTTCCAACACTTTCCGCAACCGCCGCACTGGAGGCCCTCGGATGACATCGATCAACATCATTTTTAATTCCCAGCAAGTTCAGCTGGAGGCCGGTACCAGCCTGCGCGAATTCATCAGCGCGCAAATCGGCAAGGAACTCGACGCAGATTCAAAAGCAGTCGACGGCAGCAAGCTGGGGGTGGCCGCGGCCGTGAACGGCGCAGTCGTTCCCCGCAGCAGCTGGAACAGCAAAGCTCTTGAAGACGGGCACAGCATAGAACTCGTTACGGCAGCCCAGGGAGGCTAAGCATGGAATCGCAAGAATTCACCGAGCTGGATCTCAACAACGATCCTTTTGTCGTCGCCGGGCGCACCCTTTCCTCGCGGCTTATCCTGGGCACCGGAGGGGCCACCTCATTAACCACGCTGGATAGCGCGCTCACCATTTCTGGCACGGAATTGACCACCGTTGCCATCCGCCATTTCTCTGCTGCCGGGGCAGGCAATGTCTATGAGCTGCTCCAGCGCAACAACGTCATTCCTTTGCCTAATACCGCAGGGTGTTTCACCGCCCGTGATGCGGTACTGACCGCGCAGCTGGCCCGTGAAGCGCTGGAAACGGACTGGATCAAACTTGAAGTGATTGCCGACGAGCACACCTTGCTGCCAGATCCGCTGGAACTGTACTCGGCAACCGAGCAGCTTGTGGCCGATGGATTCCAGGTCTTCGCCTACACCAATGATGACCCTGCACTGGCGCAGCGGCTCCAGGATGCCGGCGTGGCAGCTATCATGCCTGCTGGCGCTCCGATCGGTTCAGGTCTGGGAATTTTGAACCCGCACAATATTTCCACCATTGTTTCCCGTGCCAATGTTCCGGTGATCCTGGATGCCGGGGTGGGAACAGCCTCCGACGCGGCGCTGGCCATGGAACTAGGCTGCGATGCCGTGCTGCTGGCCAGCGCAGTGACTCGCGCGCATAACGCTCCGCTGATGGCCGCGGCCATGAGGGACGCTGTGCGAGCTGGCCGCGCGGCCCGTTTGGCCGGCAGGATTCCACGACGCGATACCGCACTTGCTTCCTCGCCCGCACAGGGAATGATGCAAACCTTGGTCGGGGAATTCTAATGCTGCGCCAACCGCTCTGCGAACCTGCTTCAGGGATCGATCCGGGGCAGCTGGCCCGCTATTCACGGCATCTGACCCTGCCCGGGGTAGGCGAAGAGGGCCAACGGCGCATCATCAACGCCAAGGTCCTGATTATTGGCGCCGGGGGACTGGGCAGTCCCATCGCCAGTTATCTGATTGCCGCCGGAGTAGGCCGGATCGGCGTACTCGATGATGACTCGATAGAGCTGTCGAACTTGCAGCGCCAGATCATGCATCGCGAATCCGATGTCGGCCGGCCAAAAGTCGATTCCGTGCAGAGGCTGGCCGCCGAACACAACAGCACTGTCGTCATTGACCCGCTCAACCAGCGGCTCAGCGAAGACAACGCCCTGGAGCTTTTCGCCGCCTACGACCTTGTCATTGATGGCAGCGACAACTTCTCCACGAGATACCTCGCCTCCGACGCTGCCGAAATCACCGGGACCCCGCTGGTGTGGGGCACGCTCTTCCAGTTTTCGGGCCAGGTATCGGTTTTTGACCCGCGAACCGGCCCGATGCTGCGGGATATCTTCCCGGAAATCCCGGATGCTGATTCGGTTCCGAGCTGCTCCGAAGGCGGTGTCTTCGGAGCACTATGCGGAGTGGTGGGTTCGGTAATGAGCACCGAAGCGCTCAAGCTGATTACAGGTATTGGCCTCACGCTCAGCGGCAAGCTCTGGCTCTACGATGCCTTGGCTGCCAGTGTCCGGTCCTTGGAATTTGTCGCCGACCCGCAGCGCGAGCGAGTCGTCCAGCTGGGCCAGTACCAGCCGGTGGCTTGCGCCGTTGAAGAACCTTGCGCCAGCCTGGGCGTGCATGAGCTGGCTGCCATGCAACGGGACAACGAGGTGCTCGTCGTTGATGTGCGCGAGTCGTGGGAGCGTGACATCATCGCGATTCCCCACAGCATTCATGTGCCATTGGACCGATTGCTGGCCGGAGAGCATGCGCTAATACCACGCGATGCCGGCATCATCGTGATGGTTTGCAAGAGCGGTGTCCGCTCCCGAAAGGCCGCCAGCCATATGTCGCGGCAACAGACGGGAACCGGCACGGTTTACAGCCTGGATGGCGGGACAGTGCAGTGGTTCGCAGAAATCGAGGGGCAGGAAATCGCCTACTAGCCGGAGGCTGGGCTGGCAAGGATTTGTGCACTGGCATAATGGCTTCATGACCCTTTCAGCCGCACTCGAATTCCGCGAACTAGCTAGTCAAGACGAGCAGCAGGCCATCGACGCCCATTGGGCCATGCTGGACGACGATTTCGAATTCTTGCCGACGTGGTCTGCTGATGAGCTGTGGGAGGACTACACCTACCGGATGAGCGCAGGACGCCGCGGCGAGCATATCCCTCAGGGCTGGGTGCGCTCGGCGCTCTTTGGCGCTTTCGATGACGGCGAACTGGTAGGGCGTGTCTCGGTGAGATACGAGCTTAACGATTTCTTGCTTCAAAATGGCGGGCACATCGGCTACGGAGTTCTTTCCGAGCACCGCCGCCGTGGGTTGGCAACTGCGCTTTGCCAGTTTGGCCTGCGCGAAGTCCAGGAGGCGGGCGTGTCGAGCGCGCTGGTTACCTGCGAGGGCACGAATCTCGGTTCCATCGCGACGATACTAAAGTGCGGGGGAGTTCCAGACTCGCAGGTTCCCTACCTGGAAGCAGCCGACGGATCCAAGACCCTGCGCTACTGGATTTCCACCCAATCCACCCCATGATTTTCCGCGACTTTACGTGAAATTCTTGTATGTTCTGACACAGAGCGCCGGAGTATTTGCTGGAACAGCGTAAACTTGTTTGTTGGGTCGACTTTGGCCCCGACTCCTTAGACCCAAAATCCTCGAGCGGAAGTGAGCCTTCACGCATGTCAGCTAACACCATTAGTCGCGACGAACTTCGCAATGTAGCCATCGTTGCACACGTTGACCACGGCAAGACCACCCTGGTCAACGCAATGCTCCAGCAGACCGGCGCATTCGACAGCCATGGTGAAACCGAAGATCGCGTGATGGACTCCGGCGAGCTGGAACGCGAGAAGGGCATCACCATTCTTGCCAAGAACACCACCGTGTTCTACAACGGCCCAGCTGCTGACGGCAAGAACATGACCATCAACGTCATCGACACCCCGGGTCACGCTGACTTCGGTGGCGAGGTCGAGCGCGGCCTGTCCATGGTGGACGGCGTGGTTCTGCTCGTTGATGCTTCTGAAGGCCCACTGCCACAGACCCGCTTCGTGCTGCGCAAGGCCCTGAGCGCCAACCTGCCAGTCATCATCGTGGTCAACAAGACCGACCGCCCGGACTCCCGCATCGATGGCGTCATCTCGGACTCCATGGACCTGCTGCTGGGCCTGGCATCGGACCTGGCTGATGAAGCTCCAGACCTGGATCTGGACGCCATCTTGAATGTCCCTGTGGTCTTCGCATCGGGCAAGGCCGGTTACGCTTCGATGAACCAGCCAGCTGATGGCACCTTGCCAGACAATGAAGATCTCGAGCCGCTGTTCGAGACCATCATCAAGCACGTTCCTGCTCCGACCTACGAAGAGGGCGAAGTTCTGCAGGCACACGTCACCAACCTTGACGCATCGCCATTCCTCGGCCGTCTGGCCCTGCTGCGCATGATCAACGGAACCCTGCGCAAGGGCCAGCAGGTTAACTGGGCCCGCCAGGACGGCACCATGAAGCAGGTGAAGATCACCGAGCTTCTGGCTACCAAGGGTCTGCAGCGTGTTCCAGCTGAAGAAGCTGGACCAGGCGAGATCGTCGCAGTGGCCGGTATCGAGGACATCATGATTGGTGAAACCCTCACCGACTTGGAGAACCCAAAGCCGCTGCCACTGATCACCGTTGATCCACCAGCAATTTCGATGACCATCGGTATCAACACCTCGCCACTTGCTGGCAAGGTCAAGGGCGCCAAGGTCACCGCACGCCAGGTCAAGGACCGCCTTGACAAGGAACTGATCGGTAACGTTTCGCTGAACATCCTGCCTACCGAGCGTCCGGACGCTTGGGAAGTCCAGGGCCGTGGCGAATTGGCACTGGCTATCCTCGTTGAGCAGATGCGTCGCGAAGGCTTCGAGCTGACCGTTGGCAAGCCACAGGTAGTGACCAAGATGGTTGACGGCAAGGTCCACGAGCCAATGGAGCACATGATCATTGACGTGCCCGAAGAGTACCTGGGTGCCATCACCCAGCTGATGGCTTCGCGCAAGGGCCGCATGACCAACATGGCCAACCACGGCACCGGCTGGGTTCGCATGGAATTCATGGTTCCTGCACGTGGCCTGATCGGCTTCCGTACCCGCTTCCTGACCGAAACCCGTGGCGCAGGCATCGCTTCGTCGCTGGCTGAAGGCTACGAGCCATGGGCAGGTGCCATCGAATACCGCATCAACGGTTCGATTGTTGCCGACCGCGCTGGCGTTGTGACTCCATTCGCAATGATCAACCTGCAGGAGCGCATGAGCTTCTTCGTGAAGCCAACCGAAGAGGTTTACGAGGGCATGATCGTTGGCGAGAACTCGCGCGCCGATGACATGGACGTGAACATCACCAAGGAAAAGAAGCTCACCAACATGCGTGCTGCTTCCTCGGACAGCTTCGAGAACCTGACCCCGCCACAGACTCTGACCCTGGAAGAGTCCCTGGAATTCGCTCGCGAAGACGAGTGCGTTGAGGTTACCCCGGAAGCTATCCGTATCCGTAAGGTGCTGCTGAACGCCAATGACCGTGCCAAGGCAACCCGTGCACGCGCTCGCGCCTAATCAGCGAAAAAACCAGGGCAGCAACCTCTCGGCGCTGTGGCGCGGAGCTGTTGCCGCCTTGGTAGCAGGACTGTTCGGCACTGCTATCCACGCCTCCATCAGCTACGCCGGAAACGACGTGCCGCTGGTGTGGGGCGTCGCAGTAGCCTGGCTGCTGCTTGGCCTGCTGGTGTACTGGGCTGCGGTGTCCTCAGGGAAACTGTGGTCCGGGGCGCTGGCGCTGATCGGCTGCTACGTCTGCGTGGGATTGATATCCTACGTCGGCAATGACCAGCTGATCCTCGGCATGCAGTACTACCAATACCTCCCCGGACCGGCGCTGGCTTCGGCCCTGTGGATGTATGGGATGATCATTCCTGCGATCATCGGCCTGGTGCTGGCCCTGCGAGCTATTCGCAAACAGCATCGCCCGGACTAAACACCGAAGGCGCACTTCCCGCGATTGGGAAGTGCGCCTTCGCTGGTTAACGCCAAGTGCAAAGATCTTGGAATCTGCAGTTCTAGCTGCTCTTATTGCCGGTGATGTCCAGGTGGTGGGCCAAGAAGAGCGAGGTTGCCACGCCATCTTCTTCGGGCTCACGCATCGCGTAGTCTTCAATAACCGAACGCAGCCGCGACATCATTTCCTGGCGGGACTCTTCGCTGAGCTTCAGGCCCACGCGGATGATCTGGATTTCTTGGGGATCCAGTCCCTCGATTTCCTGCAGGAAGGTATCGACAAGCATGGGAGCAGCGTCTGGGATGCGCGTTCCCCACGACTGCTTGGTGCTCCGGTAGGGAACTTCCTTGGCGCCACGATTGCCGCGCCGGGCCTCTTCCGGGGCGAGGTAGCCGTTGTTCACCAAGGTCCGGACATGGTGCAGCGACGTGGCCGGATTCAGATCAAGAATGTCCGCGATTTCCTTATTCGTTCGTGACTCGTGGAGGCACAAGCGCAGGATACGAAGCCTCAGCGGTGAGCTGAGTGCACGTGCTCGCGATTGGACAAGTTTGTCAGAAGGCATAAAAACAGCATACGGGAAAATCGTTGAGTGATTGGCAGAATCAAATCACATGTCGCGCAACAGCGGTTCGCCGCGAAGCGTTGATCTTGCCGGGTACTAGTTCCTTGGCGTCCGGGGCCGGCGGCGCTGAGGGGCCGGAGGGACGAGCTTGGCATGGGTGATCAACGCCCGCGGGATGACCACAAGACCCGATCGGGTCTGCACGCTGATCGAATCCGCCGTGACTTCCCGCAACTCGCCCAACGCGTCGCTAAAGCGCCCGCTTGCCGTGCTGGCTTCCACAGGCAGGCGGTAGCGCACAACTAGGCGTTCACCGGGAGTCATATCACTAAAACTAAGCATTCTTGCGCGTCATCTTTTCGTAAGAAGAATTCATCTAAACCCTCTGAAGCTGAAATGTGAATGGTCGGTTACGTCACAGCAGGCCCACGGGCGCTTTGATGTATTGATATCAGGACTAGACTGTAGTTTGAGCTGGTAAGGGATTCAAAGAGCATCCAGGAATCCGGCCGGCTCGTGTTGAAACCACCAAGTGCAAGGAAAGGTCTCGGCCCTCGTGACTTACATCATCGCTCAGCCGTGCGTCGACGTGAAAGACAAGGCGTGCGTCGAAGAGTGCCCGGTAGATTGTATTTATGAAGGCGAGCGCTCGCTGTACATTCATCCGGATGAATGCGTAGACTGCGGCGCTTGCGAGCCGGTCTGCCCCGTTGAAGCCATCTACTACGAAGATGATGTGCCGGACGAATGGGCCGACTATTACAAGGCCAACGTCGACTTTTTCGATGAACTTGGTTCCCCGGGCGGCGCCGCTAAAATTGGTAACACCGGTACTGACCACCCATTCGTCAGTGCCTTGCCACCTCAGAACCAAGGCTAGGTTTTACTTTTATGCTTGAGCTCCCCGATTACCCCTGGAACCAGCTTGCTCCATACCGCGAGCAGGCAGCGAAGCATCCAGGGGGAGTCGTGGACCTTTCCATCGGCACGCCAGTTGATGACACCCCGCAGCTCATCCAGGATGCGCTGGCCGAGGGCGCAAACTCCCACGGCTATCCCACCACGCATGGAACCGCAGAAGTCCGCCAGGCCATTGTCGATTGGTTCGCACGTCGCCGCCAGGTCACCGGCCTGGGCATCAACGACGTCATGCCAACCGTGGGCTCAAAGGAAATGGTGGCCTGGTTGCCGCTGCTCCTGGGAATCGGCGCAGGGGATATCGTGGTGCGTCCAAAAATTGCGTACCCAACCTACGACATTGGCGCCCAACTTGTCGGCGCGACACCTATCGCCACCGATGACCTTGATGAACTGGGCACCGAGGAACTCTCGCGCGTGAAGCTCATCTGGGTGAACTCGCCAGGCAACCCCACCGGCAAGGTCACCGGCGTTGGGCAGCTGCAGCGAATCGTTGAACGGGCCCGCGATATCGGCGCCGTCGTGGCCTCCGACGAGTGCTACGCAGAACTCGGTTGGGAAGACTTTGAAGGCCAGGTGCCGAGCATCCTTGACCCTGAGGTCAACGGCGGAAATCTCGATAACCTGCTGGCTTTGTACTCGCTGTCCAAGCAATCGAACCTCGCAGGCTACCGCGCGGCATTTGTTGCCGGAGCGCCAAACCTCATGCCAACGCTGGTCAACAGCCGCAAGCACGCCGGAATGATCGTGCCGGGACCCATCCAGCACGCCATGGCGGTGGCGCTGAACGACGACCAGCACGTAGCCAAGCAGCGCGAACTGTACCGGGCGCGACGCGACGCTTTGCGTCCCGCCCTCGAAAACTTCGGCCTCAGAATTGAAGATTCGGTGGCCGGCTTGTACCTGTGGTGCACCCAGGGTCGGCCAAGCTTCGAGACCATCGGCGCCCTTGCGGAGCTGGGAATCGTTGCCGGCCCGGGTGCTTTTTATGGAACCGCTGGAGAACGCCACGTCCGCGTGGCATTGACCGCCTCCGATGAACGGATCGCGGCCGCCGTTGAACGGCTGAATTCTTCCGCCAACCGGTGAAGATGACAGCCTGATTAGCGGGATAGGGTCAAATCGCGGTATGTTCTACGGTGACGACTGACCTTTCGGAACTACACGCTTTCCGGTTAGGAGAAGCAATGACAGATACTACATCTGCACAGCTACACTTTGGAGAATCCAATCTTGAGCTTCCGGTTATCCCGGCTGCTGAGGGCAACGACGGATTCAGCGTAGCCCCACTTTTGAAGACCACTGGGAACGTGACCTACGATCCTGGCTTCATGAACACCGCGGCCACCAAATCCGCGATCACCTACATCGACGGCGATGCCGGCATCCTGCGCTACCGCGGATACCCCATCGAGCAGCTGGCCGAGAAGTCCAGCTTCATCGAGGTCACCTACCTGCTGATCTACGGCGAACTGCCTACCGCAGACCAGCTCGCAGAATTCGACAACTCGCTGCGCCGCCACACCCTGCTGCACGAAGAGCTCAAGGGCTTCTTCGGCGGCTTCCCGCGCGATGCGCACCCAATGCCGGTTCTGTCTTCCGCAGTTTCGGCACTGTCCACCTGGTACCAGGACTCCCTGGATCCAAAGGACGACGAGCAGGTGGAACGCTCCACCCTGCGCCTGCTGGCAAAGCTGCCAGTGCTGGCTGCCTATGCCCACAAGAAGTCCATCGGCCAGGCTCTGCTGTACCCGGACAACTCGATGAACATGGTCGAGAACTTCCTGCGCCTGTGCTTCGGCACCGCTGCCGAGCCATACCTGCTGGATCCAGATGTGGTCAAGGCCCTTGACCTGCTGCTGATCCTGCATGCAGACCACGAGCAGAACTGCTCGACTTCCACGGTGCGCCTGGTTGGTTCTTCCGAAGCCAACATGTTCGCATCGGTTTCTGCAGGCATCCACGCCCTGTCCGGCCCAGCCCACGGCGGCGCCAACGAGGCTGTGCTGAAGATGCTGCGCGAGATCCAGTCCTCCGGAATCTCCCCGGAAGACTTCATGCAGAAGGTCAAGAACAAGGAAGACGGCGTACGCCTGATGGGCTTCGGCCACCGCGTGTACAAGAACTACGATCCACGCGCCAAGATCATCAAGAAGACCGCTCACGACCTGCTGGCCAAGCAGGGCAAGAACGAGCTGCTTGAGATCGCGATGAAGCTGGAAGAAACTGCGCTGAACGATGAGTACTTCATCTCGCGCAAGCTCTACCCGAACGTGGACTTCTACACCGGCCTGATCTACACCGCCATGGGCTTCCCGGAGAAGATGTTCACCGTGCTGTTCGCTATCGGACGCCTGCCAGGCTGGATCGCGCAGTGGCGTGAAATGATTAAGGATCCTGAACTGAAGATCGGCCGCCCACGCCAGTTGTACATGGGTGAGACCGCTCGCAACTACCCAGGCCTCTAAGCCACAGGGCAAGTAGCGTTCACTGACAAGGAGCTTTCCACCATTCAAATGGTGGATGGCTCCTTGTCTGTTTTAAGCGCGGGGACGGGAGTATCCTGTGAGTCTAAGACTGCGGGGGTATGCCTAAAAGTCAGGTGGTATGCATGTACTTTCGTCGTGGAAACAATTGGTCTTTGGCGGTAAAAACCAATCAGACGATGTTGATGGCCTTGTACTTACGTGAGCTCGGCGGGGTGGATCCAGCCGAAGCCGGGCCCAACTGTCGCTTGAACTCAGTGATCAAGAACCGCCATGGCACTGACGCCGCACATGGGCAGTTCAAGCAAGAGTGGAGCGCCTGGTGGGGAGCTTTGACCTCGGGGGAGACCGCGGCCGAGAACACTCCTGAGCAGACACTGCACGAGCAGCTGGACCATGAAGGCTATCCGGCACTTGCCAAGCTGGCTAAAGCACATTACGGCCAGGCAACGCTGTTTGCGCAGCAGCATGCCGAGGAGTTTGTCGAAAAGAGCATAAACTACGTGCCGCTGCGCCTCGATGAATTAGAGAGGATCCTGTTGGATCACGGGGTAGATCACGATACGACAGCACCCCAGCAGCAGATCCAGCTTATTGACATGCCCCTGGACGAGCCACGTGCCTGGCTCACCGGCCGAGCGACGATTGTCGCCAGTACATCCTTGCTGCAGGATTCCAAGGCGTTCCACGGCTTCATCCAGCCCATGGTCACCATCATTTTCCCGGGAGCTTAAAAGAAATCGGGGCTCGCTGAATATCTCCAATATCCAGCGAGCCCCTAAACGTCATTAGTTGGCGTGCAGTGCGCTGTTCAGCTCCACGGTCTGGCCGGCGCGAGGCAAAGCCTCGACCGCGCCAGAAATCGAGTTACGGCGGAACAACAGGTTCGAAACTCCGGACAGTTCCAGGGCCTTGACCTGCTTCTCGCCCAAAAGCACCCGTGTGCCAGCGGTCACGTAGAGCCCGGCTTCGACCACCGAGTCATCACCCACCGAAATGCCAACACCAGCGTTGGCGCCCAGCAGGACACGCTCGCCAATGACGATGCGCTCGCGTCCGCCGCCGGAAAGCGTACCCATGATCGAGGCGCCGCCTCCGACATCGGAACCGTCGCCCACAACCACCGAAGCCGAGATGCGGCCCTCGACCATTGAGGTGCCCAGGGTGCCAGCATTGAAGTTCACGAAGCCTTCGTGCATGACGGTGGTACCTTCGGCAAGGTGCGCGCCCAGGCGAACGCGGTCAGCATCAGCAATACGGACGCCGGTCGGAACGACGTAATCGACCATGCGCGGGAACTTGTCCACGCCATATACGGTGACCGCGCCGCGGGCACGCAGCTTCAGGCGGGTTACCTCGAAGCCATCAACCTGGCACGGGCCGAAGTTGGTCCAAACCACGTTGGCCAAGTGGCCGAAGATGCCGTCAAGATTGATGGTGTTCGGCTGCGCCAATCGGTGGGATAGCAGATGCAATCGCAGCCACACATCAGCGGTGTCAGCCGGTGCTACGTCAAGATCGATGGTCAGCGAGACCACCTTCTGGGTGGTGCCGCGGGCAGCATCGTCTTGGGCAGCTGCCGCTAGCTCGCCGGAAAGCTCGTCTGCCGACGAAAGCTCGCCAAGGACAGGGGCTGGGTACCAAACGTCGAGGACGGTTCCATCCGCGGCAATCGTGGCAAGACCATGACCGGAGGCCAAGCGGACGGTTGAGTCACTGGATGAAGTCACAGATTCTGAAGTCATACACTGATCGTATCCTCGAAACGCCGGGTAACGTTGATAGATGACAGGCTAGTGAAGCTAGAGACGTAGGACGATGAATACCGTGAACGAATTGGACCTGCTACAGGACGTCGCAGTGCTGACCGAACAGATCATGAACATTGAATCTGTTTCCGGGAATGAACAAGAAATTGCTGATCAGGTGCATCAGGCCTTGCTGAAGCTGGAGCACCTGCAGGTTCATCGCGATCAGGATGCCATCGTTGCCCGCACCAATTTCGGCCGCGAACGCAGAGTCGTGCTCGCGGGCCATCTGGACACCGTTCCATTGCCGCGCACGCAAGGCGCCAAGGGCACCGTCCCGGCCCAGGTGATCGACGGCGTGCTCTATGGACGCGGGGCGACCGACATGAAGGGCGGGGTCGCGGTGCAGCTGGCCCTGGCTGCCGAGCTGACCGATGCCAAATACGATGTCACCTACGTCTTCTATGACCACGAGGAAGTGGAAGCGGCCAAGTCCGGTCTGGGACGTTTGGCGAAGAACAGCCCGGAACTGCTCGAAGCCGATTTTGCCATCCTGCTTGAGCCAACCAACGGAACGGTTGAGGGTGGCTGCAATGGCACTAGCCGATTCGTGATTCGCACCCGGGGCAAGGCAGCGCACTCAGGACGCGCCTGGATGGGCCATAACGCCATCCATGACGCCGCGCCGATCCTCCAGCGGCTCTCCGACTACGAGCCCCAGACCATTACCGTGGAGGGCCTGGACTACCGCGAAGGAATGAACGCGGTGCGCATCAACGGTGGAATCGCCGGAAACGTCATCCCGGACTACTGCGAAGTCGAAATCAACTATCGTTTTGCTCCGGACAAGACGCTGGCTGAAGCACAAGCCCTCGTCTTCGAACTCTTTGATGGCTTTGAAATCGAGCGAACCGATGGCGCCGAAGGGGCCAAGCCTGGTTTGGACCAGGAGATCGCAGCTGACCTCATCAAGATTCTTGGCCAAGAGCCCAAGCCCAAATACGGCTGGACCGATGTGTCCCGCTTCTCGGCCCTTGGCGTTTCTGCGGTGAACTTTGGTCCTGGCGACGCATTGTTGGCCCACAGCGATGACGAGCATGTCGCGCAGGACGATATCCGTACGTGCCTGAACTCCTTGCGTGCATGGCTGAGCTAGCCTCGGCGAGAAGATCAGGGCAATAAAACCAAAAGCGCTCCTTGCACGATGCAAGGAGCGCTTTTGTCGCTGCTGGCCAGATGGAGGCCGTTCTACAGGCTAATGGTCCTTGGGACCATCTTGTGGGCCGGTCTCGGCAAAGGTCACGGCAGTGGTACCGACTACTGCTGGAGCATTCTTGTCTTTCTTGACTCGGCTGCTCAACCGCTTGGAGGTCAATTCTGCGATTTTGCTCAAGGTGAAGTTGATCAAGATGAAGATGACCGCAGTGACAATCAAAGCCTGCAAGACGTTGCCGTTAGGCGAGGAATAGGTTCTCGCGAAGAACAAGAGCTCGTTGAAGCTGATGATGTAGCCCAGCGCCGAGTCCTTCAAGATCACGACGAACTGGCCAATCAAAGCCGGCAGCATCGCCACAAGCGCCTGCGGGATTTCGATATGCCGCAAGGACATGCCACGAGTCAGGCCGATGGCGATACCAGCTTCCCGTTGTCCCTTAGGCAGGTTGTGGACACCAGAACGAACCAGCTCGGCAACAACGGAACCGTTGTAGAACACCAAAGCGGCAACAACTGCCCACAACGCGGTATTTCCTGGCAGCTCAAGGGAGCGCGAGAAGAACACGTTGAAGAACACGATCATCAGCAGCACTGGGACGGCGCGGAAGAATTCCACGATGACCGTGCAGAATCCGTTGACCAGCTTGTTCTGCGAGAGGCGTCCCACACCGAAGACCAAGCCAAAAACCACCGAGCCGATGATTCCCAGGATTGCCGCCTTGACGGTGTTCAACAGGCCGGGAAGCAAATAGTTCTTCCAGGTGCTTCCTTGGATGAAGTCATCCCACTGCTCCGGCTGCATCTGACCCTTGGCTGCGAGGCCAAGGAAAATCCACGCTACGATGCCCAGGGCAATCAGTGCGCCGACGATATTGATAATGAGAATACGGCGACGGGCCTTGGGCCCCGGGGTATCAAAAAGAATTGAAGCGCTCATCGTGCCACCGCCAGTTTCTTGGACAGCCACGTGGTCAACAGTCCCACGGGGATCACAATAATCACGAAGCCAATGGCAAAGGTCAAGAAGATCGGAATGACGATATCGGAGCGGAACTCGATCATCGTCTTCATCACCGACGAGGATTCGGTGGCTACCGAACCAACAGCAGCAACGGTGGAGTTCTTGATCAAGGCGATCAGCGTATTACCCAGCGGGACGATTGCGCCGCGAAACGCCTGGGGCAAAATCACGAGCCGGGCCGCGGGCAAGAAGCCCAGCCCGATCGCTCGTGCCGCCTCGGCTTGTCCCAGCGGAACGGTATTGACACCCGATCGGATGGCTTCGCAGACGAATGCCGCGTGATACACCGCAAGGCCCAAAACCGACAGCCGGAAGAAGTTCGCGTGGAAATCTCCGCCAAGGGTGAAACCAAGCTGGCCGTAGAGGGCCAGAACGGCGAACAGGATGATGATGGTCAGTGGCGTATTTCGAACCAGGTTAACGTAGCTCGTGCCGATGGCCTGGAAGCTGGCCACTGGGGAGATGCGAAGCAGCGCAAGAATTGTGCCCAGCACCAGCGCGCCGATGGCCGCCCAGAAAGTTAGTTGGATATTGACCCAGAATGCCCCTGGGATGTCGTACTCAGTGAATATGGATAAATAATTCTCCACTGCAAGCCTCTGTCTCGGTGGCCATGGTGAGGGCCAAGCGGCTAGGGGAACGATGAGCGAAAAAGTTGCTCAAATGAGAAGGCAATAATGCTGCGGGGGTCAAGGACAGTCCTTGACCCCCACGGCATCAGGAAATGCTAGGCGCAGGTATCTGCGAGTTTTGGCGGGTTGGTCTTCGAGTTCGGCGTGTATCCGGTGCCCTCGGTGTTCTTGTCCAACGCCTTCTGCCAATCGCCGGAGTCGATCATCTTGGTGATCGCTTCGTTGATGGCCTTGCACTTGTCGGTGCCGTCTGGCAGGCCGACGCCATAATTCTCTTCGCTGAATGGCTTGCCTACAACCTTGAACTTGCCCTTGTATGCAGGCTGGGCTGCCAAACCGGCGAGGATGATGTCATCGGTGGTGACCGCGTCGATGGTGCCGCCGCTCATCTGGGTGACGCACTCTGCGTAGCCCGGGAGCTCCTGCAGATTCGTTCCCTCAGCGTAGTTGTCCTTGACCTTCTGGGCCGAGGTAGAACCGGTTACCGAGCACAGGTTCTTGCCGTTCAAGGCTTCTGGGCCATCAATGTCGGAATCGGAAGCAACCAGCAGATCCTGGCCAGCGACAAAGTACGGGCCAGCGAAGTCGATGACCTTGTTGCGCTCATCGGTGATCGAATAGGTTGCGAAGATCATGTCGACCTGGTTGTTTTGCAGCATGGTCTCGCGGTTGGCCGAAGGAGCCGAAACGAATTCGATCTTGTCTTCGGGGTAGCCCAGCTCGTTGGCTACGTACTTTGCGACGTCCACATCGAAGCCGGTGTAGTTGTCGCCGTCCTTGAATCCCAGACCTGGCTGGTCGAACTTGATGCCGATGCGGATCTTGTCGCCGTCAGCCTCGTTGCCCGAGCCGCCACATGATGTCAGGGCCATTGCCCCGATAGCTGCCATTGCTGCGATGGTGCCAAAACGAGTTTTACGCATGTTTCCTCCTGTTGGATGCGGGGTGATGAAATCAGTGGTTGGTAATGAGCTTGCCGAGGAAGTCCTTGGCACGGTCAGATTGCGGATTGGTGAAGAATTCTTCCGGAGTGGCTTGTTCAACGATTTGCCCGTCGGCCATGAAGATCACGCGGTCCGCGGCCTTGCGTGCGAAGCCCATCTCGTGGGTGACCACAAGCATGGTCATGCCTTCCTTGGCCAGCCCCACCATGGTGTCGAGCACCTCGTTGATCATTTCCGGATCCAGCGCGCTGGTGGGCTCGTCAAAGAGCATGACCTTGGGTTTCATGGCCAGGGCTCGCGCGATGGCCACACGCTGCTGCTGTCCGCCAGAAAGCTGGGCGGGAAGCTTGTCGGCCTGGTTCGCCACTCCGACTCGTTCAAGAAGCTGCATTGCCAATTCCTTGGCCTTTGGCTTCTTCATGCCCTTGACCCGGATCGGACCGAGGGTCACGTTCTCCAGAATGGACTTGTGCGCGAAGAGGTTGAAGGACTGGAAGACCATTCCAACGTCGGCGCGCAACTTGGCAAGTGCCTTGCCTTCAGATGGAAGCGTATTGCCGTCAATCTTGATGGTGCCCTCGTCGATGGTTTCCAGTCGGTTGATGGCACGGCACAAGGTGGACTTGCCCGAGCCCGACGGACCCAAGATCACAACTACCTCGCCCTTGGTGACTTCGAGGTTGATGTTGTTGAGTACATGCAGGGCACCGTAGTGCTTATTGACCCCAGTCAGTTGGACGATGGGGCCAGCTGTAGAAGCCTGAGCCTGATGATCGCTGTTCATGCAATAGACATTACTTGATGTGACGCTTGCTACGCGCTACTTCGAATAAGTCACACTTAGTTGTTACATAACTGTCACTTTAATGGTGTCGCGACACAGTCCGGCTCGGAGTGAAATTACAGATAGAGTGAAGTTATGGTTCATCAGCGAAAGAGCGAAGAGAACGCTCGTGCGGGGCAACGTCACGTCGAAGCGAATTGGCCAGGCAAGCGTCCAGAAGACCAGCTCGACCACTACTTATTGGAGAGCCCGCAGGAAGACGTGACCCACACCGACGTGTGGCGTGTCCTGCGGATCCAATCTGAATTCGTCAACGGGTTTGGCACTCTTGCGGGCACCGGCCCGGCGATTGCGGTGTTCGGATCTGCTCGGACTGATCCGCAAAGCCCGTACTACCAGATGGCCCACCGCATCGGAAGCCGTTTGGCTGAAGCCGGAATCACCACCATCACCGGTGGCGGGCCAGGCGCCATGGAAGCCGCCAACAAGGGCGCGGCCGAGAATGACGGCATTTCGGTGGGGCTGGGCATTGAGCTGCCTTTCGAAACCGGATTGAATGCGTCCGTGAACAAGGGCTTGAACTTCCGGTACTTCTTCGTCCGCAAGACCATGTTCGTCAAGTACTCGCAAGGCTTCATCGTTCTTCCTGGCGGCTTTGGCACGCTGGATGAGCTTTTCGAGGCCTTGACCTTGGTGCAAACCCAGAAGATCACGAGCTTCCCAATTGTCCTTGTCGGCAAATCCTACTGGGGCGGGCTGGTGGACTGGCTGACCAATACCGTCGCCGCGGAACGGGCCATCTCTGCGAAGGACTTGAACTTGTTTACGGTGACCGATGATCCGGATGAAGCCGTGGACCTGGTCCTGGGCATGGCCGATAAGCAGCCTGCCCCGGAACAAGCGGTGTAGGGGAAGCCGATGCCATTCTTGCTGATCTTGATCGCGCTGCTCCTGGTGGGGGCCGTCGCGTTGCTGCTCTCTGGGCAGCGCAAAAAACTGGGCGTGGGCCGGCACTTCGAGTCGCCTCACGAGCCGATCGTCGGATTGGTGGAGCACCAGGCGTCTTTGCCGCCAGTATTGCTCCCTGAGAATCCGCGCGCAGAACATATCGACAAAGTGCGTTTTTCCCTGGGGCTGCGAGGTTACCGCTGCGATCAGGTTGATGACGTGCTGGACCTGCTTGCAGCCGAAATCACGA
Organism: Glutamicibacter sp. FBE19; assembly: GCF_015524875.1. Taxonomy (NCBI): domain Bacteria; kingdom Bacillati; phylum Actinomycetota; class Actinomycetes; order Micrococcales; family Micrococcaceae; genus Glutamicibacter; species Glutamicibacter sp. FBE19. Next base: position 47,509 of record NZ_JACKQN010000008.1, on the reverse strand, counting down.
CTCTGGAAAATACTATTCGTGACCTGGAGTCACGGCGTGTGATTAGCGACACGAGAGAAAATTAGTAATAATAGAAGATAAGAGTCCCAACTCAGCCGGGAATCTGGGCAGATGTTGGACAAGGCATTCGGTTGTGCGTAACGCAAAAATTGTTGCGCGCGTTAGCCACAGACGAAGGGAACAGCTTAATGGCTGCTATGAAGCCACGTACTGGTGATGGGCCAATGGAAGTCGTTAAAGAGGGCCGGAGCCTGATCCTGCGCCTGCCAATCGACGGCGGTGGACGGCTGGTCGTCGAGTTGAATGACGCTGAAGCGACCGAACTGCGCGACTGCCTTCTAAAGGTCACCGACTGATTCAGCTTGATCGCACCACGCGATAGTAATAAAGGACCGACAACCACGTCGGTCCTTTTTGCCTGCCTACCTAGGCTTTGGAGCTGCCGGCGGCAAGACAGCGGCTACGAATAATCCTTGCTCGGTGGGGAACAGGTGGGTCTGCAGTCGCGGGTCCTCGCGCAGCATCCGCAACGCATCACGGGTCATGACGGTGGATGTCTTTCGCACGGCCGGTTTGGCCAAGCGGTGCTCGTCAAAGGCATTGTTCACGATAATCACTCCGCCAACGCCCACAAGGCGCTTGGCTTCGGCAACATATTCCAGCAGCAGGTCAGCGCCGGCATCGATCAGCACCAGGTCATAGGCGTGATCAGCCAGGCGCGAGAGCACGTTTTCGGCGCGTTCGGTGATGATCCTGGCGCGGGCCGAAGGAATTCCGGACTCGCGCAACCCCTGGCGCATGGCGTTGGCATGTTCCAGGTCGGATTCGATTGCTGTCAAGGTCAGTGAGGGGCCAACGGCTTCCAGCATGGCCAGGGAAGCAACACCGACTCCCGAGCCGATTTCTACCGCGTTGCGCGGGCGGCGCAAGGTGCACAGCAGCTGCAGCATGGACCGGCCGGCTGGATCGATGCATCGTACGCCCAGGTCCTCCGCACGTTCGCGTACCGGGGCAACATGCTCGGGCTCGCTGATGTGGTTCTGGGTGTAGGTCCAGCTCGCGAAGAGTTCTGGATTCATCGAAGGCATGGGCAGGGATCCTCAATAACGTTGTCAGTTGACGGCCAGTATCAATCGTACCCAGCGCGAGAAGCGAAATTGTTCAACTTGATAGTTCACCCGTAGGGGATTCTTAGCTTCAGCTCAGCTTCCGAACTCATACTTGAAAAGTGAACAATGTACCAAGTGAATCAGTTTCGGCCGTTGCGGCCCCAGAAACCACGACGCCGACATGGGAGCAAATGGTCCATGAGCACGGCGAACAGGTATTCAGGCTGGCTTACCGCTTAACTGGCAACCGCCACGACGCGGAGGATCTCTCCCAAGAAGCATTCGTTCGCGCCTTCAAAGCCCTGGACGGCTACACTCCTGGAACCATGGGCGGCTGGCTGCATCGCATCACCACCAACCTCTTCCTGGACCAGGCTCGACGCAAGAGCAAGATCCGCTTTGATGGATTTGCCGATGGAGCTGAAGAGCGCCTGCCGGGCAACGTGATCACCCCCGAGCGCTACTTCGAATTCAACAACTTGGATGTGGACGTGCAAGAAGCCCTGCGGGCATTGTCTCCGGAGTTCCGTGCCGCCATTGTATTGTGCGATATGGAAGGTTTCTCCTATGAGGAAGTTTCCCGGATCCTCAATGTGAAGCTCGGAACGGTTCGGTCGCGAATCCACCGAGGCCGCGCCATGCTTCGTGATGCCCTCGCGCACCGCAATCCGGCCAATCGCCCGGCGAAAACCATGTCGTTGCCGCGAATTCCTCTGGGGCTGCGGGCCGCCAATTAACAGGTAATCAGCGATGCCCGGGCCGGCATTGTGGCGCGGTGACTTCGTGAGTTCGCTTGGGACAGGGTAATCTTTTTACGTGGATCTTTTTGGAATTAACGGTAGCGAGTTCATTGTTCTCGCGGTGCTCGCGGTCGTCATACTCGGCCCCGAAAAGCTGCCTGAATACGCCAAAAAGCTAGCCAACCTCGTCAAAGAAGTGCGGCGCATGGCTAATGGGGCCAAGGAGCAGTTGCGCGACGAGGTCGGCGATGAAGTCGCCGACATCGACTGGCGAAAACTCGATCCCCGGCAGTACGATCCACGCCGCATCATCAAGGAAGCGCTGGTCGACGAATTTGATGATGCCATCAATGCTGCCAAGAGCGCTCCGAATGCCGCGGCGGCTCCGGTCCGCACGGCGATTGCTACAGAAACCCAGAAGCAGCCACCGCTCGCGGCCAATGAAGCCGCTCCTTTTGATTCCGAAGCTACCTAGAACAACAGGCTTAGAACGACATTGGCAGCGATCGCCCGGCTAGTCCGCGCGGTCGCTGTACTAGTTTCTCCGCCAATTCCTGCAGTGCCAGGGCTGCTGGCGACTGCGCGGCGCCAAGAACCACCGGAGTGCCCTGGTCCGAACCAACGCGCACGGATTCTTCCAACGGGATCTGGGATAACAAGTTGACCTCATACCCCAGTTGGCGGGTCAATGATTCGCTGAGGTTCTCTCCGCCGCCGGAACCGAAGACCTCCATGCGCGTGCCATCGGGCAATTGCAGGAAACTCATATTTTCCACCACGCCGAGGACCTTCTGATCGGTTTGCAGCGCAATCGTTCCCGCACGCTCGGCCACCTCGGTTGCGGTGGACTGCGGGGTGGTGATCACCAGAAGTTCGCTGTTCGGCAAAAGCTGGGATACCGAGATGGCCATGTCTCCGGTGCCTGGGGGCAGATCAAGGAACAGGTAGTCCAGATCGCCAAAGTAGACATCGGACAAAAACTGCTCCAAGGCACGGTGCAGCATCGGCCCGCGCCAAATGACCGGCTGATTCGAATCCAGGAACATGCCAATGGAAATGACCTTCACGCCATGCGCCACCGGTGGCAGGATCATATCGTCCATGCGTGTGGGATTCTGCGTAATGCCCATCAGCGACGGGATGGAAAAGCCGTGCACATCGGCATCAATCAGGCCGACCTTCAGCCCTTGCGAGGCAAGATGCGCGGCGAGGTTCGCGGTGATCGAGGACTTGCCCACCCCGCCCTTGCCGCTGGCCACCGCGATAACACGCGTCAGGGACTGCGGATCGGAGAACGGCGTGCGCCGGCTGGCTAGCCGCTCGCGCAATGCGGCCCGCTGCTGGGGATCCATCACGCCAAGGGTGACATCGACATCTTCTACTTCGGCAACACCCAGCAAAGCAGCGGTGACCTCCGCTTCAATGGTCGAGCGCATGGGGCAGCCAGCAATGGTCAACAAGATCGTCACTCGCGCCTTCTGGCCATCGAGCTGGGCGGATTGCACCATATCCAGCTCGGTGATGGGGCGGCGAAGCTCGGGATCGTTGACAGTTCTCAGTGCTTCAAGCAGTACTTCGGAATTGCTCACTTGCTGGTATTCTTCCGCTGCTGGGGTGCAACCGTTTCGATGATTCCGGTCTGCGGGGATGAGTTCTTGCCGCTGTTCTTTTTCTTGGCGCGAAGATTCAGCTCTTCGCCGTCTGCGGTCTCCAGCAGCTCTTCGAGCACATTGCGCAATTCGGAGCGGACATAGTCGCGAGTCGCCACATCACGCAGGGCCAAACGCAGCGAAGCCAATTCCCGCGTCAGATATTCGGTGTCGTAGAGATTGCGCTCGGCGCGGGCGCGGTCCTCAGACAGCGAGACACGGTCACGGTCATCCTGGCGGTTCTGCGCCAGCAGCAGCAATGGCGCAGCGTAGGAAGCCTGGAGCGAGAGCATCAGCGTCAGGGCGGTGAAACCAATGGTGGCATCATCAAAACGCCAGCCTTGGGGGGCCACGGAATTCCAGATCAGCCAGAACGCACAGAACACCGTCATGTACAGCAGGAATTGCGGGGTACCCATGAAACGGGCAAACTTCTCCGTGGCCGAGCCAAACAGGTCCGGGTTGGGGGAGAAACGAGGCCAGAATCGTTGTCGTGCTGCCAGTGGGGTGTCCAGGCCATTAGTCTTACGCTGCTCAGCCATAGCTGGAACTCCTCTGCTGATCTGTCTATTGGTGGGGCTCGTTTAGTCTTGAGAGCGCCAATCATCGGGAAGAATGTGGTCCAACACGTCGTCGACGGTAATGGCTCCAACGAGCCGGCCTTCTTTGTTGGTGACTCCGACACTGGTGAGGTTGTAGGTAGCCAGATGCCTGACAACGTCCGAAATATCGGCAAGATCCGACATGGACTCCAGTTCGGTATCAAGAATGTCGCCCAGCGGTTCGGGGGGAGCGGCGCGCAACAGCGCCTGGATATGAACCTGGCCAAGGTAACGGCCGGTGGGCGTTTCCAAAGGAGGTCGAACCACGTAGACGGTGGAAGCCAGTGCCGGGCTCAGTTCTTCCAGGCGCACCGAGGCGAGCGCCTCTGCCACCGTTGATTCCGGCGTGAGAATCACCGGCACCGGGGTCATCACCGAACCGGCAGTGCCCTCGGGATAGGCGAGCAGGCGGCGAACGTCCTTGGCCTCGTCCTCGTTCATCAAATCCAGCAGCTGGTGCTTGGTTTCCTCGCCTATGCCGGCCAAGAGGTCCGCCGCATCGTCCGGATCCATTTCTTCGAGCACATCCGCGGCGCGTTCCAGGCCCAGCGCCGAGAGAATTTCAACCTGTTCGCGGTCTGGAAGTTCCTGAAGCACATCAGCCAGGCGCTCATCTTGCAGGTGGGCGGCAATTTCCAGACGGCGCTTTTCATTCATTTCATGCAGCGCGTCGGCAAAGTCGGCCGGCTTCATCTCATCGTGCGTAGCCACGAAGGTATCAGCGGACTGGGGCTCGTTCTGGGAGCCGTGGCGAATGTCCTGCCAGGACACCAGCACCTTGTCGCGTCGGCGCGAGCGCAAGCCCAGGAGGGAGGACGTGGGGACGCCGCGTTGCACGTAGTATTCGTTGATTTCCCAGTCGCCACGACGGGTCTGGGTCAAGCCCACGTCTTCAATGACGCCTCGGCCCGAGCCGTCGACAAAGGTGATGGTGCGGTCGAACATTTCGGCAACAACAAGGATCTCCTGGCCACGCTGCTGGAAGCGGCGCATGTTGACCAAGCCCGAGCAGATGACCTGGTTGGCTTCCATGGATTGGATACGGGTCATCGGCACGAATACCCGTCGCTTGCCGGGGACCTCGACCACCAGACCCACACAAGCGGCAGGCTTCTGAGGGCCGCGAGAGACAACAACTACATCGCGCAAACGGCCCAGGCGGTCGCCCAAGGGGTCGAAGACATCAAGCCCGAGAAGCCGGGCGACGAAGATTTTAGACACTTGTGCGCTCACACCTCTAGACTATCGTGTCCCATTGATCATTGCGGTGTGCAAAGCCACAAGCTCTCAACTGTTTCTTTCACCCTCAGCGATAGTTAGTTCACAACTAGGCAGGCTCACAGTAAACCTGTGCACAATATAGATATGACCTCGCCTCATGGAGTAAATTCGATCAGCCCCAACGGTTTGCCTCGCGGAGAACTGCTTGGACGCTACACCAGCTACCTCGACGCGCAGAAGCTCGTTGACTACCTGGCAGACAATGACTTTCCCGTCGCCTCGGTAAGCATTGTCGGCAATGATGTGCGCACGGTTGAGCGAGTCACGGCGAAACTTTCCTACCCGAAGGTGGCTCTGTCTGGCGCAGCCCAGGGTGGCATGATGGGCCTGTTTGTTGGCCTGCTGCTCTCGCTCTTTGGCGGTGGCGGCAACGGCCTGTACCAGATCCTGTCGTCTATTGGCTTGGGCATGGCTATCTGGATGATTGCCGGCGTGGTGAGCTATTCGACCCGCCGCGGAAAGCGCGACTTCGCATCCTCGAGCCAATTCGTGGCCACCAGCTTTGATGTGGTTGTCGATTTTGAACATGCCCAGGCAGCCCGAACCCTGGCGGCAAAACTGCCGATGCGCCCGCATCCAGCTGCAGCGCAGTCGGCTCCGGCCCCGGTGCAGCAACAAGCACCAGCCGCACCAGCAGCTCCGGTGCAGGCACCGGCTCAGCCTCAGGGTTCTGCGGAGCCCGCCGAGTCCAGCGATCCACCTCGTGGCCAGTTCCCCGACTTGCCTGATGGACGTCCGCGTTACGGCGTGCGAGTCAATGATTCACAGCCCGCAGCAGAACCGTCCGCAAGCCTGCCGGAACAGGCTGAGGATGCGCCGAAGCCAGAGCAGGAGAAGCCAGTTGCGCAGGACAGCTCGGCTGGCTCCCAGCCGGAGAAGGACCTTTCCTCGGTTGAGCCGAAGGTGAACCCGGAGAACTCTCCTGCGACCCAGTCCAAGGACAACGAGTCCGGGGCATAAAGCAGAATTAAAGCCTTGAGGGTCCTAGTTCAGCTGCGTTGAGCAGTTGAACTAGGACCCTCGGTTTTTAAGCTTCAGGCTCCGTTCTTAGCCGCGAAGCTTGGCCATCCACGCTTCAACCTCATCCGGGTTGCGCGGCAAGGCTGCGCTCAGGTTTTCGGCGCCATCAGCGGTGACAAGAATGTCATCCTCGATGCGCACACCCAGGCCGCGGTACTCTTCCGGAATCGCCAGATCCTCATCCTTGAAGTACAGGCCAGGCTCGATGGTGAAAACCATGCCTTCCTTCAACTCTGCATCCAAGTACAACTCGGCACGCGCCTGCGCGCAGTCGTGTACATCCAGGCCCAGGTGGTGGCTGGTGCCATGCGGCATCCAACGGCGGTGGTGCTGGCCCTCCTGGCTCATGGCTTCGTCGACCGAGACTGGCAGGATGCCCCATTCGGATAGGCGCTCGGCCAGTACCCGGGTAGCGATCAGGTGCAAGTCGCGGAACTTGAGTCCCGGCTTCACTGCAGCGAACGCGGCATCAGCAGCATCGAGGACCGCCTGGTACACCTTGCGCTGCACGTCGGTGTACGTGCCGGAGACTGGCAATGAGCGGGTGATGTCGGCGGTGTACAGCGAGTCAGCTTCGACACCAGCGTCGAGCAACAGCACCTCGCCGTCGTTGACGGAACCGGTGTTGCGGATCCAATGCAAGATGGTTGCGTTGTTGCCGGAAGCAGCGATGGTGTCGTAGCCCAGCTCGTTGCCTTCCAAGCGCGCCCGGGCAAAGAATGCTCCTTCGACGACGCGTTCACCCCGCTGATGGGCCATGGCCTTGTCCAGGTTGCGCACCACGTCCTCGAAGCCATTGATGGTGGCGGCCACAGACTTGCGCAATTCTGCGATTTCGTACTCGTCCTTCACCAAGCGGATTTCCGAGACGAACTCCGAAAGCTCGGTGTCCATCGCGTCGCTGGCTTCCAGATCCTGCCCGGTGTTGATGCGCGAGGTATCCACCAGGGCGTCCATATTCAGGTCCACGTCGCGCACCAGGCGGATGCGAATGCCGCCCAAAGCCTGGGGACCGGAATTCTTGGTGATTGCCATTTCCAGCTGATCCAGCGAATCGGTCGGCAGGCCGGTGCGGGCAGCCAACGACGACAATGTTGGGCGCGGGCCAACCCAGAATTCGCCAGAACGCGAATTCAGGTAGAAATCGCTGCTGTCGCGACCAGCCATGGGAGCGAAGTACAGGGTGGAAACGTGGTTGCTGCCTTTTTCGCCGGCGCCATCGTCGGTCGGCTCCATAACCAGCACGGCATCTGGTTCATGGTCCACACCGAGGCCGGTGAGGTGCGCGAAGGCCGAGTGCGGACGGAAGCGGTAGTCGGTGTCGTTGGAGCGGACCTTCAACGGACCGGCCGGAATCACAAGGCGTTCGCCAGCAAAATTCTCCGAGAGCTTTGCGCGACGAGCCGCTGCAAAGCCTGCCGCCGCATCCTGTTCGGGCAATGCAGAGGTATCGGTAGCCCACGATGAGGCCATGAATTCCTGGAATGCTTTGGACGTTGGACGCTGGGAACGGTTGTTCACTCGGTCTTCCAACGGCTGATCTGCGCTTTGTGCAGTTGAATCTTGATTGGTCATAGTCCAAGTGTGTCACCCTCGGCGGTATCCCAGCAAAGAATCAGCGCAGGGGATAATCTAGGCTTATGCGAATTGACCTGCACACCCACTCCAATGTGTCCGACGGAACGGAAACCCCGTCCGAGCTGATACGCTCCGCGGCTGCCGCTGGGCTGGATGTGGTGGCGCTGACCGATCATGACCAGACCACCGGTTGGGCGCCGGCGGCAGCGGCCGCAAAAGAAATCGGCCTCGGGTTCATCCCCGGCATGGAGATCACCTGCCAGGACCCCAATGGCATCAGCGTTCACTTGCTGAGCTACCTCCACGATCCCAACTATCAACCGCTGCTTGACGAACTGGACCTCGCATTGAATGCCCGCATCATTCGCGCGCAGCGCATCGTTGAACGCCTGGCCGAGGACTACCCGATTACTTGGGACCTGGTGCGCAACCATTGCCAGCCTGGCTCCACTGTGGGGCGGCCCCATATCGCCGATGCGCTGGTAACGGCCGGAGTCGTGGAAAACCGCAATGAGGCTTTCGCCAACGTGCTTTCGTACCGTTCGCGCTACTATGTCGCCCACCCGGCCGTGGACCCGTCCAAGGCGGTGCAATTGGTTCGTGAAGCAGGTGGAGTTCCAGTCTTTGCCCATCCCAAAGCATCAAAGCGCGGACGTGTCGTAGCTGATTCGACCTTCCACGACATGATTGATGCGGGCCTGGGCGGAGTGGAAGTGCATCACCGGGATAACAGCGAGGAAGGCAAAGGCTGGCTGCTGGAACTCGCCGCCGAACACGATTTGATCGTCACCGGCTCTTCCGACTATCACGGAACCGGAAAACTGAACCGGCTCGGTGAGAATCTCACCGAGCCGGAAATGCTGCAACGTATTATTCAGGAAGGCACCGGATCTCAGGCCTTGATGTAGGTCGTTGACTCGGGAAGCCGTGAACGCATCACGTCGATTGCTTCAGGATTCTGGTCTACCAGGACAAACTGGCGGCCCAGCTTGGCTGCCACGGCGCCGGTAGTTCCAGAGCCTGCAAAGAAGTCCAGCACCCAGTCGCCCGGGCGGGATGACGCCGAAATGATCCGGCGCAAAATCCCTTCAGGCTTCTGCGTGGGGTAGCCGGTCTTTTCCTTGCCGGTGGGCGAAACAATCGTATGCCACCACACATCGGTGGGCAGCTTGCCTAGGGCGCGCTTCTCCGGGGTCACCAGGCCGGGAGCCATATACGGTTCGCGGTCCACCTCGGTGGAATCAAAGTGATAGCGCTTTGGATCCTTCACATACACCAGGATCGTGTCGTGCTTGGCAGGCCACCGGTTCTTGGCGCGAGCCCCATAGTCATAAGCCCAAATCAGCTCATTGAGGAAGCATTCGCGGCCAAAAATCTCGTCGAGGAGAACCTTCACGTAGTGCACCTCGCGGTAATCAAGGTGCACATACAAGGTGCCATCTTCAGCGAGCAACCGATGCGCTTGGCGCAACCGCGGCTCAATGAAGCTGAGATAGTCATCGAAGGTGTCATGGTAGGACCGTGCCGTACCCAGCTCGGTGTTATAGGCGCGGCCCTGGAACCCGGTGCGATCGCCTTCGCCCTCGGTGGCACGCACCATGGTGCGCTGGGCGCGGGTTTGCTTCCGCCCGGTATTGAACGGTGGGTCCACATAGATCAACGTGAAGCTCTGTTCCGGCAAGGCCGAGAGCGCACTGAGGTTATCCCCGTGGTACACGGTATTGGCTGTCGCCGGACCCGCTGGCGCGTCGGCGCCAGAAGGTCCGGTTTCAGGTATTGCTGATTCTTCGGGTTGAGCAAGCACCGCTGGCTTAGGTTCCTTTCGGAAAAACGAACTGACGAGGGGAACGGGAACTAGTCCTGGCCGCCTTCATCGGTGCTGCGGGTGCGGCGGCGCGGACGGCGACGGCGAGCCTGCGAGGCAGTGTTCGAGTTCTCTTCAGCGTCGGCGCCAGGCTTGTGAGTCTCGCGATGGCGCTCGTTCTCCCGTGCCGGACGATCCTGCTTGCCCTTGGAGTGGCCGTGGCGCGAGCTCTCCGTCTCTGCAGCCTCGCCCTGGACGGCAGGCTTTTCGGTGCGCTGGCCGTTGACGGTGCGAGTGCGCGAGCGCGAATTGCTTCGGCGGCGTGGTGTGCGCGGGGAATCAGAAGCGCGTCCGGAACCTTCGCCCTCGGCGCTGCTGGCCTTCTTCGCCCGCGGCAGGCGCCCCTTGGTGCCCTTGGGGATATCAAGGTCGGCGAAGAAGTGCGGCGAGGAGGAGTAGGTTTCCACAGGCTCAGGCACGTTCAAGCCCAGGGCCTTGTTGATCAGCGACCAGCGAGGCACCGAATCCCAGTCCACGAAGGTGACCGCGGTACCGGTATTGCCGGCACGGCCGGTGCGGCCCACGCGGTGCAGGTAGGTGTTCTCGTCATCCGGGCACTGCAGGTTGACCACGTGGGTCACGTCGTCCACGTCGATGCCGCGGGCTGCGACATCGGTGGCGACCAGAATATCGACCTTGCCGGAACGGAAGGCCTTCAACGCCTGTTCGCGGGCTCCCTGGCCCAGGTCGCCGTGCAGCGATCCGGCGTTGAAGCCGCGGTCGACCAGCTCATCGGAGAGCTTGGCGGCCGAACGCTTGGTCTGGGTGAAGATGATGGTCTTGCCGCGGCCCTCGGCCTGCAGCAGCCGGGCGACCATCTCGTCCTTGTCCATGTTGTGCGCGCGGTAGACCAGCTGGCGGATGTTGCGCTTGGTCAGCGAATCGTCGTCGCCTGGATCCTGGGCACGGATGTGCGTCGGGCGGGTCATGTAGCGGCGGGCCATGGTGATCACGGCGCCGGGCATGGTGGCGGAGAACAGCATCGCCTGGCGCACTGGCGGCAGGGCGGCCAGGATGCGCTCGACGTCGGGCAGGAAGCCCAGGTCCAGCATCTCGTCGGCCTCGTCGAGGACCACGGTCTTGACCTGCTTGAGGTTCAGCACGCGCTGGCGGTTCAGGTCGATCAGGCGTCCCGGGGTGCCGACGATGACGTCGGTGCCGGCCTTGAGCGCGTTGATCTGCTCTTCATAGGGGCGGCCGCCGTAAATGGTGGTGATCGAGATGTTCGAATGCTTCGAGGCCTGGGCCAGGTCGGCTCCGACCTGGATGGCCAATTCGCGGGTCGGGGCCACGATCAGGGCCTGCGGGGCGCCCGGGAATTCGAGGTCCTCGTAGCCCTTGTCGCCTTCGCGGATCACGCGCTGCAAGGCGGGGATGCCGAAGCCCAGGGTCTTGCCGGTACCGGTTTTCGCCTGGCCGATGATGTCGTTGCCGCCCAGGGCGACCGGCAGGGTCAGCGCCTGGATCGGGAAGGGGTAAAGGATCCCTGCTTCGGAGAGCGAAGCCACAATGTCTTCGCGCACGTTCAGATCGGCAAAACTTTCCTGGACCGGTTCCGCGACAGTTTCATTGTCTTGTGGTTCGACAGCCTCTGCTGCCAAAGTCGTGTCACTCACGATATTAATATTCTCGTTTCATGTGGGCACAGCACCTGCTCATCCCATGCTCCTGTGAGCATGAGGGGCTCGGTGACGCGCAATTCCAGCGGAGCCGATCGCTTCTTTCACTCAAGGGAATTTCTTTGCCCCAGGGAATGGTGACCGCTGGGAAGCCACCAAGATACTGTTTAATTTCTCAGCCCATTGCGATCGGGCATCCTATTTTCTAATAGCCCAAGCATAACGGGTTTTGTCCAAAAACCTTGGCTTAGGAGTTTTGGGCCACGATTTCGAAGCTAATCCTTCGACGCTGCGGATCAGCATGAACGAGCTTCACGGTCGCCAGTGAACCTGGTTCGGCTGTGCCGGTGAAGCTGGCTGTCACGGGCAAATCCACCAGCTGGAGCTGCCCTTCGGAAGCCTTGCCCTGGCCGTTGCCCTGTCCTTGCAAGATGATGGCGTGGAACTGCTCGCCGACTCGGCTTTGCAGGACATAGGCTTCCATGAGATCCAATGAAGCGCGGTTGACTCGATTAGCGGCGGCGGAGCTTTCGCGCATCAGGGCTGGCAATTGCTCCAAAGCGGATTTCAGCTCATCGGGGATGCTTTCGCCGGTGGTCAGCAAATGGCAGGTGAGCAACACGAATCGGTCAACCAGGCGGCGCAGCGGGGCGGTGGTGTGCGCGTAGGGTGCGGCCAGCGCGGCCTGGATCATTTCCGCCTCGGGCTGTCCATTGATGACGTGGTAGTCGGCCCCGCGGAACAAGGAAGCGGCGCGATGCATGATGACCAGTTGCTTTGGATCGCTGACATCCAAGGCATGAAGATACTGGCCGTAGCTGATCCCTTCATCCCATGGTTGCCCCAGCAGCTGCGTTTGAGCACGGAACTCCTGCAGGCTTTGCTCTTCGGGCTGCGGCATGGTCCGAAGGATTCCCACCCCGGAGTCGAGCATCAGGCGTGCCGCGGCAATTCCGGTGAGCAGGGAGATCTGGGCATTATGATCTTCCAGCGGCAGGGGCACCCGGCTGACCAGCCGATAGCCGTCGCCGTCTGGCTCGATTTCCTGGTCTGGAAGATTCAGCGAGGCTCCGCCACGCAGCCTTTCCTGCTCAATTCGCAATGCGCCGATTTCGGCCAGCAGTGCAAGCTGTTCATCTTTGGATCCGCCATCGAGCTGTCGCTGCGCCGTGGCGTAGTCCAGCTGGGCGCGAGACTTGATCCGCACGCGCTTCAGCTCCACGGCGCCTAGCGCGCCCTGCTGGTCAAGGGAGATTTTCCAGTGGAAGGCCGGACGGATCTGTTCGGGCAGCAGGGAACCTTGGTCCTCCGAGATCAACGGCGGGTGAAGGGTGATCTTGCGATGCGGGAGGTAGTAGGTTTGTCCTCGGTCGCGGGCTACCTGGTCCAGTGCACCACCGAGTTCAACAAAGGCCGGCACATCGGCGATCGCATAGTTGACGATGTAGCCATCGCCGGTCTTTTCCAGATACATCGCCTGATCCAAATCGGTGGCGCCTTCTGGATCAATAGTGAAAAACGGGATCCCCGTGGCATCTTCGGCGGGCAAGACCAGATTCGCCACCGCGGCCTCGGCCGCAGCAAGGGTTGCCTCGTCGAAGGGCGCGGGCACCTCGAATTCTTTTTCGAGTCCCAGCAGGAGCTGGGCCAAGTCGCTGGCTGGTACTGGGCGGGGGCTGCGGATTCGTCGATCGGTCACCCTTTAGCACTACCACAGTTGCGTGAACCAAATCACCATTGAGACAAAGAATGGCTGGTTTCCCACTGAAGGGAAGCCAGCCATATCTTGCAGGCACTGGAAGCCTGCCGTGGTGCAAATGCTACTGCGCGAAGCCCACGCGGCGGACCTCTTCTGGGCCAATCTCGACGTATGCGATCCCAGCAGATGGAATCAATACTTCGCGGCCCTTGGGGTCCTTGAGCGCCAGGCTTGTTCCATCGGCGATGGCCTTTGAAACCAGATCGTTGACTTCTGCGTTGCTGAGCTCGGATTCAAGTACAACTTCGCGGGCTACATTCTGAATGCCAATCCGGATTTCCATGATTGTCGCTGATCCTCTCGAAAGAATTAGGTGTCCCGTATGGGTTCCCTGAAGACTAATTTAGCTATGTTTCTTTGGGGAACTGCGAAATTCCGCGCCAAGCTAAACGCGAAATCAGATCAACGGCTGTGGACTGGTCCACTTCTTCATCGGTGGACGCCCAATAACGTGCCGAAACCTGGCTCAGCCCGGCTAGTGCCCGGCCGGCCAACAGGCCCTCGGCTTCACTCATGTCGGTGTCTTGAACAACAACTCGGGCGATGGAGGTGGCCAGGGCATTGTTGAATTTCTCGATGCGCCCCGCAATCAAGGCATCGGAGAGAACATCGGATTCAAAAATCAGGCGGTACGCCTGGGATTCGCCCTTGATGTAGCTGTAGTAGGTGTTGATGGTGGCAAAGACGCGCTGGCGGTTGTCGGTGGTTGATTCGATCGCTTCATCGAGCTGCCGGCTGAAGTCGGCAAGGTGCGAGTCAAGCAACGCCAGATACAGTTCACGCTTGCCGGGGAAGTGCTGATAGAGCACCGGCTTGGAGACGAGAGCGACTTCAGCGATTTCATCCATGGACGCACGGTGGTAGCCATGGGCAACAAAAACCTGGTGCGCGGCTTGCAGGAGTTGACGGCGCCGGGCTTCGCGCGGCATCCGCTGTGAACGGGCACCTTTGATATTTTCAAGTTCCGTCATGTCGAATCCGGCCTTTCCACCTGCTAGGCAATCAACTCCCACGTCCAACTCGAACTTTGCGGGAAGCGATCTAGTTGAAAGTAGTATTCCATGCTTTGACTTGGAATGCGGAACTGAAAATCAATCCTCGTGTACCAGTTACGCGGATTTTGATTCGGAGTTCACCGGGCAGCTGGCTGCCAGGGCCGAGGCGTGCTCCTGGACTGGCAGTGCAGCGGGTTCCGTGGCCGCCGGCTCGGAGAAATCCAAGCCATAGAGGGTTTCGAGGGCTGCAACATATTCACCGGTGCGGCCTTCGCCGGCCAATTCCCGCGCACGTATCGTTGGGACGTGCAAGAGCTGGCGGACCATGCGGCGCATGGCCAGTTCGACTTCTTCCGCGGCTGCGGTGCAGCCGTGTTGCGCACGCACCTTGGCGATCTCCGCATCAAGTACCGTCTTGGTGTGCTGGCGCAAGGCAACAATAGCGAAATCGGCTTCGCGCTCGCGCTGGGCGGCGGCGAACTCTGCGGTGGCCTTCTTGACGATTCGACTTGCTGCATGCACGGCCATGGCCTGTTCGGTCGGTGCCGCCATGCGGACCGATTCAAGGGTGATCAGCTCGGCATCAGGCAATTCAACCAAAGTCGGATCAAAATCGTGGGTCAAGGCCATGTCGATGGCGATCAGCGGGTGGTTCTTCACGCGCAGCTCTTCGAGCTCGGCCCGCGACAGCTGGTGTCCGCCTCCGGAGCAGCCAACGATGACATCTGCTTCACGCAGTGCCTGGGGCAAAAGCTCGTCGGAGAGCGGGAAGCCGCCGCGCTTGGCGGTGAAGTCCGCGGCGCGGCCGGAGTGCGAGTACACAGAAATGCGCTTGACGCCGCGTTCCTTGAGCAGTGCCATGGTGGCCCCCGCGTAGGAGCCGGTGCCAAAGAGCACAACATCCTGTTCGGACCACTCGCGGTCGCCGGCCATCAGCTCTTCGGCAAGATCGAGAGCGACCGATACAACGGATTTGCCCTGCATTCCCAGGTCGGTGTTCGAGCCGACGTCTTTGGCAGCTCGGGTGGCGTTCTGGAAGAGGCGGGTCAGGTTGCTGGTGGTGGTTTTTTCCTGCTGTGCCTGGGTCAGCGCGCGGCGGACCTGCCCGGCAATTTCGCGTTCTCCGACCACTGCCGAATCCAGGCCGGCACCCACCGAGAAAAGGTGCTCGATGACTGGTTCGCCTTCGAGGGTGGTCAGCCGGCGAGCCAGGAAGTCGGGGGAGAGATCGGTGTGCTGCGCCAGCGTCGCCACCAGATGATCGGCGGCGTCATCGGCTTGCTCGACATCCGCGTACACCTCGAAACGGTTGCAGGTGGCAAGGACGACGGCACCATTGATGGCCGCCGAGCCGTTAACGGAGGCAGCTGCCAGCCCGTCGGCCGAGGCGCTAATTTGCGCGACGGTCTCAAGATCGAGCTGCGAATGCGAAGCGACAAGAGATAAGAAAACCACAGTGCCCCTAGAATAAGCCGGATCGGGAAGCCAAACAACGCAGGTTTGCCTAAATTCGGGCTCCCGCACTGGGTTAGGTTGCTCACCTTCGGCTTCAGGCGAACGTCCTGAATGAGCATTTAAACTCAAGAGTTGGCAGAATTGGAACATGACCCTGTCGCAGAACCATCCGATGCTTGATGGACGTACCCGAGATTCCGCTTTGATCCAGGCCTTGACCGGCAAAACGCCGTCGCATCACCCCGTGTGGTTCATGCGCCAGGCTGGCCGTTCACTGCCTGAGTACATGAAGCTGCGCGAAGGCGTGAGCATGCTGGATTCCTGCCTGGATCCCGCCATGGCCAGCGAAATCACCTTGCAGCCGGTGCGCCGCCACAAGGTTGATGCCGGGATCTTCTTCTCCGACATTGTCATCCCCCTGCGCTTGGCAGGGATCGGCGTGGACATCGTTCCCGGTGTGGGGCCGGTGCTTGACACCCCGATTCGCACCGCAGAACAGGTGGCGGCCCTGCCAGAGCTCACCGACGCGTCGCTGGAACCAATCCGCGAAGCGGTGAAGCTCACCGTCGCCGAACTGGGAAAGACCCCATTGATCGGCTTCGCCGGCGCGCCGTTTACCGTGGCCGCCTACATGGTCGAAGGCAAGCCAAGCCGCGACCACCTGGGCCCGCGCACCATGATGCACAGCGAGCCCGAAGTGTGGGATGGGCTGATGAAATGGGCCGCCAAGGCCTCGGGACTGTTCCTGCGCGCGCAGGTAGAAGCCGGTGCTTCCGCCGCCCAGCTCTTCGACTCCTGGGCTGGCTCGCTGTCGCTGCCGGACTACGAAAAATATGTTGCCCCCTATTCTTCCCTGGCACTGGACCACGTGCGGGACCTGGGAGTGCCGATGATCCACTTTGGCACCGGGACCGGGGAACTGCTGAGCGCCATGCGCGATATCGGCGTGGACACCGTGGGCGTGGACTACCGCATTCCGCTGCAGACCGCCATCGGCCGGCTTGGCCAGGAGGTGTCGGTGCAGGGCAACATCGACCCGGCGCTGCTCACCGCACCATGGGAGGTCCTCGAAGCCCATGTGCGTGAAGTGGTTGAGGCTGGCAAGCACGCTCGCGGACATGTGGTGAATCTGGGACATGGTGTTCCTCCGACCACGGATCCGACGGTGCTGACCAAAGTGGTCGAGCTCATTCACTCGCTGTAATTCATCGGGTCTAAGCTGGAAGCAATGCCTTGGGCGAGCCTGTCAACGCCCTGCCCAAGACTCCGGCCGCAAAGTGTGAAGGTAAAGGTGCTAAGTACGTGAGCAAGGAATCAACGCCCGCAGCAGCTGCGCGTCGGGACAAGGCGGCAGAAGCGCCGGCCCATGCTTTGCGCTTGCTCGAAAAGGTGCGCAAGGCCAGCGAAGCCCGGCACGCCAAGCAGGTCCACCACGGCGAAAAGCCGGCCCAAGCCCCGCACGCGGTCATCGTTGGCGGCGGCATTGCCGGGCTGGTCGCGGCCCGGGATCTGCGCCAGAGCGGTCATGAAGTAACCGTCCTGGAAGCTGGCAACAGCTTTGGCGGATGCCTGCGCACTACCGAAGTGGCCGGCTTGACGGTAGATGCTGGTGCCGAATCCTTTGCCCTGCGCCAGGGGACCGTGGCCAGCTACCTCGATGAGCTGGATCTGTCACCGCGGATTGCCAAGACTTCTGGCAAGCCAGCATGGATGATCCAGGACGGCCAGGACGGGATTCTCGCGCATCCGATGCCGGCAACGGCCCTGATGGGCATCCCCGCTGATGTCCGCAGCGACGAGGTGCGCAATATTGTCGGCCGTGCCGCCACGGTGCGTGCCGCAGCCGACCTGATTACGCCAATGAACAAGAAGTGGGCCACCGAAAAGCTTTCCGTGGCCGAGGTGGTTCGCACCCGCATGGGGCAGGCGGTCCTGGACCAGCTGGTGGCCCCGGTGGTCAATGGCGTCTACTCCACCGACCCGGCGAAGATTTCAATTGATGCCGCGGCCCCGGGGCTGCGCCAGGCCATGCAGGAAACTGGATCGCTGGCCAAGGCGGTGGCCGCGCTGCAGGCTTCCGCTCCGGCTGGCTCGCGCGTTGGCGGGCTCGACGGCGGCATGTACACCATGGTCCAGGCGCTGGTGCAGCAGCTGGAGGAGGACGGGGCCGCACTGGTCCGGAACTCGCCGGTCACCGCGATCAGCTACGACGCGCAGGCCCAGGTTCCCTATGCGCTCAGCAGCCTCGGCCAGGAGATCCGCGCCGACCGCGTGGTGATCGCCACCCCGGCGGCCGGGGCCCTGGAACTGCTCAACCCGCTGCTGGCAGACAAGGCGCGGATCAGCAGCGATAACGCGCCGAACGCCATTGCCCTGGCCATCTTGGTGGTGGACAAGCCGGAGCTGGACGACGCGCCGCGCGGCTCGGGCGTGCTGGTCTCCAAGCAGGCGCCGCTGGCCGCCAAGGCGCTGACCCACTCCACGGCGAAGTGGCCATGGCTGGCCGATGAGGCAGGACCCGGAACCCACGTCCTGCGCCTGTCCTTCGGACGGATCGGCGAGCAGGATCCCGTGGTGGATTCCGGTGATGACCAGCAGCTGATCGAATTGGCAATCAAAGACGCTTCAAAGATTCTCGGTGTTCAATTGCATCGGGATGATGTCCTGGGCAGCGCCGTCTCGCGCTTCAGCGATATGGTGCCGCTGCAAGGCGAAGCCGCCATGGAACGCCGGAAGCAACTGGAACAGGCGCTTGCCCCCTTTGACGGGCTTGATGTGGTTGGCGCCTGGATTTCGGGCACCGGCCTGGCGCGGGTGATCGGCCAGGCACGCCGCGCCGTGGCCATCAGCGCCCGCTGAGAACTTAGCAAACAACTGTGGATGTCCACATCCAATTTCAGATTCCCAGATCAAGGAGAACATCACGTGAGCAACGCACCTGAGCACAATTCGCCGGTTATGAATGAACGGGCGAATGCCGGGGAGAACCCGACCTTCTTCTACACGCTCTGGACCATTTTCAAGCGCTCCGAAATGATCGATCGCAGCGAAGAGGCCGCCACCGAGTTCGACGCCCTGATCGAGCAGCTGGCCGCCGAGGGCGCCACCGTGCGCGGCATCTATGATGTCTCGGCCATGCGCGAGGATGCCGACATCATGGTGTGGGTCCACGGGCCTTCGGCGCAGCTGCTGCAGGCCTCGATGCGCCAGATCCGCCGTTCGGCGCTGCTGGAAGGCACCCAGATCGCCTACTCGACCATGGCGGTGCACCGCGAAGCCGAGTTCGCCAAGAACCACTCGCCGGCCTTCGCCCGGGGCATCCGCGCCAAGGAATGGATGACCGTCTACCCGTTCGTCCGCTCCACCGACTGGTACACCATGGATCCTGCGGAGCGCGGAAAGATGCTTCGCGACCACGGCATCCTGGGCCGCGAGTTCCCGAACGTCTTGGCCAATACCGTGGCCGCCTTCTCCTTCGGCGACTACGAGTGGCAGATCTGCCTGGAGGCTGACGACATGATCGACCTGGTCGACATGATGCGCCACCTGCGCTACACCGAGGCCCGCCACCACGTGCGCGAAGAAACCCCGTTCTACACCGGACGCCGCATTTCGGCCGCCGAGGCGCTTGAGGTACTGAAGTGAGCCAGTCCTTCGATCCGCGCGAGGGCTACGACCAGAACGGCCGGATGGCCCCCAAGGCGTACGATGCCCTGCTGCTGGCCTCATTTGGCGGCCCTGAAGGACAGGACGACGTCCTGCCCTTCCTGCGCAATGTCACCGGCGGACGCGGCATCCCCGATGAACGCCTCGAAGAGGTCGCGGTGCACTACCGCAAGAATGGCGGCGTCTCGCCAATCAATGAGCAGAATCGCGAGCTGAAGTCCGCGCTGGAAACCGAATTGGCAGCACGCGGCATCAACTTGCCGATCTACTGGGGCAACCGCAACTGGCACCCCTTCGTCAATGACACCCTGCAGCAGCTGGCCGACGATGGCCACCGCAAGGTGCTGATGCTGGGCACCGGTGCCTACTCCGGCTATTCTGCCTGCCGCCAATACCGCGAAGACTTGGGCATGGGCCTTCTGGCCACCGGCCTGGACCGCGAAGTCGAAGTCGACAAGCTGCGCCAGTTCTTTGACACCCCGGCCTTTGTCCAGCCGTTTGTCGAGGGGCTTCGCAGCTCCCTGGCCACAGTTCGCGCCCAGCTCGAGCAGGCCGGCAAGGCAGGGGGCGCGATCAAGATCGTTTTTGTCACCCACTCGATCCCGCTGGGCGATGCCAACGCCGCCGGTCCGCAGGAGATCCGCGAGACCCTGGGCGAAAACCTCTACACCGCCCAGCACCGCGCGGTGGCCCGATACATCCTGTCCCAGGTGGATGAAGCTGCCGGACTGGAGCATTCGCTGGTGTACCAGTCGCGTTCGGGCGCGCCGCACACTCCTTGGCTGGAACCGGATATCAACGACGCCCTGGAAGCCGATGCCGCCGCTGGCGTGGCCGGCGTTGTGGTGGTGCCCATTGGCTTCATCTCCGATCACATGGAAGTGCTGTGGGACCTGGATACCGAAGCCAAGGACAGCTGCGCGGAACTGGGCCTGGCCTTTGACCGGGTGGCAACCCCTGGCACGCATGCGGCCTTCGTCTCCGGCCTGGTTGATTTGATCGAGGAACGCCTGCTCGGCGCCGACGGCAAGGCACTGCGCGAGGGGCGCCAATCCGTTGTCGAAGGCGGGCCGTGGTTCGATGTGTGCCGACCGGGATGCTGCGAAAAGCGGGCCCTGGACGGAACGCTGCGGCCAACTATTGCAGCTGTCGACTCGGAAGTGGGAGTGCCCCAGCCATGAGCGCAACTTTCAAGGTGGGAACCCGCGGCAGCGCGCTGGCCACCACGCAAACCGGCTGGGCAGCCCAGAAGCTGTCCGAAATTTCCGGGCTGGGCGTGGAAACCGTACTGGTGAAAACCGAAGGCGATGTGGTCACCGGATCGCTGGCCAGCCTCGGCGGGACCGGCGTCTTTGCCGCGGCGCTGCGCCAGCACCTTCTGGACTCAGGCTGCGATTTGGCGGTCCATTCCCTGAAGGACCTGCCGACCGCGCAGCCCGAGGGCTTGGTGCTTTCCTGCATCCCCGCGCGTGAAGATGTGCGCGACGCGCTGTGCTCGCACGACGGGCTTGGCCTCGATGAATTGCCGCAGGGCGCCAAGGTGGGCACCGGCTCGCCGCGCCGCGGGGCACAGCTGCTGGCTCATCGCCCGGACCTGCAGATCGTGGATATCCGGGGCAATGTGCCTACCAGGCTGGGCCGGGTCAAGGGGATCGGCGAAACCCTGGATGACGGCAGCGTCGGACGCGGCACCCAGGGGGACCTGGACGCCGTCATCCTTGCCGCGGCCGGAATGCGCCGGCTGGGCCTGGAAAAGTACATCACCGAATACCTCGATCCCTCGATCATGCTCCCGGCGCCGGGCCAAGGCGCCCTGGCGCTGGAAACTCGCACCGCGGGCTCCGGCCATGGAGCACTGGACCAGGCGCTGGCGGCCTTCGACGATGAGGCTACGCGCCTGCAGGTGGTGGCCGAGCGCTCGCTGCTCTCCACCCTGGAGGCAGGCTGTGCGGCACCGATCGGCGCCTTGGCGCACCTGGATGGGGGAGAGCTGGTGCTGGAAGCCGTGGCGTGCAATCCCGATGGCTCCCAGACCATGCGCCGAAGCGCGCGCACTGCCGCCGCCGGCATCGCCTCCGCCCAGCAATTGGGCCGCGACCTGGCTCGTGCCATGATCGCCGATGGCGCGGCCGTGATCGCCGGATTGGCCTAGATCATTTGACCATGGCCTATCACGCATTGATCCTGCGCAACCCGGCGCGAGCTGAGGCCACCGTGCACGAGTTCGGCAAGCTGGGCATCACTTCGTGGTGTGCCCAGCTGATCGAAACCATCTGGCCGCGGGACCGCGAAGCCCTGGATCGCATGGCAACCCGGCTTGTCGGCGGGCAGTACTCGTGGCTGGTGCTGACCTCGGTGAGCACCGTGCAGGTGCTCGGGCAGCTACTGACCGGACGGCCTCTGCCACCGCAGTTGCGCATCGCCTCGGTGGGTGAAAAAACCAGCCAGGCCATTGCCGCCACGCTGGGCCGGAAGGCCGATGTCCAGCCGCAACTGCAATCGGCCGCCGGAATGCTGCAGCAGTGGCATCCCGAGCCGGGCGCGCGCATTTGCTATCCGCATGGCGACCTGGCCAGTCCCGCCTTGGCTGACGGGCTGGCCAGGCAGCCGGTCACGGTGGATGAAGTGATCGCCTACCAGAATGTCAATGCCCCCGCATCCGGCACTGTGCTGGATGGCTCCACGGCCAAGGGGGCACTGAACATCCTGCCGCCCGGGGCCATTGGCGGGAAACTGGTTGAGATGGACCTGGTCGTCTTCTCGGCGCCCAGCGTAGCCCGGCGCTTTACCCAGCTGGCCGGCGACCGGCTGCCGCCCAGCGTGCACACCATCGCGATCGGTGCGCCCACTGCCAAGGCCATGGCAGAAGTAGGCCTGCCGGTGCATGCGATCGCCGCAGAACCAACCCCGCAGGGCCTGGCCCGCGCGGCCAAGGATTTGCTTCAGCTCGACGGCATTGCCGCAGCTGAAGAGACCAAGTAGTCACGAGAGAAAGAAGAGCCATGGGTTTCCCCCAGCATCGACCACGCCGGTTGCGGCAGAATCCAGCTATCCGCCGCCTGGTCGCAGAAAATGAGCTGTCGGCACGCCAGCTGATCCTTCCCGCCTTCGTGCGCGAGGGGCTGAGCCGGCCCAACGAGATCACCTCCATGCCAGGGGTCTTCCAGCACTCCATGGACTCGCTCAAGGCCGCTGCCAATGATGCTGCGCAACGCGGCCTGGGCGGCATCATGCTCTTTGGCATTCCCGAGGAACGCGACGAAACCGGTTCCGCCGGCCTGGACCCGCAAGGCATCCTGAACCAGGGGATCAAAGCCGTGCGCGAAGAGGTTGGCGATGAACTGGTCGTCATGTCCGACGTGTGCCTGGACGAATTCACTTCCCACGGGCACTGCGGCGTGCTCGATGCCAACGGCGCCGTGGATAATGACGCGACCCTGGAAATCTACGGCCAGATGGCCGTGGCCCAGGCTGAAGCCGGGGCCCACATGCTCGGCCCCTCGGGCATGATGGATGGCCAGATCGGTGTCATCCGCCAGGCGCTGGATGCCGCAGGACGCCAGGACGTTTCGCTGCTGGCCTACAGCGCCAAGTACGCCAGCGCGTTCTACGGCCCATTCCGCGAAGCCGTGGATTCCCAGCTGCAGGGGGACCGCCGGACCTACCAGATGGATGCGGCCAACCGCAGCGAAGCGGTGATCGAAGCCGAATTGGATATTTCCGAGGGCGCCGACATGATCATGGTGAAGCCGGCAATGAGCTACCTGGACATCGTGCGGGACATGGCCGAGTTCTCCCCGGTACCGGTGTCCGCCTACCAGATTTCCGGCGAGTACTCGATGATCGAAGCGGCCAGCGCCAACGGATGGATTGACCGCAGGTCCTCCGTCCTTGAATCGCTGTTGTCCATCAAGCGGGCCGGTGCCCAGCAAATCCTCACATACTACGCAGCCGAAGTTGCCGGCTGGCTCAAGGAAGGTAAGTAAGACTGATGTCGAACTCTGAACAGCTCTTTGCCGAGGCCCGCGAGGTCATGCCCGGCGGCGTTAACTCCCCGGTACGCGCCTTCGGTTCTGTCGGCGGCGTTCCGCCATTCATGGTGGGGGCCAAGGGCGCCTACCTGACCGATGCCGACGGCAAGGAATATGTCGATCTGGTCTGCTCCTGGGGTCCGGCGCTGCTGGGCCATGCCCACCCGGAAATCCAGGCTGCCGTGCATGCCGCGGTAGATCGCGGCCTGTCCTTCGGAGCTTCCACGCCGGATGAGGCCAAGCTCGGCCAGCTGATCAAATCCCGCATGGGCGGTGTGGATCGAGTCCGCATGGTCTCCACCGGTACCGAAGCCACCATGACCGCTGTGCGCTTGGCTCGCGGCTACACCGGCCGCGACCTGATCATCAAGTTCTCCGGCTGCTACCACGGCCACCTTGATGGGCTGCTGGCTGATGCCGGTTCGGGTGTTGCCACCCTGGCATTGCCTGGTTCTGCAGGCGTCACCGCGGCCACGGCCGCCGAGACCTTGGTGCTGCCGTACAACGACCGTGCAGCCATCGAGGCCGCCTTCGCCGAGCATGGTGCCAACATTGCCGCAGTGATCACCGAGTCGGCCCCGTGCAACATGGGCGTAGTCACTCCAGAAGAGGGCTTTAACAAGTTCTTGAAGGAGACGACCAGCAAGCACGGCGCGCTGCTGATCCTCGATGAGGTGCTCACCGGCTTCCGTGCATCATCCTCCGGCTACTGGGGCCTGACTGGCAAGGTCGAGGACTGGACCGCAGATTTGTACACCTTCGGCAAGGTGATTGGCGGCGGCCTGCCAACGGCTGCCCTGGGCGGCCGCGCAGAGGTCATGGATTACCTGGCGCCACTGGGCCCGGTTTACCAGGCTGGTACCCTGTCCGGCAACCCGGTAGCGATGGCTGCCGGTATCGCCCAGCTGACCCATGCTACCGAAGACGTCTACGCCCACCTGGGGAAGCAGTCCGAGGCATTGCAGGCAGCGATCACCGAGTCCTTCAACGCAGCAGGCCTGGACCACTCCATCCAGCGTGCTGGCACCTTGTTCTCGGTGGCCTTCGGCACCTCCGCGAAGGGCGTGCACAACTACGCCGATGCGCAGGCGCAGGAAGGGTTCCGCTACGCTCCGTTCTTCCACTCCATGCTTGACTCCGGCATTTACCTGCCACCGAGCGTATTCGAGGCATGGTTCGTCTCTGCAGCGCACGATGATGCCGCGATGGAGAAGATCTTCGCCGCACTGCCTGCAGCCGCCAAGGCCGCAGCTGCTGCCAAGGCCTAAGCGCCATTACGCCCGGGGGCGGTGGGCACCAACTGATCATGGTGCCCACTGCCCCCGGTTTTTTTATGCCTTGCATCCACCGATGTACAACCCGGCACCAAACGAAACTGCCCGAGATCCATATGGATCTCGGGCAGTTGACAGTCGTGGCCCTGGGAGGACTGACAGGATTAGAACGCTGGGATGACGCTTCCGTCGGTCCAGGTCTTCTCGATGTAGGCGCGAACCTCATCCGAGTGCAGCAGCTCGTCAAGCTTCTTGATTGCTGGGGTCTCTTCGCCCTCGCGCCAGGTCAGGAAGTTGGCGTTAGGGTTGTTGTCGCCAGATTCCTGAGCCAGGATTTCGTCCTTGTTCAGCTTGGCCTGGACGATGAAATTGCCGTTGATCACGGCCACGCCGATGGAGTCGTCGCTCTTGTAGTACTGGACTACCTGCTCTGCGTTGGCATCCTTGAGCTTCAGGGACAGAGGGTTCTTTTCCTTGTCGTCCTGGACGGTGAGGATGGAATCATCGTCGGCAATGTTCTTCAGCAGGCCAGCGGCTTCCAGAACGCGCATGCCGCGGATCTGATTCACTGGGTCGTTGTTCAGCAGAACCGTGGTGCCCTCGGCGACGTCCTTTGGATCCTTGAAGGTCTTCGAGAAGGCGGTCATTGGCTCCACGTGGATACCAGCGCCGTGCGCGAACTTGTAGCCCTTTTCCTCGGTTTCGGTCTTCAGGTAGGCCTCGGTCTGGAAGTAGTTGGCGTCCAGGGTGCCCTCATTGAGCGAGGTGTTCGGGGTGACATAGTCGTCGATTTCCACGACGTCCAGGTCGATACCGGCATCCTTGGCCAGGTTCTCGTCAATGTAGTTCAGGATGTCGGACTGCGGGACGGGGCTGGCGCCGACCTTGATGGTGACCGGGTTTGCCGGGTCCAAAGTTGCAGTGGCGTCTGCCGATGGGTCGCTGCTGCCGCAGGCGGTCAGCGCGAACGCAGTGGCGATGCCGGTGATTGCAAGTGCGAGCTTTTTGCGCATAGCTTGTCTTCCTTTGGTTTCGAGCCGTGGGGCACGGTTGCGAGTGAGGTTTGCCGTGTCATGACATATTCCACGGCTCCACCGGCAGGACCGGTGGAAATCTAGAGTTGCCTTAGCGGTGGTCGACCTTGCGGGCGATGGCATCGCCGATGATCTGGACCAGTTGCACCAATACGACAATGATGATGATCGTCGCGAGCATGATCGGCATGTTGTAGCGGGTGTAGCCGTAGGTGTAGGCCATGCGGCCCAGGCCGCCACCACCCACCAGGCCGGCCATCGCGGAATAGCCGATCAGCGTCACCACGGTGGTGGTAACGGCGGCAATGATGCCGGGCATGGCCTCGGGCACGAGCACCTTGCGGATGGTCTGCATCTTGGTGGAACCCATGACCAATGCCGCATCAACCTTGCCAGTGGAGACATCGCGCAGTGCGGTCTCAACGAGGCGGGCGAAGAACGGGATGGTGCCGATGGTCAGCGAGACCGAGGCCGCAATGGGCCCCAGCGAAGCTCCAACCACCATCGCGGAGAACGGGATCAGGGCCACCATCAGAATGGCGAACGGTATCGAACGGGTGATGTTGACGATGATTGCTGAAAGCACGACGTTGAGCCAGCGGATGGGTGTCAGCCCGCCCTTGTCGGTGACGTGCAGCAGGATGCCCAGGATCAAGCCGATGACAACAGTGATAATTCCAGAGATGACTACCATCTGCAGGGTTTCAACTGTGGCGGTGCCCATGGCCTTGAGAACTGTTGGAGTGAAGAAATCCATGATCTACTTGGCTCCCTTCACGGTCACTGCGATTCCGGTGGAGGACAAGTGATTCACGATAGCTTCCAAATCAGCGTCCGCGGTCAGTTGCAGACGCAGGTGTGCATACTGCTGCTCACCTAGTTGTTCGACGGATCCGGCCAGGACGTTGACATCAGTGTTGAACTTGCGGGCCAAGGAGGATATCACTGGCTCGGTTGCCTGCTGGCCGGTGTAGAGCAGATCAAGGATCGGGCCTGAGCCTTCAGCGCGGGGCGCGTCGCCAGGAAGCGGAAGCAAAGTCGAAGCCAAGCGTCCCGAAGCGTTGGTAATGACGGCTTCGATGTCGCCATGCTCGACGATCTTTCCGCCTTCCAGCAGGGAAACGGAGTCGCAGGCCTGCTTCACCACGTGCATTTCGTGGGTGATGATCAGCACCGTGATGTTCAGGCGATCACGCAGCTTCTTGACCAGTTCAAGAATTTCGTCCGTGGTTTTCGGATCGAGAGCACTGGTTGGCTCATCGCACAGCAAAACATCCGGATCGGTGGTCAGTGCGCGGGCGATGCCAACACGTTGACGCTGACCGCCGGAAAGCTGTGAAGGGTACGCCTTGGCGAACTGTGAGAGGCCGACTAGTTCCAATAGCTCGGCGACCTTGCTGGCAACCTGGTCCTTCGGGGTGCCAACCAATTCCAACGGGTAGGCAACGTTCTGCTCGGTCGTACGCGAATCAAAAAGATTAGCGTGCTGGAACACCATGCCGATGCGACGACGAGCGTTGCGCAGCTCCTCGGAGCTGACATTAGTCAGTTCTTTTCCGTTGACGGATACGGTGCCGGAAGTCGGTTGGTCAAGCAAGGTCAAGCAACGAACAAGGGTGGACTTGCCAGCCCCGGAATGTCCGACGATGCCATGAATTTTCCCGGTGGGGACTTCAAGACTGACACCATCAAGAGCAACAACATCCTTGCTGCCCTGCTGGTAGACCTTGCGCAGGTCACTGACTGTGATCACTAGGCGTGTTCCTTTAGTTCTCATTGGGTACAGAGAGTACCCTCCATTGAACCATTATCGAACAAAATCGCCCGAATGGGTGTGAAAACCGGGTTAAAATTCTTAGCTGGGAGTCATCAAGCTGTCCGGCTCGAAGATTATTCTTCGATTTGTGACAGAACATGAACTATTGACTTCCGCGGAATCTCGCATCGGGGACCAGCCAAGTTGTGATATCAGGCACAGAGTCTTGCGTGCCTGTGACTTACGCCTCCATGATCGGCCATGCGCCGTCAACAACGGCATCTGGTTTCGTTTTCCGAAGGTAAGTTTGGAAGCTTTCAGCCTGCTCGCGCGCCCAGCCAATCTGCCAACCATGAAGTACTTGAGGATCCACCTGCAACTGCGGGTAGCGCTCTCCGATTTGCCGAGCGACGGCCACGCAGGCGATGGCATCGGCCAAGGAAGTATGCGCGTTTTCTAGGACGACGCCATAGAACTCGCACGCCGCCGCCAAGGTGCGCTTGCCTTTGCGGAACTTGTCGACCTGCTTGTCGATGATGAAGGGATCAATGACATTGCCCGGGAAGAACGGCGGCAGGTCGTACCTGAGTGCCTCGTGATAGAGCACTGAAAAATCGTAGGATGCGTTAAAAGCCACGATGGGCGATTGCTCAGAAGCGAACATCAGCAGCTGCAGAATTTCTTGAACCGACTGCTTGGCCGGGGCGCCCTCTGCTCTGGCCTTCTCGGTGGAGATCCCGTGCACTGCGGTAGCCGCCTCAGGAATCTCAACTTCCGGATTGACCAGCCACTCGCGGCGATTAACCACATTGCCTTGTTCGTCAAGCAGCACAACTGATGCGGTCACGATACGTGCAGTGGTGGTGTCGACGCCGGTAGTTTCCAAGTCAAAGCCAATTGCGAGGCCCTTGTGCCATTCATTCATGGGTACAACGCTACAGGCAGATCAAGATACTGCCACGGCCAGACGCGCCCGTTGTGGATCAAGGCCTGCTCCTTGGCAGAATAGGACCATGACAGATGCTGCAGCGCCAAGCCAGCTCGATTACGTTCAGGCCGTATATCAACTTGCCCAGCTGATTCCACCAGGTGCCGTGCTCAGCTATGGCGACATCGCCGAGCTCCTGGGCAGCGGCGGACCACGCCAGGTAGGCAAAGCCATGTCCGCTGCACCCAGCGGAACTCCCTGGTGGCGCGTGTTGCGGGCCGACGGAAATATTGCTGAACCGCTCCGTCCAAGAGCCAGCGAGCACTGGGATAGCGAACAACTCGCACAACCGGGTCGACGAGTAGACATGAAGAAGCTCCGCTGGAACCCCACGCCGTCGCAGTGGGAGAAAATCGATATCCTCAGGCTGTCACTGGGCAACCCCAAAATGTCCGAATTGGATGATGAACTATAACCATGGATGAAACGCGATATGAGGCACGGTCGGATGCGCAGGACATCGTGGATCAGCTTCGGACGATAAGTGGCCCGGTGCTTGTTGCCGGTGCGCCAGGAACCGGCAAGACGAATGCCCTCATCAACACGGCCGTCGCGCACCTGGACGCCGGACTGGATCCGCAGTCGCTGTTGATTATTGCCCCCACGCGCTTGACCGCCGCTTCCATTCGCGATGACTTGAGCCGCCGCGCCGAACGAACTTTCACCGAGCCCGTCGTGCGCACCTGGTCCGCCTACGCTTTTGACCTCATCCGCCGAGCTCGCGTAGAAGGGCTCTTGCCGTTCCTGGAAAGGCCGCCGCGGCTGCTGTCCGGGCCGGAGCAAGACACGCTCATCGGGAACCTGCTCGAAGGGCACGCCACGGGCCTGACCACTGGTCCGCAGTGGCCCAGCGAATTGGAATTGGCTATAGAAACTCGTGGTTTCCGCAAGGAGATCCGAGAATTCTTTGACCGTGTTTCCGAGCTGGGACTGGAACCAGCCGATATCGAGCAGCGTGGAGAAGAAGCTGCCAGGCCTGAATGGGTTGCCGCCGCCCATTTCTACCAGGAGTACCGCGACCTGCTGGACCTTGGCAGCGCGGAAGCCTTTGACCCTGCCGGGCTCATTACCCGTGCCGCCGAATTGCTTGAAGAGCACCCGGACTTCCTCCACGCCGAACAGGACCGTCTAGCCCTGGTCCTCGTTGATGATCTTCAAGAAGCAACGCTGTCACAACACCGGCTCTTGGCTCTCTTGGCCAAAGACCGGCCCATGGTGGCTTTCGCCGCACCGGATAGCGTGGTTCAGGGATTCCGAGGTGCCCGTACCGACGAACTGCATCGCTTCGCCCAGAATTACACGAGCACCACCGAAGCCACATTGCTTGAACTGGCCCATGGCTACCGGATGCCGCCACAGATCACCAAGGCGTGGGAACGGATCGTGCAACGAGTTCCTTTGGCCGCGGGACTGCGGGGAAGAACACTTGAGCCGCGGCAGGCGGGCAATGATGACGCATGCCAGGCACTCGCTTTTGAGAATTCAACGCTAGAAGAACGATTCATCGCCCAGCGCATCGTCCAGTTGAGCCTCTTTGAAAACCGGAGCCTTTCAGATATAGCCATCGTGGTTCGCAACGGATCGCAGGTTCGTTCCTATAGCCGATTCCTTGAAGGGCAGGGGATCGCCGTGCAAGTGCCACCGGCTGAAATCCCGCTCAAAGACGAGGGAGCCGTTCGCCCGCTGCTGGACCTTCTGGAATTGGCTTTCAACAACTCGGCAGCTGATGACCCGCTGCTGATGCAGAATCTGCTCCTATCCCGCTACGGCATGAGCACAGCACTGGAAATCCGGCGCTTGCGCCAGCTTTTGCGCCAGCATGAGGCGGCCCAGGGCGGCCGCCGCTCCAGCCAGGAACTTCTTGAAACTTGCCTGCGGGAACCCGAGCTGGCTCAAGACCTTGGCAAGCCGGCCTTTGGGCTGCAACGCCTGCTGAAAATGTATGGAGCCCTGAATGCCGAGCTTGCCAGTGGCACTGCTACCCCCGAGACCGCGCTCTGGGCCATGTGGGAAGCCTCCGGCCGGGCCCAAGCCTGGCGCGAGGAAGCGCTAGGCGCCGGAACGTCTGCGCGCCGGGCCGATCATGACTTGGATGCGGTGCTCTCGCTGTTCCAAGCGGCTGAACGCTTTGTTGACCAGCTGCCAGGTGCCAGCGTGCCCCAATTCATCGAGCACATTCTGAGTCAGGACTTGCCGATGGACTCCCTGGCCACCCGTGCCGCTGGCGGGCATATGGTGACCGTGCTGACCACGGCAGCTGCCGCAGGCAAGGAATGGCCCATCGTGTTCATTCCCGGTTTGCAAGAGGGATCGTGGCCCAATCTGCGCTTGCGCGGCGAACTGCTGGGCTCCAACGCGCTAGCTGACGTTGTCGAGCACGGCATCGGATTCCTGGCCACGCGCACGCCAACTCATCTGGTGCGCCAGATCAGGAACGACGAGCTGCGCAGTTTCAGCAACGCGGTGTCGCGAGCTTCCGAACAGCTGATCTGCACCGCAGTTGATAATGAAGACAGCCAGCCCTCGTCATTCCTGGATCTAGTTGATCCGCCCGGGCCCGAGGGCCGGGCAACTACTGCGGTGCCGCGCATACGCTCCTTGCCAACTCTTGTGGCGCAGCTGCGCAATACCGCCGAATCAAGCAAAGCCGCGCTGCTTGGCGCCATCCCGGTTGCCGAGGGATCCGACCCCGTCGGGCAGTATCGCGACGCGGTCAATGTCCTGGCCCGGCTGGCCACGTCACAGCAACCGGTGCGCGGTGCCCATCCGGAGCAGTGGTGGGGTTTGCTCCCGTTGTCTTCTACCGCACCGGTGGTTCCCGAGGACCAGCCACGACGAGTTTCACCGTCAAAGGTCGAGACGCTGGTCAAGTCCCCGCTGAATTGGTTTGTGCAAAGCGCCGGTGGCACGGCCGCGCATGACTTTGCAGCGTCCTTGGGCACACTGATTCACTCCATAGCAGAAGAGCACCCTGAAGCCAGCGGTTCCGAGTACCAGCGGATCCTGGAGCAGCGCTGGCCGGAACTGGAGAAATTGGATAACTGGGAAGGGCAGCGCGACTTTGACCGGGCGACCCTGATGCTCAAGAAGTTCGCCCAATACTGCATCGCCATGAGGCAAGAAGGCCGCGAACTGGTTGCCCGTGAAATGCCCTTCCAAATCGAGGTTCCCACCCCTGATGGAACGCAGGTCCAGCTGCGAGGCATTATTGACCGGGTCGAGGCCGACGCCAACGGCAGGGTCACCGTGGTGGACCTCAAAACAGGTTCCATGGCGCCAAGCAAAAGCGACACGCTGGAGCACCCCCAGCTGGGCGTCTACCAAACAGCCATCCAGCTAGGGGCGCTGCAGGAGAACCCGGACACCGCCGGACTTTCCGATCAGCCCGCCGGGGCATCGCTGGTCTACGTTGGCACCAATACCAAAAGCCCCACGATCAGGGAGCAACCGTCCCTGGCCGAGGACGACTGGGCGAAAACCCTCATTCTGGAGGCTGCCAGCCTCATGGGGCATAGCGAATTCATTACCCGCCACGTTGCCGGTTCCTCGGGGATTCTGGGCAACTGCACCTTGCCGGAAATCTGCCCACTTTGCGCCGAAGGACGACAGGTCACCGAACCATGAGCAGCATCAAATACAGCCCGCAAGAACTCTCGATAGCCCTGGGCGAGAAGTTCCCGCCCACCGAGCAGCAAGCCGAGATTGTTGCCGCTCCACTCGAGCCGATGCTCGTAATCGCCGGCGCCGGCTCTGGCAAAACCAAAACCATGGCGGACAAGGTCGTCTGGCTGGTAGCCAACCAGCTGGTGCGCCCCGAGCAGATCCTCGGCGTGACCTTTACCCGCAAGGCCGCCGGGGAGCTGTCGCTGCGAATCCGGGCCAAGATCGCACAACTGGTGGCCACCGGGCTGCTGAGCGAAGAGGATACCCGCGACTTCCTCGACCCAGCGGTGTCCACCTATCACTCCTATGCCAACACCCTGGTCCAGGACTACGGGCTTCGGCTCGGCCTGGAGGAAGACAGCGCCTTGCTCGGCGCGGCCCAATCGTGGCAGCTGGGGCATTCGGTACTGGAGAAATACACCGGGGACTACCAGCACCTCAACAGCGCGAGCAGCACCCTCATCGACGCCATCGTCTCCTTCAGTTCCGAAGCATCCGAGCACCTGGCCGTTGTCCCCGAAGCACATCAATGGATCGACGACCTGGTCCTGAAATTGCGGGCACTGCCCATGGATGCGGAGAAGGACAAGGCTCCCACGCAAGCAGCGCTGAAACTCATCGACAAGCTTGCCTCGAGGGCAACCATCGCCGAACTTGCCGAGGAATACGGGCGCGAGAAAAAGCGATTGGGAGTCATGGACTACGGCGACCTCGTCGCCCACGCCGCGAGGATCGCACAGGAAGTCCCTGCGGCCGCGCTCGCCGAACGCGCCAGCCACCAGGTGGTCTTGCTCGACGAATTCCAAGACACCTCCCATGCCCAGATGGTGTTGTTCTCGCAGCTCTATGGCCAAGGCCATCCGGTGACCGCGGTTGGCGATCCGAATCAATCGATCTACGGGTTCCGCGGGGCCAGTGCAGGCCAGCTGTTCAGGTTCCCGGAAACCTTTCCCATCGTCCGCGGCGAACAGCGCGAGATCGCCCACGTTAAGCACCTGACGATAGCCTGGCGCAATACCGTGAACGTGCTTGCCGCTGCCAACCAGATCACTGCCGGGGGAGCGGCCCATTCGGGGCCGGTCACCGTTAAGCCACTGGAACCTTCCGCCTTTGCCCAGCCGGGGCGCGTGGTGCTCAACCGCTGTGCCACGGTTCGCCAGGAAGCCGAGGCCATCGCTGACTTGATTGCCGCCGAGCAGCGGAACGATCCGCAGGCCGCGAAAACCAGCGCCGTGCTCTCGCGCAACCGCAGCCAGTTGAGCATCATGGGCGAGGTTCTTTCCGAGCGCGGCATGCGCTACCAGCTGGTGGGCCTATCCGGGCTGCTGAGCACTGCGGAGGTGGCCGATCTTGTTGCTTGCCTGCACGTGCTGGTGGATCCACTTCGATCAGACAAGCTGATGCGCCTGCTCTCCGGAGCACGATGGCGCATCGGCACTGCCGATCTCGCGGCATTCGCCGACTGGTCACGCCAGCTCGAACGGCGTCGCTCCCATGGGCTGAATTCCAAGGCAGCCGCGGCCGATGGCGGCCTTGACGCTGAAGTTGTCGAATCGGCCCGAGCAGAACTCAATGATGCGGCCAGCCTTATTGAAGCACTGGACTTCTTGCCATCCGAGGGCTGGAGCAGCTCCGATGGCCGAAGCTTGAGTGCAGAGGCCCGGCGCCGGCTCACAGCGCTCAAAGACGAGCTGGCCAGCCTGCGGCTCATGGCCAATGATGATCTGGAAACGCTGATCCGCGAAGTTGAACGGTCCATGAATCTCGATATCGAGGTTGCTGTTCGACCCTGGGTGGACCGCGATGCCTCGCGAGCCAACCTTGATGCCTTTGCCGACGTCGCCCGCGAGTACTGCCGCAACGCTCCGCGCGTTGAGCTGGCCGGCTTCCTGATGTGGCTGGAGCAAGCGGCCGAAAAGGAAAAGGGCTTGCCGCTTCCCAGCGAGGATGCTGATCCAGAAGCCGTGCAGCTGCTGACGGTCCACGCTTCAAAGGGCCTGGAGTGGGACACCGTCGCCGTCATGTCA
Organism: Glutamicibacter sp. FBE19; assembly: GCF_015524875.1. Taxonomy (NCBI): domain Bacteria; kingdom Bacillati; phylum Actinomycetota; class Actinomycetes; order Micrococcales; family Micrococcaceae; genus Glutamicibacter; species Glutamicibacter sp. FBE19. The sequence goes on along the minus strand of NZ_JACKQN010000008.1, from coordinate 13,399 downwards.
TTAAACGACGGGGTATTCCCCGGCTCGCAGTCCGACCGATGGACCAGCGGCGACAAGGCCCTGCCTTGGCCTTTGCGCGGCGACGCCAAAGATCTGCCACAGTGGGACACCGACCAGCCAGCGCTCAAGGAGCTATTGGAAGCTGAATCCCTGTTCAAGGATCACGTCGAGGACCACCACATTGCAGAGGAACGCCGATTGGCGTACGTTGCGGTCACGCGTGCCAAATCGCTGCTCATTTGCAGCAGCAGCATCTGGACCGCAACGCGAAGCAAACCCACCGAAGCGTCCGAGTTCTTCTCCGCGCTGCTGCCGCTGGCCCAGGGCCCTGGGGCAAAAGCTGAAATTGGACTCTGGGTAGAGGACGACGAGGCGCCAGAGCAGAACCCCAACCGGCTGACTCCTCTGGAAGCCTTGTGGCCCTACGACCCGCTGGAAGGCCCTCGGATCACTGGAGCAATCAAAAACAAGGAACTTGCGTATTCGCGACGCGCAGTGATCCAGGAAATCGCCGACGATGTGCTCAGCGCAGACCCCGGCAGCCAGCCGATAACCACCGAAGGCCAGCAATGGGCGGAAGAAGCGCACAAGCTTCTCGCTCAGCGTGCCTTCCTCGGCAATCGCGAACGAGCCGTTGAAGCACCAGAACATGTGCGTGCTTCGCTGTTTGTCGAATTGGCTGAGGACCCGGTGTCGGTACTGGAGAATCTTCGCCGTCCGGTGCCAAGGCGGCCTGGACTTGCTGCGCGACGCGGCACGGCCTTCCACGCGTGGATTGAGGAATTCTACGAAAAGACCTCGATGCTGGATCTGGGCGATCTTGTCGAGCCGGCCGACAGCTATCTTGATGAAGCCTTGGACCTGGAATCAATGAAGGAAGCATTCCTGGCCAGCGAATGGGCCCAGTTGCAACCAGCCTATGTGGAAGTTCCGTTGGAAACGCGCGTCGGCCCGGTGGCAGTGCGAGGCAGGATCGATGCAGTCTTCCAGATGGACGATGGCACATGGCTGCTGCTTGACTGGAAGACTGGAAGAGTCCCTCATGGCAAGGACTTGAAGAGCAAGCTTGTCCAGCTTGCGGTGTACCGGTTGGGATGGTCCCGGCTGCACTCAATTGCGCTGGAAGACATCAAGGCAGCTTTCTATTATGTTGCTGCCGGCGTGACGGTGCGTGCGGAGCACCTGTCGGATGAAGCCGAGCTGGAGCAGATGATATCGAGCGCCTTCGAACAGCTGGAAGGCTGAGGCAGCTGGCGCCGCAAAGCAACCCGGAGGGTTACTTTGCGGCGCCGTCCTGGTCTTCCTTGCGTTTCGCTGTGCCGGCTTCAGTCTTCGAGGCACTCGGCTCTTCTTGAGGCTTGGGCGCGGGCGGCTTTTCGCCGGACTCGATATTCGACTCGACCTTGGGCTTGGTGTCTTCTGCGCCCTTGCCTGCATGCGGAGCCAGCGAAGGCTCCACGTCATCGTCCGAGCCCTTGGCTGGCGCTTCGGGGCCCGCAGCCACAGCAGATGGCGAATTGCCCGAATCCGTTGCCTGGTCCGACAAGGCAGTGACCTTTGCCGTATTAATCCGGGGTGCGGTCGAACCCGCCGATGGAAGCGGGGCGGGCTTCGGTGCTACGGGAGTTTCCTTGTCCGCGTCGGATGGCTTGGGCCCTGGTGCGCTGCTCTGCGGAGCCAGGGGACGTGGCGCCTCGACGACTGACAGAGGCTGCCCGCCGAACTCGGCAATATTGTGGTCAAGCTCTTGGAGCATCTCATCAGCTTCGGCGATGCGCTGTGGATCCTTGGAGTCAAGCGACTTGACGAGCCACTGCGCCAGAGCGAATTCTGCGGCCAGCGCGGCACGGCGCATGATGTGTGGATCGGCGGCCTTGCCGCGGGCTTCGACATACGATTCAAAAACACGGTCCGTGAACTTCTGGTCTTCGATAGACGAGAGCCAGGCAAAATCATCTGCCGGGTCGCCAACATGCAAGTCGGTCCATCCCTTAACAGCAGTAATGCTTGAGTGAGAAATTTGCAGCTGCTCTTCATCGAAGTCGCCGTGCACTACGGATGCGTTAAACCGCCACAGCGCAACATCTTCCATGGCGTGCTCCCAGCGGCGCAACAGCCTGCTGGGCACCTTGCCGGTAGCCGCCGCGGTATCGAGTTCATTGAGCTTGCGCTGGCGTACTTCATCTGCGGTGTAGGTCGGCAGGCCGGCCACTTCCACAGCTTCATCTGGGATCTGGTGAATGGCCGCCATGCACTGGCCCAGCGCCTTGGCCAAGTTGCTGCCCTCGTCAACCAGCTCATCCAAGGCAGGAACGTGTCCTGGCATGTCCTTGTACACGAAGGTACGCAGTGAGCCCTGGCGGACAGTTCCCGCTACCGAAGGAAGAGCAAATGGCAGCGAGGCCCGAACTTTGGCCGAGAACGCGCGCAGGGCGGAAAGCTCCGCTTCCAATCGCATGCTTGCCTCATCGTGCCGCGGCGAGCGAACACGCCACCGGTGCTTGAGGGCGTCGACAATTAGTGCTGAATCAAAATCTTCTGCGTCGTCTGACAATGCCGCAAAACCAACCGGAGCTAATCCGGGTACGGCGGCGGTGGCAATTGCGGCGAGTTCCATGGCAGAGCGTTTCACATGTTCCACCGTATGCGAGATCGTGACCTTAGAGGCTGAATGACGCACAGAATATGGTGGGATTCACCGGCAATGTTCAGGCTTGACGTGAAAATTCGCCGAACGTGGCTATCCACACCCGGTTTGAAACAGGAGAGCGATGGGGCAAGTGCACTAAGTTAGAAGTATGGCTTTGGCAGAGAACTATCAAACTCCAATCACGGGACTACCTTTTGCGCAGTCGCTTATTTCGCGTCCGCTCACTGAACGGCCGAACCCGGAGTTGCTTGGCGAGAAACTTTCCATGAATTCCACCAAGGTCATGCTGATTTCCGATCTTGGCGCTGCCGCCTGCGGCATGGAACTGTACTTTGTGGACGGGCCCAGTTACGTGGCCCATGATTCTGATCGCCTGGTTTATCTCGGCACATCCGGCTCGAGCGATTACGTTTTGGCCATTGTCGACGCAGAAAACTATTCGAATGCGGATATTGAGCGCTGGATTTCTCTGCGTGAGGCCTTCACGTTCCTCTCCGAAGTCCAAGCCGAGCTGTTGGTTGAAGCACAGGCAATCTCCAACTGGATCCGCTCTGAACGATTCTGCCCGCAGTGTGGTTCGGAGGTCCGGTCCTCAACCTTTGGGTGGGGACAGCGCTGCGTTTTGAATGACCATGAGCTATTTCCCCGGACCGATCCTGCGATTATCGCATCGGTGATTGACCGCCACGACCGCATATTGCTGGGTGCCAACGCCACTTTTAGAACGCACATGTATTCGGTGCTCGCCGGCTTCGTCGAAGCAGGGGAGTCGCTGGAATCAGCGGTTCGGCGAGAAATCTTTGAAGAATCTGGTGTCCATGTAGGCGACGTGGCCTACCGCGGCTCCCAGCCTTGGCCATTGCCGCGTTCCCTGATGCTCGGTTTTGCGGCTGAAGCTATCAGCGAAGAATTGATTCCTGATGGGGCCGAGATCAAGGATCTGCGCTGGTTCAGCCGAGAGGATCTGCGTCTTGCCCTGGAATCAGGAACAATAGACATACCGCGTGGCGTTTCAATAGCACATGCGTTGATCCGTAGTTGGTACGGAGAACCCCTTCCGGAGGCCCTAAACAAGTGACAGAACACGATGCTCCACCAGTACAGGATTTGCTGGCGGGACTGGACGCTGAACAACGGCAAGCAGCTGAAACGCTCAGCGGTCCATTGTGTATTCTGGCCGGCGCAGGCACGGGTAAAACCCGGGCCATTACCCACCGTATTGCGCACGGAGTGCACACGGGTATTTACAATCCCTCGAGTGTTCTTGCATTGACCTTTACGACCCGTGCTGCCGCAGAAATGCGGACCCGTTTACGCCAGCTCGGTGCGCCGGGTGTTCAGACCAGAACCTTCCACGCGGCCGCGCTGCGCCAGCTGCAGTACTTTTGGCCGCAGGCCATTGGCGGTACTTTGCCAAATCTGGTTGAGCATAAGGCCCCGTTGATTGCAGAGGCTGCCCGCCGACTGCGTATTTCCAGCGACCGCGCCATGGTGCGTGATCTCGCGGCAGAAATTGAATGGGCCAAGGTGTCGATGCACACCCCGGAAAGCTATGCGAAAATCGCCCCAACTCGTGAGATGCCCAATGGCCTGGAGCCGGTAAGCATGGCGAGGATTTTCCAAACCTACGAAGAACTCAAAGATGACCGAGGGGTTATCGATTTCGAAGACGTGCTCCTGCTGACCATTGCCATTCTCGAAGACAACGAGAAGGTAGCTGCACATGTCCGCCAGCAATATCGTCACTTCGTTGTGGACGAATACCAGGATGTTTCTCCATTGCAACAACGGCTGCTCGATCTGTGGTTGGGGCAACGAAATGAATTGTGCGTTGTTGGTGATGCTTCGCAGACGATTTACTCGTTCACCGGTGCGCGCCCTGACTTCCTGCTGAACTTTGGTACGCGTTTTCCGGAAGCCAAGGTGGTCAAGCTCGTCCGGGACTACCGCTCCACCCCCGAAGTCGTGAACCTCGCCAACAAGGTGCTTTCGACTCGGCGAATTGAGTCCTCCGTTCCGGATCGAAACGTCACTTGGCCTGAGCCCCTGGAATTGATTGCACAACGCGACCATGGTCCAAACCCGGATTTCTTTGAAGCCAGGGACGATGAGAACGAGGCAGAGGAAGTTGCCCAGCGCATCAAGAAGCTGCGGGGAGAGGGGCAAGACATCTCTGAGATTGCCATTCTCTACCGCACAAACGGGCAGTCTCAGGCTTTCGAACAAGCGCTCGCCGCACATTCGATTCCGTATGTCATGCGCGGTGCAGAGCGGTTCTTCTCCCGCCGAGAAGTCAAAGAAGGAATGCTGGCCCTGCGGGCGGCCTTGAGCGTTGCTGCCGAAACCTCGGTGCCGCAATTAGTTCGAGACGTGCTTTCCTCGCATGGCTATTCGGCGAATGCTCCCAGCGGAGGTACCGGCGCCGTCCGGCAACGGTGGGAATCATTGTCCGCTCTGGTGCGCCTGGCTGATGAAGTCGTTGCATTCAAAATTGAGCAGGGCACTGAAGCGACCTTGCACGACGTGGTTAAGGAACTTGAAGATCGCGCAGCGATCCAGCATGCGCCCACGCTGGATGGCGTCACTTTGGCTTCATTCCACGCAGCCAAGGGCCTGGAATGGGATGCTGTGTTCCTCGTTGGACTCAGCGAGGGACTGGTACCCATTTCCTATGCCAAGGACCAGGCTGGTTTTGACGAAGAACGCCGCCTGCTCTATGTGGGCATTACCCGTGCTCGGAAGCATCTATTCCTGTCTTGGTCGCTAGCGCGCACTCCGGGCGGAAGGGCGCATCGCTACCCCTCTCGCTTCCTGGATGGGATCAAGTCAGTTCGCCAGGCTAGCAGCCGACAGCAAACTACCTATAAGAAACGTGAACACAAGCTAATTCCGGCCGTTTGTTCCAACTGCGGTTCGTTCTTGGCTAGTGCAAAAGAACGCAAGCTGAAGCGCTGCGCGTCCTGCCCAGCTGCCTATGATGAGGCCTTGTTCGATACCTTGCGCACCTGGCGATCCGAAGTGGCCCGCTCAAATTCGGTCCCGGCTTTCGTCATTTTCACTGACGCCACTCTGATGTCCATTGCTGAACATCAACCTGGCTCCAAACAGGGGCTATCGAAAATTGCGGGAGTCGGGCGCAGCAAGCTCGAACGCTATGGGGAAGCGGTACTAGCTGTTCTTGAATCCCACCGGGGATAGAAGTTGTTCACATGCCGCGTTGAGGTGGGCTGCTTGCCGACACCTCAGCCTTAACGTGGGGCTAGCTGCTCAAGCGCCAGCAAGCAGCATGAATCCGACTGACCATGTGTGTGAGGAGTACAGCTCAATGCCTGTTTCACCGAGTATTTTTGAATTCGTCGCCCATGACGATATTCCGGTGCGGGTCGTGCGTTCCACCAAGCGCCGAAAGACCATCTCTTCGCAGTGGCGCGACGAAACCTTGATTATCCAGGTTCCAGCCGCGCTTGATGAGAAAACTGAGCGTTCGTTCGTTGATGAGATGCTCAAAAAATTCCGGCAAAGTCGACAACGACGAAATGCCGGGCATACCGACACCGAGCTAGGACGCAGGGCCCACGAACTGGACCAGCACTTCTTTGACGGCTCGGCTTCGCCAACAACGGTGCGATGGGTTACCAACCAAAATAAGCGGTGGGGATCAGCTTCCTACCAGCAGAGAAGCATTAGGCTCTCGTCAAAGCTCCAGCAAATGCCCTCATGGGTCCGCGACTATGTCCTGGTTCATGAATTGGCCCATCTGGTAGCGCCACGTTCGGGACATGGGCCTGAATTTCAGAAATTGCTCAACAGATTTCCGCGGCGTTCGGAAGCGGATTTGTATCTTGAGGCTTTCCACGTTGGCTACAACTCTCATGCCAAGGAGCTAGGCGGGCCAATAGACGAGCTCGATGGTTTTGGCGAAGACGCCGAATAGTGGCAATTGAAACAGCGGTGGGGAGGAACGCAACTGCGTTCCTCCCCACTGCTTGGATCTGGTGATTATTTCTCTGGGTCTCCAGATGAATTCGGATCCGTCGGCTTTTCCGGGTCCGCGCCGTCATTCTCGGGATCAACATTGTCGAACCCACCGGACAGCAATTTTCCCAAGGCAACATCAAAGTCGTCGAATTCGGTATCCGCCAACTCGCGACGCTGAGTGAAAGTCGTCGGATCTTTGAGATCTTCATGCGTTGGCATGAGATCCGGGTGATCCCAGACGGCGTCGCGTCCATCGATGCCGCGCTCGTCGTTAAGGTGTTGCCAGAGGGCTGCTGCTTCACGCAGCTTTCGAGGGCGTAGCTCCAAGCCGACTAGCGAGGCAAAAGCTGACTCTGCGGGCCCGCCCGATGCTCTGCGCCGACGCATGGTCTCCCGCAGGTGCTCGGCAAACGGAAGATTCGCCGCTGCCAGGGACACTACGTGGTCGACCCAGCCTTCAATGAGAGCAAGGGTTAGCTCAAGGTTCTCGAGCGCCTTATCTTGTTCCGGCGTGCGCTGCGGGGCGAATAGTCCTTCACCCAGCATGGACTGCAGGGCTTCAGGATTTGAAGGGTCGATGTCGCGAACGGCTTCTTCAATTCGAGACATGTCGATGTGAATGCCGCGAGCATAGGATTCAACAGCGCCGATAAGCTTTGAACTCAGCCACGGAACACGATTGAACAGTCGTGCATGTGCATTCTCTCGAAGGATGACATAGAGCAGCACTTCCTGCTCTGGGATTTCCAGGCCCTCGCCAAACTTCGCCACGTTGGTGGCGATGATTCCGGGGGTGCTGCCGGCCAACGGAAGGCCAATGTCGGTGCCACCAAGAACATCCGTTGCCAATCCGCCAAGGGCGGTGCCCAGTTGCATGCCGAACATGCTGGCACCCAGATTGCGGAACATGCCATCGGAATTGCCGAGCATTCCCTTCATCTCTTCAGGGATTTGTTCTTTCATGGCGGCGGTGATCGCTGTTGCCACTGATTCGGCAACTGGCTCGGTGACCTGTTTCCAGGTTGCCAAGGTCTTGTCGTACCAGCGCTTGCGCGTCCACGCTTCGGTCACCAAGCCATTGGATTCGAAAGACGTTGAGTTATTCAGCCAAAGGTCGGCCAGGTTCGAAGCGTCGTTGATTGCGCTCTGACGTGATTCTGACACGGCTGGATCGTCGCTGGCGTACGCCTGAAGCGCGGTATCGGAGGCAAGCTTCCAGTTCACCGGACCCGATGAAGCATTGTTGCTCATCATGGCCGACATCATTGCTTGTGCCTGCTGCATTATCTTTTGCATCGCTTCGGGGTCACCCTGGGCGCCTAGCGCATCGCGAAGTTGCGGAGGAAGATTGTTGGGATCAAATCCGCCACCGAAGAGCTGACCAAACATGGCAGAAAAAGGATCCTGCTGATTGTTATCGTCGTCGTCGCCGTTGGGGCGGTTATTCGGGGGGTTCTGTGCCATGCCTTTAAAACTACCGTGCCTTGCAATTAGTTCCCATGAATCTGGGCGACAGTTCGCTTTCGGCACACTGAATACGCCTTCTTGCTGATGCCTTTAGAGCTCAAGCTTCAGTAGGCTAAGAGTGGTGAAGTTCGCAAGGACGGATCCGCATCTTTTTTGATAGTTGGCGGGAGCAAGATCAGTGCACGAACGGGAACCACAGGACTCGATGAAAGTGGTCGGCGAATTTGGCCGAGCACCCCAAGGTTCCAAAGCCATTAAACGAACCAGTGCTGGCGTTCTCGCACTGCTGCTCATTGGCGTCATGCTGTTCCTGCCGACAAACTTCATGATTCGTTCTCCCGGCCCAGTCTTCAACACCCTGGGCAAAGACGAGGACAACGGGAAAGACGTCATTTCGATTGAGGGGGACAAGACGTACCCCTCGCAGAGCGAATTAGACCTCTTGACCATTTATGTCCAAGGCGGAGGGCAGAACCGGGTCACGATTCCGGTAGTTCTTGAAGCATTGCTCAATCCTGCCAAGGACGTTGTGCCTGAAGAGACGATCATTTCTCGCAACACGTCAACGCAGCAACAAAATGAGCAGAACGATCAGATGATGACCTCATCCCAGGATCTGGCAATTGCCGCGGCACTTACAGAACTCGGCTATGACTTCAAAACTTGGCTTACCGTCGCGGACTTTTCGTCTGATGCCAACAGCAAGTCGTTGGAAAAGGGCGATCGCCTTCTGAAATACAACGGAAAAGAAATCGTCTCCCTGGACGAGCTGAAGAAGTCGCTCAATGCCAATGGGGAGAAGCCAGCAGAACTCACCGTTGGCCGCAAGGACAAGCAAGGCAACTACAAGGAAGTCGTTGTCCCAGTGACAACCGGCGAAGCCGACGGCGAACGCCAGCTGGGCATCTACCTGAGTACCGAACACAAGTTTCCCATAGACGTTCAATTTGGGCTGCAGAATGTGGGCGGGCCCAGCGCGGGAATGATGTTTGCCTTGGGCATTATTGATCGGCTGACCGAAGGCTCGTTGGCAGGAAATCACCATGTTGCAGGCACGGGGGAGATCTCGGCTGAAGGGAATGTTGGTCCGATCGGAGGCATAGCCCAGAAAATGGTTGCCGCGAAAAATGCGGGCGCGACCATTTTCCTGGCACCTGCGGACAACTGCAACGAGGTCGTGGGAAGAGTCCCCGAAGGGTTGAACGTCCTGAAGATATCAACGCTCTCACAAGCTCGGACAGCGCTGACAAAAATCGCGGACGGAGAAAGCCCAGCGGACTTCTCGACATGTGAATAGATTTAGCCCAGCGTCAGGGGAAGAATGTGACGCAGCAATCAAAGCTTGTACTCGCTCGTCTAAGAATTAGGTACACGAGTTCCTCCGATGGCAACAGCGGAGAGAACCCAAGGTAAGGAATAGATAGTGTCATACGGATCGGATAGTCCGTTCGGAGGCCCGCCAAGGCCTCGTGAACCGCAGAGGCCTGCCAGCCCATCTGGCAAGAAGGTGTCGCCACTGACATTGACCATCTTTGCGGTGGTTATTTTGGTCGCGGTCTTCGTTTTCTTGTCTAACTTTTATGCAGATATCCTCTGGTTTAACCAGCTGGGATTCTCGCAGGTCTACTGGACTGAACGCGTCGCCAAATTAATCATCTTCGCCATTGCCTTGGTGTTGATGGCTGTGCCTATGTGGTTCTCGATGCGCAGCGCCTACAAGCACCGGCCGGTATACGCGCCGAATGCGAATCAGCAAGATTCCATGTCCCGCTACCAATCTCAGCTGGAGCCTATTCGCCGTTTCCTCATGGTGGGCATTCCGCTGGTTGTCGGAATCTTTGCCGCCGTGGCAGTTGCCGGCCAGTGGCAGACCGTCCTGCTGTTCTTCAACCAGACGCCTTTCGGGAATAACGACCCCCAGTTCAACTTGGACTTGAGCTTCTTCATCTTCTCGTTGCCGTTTATCGCGCTCATTATCGGGTTCCTCGTTTCAGTGGTGCTCTTGAGCGGAGTTGCCGGATTGCTGACCCATTACCTCTACGGCGGCATTCGTGTCGAAGAACGTGGCGGCATCACCGTGGGCAAGGCAGCCCGGGTTCATACCGCTATCGTCGTTGCGGTCTTCCTGCTTCTGCAGGCAGCCAACTTCTGGATCGGCCAGTATGAGACGCTGACCGACCAGTCTGGACGTGTTGCAGGCGCCCTTTACAAGGATGTCCACGCAGTCATCCCTGCACGGATGATTCTGGCCATTATCGCCATCCTGATCGCAATCACCTTTGCCATTGCCGCGTTCAATGGGCGCTGGAGGATTCCCCTGATCGGTACGGCGATGCTGGTCGTCACGATGATCGTGGTCAGCGGTGTCTACCCATTCCTGGTGCAGCAGTACCAGGTAGTGCCTTCGCAGCGAGAACTTGAACGAGACTATATCGATCGAAACATCGAAATGACTCGCTTGGCCTATGGCCTGGATGATGTTGAAGTCACCGACTACGACGCCAAGATCTCCACCGAGAAAAATGCCCTGGCCGAGGAAACCGCAACCACTGCCAATATTCGCTTGTTGGACCCGAACCTGGTCTCCACCGCCTTCGCGCAGCTTCAGCAGTTCCGCGGGTACTATACGTTCCCCAAGAACTTGAACGTCGACCGCTACAAAATCGACGGCAAGGTAGAAGACACCGTGATCGCGGCACGTGAAGTGAACGTCGACCCGTCCGATACCTGGGTCAACCAGCACATCAACTACACGCACGGTTATGGACTTGTCGCTGCCTACGGCAATCGAGTTGCCGCTGGCGGCCGACCTGATTTCATGTTGGGCGGTATTCCAACCTCAGGTGACTTGATCAGCGACAAGGACTACGAGCCACGCATTTACTTTGGCGAGAACTCACCGGAGTACTCTGTTGTTGGTGGGCCGGATGAAGGCTGGACGGACCAGGAGCTTGACCGTCCCGGTACCGGCGGCGAGAACCAGGACACGCGCTACACCTTTACCGGTGAGGGCGGACCCAACGTTGGCAACATGTTCAACCGCTTGGTCTACGCCTTGAAGTTCGCTTCAACTGACCTTCTGCTCTCCCAGCAGGTCAATTCCGAATCGCAGATTCTCTACGACCGTGACCCCCGGGACCGCGTTAGCAAGGTAGCTCCATACCTGACTCTGGACTCCAGCGCATACCCAGCGATCGTTGATGGCCGTGTGCAATGGATCGTCGATGGCTACACTACCTCCAACGACTTTCCGTATTCGCAGCAAAAGCAGTTGGACTCGGCCGTTACCGACTCTCTGACTAATGCCCAGGACCTGTCCATGACCGGTCGGGTCAACTACTTGAGGAACTCGGTTAAGGCGACAGTTGACGCCTATGACGGATCGGTGAAGTTGTACGCCTGGGACACCGAGGATCCGATTTTGAAGTCGTGGCAGAAGGTCTTCCCGACCTCGTACAAGCCGTTGACGGATATGTCCGCTGATCTGATTGAGCACGTCCGCTACCCAGAGGACCTGTTCAAGGTGCAGCGTGAAGTGCTTACGACGTACCACGTGGATAACCCGGATGCTTTCTACGAGTCGAATGACGCCTGGGCCGTCCCTGACGACCCGACCTCGTCGACCGCCGGAGTCAAGCAGCCACCATATTTCATGTCGCTCAAGATGCCGACCCAGGACGAAGCCAGCTTCTCCCTGACCTCGACATTCATTCCCGCCGCAGCTTCCAACGGGCAACAGCGCAACGTCTTGTTCGGTTTCCTATCGGCATCAGCTGACGCTGGTTCAAAAGCCGGCGTGAAGTCCGAAGACTACGGCAAGCTCAGGCTGCTGGAACTGCCACGAGACACAGCAGTTCCAGGCCCAGGCCAGGCCCAGCAGAACTTCGACACGAATACACGCGTCACGCAGGAGCTGAACCTGCTGCGCCAGGGCGCCTCCGAGGTCAAGAACGGCAACTTGCTGTCCTTGCCTGTTGGAGGCGGTATCCTTTACGTCCAGCCTGTCTACGTCCAGTCCTCAGGCCAGACCAGCTACCCGACCCTGCGCAAGGTTCTGGTGTCCTTCGGTGACCAGGTTGGCTTCGCCGATACATTGGCTGAAGCACTGGACGAAGTATTTGGCGGCAACTCGGGTGCTGTAACCGGTGAAACAGAAGGTGTTTCACCGGGTGACAGCCCAGAGGGGGAAAAGGCACCAAGCCAGTCCAACGAACAGAAGCTGTCCACTGCCCTTTCTGATGCTAACGCGGCCATCAAGAAGGGTCAGGAAGCGCTGGCCAAGGGTGACTTCGCAGCTTACGGCGAGGCTCAGAAGCAGCTGCAGAATGCCTTGGACCGTGCTGTGGAAGCCGACGCGGCGATCAACGGGACCGAAGTTGACGGGGAAGTGAAGCTGGACGATAGCGGCTCCTCTGAGACTCCACAGCCTTCGGCACCCAGCGAAGGCTCCGAGGGGTAACAGGGAACGGGGCTCTCGATTTGCTTTCGCTCCGCGATGATGCAAGAATTGTCTAGTCATCGCGGGGTGGAGCAGTTCGGTAGCTCGCCGGGCTCATAACCCGGAGGTCAGAGGTTCAAATCCTCTCCCCGCCACGAAAGTCGAAAATGGAGATCCGCGAGGGTCTCCATTTTTGTATATCTGGACCAAATTTTGTATATCTGGACCAAATTGCGGCCTCGGTCCGGAATTGAATTGTGGTCGATTGCCACCGGTAATTGACGGTTTTAATCTGCCTGGGTTTGTCGAGATTAATTTTGTCGCGAGGGGCGATGAATTCCTAAGTCGGTTTCGGATCTGGGGTGGAGGGTTCCTTCGAGCCAAGGTCGAATGCGGCCTGCGATCAAGGTCACTTGGCTCGATTGGCTATTGAGTTCATCAGTTGGTAATGTTGTATTTACCGACGCGGGGTGGAGCAGTTCGGTAGCTCGCCGGGCTCATAACCCGGAGGTCAGAGGTTCAAATCCTCTCCCCGCCACAAAAGTGAAGGGTCGTAACATCATCTACAGATGAGTTACGACATGCTTTACAAATAGTTATCAGATTCCCTCGGCCATCGGCCGGGGGATTTCTGTTTGTCGGGCCAATAGAATTTGCTGGGATCGATAACGTGGCGGCTGAGCACTTCTGAGGTTTCTGCGTCCATCACCGTCACTTCTTCGGTGTCGATGAGCATCACGTTTTTCTTTCTCCTGTGTATTTTCCGCGCACCTACGTGACGCAGTCTTCCGTCGTGCCTCAGCGTTACTTGTCCGTCGCTGTCGATCCGGTCATGCCGGATGCGGAACTCGCGGTCACGAGTGATG
>NZ_JACKQN010000007.1:0-195741 GCF_015524875.1 Glutamicibacter sp. FBE19 | reverse complement strand
TGTGTCAGGGCCCTTACTTGTTTAACCAGCAAAACAGGTTGGTGGGGGTTCGGGTGGGTGCCTGGCCCCCCTTTTTTTTCCTGTTTAAAGAGCGTTGGATGCTGACCGGGGAACGCGGCACCTTAGCGACATTGCCCGTGCCAGCAACCTGCCCACCAGCACCACATCGCGGATGCCGCGCGTTCTTGAGCACTGGGGCTACGTCTCCCGGGCCAGTGATGGGCAATATTCCCTCGGGCAGCGTTTCGTCCAGTCCCGGGTAGTCAATGACCAGACCAGCGTCGAGGACCTGATCGACGCTTCCGGGCCGATTATGGGCCTGTTGACGGAGCAGACCTCGGAGTCCAGCTACATGGCAGTGCCCAGCCCGGCCAACACCTGCACCTTCCTGCGCGAGGTGCAAAGCTCGCTGCCCATCCGGTATGTCGGATTCGACGGCTGGGAAGGGCGAACGGTTCCCATGGGCGGATCGGTGACCGGAGAAGTCCTGGAGGGGCGGGTCCCGGATCCGGGCTATGTGGTGATGGTGGCCGTCGAGGACCCCGACGCTACAGTGATCGGCGCCCCCGTGCGCAATGCGCAGGGCAGGATCGTCGCGGCCCTGAGCATTGCAGGACCGAGCTTCCAGATGGGCGAGCAAGCGGTAGCGGCCCTCGGTGCCGCGGTGTGCTCAGCGGCCGATGAGCTTTCTGCGCAACTGGATTCGCGCCTCCAGCCAGGCGCCCTCTAGCCCGGGCAAAGCCGTCGGGCACCGTGGATGCCGGGGGAACCGCCAGCTTGCCGAAAGCGTGAGGCCGCTCCACGGGTGGTGAACATGCGCCGGCGTGTGCCGAAGGACACCTTATTGACCTGCCTCTGGATTGGCACCCTGTCAGCAGGCCTGATATAGTTATGGAGTTGTCGCAATCGCGGATGACACCGTAGTTTTCCCATGGCTAGCCATGAGGTATAGAGTTACGGCGATCATAGCGTGGGGGAAACGCCCGGTCCCATACCGAACCCGGAAGCTAAGACCCACAGCGCCGATGGTACTGCACTCGGGAGGGTGTGGGAGAGTAGGTCATCGCCGGGCATAATTTGCCGAAGGCCCCGAACGAAAGTTCGGGGCCTTCGATGTTTAACCGGCGCGTTAATGCGAAAAAGCCGAGGGCCAGAAAAGACAGCTTTTCCGGCCCTCGGCTTCGCGCGGTTTAGGCTTCGCTTAGACGCAGGCCGCTCTCTGTATCAAACAGATGCACGTGCTGCAGGCGAGGAGCAATGTTCAGCTTCTGGCCTCGTGCTGGTGGCGTACGGCCATCAACGCGTACCACAACCACCTGGGTTTCGCCAGCAAGCTCAGCGGAGCCGTAGATGTAGGCGTCGGCGCCGAGTTCTTCGACCACGTCAACGATGATCTCTACGCCCTCGCCGGCACCCACGATCTCGATGTCTTCCGGGCGGAAGCCCAGCGTGGTTCCACCCTGGGCGCCCGGAGCCTGGATCAGGGTAGAGCCGAAGGCCACTTGCCCGTTAGCAGATTCCAGCTTGACCAGGTTCATGGCCGGGGAGCCGATGAAGCCGGCAACGAAGACGTTACGCGGACGGTCATAGAGCTCGCGAGGAGTACCGACCTGTTGCAGTTCGCCATCCTTGAGCACTGCAACGCGATCGCCCATGGTCAATGCCTCAACCTGGTCGTGAGTCACGTATACGGTGGTGACGCCAAGACGGCGAGTCAACGAAGCGATCTGGGTACGAGTCTGCACACGCAGCTTTGCGTCCAAGTTGGATAGCGGCTCATCCATCAAGAAGACCTGGGGCGAACGGACAATTGCGCGGCCCATGGCCACACGCTGGCGCTGGCCGCCGGAGAGGGCCTTCGGCTTGCGGTTCAGGTACTGCTCCAGGTCGAGCAGCTTGGCTGCTTCCAGAACGCGGCGGTTGCGCTCTTCCTTGTCAACGCCTGCAATCTTCAACGCGAAGCCCATGTTCTCGGCAACGGTCATATGAGGGTACAGCGCGTAGTTCTGGAAGACCATCGCGATGTCGCGGTCCTTTGGCGGAACGTTGGTCACGTCCTTGTCGCCAATGAGGATGCGACCGGAATCGACCTCTTCCAGGCCTGCCAGCATGCGCAAGGTGGTGGACTTGCCACAACCCGACGGGCCCACGAGCACGAGGAATTCTCCGTCTTGGATTTCCAGGTCGATTGCATCCACGGAGGGCACGAGAGCGCCTGGGTAGATACGGGTGGCCTTATCAAAGGTCACAGTTGCCATGATGACAATCCTTTCACGGGCAGGTACGTGCCCGACGATCCATAGTGAAAGTGAAATAGGACACTTTAGTCTCGCATGGAAACCAGAATTTGCAAAAGCTCTGGCAACTGCTGCGGAGAAGCTATATGATGCGTGGCCCGAGTCGGCCCGGAACCTACTTTTATCCCAAGATCATTGGGCTCCAGTACCTTGAATCCGTTTTCATCGGTGACGTCATCGCCGATGAAAAGCACCGCATCAACCTGTAACAAATCTTTAAGCCACGTTAAGCTCTCGCCCTTGTCTCCTTGATGCACCGAGGCTTCAAGGACCGCCTTGCCCTCGAGGAGCTTGACTCGGCCCATGGCGTTCAAAGTGGCCTTGGCCTCGCTGAGCGCAGCGTCGGCGGCAACTGTTGTTGCGCGGCGTACATGCAGCACGGTCGCCGAAGGCTTGTATTCCAAGCTGACATCCTCGTAGGAATCGGCCACGGCCGCGAGTTCCCTGGTGATGCGAGCCAGCAGATCCTGCTGTTCGCTGCTCAGCGGCTTTTCGATCCATTGCCCTTTGAAGGGCTCTGGCAGCAGGCGCTCAGCACCGTGCGAGCCAATGCAGATTTCCGGCAGGGGCTCGGGATAAACCTGCGCCAGGGACGCTAAATTGCGGCCGGAAACCAAAGCGGCAAAAACGCCAGGCAGCTGCCTGAGCCTTTCAAAAACCTCGGCAGACTCCGGAAGAGGCCGGGCGTCCTCGGGGCGGTCGACGATTGGCGACATTGTCCCGTCAAAGTCCAAGGCCACAAGAATTTTCTGATGAGCTGCAAACCTGCTCAGCGCGGCGTGCAGTTCTGGGTCGAGGTCAGACACGTTTGTATCCCATCGAGAGTGTGCGGATGCTGGCGCCGGGCTAGCGGACGATGGCATCTGTCGAGGAAGCGGCGCTGATCTCAGCAAGTTCCGCGAGGAAAACCTCTGACCAGCGGGCCACGGTATTCACCTTCAGGTGCCGATTCATCCGTCGCATGCGCTTCTCTTGCTCAGCCTCGTTCATATTGACGGCCTGGATGATCTTGTCCTTCATGCCGTCGATGTCGTGCGGGTTCACCAGCACGGCTTGGGTCAGCTGGTCAGCGGCGCCCGTGTATTCGGAAAGCACCAGTACACCACGGCCATCCTGATGGGCTGCGACAAATTCCTTGGCGACCAAGTTCATGCCATCACGCAGCGCGGTCACCAGCAAAACATCCGCTGCCAGGTAGAGGGAAATCATTTCGCGCAGCGGATAGGACTGGTGCAGATAGCGCAAGGTGGTGTGGCTCAGGGTGTCGTGCTGTCCGGTAATTTGCCCCACCATCAGTTCGACCTGGTCGCGCAGTTCCATGTAGGTGTCGACGTTTTCGCGGCTCGGGCTGGCCACCTGGATCAGGCACACATCACCGGCGCGCAGTTGCTCGTCTGCAAGCAACTCGCCGTAGGCCTTGAGCCGGTGGCGAATGCCCTTGGTGTAGTCGAGGCGATCCACACCGAGAATCACGGTTTTTGGATTGCCCAGCTCATTGCGAATCTGCGCGGCGCGGGCAATGATCTGCGGGTCGCGGGAAAGCTTTGCGATCTGCTCGGTGTCAATGGAGATCGGGTGGGCCTTGGCCCGGCAGAGATTCTGCATTTGATTGTCAGCAGGGGGAGTGGCGACGTCGCCCTTGGTGGAGTAGTCGGTAAAGCGGCGCAGGCAGCGCAGGAAGTTGGAGGCATCGGCTTCGCGCTGGAAACCAACAAGATCGGCGCCGGCCAGGCCTTGCAGGATCTGGGTACGCCACGGCAGCTGCGAGAAGAGGCTGGCTGCCGGGAACGGGATGTGGAGGAAAAAGCCGATCTTCAGATCCGGCCGCGCCAAGCGGATCATCTGCGGCACAAGCTGCAGCTGGTAGTCATGGACCCATACGGTGGCATTCGGGGCGGCAATTTTCAGCACCGCGTCGGCAAAGCGCTGATTGATCTTCTTGTAGCGGTCCCACCATGTGCGGTGGTACTCCGGAGGCACGATTACATCGTGGTAGAGCGGCCACAAGGTGGAGTTCGAGAATCCTTCGTAGTACAGCTCCAGATCGTCTTCGCTCAGCGGAACCGGGACCAGATGGATGTCGTCCTTGTCGAAGCTCTCCAATTCTTCGTCAACACCACCATGCCATCCAACCCAAGCACCGTCCGAAGCTGCCATGATCGGCGCCAGAGCAGTCACCAGGCCGCCGGGAGAACGCCGGAAGCCTTGTGTCCCGTCGGGATTCGTGATCCGGTCAACGGGCAGCCTGTTGGCTACGACTACCAAATCGTAGGATTGCTCGGTATTTTGGCTTGGTGCTGGGGTACCCACTTAAACCTCCTGGTTTGATCAAACTGTGCACCGGCGGGGTGCGGATTCGTCGGTTCTGAGTGAATGACTTTGTATTCGATTTTTTCTGCTGCGCTTTGCGGAAGGCCTTGGTGAAAAGCCGCTCCTATTAAAATCATACTGAATTTTTTCTCTTGCCATGTGAGGTGAGGCACGCTAAGCGGTGCGTCACAGCGGGCCCTGCCCTGAATCGGATGCCTTGCGCCCATGACTTGGTTGAATGCTCAAGTACAGGCTCGGGTCGCGCTTTGGGCGCTGTATGCACAAGATATGCGTGTCCTGTGAAGGGTGGGCAATCTGGGGTTTTCAGGGATATTTGCGCAAAGAGTTGGCTAAGCTTGACCCAGATGACTGTTCGCTGCTGACTGAGGAACCACCAAATTTATGTCTACGAATAATCCGCGCCCAACTAAGGCGCAGCGCAACGCGAGCGCTCGCGAAAAGGCTGCCCAGCTACGAGCCAGCCAAGAAGCCGCTCAAAAACGCAAGTCACTTTTTGTGAAGCTTGGCGTTCTTGTCGCCGTCATTATTGTTATCGCACTGGTAGTTACGCTGATCGTCCGAAACAACAATGCGAAGATTGAAGACAGCGGTGCCACTCCTCAGGGCGCGACGGCTGCCGGCGGCATCGTGGTAACTTCCGCTGACTCGGTTGCTGAGAAAACTACCGACCAGGTAGACGTTACGAAGCTGACCGCTCCCGAAGAGCCGCTGGCTGCTCCTGAACCGCGTGACCTGATTGTCGCCAAGAAGGGCGAGCCAATCAATATCACCATGTACGTGGATGCCAATTGCGTGCACTGCGCCGACTTCGAAGCCACTTACGGCGACCAGATCGAAAAATGGCTGGCCAATGGCGACGTTAACGTCGAGTACCGCAACGTTGGATACCTCGATGGCGGTTCGCCAACCAACTTCTCCTCGCGTGGCGCCAACGCTCTTGCTTGCGTCGCCGATGAGAGCCCAGCTGCCTACATGAAGTTCGTGAAGGCACTGTGGGGCCACTACCCAGAGGGCGAAATGAAGAACGCTGAACTGGCCCAGATGGCAGTGGACAATGGAGCCAGCGAATCGGTCAGCGACTGCATCGAGGGCGACAAGTTCCGCCCATTCGTCCAGTATGCGACCACCGCAGGCCAGTACGATGGCGTGAAGGGAACCCCTTCGATCTTCATCCAGGGCAAGGAACTCGCTTTGGGCACCGATGACTTCCCGACCAAGGTTGAAGAAGCGATCAAGGCCAATAAGTAAGTCCAAAGCCAGGCTCTAGACAACCAGGCGCGATCCGGTAAAATTTCTTATTGATCTCGCACCAATACAAAGGGGAAGAAAGCCATCCGTGGTTTTCTTCCCCTTTGTCTTGCCCGCAACCCCTGCCGATTCGCAGACCAGCGGTGTTTTCAGATATTCTTATCCGGTACGCCCCCTTAGCTCAGCTGGCCAGAGCGTCTGTCTTGTAAACTGAAGGTCACCGGTTCGAATCCGGTAGGGGGCTCCACACTGGACGTAGCCCAGATGAGAACCGTGTTCATGATCTCCCATGACGCGGTTTCTTTCATTTCTGCCACCAGCATCATGGAGCTGAAGCCGTGCCTGCAAACCGGTTGTGCACCGCACCGGTAGAATTCCTAGCGAGACCACAATCCTTGAGCCAGGGCGGATCGGCCCGATGTTCATCACCATTTAAAGGAGCCGACCATGGCCGGAGGCCTTGTAGCACTTTTGGACGACGTAGCTGCCCTGGTGAAGGTGACTGCAGCATCCCTTGACGACATAGCTCTGGGCGCCGCCAAGGCGAGCACCAAGGCCATGGGGGTGGTGGTCGACGATGCTGCGGTCACGCCGCAGTACGTGGAAGGCATTTCGCCCAAAAGGGAACTGCCGATCATCTGGAAAATCGCGGTGGGCTCCATCCGCAACAAGCTGGTCTTCATCCTGCCGGTCGCCCTGCTGCTGTCCTACTTCGCCCCGTGGGCGCTGACCCCGATCCTGATGCTCGGTGGCGCCTACCTGGTCTTCGAGGGTGCGGAAAAACTTCTTGAAGCCTTCGGCTGGATCAAGCATCACGGCGCCGGCGAAGCGGGCAAGGAGCGTGATGAAAAGTCCATCATCAACTCAGCGGTGCGCACCGACTTGGTGCTCTCGGCGGAAATCCTGGTGATTTCGCTCAACGAGGTAGCCCACGAACCGTTCCTGACCCGTGCGCTGATCCTGGTTGTTGTTGCCGTCATGATGACCGTGGTGGTTTACGGCGCGGTGGCACTGATCGTGAAGATGGACGATATCGGCCTGCACATGGCCGCGAAGCCGCGCAAGCTATCGCAAAAAATTGGCCGCGGCCTGGTCAAGGCCATGCCGATCATCATGTCCGTGCTCAGCAAGGTCGGCGTGGTTGCGATGCTGTGGGTCGGTGGACACCTGTTGCTGGTGGGCATGGACGAACTTGGCTGGCACGCCCCGTACGGCTTTGTGCACCATGTCGAAGTGCTGGTGCATCACGCAACCGGTTCAGCAGGCGCGGTGCTGGGATGGTGCGTCAATACCGCATTCTCCTGCGTGGCCGGATTCATCATGGGCGCGATCATTACGGTGATCGTCCTGGGGATTCAAAAGCTGCGGAACAAGGGCAAGGCCGAGGCCGCCCACTAAGGCCCAAGCCCGGGCCGGCACCCCGCGTACAATGGATAAGTTGCCGCCCCAGGCGCGGTCATCCGCGTCCAGCCAAACTGTCTGGCCGCCATGGAAAGATCGATGCGTGTTGAGTAAAGAACAAAAAGAGCCGGTTGCCGCCCGTCATGCGCGCGGAGCCTATTTCACCCCGGAACCCGTTGCCGCCTTCATGGCGCAATGGGCCCTTGATGGCCAGGCCACCAGCGTCCTGGAACCCTCGTGCGGTGACGCTCAATTCCTTGAAGCCGTGCATCGCGAGCTGGGGGAGCGACAGGGCGGCGTGCAGCTGCTGGGCTATGAATTGCACGAGCCCACCGTGGCCCAGGCCCGCGAGCGGCTGGCCGCCCAGGGAATCAACGCGCGAATTGAACAAGCGAACTTTTTTGATATCGACGGCACCGCGGACATGGACGTGGTGATCGGCAACCCTCCCTATGTGCGCTACCAGCTGCACCGGGGAACGGATCGCCAGCGTTCGCGGCTGGCGGCCAAAGCAGCCGGGGTGGAACTGAACGAGCTGGCCAGCATCTGGGCGGCCTTCGCGGTTCACGCGACCAGCTTCCTGGCACCGGGCGGGCGGATGGCCCTGGTGCTGCCCGCGGAACTGATGTTCGTCAACTACGCCGGCGTGGTGCGGGCGATGCTGCTCGAGCGCTTTGCCACCGTCCACCTGGCAGTCTTTGAAGAACGGCTCTTTGCCGACGCCCAGGAAGAGGTGGTGCTGCTGCTGGCCGAAGGCTACCAGCAGGGCCCCAGCGGCCATTTCCAGCTGCATCAATTCCGCAACGCCCAGGACCTGGCCCAGCTCGGATCCGGCACCCGCCACGAACCGCAGCGTGCCGCGGATCGCTGGACCGGTTCGCTGGTCGGGCTCGAAGCCCAGGGCATTCTCGCCGCCGCCAGCGCCCAGGGCCATTTCGCCCCGCTCAAATCCTGGGGCGAAACTTCGCTCGGCGCGGTCACCGGCAATAACAAGTGGTTCACCTTCAGCAGCGATGAGATCCACGAGCTCGGACTGCCGGAAGCGGACCTGATTCGCATTTCACCGCCTGGCTCCAGGCACCTTCGCGGACTGGAGCTAGACCAGCCCAGGTGGGAACAACTGCGGGATCATGGAGCGGCGACCTATCTGTTCAGGCCCTCGGGCCAACCGAGCGCCGCGGGGGAACATCTTGTGGCCAGCGGCGAGCTGTCCAACGTGGACCAGGCCTACAAGTGCAAGGTGCGCTCGCCATGGTGGCGGGTGCCGGTGCTTTCGGTGCCGGATCTGTTCATGACCTATATGAACGCTGATACGCCGAGGCTGACAGCCAACGAAGCCGGCGTGCACCACATCAACTCGATCCACGGCGTTTACCTCGGCGCGGACGTGCGCGAGCTGGGCCGCGGCCTATTGCCCCTGGCCTCGCTGAACACGCTGACCATGCTGGGCGCCGAAATGGTCGGACGCTCCTATGGCGGCGGGATCCTCAAGCTTGAACCGCGCGAGGCCGACGTGCTTCCGGTGCCTTCCATCGCCATGGTGCAGCGCTTCGCACGGGAACTGCACGCCATCAAGCCGCAGGTGCGCGAAATGCTGGCGGCCGGGCATAAGCAAGAAGCGACCGAAGCGGTAGACCGGATCGTTCTGGAACAAATGCTCGAGCTGGATCAGGCAGCGGTGGAAACCCTGCGCGCAGCACGCAGCAACATGCTCGATCGCCGCAAGGCGCGAAGCAAAGCGGTGAAGGGATAAACGTGGCTAATCCTGTGGTTGAGAAAACCCTGGCCTTTGCGGAATTTGATACCACTTTGATGTCAGCGGCCAAAGACTCGCCGTGGCTGAGCAACGGCGCGGTCACCGAAGAATTCAACCCGTCCTATTCGGTGCTGGAACGGCTGTTGAGCATTCCGGTGCGCAATAAGGCCGTCACCCGATCCGGGCGCTTTGCCCAAGGCGTGGACGCCTGGCTGGCCCACGAGCTGCGTCGTGCCGGATTCGACGCAGACCTTGTCTGGCCGCGGCCCGAGGCGCCGCGGGTGCTCTCCAGCGACATCTTGGACCTGTTGCGCCGATTGCCGGAGCGATTGGCCGACGAGGTCCACGAGTCGATCATGGCCGGCAAGGCCGGGAGCACCGATGCGAGGATCCTGGGCCGCGCCTACATGAAACAGACCGATGTGGTGATGACCCATTGGTCCACCGGCCCCGAGTTGCTGCTGAGCACCAAGGCCATGACGTCATCGTTCGGCAAGAACCTCGCCAACCGCTATGAAGAAGCCTATGGAGACGCAGCGAATCTTCGCGCGCGGTATCCGCTGGCAGCGGTCGGGTTCTTCTTCGTGCAACGCGCCACCATCCTTGAATCGGAACCGGCGGCCTTCCGCCGCACCGTGGACATGATCCGCAAGCTGCGGGACTTCGGCGATGGGTTTGGCTATACCGCGACCGGCCTGCTGCTGGTCGACTGGGACGACGACTCGGATAACCCGGAAGTCAGGTGCGTGCACCCTCCGGTGCCCCAGGACATCGCCACGGCACAGTTCCTTAATGCCATGGTCGACACCGTCCTTAAAGTCACCCCCATCGACCTCCATGAAGCGGCCCGCGCTCGCCGAGCCGGCGAAGTGGCGCCGCTGCCCGGTCATGAATGGGTCGACGAGCAGCAGGACGCCCTGTTCTAGGCTCTAGATCATCCCAAGTGCCGGCATCTGGTCGCCGCGGGGCAGCTGAATGCCCAAAGACGGCCCGATTGCCGGTGCTGTGGCAAAACATGGCGCAGGAATCGCGGCTGGCGGCGCGATGATCTCCACGCAGTCTTCCGAGGCCTGTGGCAAGTTCTCCACCCACTCCCAGGCGGCCCGGGTAGCGCGGTAGATGAACTTCAGCCGGCCTTCCTGTTCGAAGCTGCGTTCGCGGTCCCACATCTCGGAGCGTTCGTAGAAGGCCCAGGAAGCAGGATTTTGCGCATCGATCACGATGATGGGCGTTTTGCCCGAGCGCACTGCGTGCTCCAGGCGCAATGAGGTCACATGCTGGCGGATGCCCAGCCGGCGGTACTCGGGGCGCACGGCCATGCAGCCCAGCTCCACGGCGTTCATCGAGTCGGTGGGTGCGACGATCGAGTCGTGAACCAACCCGGCAGCCACGAGCGTGCCACGGTCGCGCACCGTGACCAGCAGGCTGAGCCGGTCGAATTTCTGGTGCCAGCGCTGGTCGATGACAGGGTAGAGCTGTGCCAATTCTTCACGCTGCTCTGGCAGAACGCAGAGCGGTGACAAGGAGAAGTTCAGGTTTTCAAACACTGGGTACGGTCCTAGAGAAAAAGAACGAACGAAAAATGAGGCTTTTGCGCGACCAGGTCTGACCTGCCGTGCGGTTTCGTTGGCCTTGAGGGGACCGATGCCGGCGGCTTCCGGCAACTTCCTTGTAGGGTCCAGTTTGAGCTCGATGAGCTAGAAAAATTATGGAGCCTAAAGTCCCGTTTTGACAAGTGGAAACAGCTACTTTCAGGTGACATGAAAATAAACTATTTGGCGCGGTTTTTCCGGGCTGATCATGTGGCATATCCGGAGGCGGAAAGGTCATCGTGCGGCTGGGTCTGAGCGCGTCTGCCGCGGTGCGCTCTGCCGCTTGAAGCAGGCTGCCGATTTGGTGCGCGAGTTATCACCAGCTAAGATCATGTAGGTGCTTGGCCCTGCGGTCAAAGCGCAAGTATGGATCTTTAGCTCAGTTGGTTAGAGCGTTCGCCTCACACGCGAAAGGTCGCTGGTTCGAGTCCAGTAAGATCCACGAAAAAATGCCACCAGAGATGGTGGCATTTTTGCGTTCATGGAGCTTCGCCATGCGAAGCGGGCTCTAGGCCCCGAGCAATTCGTGGACGCGGGGCTTCACTTCTTCGCCCAGCAGCCTAATGCTGTTCATCATGGCCTCATGCGGCAATGATCCGGCTGAGTACTTGATGTCAGCGCGGGATAGCCCGAGTTTCCTGGTGGCCGAGGCGAGCTTCGAAGCCACGGTTTGCGCGCTGCCGGCCATCATTGCCCCCTCCGGCCCCATGGCGGCCTGCAATCGCATCTTGCTCGCTGGCGGCCATCCGCGCTCGGCGCCCAGCCGGTTCATGGTCCGCTGGTAATGAGGCCAGAGGGTTTCCAGCGCTTCCTCGTCGCTGCCGGCCACCAACCCGTGGAAGTGCGCGGCCACCGGTTGTTCATCGTGCCCGAATTCCTTGAGGGAACGTTGGTACAAATGCACCAGTCCTTCAAAGCCCGAGGGCTGGCCCCCGATGATGGCCAGGAACAGCGGAAGCCCGTGGCGCGCGGCGCGAACAACGGACTGCGGGCTGCCACCGACGCCCACCCAAGTGGTCAGCGGCTGGTTCTCCAGCAGGGGATAAACCTGCTGGTTGCGCAGCGCGGAGCGGTGCTTCCCGTGCCAGACCACCGGATTTCCATGGCGCAATCTGGCCAGGAGATCCAGCTTCTCCTCGTAGAGCGCTTCATAGTCATCAAGCTCGAAGCCGAACAAGGGGAAAGATTCAATAAAAGATCCGCGCCCGGCCACGATTTCGGTGCGCCCCTGGGAAATGGCATCGAGGGTTGCAAAGCGCTGGTACACCCTGACCGGATCATCGCTGGAAAGGACCGTCACGGCGGTGCCCAGCTTGATCTGCTTGGTGGTGCTGGCCAATGCGGCCAATACGATTTCCGGGGATGACACGGCATAATCATCGCGATGGTGTTCGCCGACGCCAAAGAAGTCCAGATTCGCTGCTTCGGCCGCCTGGCCCTGGGCGATGACGTTGCGAATCACTTGCGCATGGGTCAGCGGATTGCCCTGGGCGTCCTCGCTGATGTCGCCAAAGGTTTCGGCGCCGATCTCCGGCAAGAGAAGTTTGCTGCTCATCAATGACCTCCGATATGTATGCAAAAGCATCTAAGTTCAAATGCTTGCAACCACCATCGGGCCAGCGATATTCCGCAGGCGGGAATTGCCGGGAAATGTGTTCGGCGCTACCTAGTGATTTACGCACGTTCACGCGAACTTATTGCCCACGGGTTGTATCGTAAATTGCATGGGAAAGCATTGGCTGAGGGGGCAAAATTAGTGGCGCATCGATCTGACGAAGAGCATGGCGCAGTGCCACCACGGATCGGCGAAGATCCAGCGCCATCGGCCGGTGCGCTACCTCGTATTTCCACCAGTGAAATCAACATGGGCTTTCACCCGGAAGAACCGCTAGAAGAGCCGCCCACTGCTTCTGAGCTCCCGCTGAACACGGCAGTCAGCGCCAACGTGGCCGCTGCCGACGCCTCGGATATCGAGTGGCGCACCGGCCAGGTCCACACCACCGATGAAGGCATCACCCTGATGCCAACGCGCGCCAACCCGGTGGCGCGCCGGCTGCTGGCAAAAATGTGGATCTCGGACACCCCGCCAACCCAGGCGCTGAACATTGTCGAGCGTCTGCAGGGAACCCCTTACGCCAATCCCAAGGTCAACGACCAGCAGGACGCTTCATCGCGCCGCACCATGGAATTCGCCCTGGACTTGGGAGAGACCCTGATCCGCTACGGCGCTGGCGCGTTGGAAGTGGAAACCAGCATCATCGCGGTGACCGCAGCGCTGGGCTTGAGCCATTTGGACGTGGACATCACCAACCAGTCCTTGCACTTGAACTACAGCCCGCCTGATGCCGAAAGCTATTCGGTATTGCGCGTGGTCCGTTCCTACACCTCCAACTACGCAGGGCTCGTCCTGGTGCATGAGTTGGTCTCCGACATCATCGCGGGCGGGGTGTCGCGCAGCGCTTCGGCCAAGCGCCTGAAAGAAATTACGCGCCGGCCAAAGCCCTTTCCCCGGTGGATTGTCGCTTGCGGGCGTGCCCTGTTCGCAGCGGCATTTGTGCTTTTCATTGGCGGCTCATGGGCCGGTGCGCTGGTGGCCATGTTCTCCTCCAGCCTGGTCACCCAGATTGGCCGATACGGCTCGCGCTGGCGGGTCCCGGAATTCTTCACTATTGCCGCATCGACGATGGTCATCACCGGCATCGCATTGATTGGGCATCAGCTGCATGCTCCGTTGGATCCGGCGCTGGTGGTTTCCGGCGGTATCCTGCTCTTGCTGCCTTCGGGGCGGTTTGTCTCGGCGCTGCAAGATGCGATCAACGGTTTCCCGGTGACTGCGGTGGGGCGCTTGTTCTCCGCCAGCCTGACCTACGGGGCGATCTTGAGCGGCATTGCCGCCGCCTTGGTGGTCTCCGATGTGCTCGGCGGCGGGGAAGTCGATGTACACCAGATCGTAACTACCGAGTACCCCGCATGGCTCTTGGTCGTGCTGGTAGCTGTCGCCATTGTTGCCGGTGCCATTACGGAGCAAAGTGCGCTGCGCTTGCTGCTGCCTACCGCTGGCATTGCGGTGGGCGGCTACCTCGTGCAGCTGCTCGCCGAGAACATGGGCCTGGGCGACCGTGCGGTTCCAGCACTTGTCGCCACAGTCGTCGGCTTTGCGGCTCGCTTCGCATCAGACAAATTGCGCACGCCGCAGCTGGTTCTGGCAGCACCGGCGGTCATGTTCCTGCTTCCAGGCCTCATGATCTTCCGGGCCATGTACGGCATCGTGATCAACGTCGACGACATGGCTACAGGTCTCGTTGAGATGTTTAACGCGATGGCCATCATGCTCTCCATCGCCGGAGGAGTCGTCTTCGGTGAAACCCTATGCCGCCCGCTCACCTCTAACGCCCGGCGCGAACGGCGACGCATCCGCCGCCGCTAGGCTGGCGGCAAACTCCAGTCAATCGGCTCATGTCCCTGTGCGGACAGGAGTCGATTGGCTTCTGAAAAGGGTTTTGAGCCGAAAAAGCCCCTCGAAGCCGAGAGCGGCGATGGATGGGCGCTGCGCAATTGCGGCAGATTCCCCAGGGCAGGCGAGAACTTCTGTGCATGATTGCCCCAGAGAATGGCGATCGGGGGAGCGGAACGCTCGTTCAGCGCGGACAGCAGGGACGCAATGATTGGTTCCCACCCGATCTTTTGGTGTGAACCGGCCTGGCCTGCGGTGACCGAAAGCACCTGGTTGAGCAGCAGTACCCCGCGTTGCTGCCAGGCACTCAAATCAGGATGCGACGCAGGGGTGATCCCCAAGTCGGCTTCGAGCTCCTTGTAGATGTTATTCAACGAGCGTGGCAAGGGGCGAACACGCTTGTTGGCCGCAAAGGCCAATCCGTTGGGATGCCCCGGTGTCGGGTAGGGGTCTTGGCCGATGATCAGGACCTTGACCTCAGCTAAAGGCAAAGATAGTGCGCGGAACATCACCTCGGGATCGGGGAGCAATGTTTCGCCTTGTGATGAACGTTCGGTTAATTCGAGGGCAAGCTGGCGAAGATTTTCATCTTGCTTGCTGAGCGCAGGAACCCAATCTTGAGCAATAAATCCGTGGTCGGCCATGGATTGCGCTCCGTGGAAGAACGGGAATTCTGCTGGTTCATACACGGGTGCCGGCTGTGGCCCAGGAGCCTCGAACAGGGGTTCTTGCATTTCATCCATAGACGCTATTGTTCCGTTTTTCTGGCGTGCCTGTGCCAGGCCACACGGCGATAGCTAAAGAGATTGGTTAGAATGTCGGTGGTATGTCTACCAGTGGTGGAGTACATGCATGAATGAAATGCGCAAAAACTGAGCCGAGGACAGAGGTGAGAACGGATGGCTGAGAAAGAGTTGTTGGTGGATTTTGTGATGAACCCAGACTCGGAACTCGACGAACGTTCGCAACAGATCCTGAGCTTGGAAAAATTGTGGTGGAAGTATGCCGGAGCCAAGGAACAAGCGATTACCAAGCAGTTCTCCATGTCTCCAACCAATTACTATCAGCTGCTGAACCAGCTGATTGAGACGGATGCGGCGATGGCCTACGACCCGATGCTGGTTAAGCGACTGCGCAGAACACGTTCAACAAAACGTCGTGTGGGCGGTAAGGTCGGCTCGGGACGATAACCCAGCCTGCCGTGACCAGTCAGACCTCGAGCAAGGACAAGAATGACCAACTACCCGCGTGACGAATTTGATCGCGTTCCGGAGTTCAACACCCGTGTCGGTTCGCACCATGCGCACGGATGGGCGCAGTCCGCGGCCTCAAAGTCAACCGGTGGCAAATTGCTGTGGGTAGTGCTGACGGCCGTGATCGTCCTGGCCATCGGCGTAGCATCCTTCATCTTCGGCCCCCAGCTCAAAGACAGCCTCGCGGGCCCTTCCAGCGATGAGAGCTTGCAGTCCCAAGGCGGCGGGGAGTCTGCCGATAGTTCGCAGGAGGCTTCACCGAGCGAATCCGCATCGCCATCCAGCACCATTGATGAAGCAGACGTGCTCTTTGGCCAGAAGATCGGCGTGTACAACGGCGCGAATGTTGCCGGCGTCGCGGGTGCTGGCCAAGAGGCCATGGCAGAAGCCGGGTTCACCAACATCGTCGCCGATAACTGGAGCAAGCCGGCGGATGTTTCCGCCGTGTACTACATGTCAGAGGCCTACCGCACCACCGCGGAAAAAGCTGCTGAAGTCCTTAATATTGACGAAGTTTTGCAGACCAATAACATTCCCGATCGGGTCACCGTCGTGCTGGGCACCGATGACCCGCTGGGGCTGAACGAATAATTCGTTCATAATTCCCTTCGCTCAGAGCCGACCGGCTTGCACTCGCCATGCGAGAGTGCCAATATTTGTATTAGCACTCTTACGCTGCGACTGCTAACGCCGGTCGGTTTTTGCGTTCCCTGCGGAACGCGAGCGCACCGGTTAGCGCCACGGCGGATGGAGCGTGGAAAATACCTCAGATAGCGAGAGTTGAAACGGTTGCCGGCCCGATGCCGCACCGGTCCACTCGTCCGTCGCGGGCGCTGTCTGTCGGTTGCATTTTCGCAAAATCGTCCCGAAAGGACCGAAAGCCACTATGGCCAAGATGATTGCATTTGACGAGGAAGCACGCCGCGGACTCGAGCGCGGACTGAACACCCTTGCTGACGCGGTAAAGGTGACCTTGGGCCCACGCGGCCGCAACGTTGTTCTGGAGAAGAAGTGGGGCGCTCCTACTATCACCAACGACGGCGTGTCCATCGCTAAGGAGATCGACCTCGAAGATCCTTACGAGAAGATCGGCGCCGAGCTGGTCAAGGAAGTTGCCAAGAAGACTGACGACGTCGCTGGCGACGGTACCACCACCGCTACCGTGCTCGCACAGGCACTGGTCAAGGAAGGCCTGCGCAACGTTGCTGCAGGTGCCGACCCGATCGCACTGCGCCGCGGTATCGACAAGGCTGTAGAAGCCGTCACCGCAGAACTGTTCGCCGCAGCGAAGAAGATCGAATCCAAGGAGCAGATCGCTGCTACCGCTTCGATCTCCGCTGGCGACAAGGAAATCGGTGGCCTGATCGCTGAAGCTCTCGACAAGGTCGGCGAGCAGGGCGTTATCACCGTTGAAGAGTCCAACACCTTCGGCCTGGAGCTGGAGCTGGCCGAGGGCATGCGCTTCGACAAGGGCTACATCTCCGCTTACTTCGTCACCGACGCAGAGCGCCAGGAAACCGTCCTGGAAGACCCATACATCCTGATCGTCAACTCGAAGATCTCCTCGGTCAAGGACATGGTTACCTTGCTGGAGAAGGTCATGCAGTCGAACAAGTCGCTGCTGATCATCGCCGAAGACGTCGAGGGCGAAGCCCTGGCCACCCTGATCCTGAACAAGATCCGTGGCCTGTTCAAGTCCGTTGCCGTCAAGGCTCCGGGCTTCGGCGACCGCCGCAAGGCCATGTTGACCGACATCGCCATCCTGACCGGCGGCCAGGTTGTTTCCGAGGAAATCGGCCTGTCCCTGGACAACGTTGGCCTCGAAGTTCTGGGTACCGCCCGCAAGGTCGTTATCACCAAGGACGAGACCACCATCGTTGAAGGCGGCGGCGAAGCCGACGCAATCGACGGCCGCAAGGCCCAGATCGCAGCCGAGATCAAGAACACCGACTCGGACTACGACCGCGAGAAGCTGCAGGAGCGCCACGCAAAGCTCTCCGGCGGTGTCGCTGTGCTGAAGGCCGGCGCTGCTACCGAGGTGGAGCTCAAGGAGCGCAAGCACCGCATCGAAGATGCCGTGCGCAACGCCAAGGCAGCCGTTGAAGAGGGCATCGTCGCCGGTGGTGGCGTTGCACTGATCCAGGCTGGCGCTGCTGCATTCGCAAAGCTTGAGCTGGAAGGCGACGAAGCAACCGGCGCGAACATCGTTCGCGTTGGCATCGAAGCTCCACTGAAGCAGATCGCACTGAACGCTGGCATGGAGCCAGGCGTTGTCGCCGACAAGGTCAAGGGCCTGGCCGCTGGCCACGGCCTGAACGCTGCCACCGGTCAGTACGTTGACCTGCTGGAAGCTGGCGTGAACGACCCAGTGAAGGTGACCCGTTCGGCACTGCAGAACGCAGCTTCGATCGCTGGCCTGTTCTTGACCACTGAAGCTGTTGTTGCAGAGAAGCCAGCTCCTGCTGGCGCTGCCCCAGCCGGTGGCGATGACATGGGCGGCATGGGCGGAATGGGCGGCTTCTAAGCCCTCCATGCTGATCTAGTGCATCACCTGCGCTGATGGCCTGGTACCTTCGGGTACCAGGCCATCAGCAGTTAACGCGGCGAATACGGGCTAGAGCATCCAGCTCTGCAGATGTTCCAGCTCTCGACCCAAGTTGGTCCGCGCAGCCGATTCCCACCGTTCGCGCCCAGCTGCCGTAGCGTAAATCGAGACCTTGGCCAGCAGGGCCGAGAGTATCTTGCTGCGACCTTCAGCCAAAACGTGGCGGGGAAGGTGGGCATACTCTTGATAGATCGCATGGGCATAACGTTGATAGGCCGGTTCGGGGCGGGCCAATACTTCCAGGTCCGCATCGCACAAGATCCGTCCCAGGCGGTCCGTTTCGCCCGGGTTATGTCCCGCGGTCAGCAAGATCAGGTCGCTGATCGCGCCAACAGCAGCCGGAGAGAGCACTCCGTCTAGTCTTTCACGTGCCAGCACCGCAGATTTGAATTCATCCTCGCTGGTCCCTTCATATACCGCGTCGTGGAACCACGCCGCCAGCTGTACCAGCAGGAGTTCTCCAGGTGAAAGCTTTTCACCGAGGCGATCCACCGCTTCGAGCACCGAAAGCAGATGGACGCGGTCATGATAATAACGGTGGTCCTGGGACCACATCTCGAGCAGCTCCTGGCCTAGCTGCGGCTCGGTCGGCAACGTCCGCGACCACCGCCGGCGCAATATGGCGTTGAGCTTTTCAGGGCGGTATTTGGCAGGGATTCGCAAGCCCGAGGCGATCAGCGCGCGCACCAGCTCGCCGCCGGTGACTTCCTTCGCACCGGCCTGGACAAACTGTTCATAGCGTTCTGCAGGGACGTCGTAGTGGTCCTTGTCGAACGCCCGCGGCGAGATTTCCTGCTGTGCGGCGAATTGATGGAGTTCCTCCAGGGACGTGTCCGAGACCAAATGGGCAAAGACGGTGCCATGCGCAGGCCAACGCGGCGGGTCGATCAGAATGCTCATGAGCCAAGCCTACTGATCAACCAGCCGCAGCGCAGTTGCCGATCAGTATCGGAACAGCGACGTGTTGACCTGTTCAACTTCCTCGTACTGCATCGAGGCATGATTCAAGGCGCTGGCGATGCTGCTGAGCGCCTCTTCGATCTGCACGTGCGTGGAACGCCATTCGGCAACGATGGACTGGAATGAAGCGGCTGCTGAACCCTGCCAGGTGCTTTGCAATTGGTCCAGATTCATCTGCATGGTCGAGACCTCGTGGCGCAATCGATCAATGGTATTCATGACTGCCTGGGACTTAACCTGCATCTCGCCGGTATTAGTGGAGAACGTGCTCACGGACCTGGTCCTTTCCTTGGTGGCTGTATCGAAAGCTCGATGCAACCAATCTAGAAAGCCGTCCAGCGCCGTCGAGGGAAGCGAGCGCTGAATGTGGATAACACCGCGCGGTGAGGCCCGGCGCTCAGTCTTCGATCTCCGGCTCTGGCCGTTCGATCAGTGGCACGTATGGCAGGGAAATGGACATGGTGGCACCGCCACCGGCAGTTTCAGCCAAGGCGACCGATCCGCCATGCTGCTGGACGATGGCAGCAACGATGGCCAGCCCGAGGCCCGAGCCGCCGGTTTCCCGCTGTCGGGAGCTATCTGCGCGGTAGAAGCGCTCAAAGATCCGCTTGGCATCTTCTTCTGGGATGCCGGGCCCGTGGTCCCTGATCTCGATGACCGCGTCCATGGCGCCGGCCACCAGCGAACGCACCCCGACGGCAATCTCCAGGGGCGTGCCCTCGGGAGTGTAGCGCAGGGCATTGGTCAGGAGATTGGCGATGATCTGGCGGATCCGAGCGTCATCGCCCACGGTGCTTGCCGGGCTGGGGCGATCGCTGGTCAACCCGACGAGCTTGACGGCACGGTCTGGCGCCCGCACCTTGGTGTCTTCCACGGCGTCCTGGCCCAGGACCAGCAGATCCACCGGCTGCTTCTCCATTGGGCGCTGCTCATCCAGGCGGGCAAGCATGAGCAGGTCCTCAACCAGGCGGGCCATGCGCTTGGATTCGGCTTCGATGCGCCCCATGGCCGAGTCCATGGCTTCGGGGTCCGCCAGGCCGCCGTAGCGGTAGAACTCGGAGTATCCCTGGATGGTGACCAGGGGAGTGCGCAGTTCATGCGAGGCATCCTGGATGAAGCGGCGCATCTTGCGTTCAGAGGCCTCCCGGTCATGGAAGGCCTTTTCAATCTGGGCCAGCATGGCGTTCAGCGAACGGGAGAGCCGGCCGACCTCGGTCTCCGAAGGATAGTCCTTCACACGCTGGGACAGGTCTCCAGCGGCAATCATCGAGGCGGTGCGCTCCACGTTGTTCAACGGCTGCAGCGACCTGCCGGTAAGGCCGTAGGCGATCATGGACATGACCAGTGCGGCGAGCAACCCGGTAGAAAGCACCAGCACTGCGGTCTGGCGCACCGTGGAGTTCACGGTATCCAGCGGCAGAGCCAGGAACAGGTTGAGGTTGCTGCTTTCCAGCGGCACCATCATGGTTCGCCAGCCGGAGGACGTGGGGAAGCTGCCAGGCACGGTGGAAGGAACCAGGGGGTTGGCTGCCAGCTGCTCGATTTGCTGGGGATTGAGCAGCGGCAG
This sequence comes from Glutamicibacter sp. FBE19, assembly GCF_015524875.1. Classification (NCBI taxonomy): domain Bacteria; kingdom Bacillati; phylum Actinomycetota; class Actinomycetes; order Micrococcales; family Micrococcaceae; genus Glutamicibacter; species Glutamicibacter sp. FBE19. Next base: position 175,277 of record NZ_JACKQN010000007.1, on the reverse strand, counting down.
ATCCGAGGTGCTGCTGGGGCTCACCCGCGAACGCGGCATGATGTAGACGATCTTGCCTTCTTCATCGCGGATGTCGGCGTAGGAGCTATTGAGGCCCAGCAAAGTCGGGTCGAAGTCCCCATTCCCGTCGGAGCCGTCGTTGTCATCGAGGGAATTCACGTAGGCCTTGTTAAGCCCGTAGGCCATCGTGGGCCATGAAGCGTTGAGCTGGTCATCGATCTGGTTGGTCATCGAGATCTTCAGCGTATGCGAAGAACTGAGCGCGGTCGCGAAGATCGCGATGATCATCAGCCCGAGCATGACGGTGACGAGCTTGGTCCTCATAGAGGTTCGGCGCCATTTGGCTCGAATCGACTTCATATGCAGACTTTACAAGGCCTTCGTGTTCCTCCGTGAATTACTAGCGGCGATCCGGGGTGCGCATCAGGTAGCCGACACCGCGCTTGGTCTGGATCAAGGCCGGCCATTCCGGACGGTCCACCTTGCGGCGCAGGTAGGAGATGTAGGACTCGACGATCGACGCGTCGCCGTTGAAGTCGTATTCCCACACATGATCCAGGATCTGCGACTTGGAGAGCACCCGGTTGGGGTTCATCATCAGGTAGCGAAGCAGCTTGAACTCCGTGGGGGACAGATCGATGATCTCTCCGGCACGGCGCACCTCATGGGCATCGTCATCCAGCTCAAGATCGGCGACGACGATCGTGGCATTCTCCTCTTCGCCGCTCGCGGTGCGACGCAGAACGGCACGGATGCGCGCCACAACCTCGTCGAGGCTGAATGGCTTGGTGACGTAGTCATCGCCGCCGACGGTCAGGCCGGTGACCTTGTCGCTGGTGTCATCACGCGCGGTGAGGAACAGAACCGGGAAATGGCGGCCTGCCGCGCGGAGCTTGCGGGTAATGGTGAAGCCATCCATGTCCGGGAGCATGACATCCAGGACCGCCAGATCCGGTTCGTCTGCTTCGACCGCGGCCAGTGCCTCGCGTCCGTTGGCAGCTGCAACAACCTCGAAGCCGGCGAAACGCAGCGACGTGGAGAGCAATTCGCGGATATTCGGTTCGTCGTCAACAACGAGAAGTTTTGCTTCAGTGGGTTTTGCACTCATAAACCCCAGTCTGCACAAGAAGTCTGGGAGTCTGCTGAATGATTGCTGATTCTGCTTCTTCAGGTGTTGCGGCGCTTGACGATGTTGCTGATGACAACGGCCGCGGCGAGGATAAAGGCCACCGGAAGTCCCCAGACAGCAAAGGCCATGACCACTGGTGGAATTGTGATGTGCTGGAAGTAGAGAACCAGCGTGGCAATCAAAGCGAGAGCCGAAATGACGGCAATGATGATTGCCAACCGGGAAATAACGGTCATGGTTTTTGATGTTGTGCTCACGGCTTCTAGCTTAGCCTCGACCAGGCGTGCCCAGAGTGCCTTGCCGACCCTCGGTGCGCAAAGATGAATTCAGTGCTTCAGGGATGACATAATCTTAGATAAACGACTTGAAGCGATTTCGTACGTTGAGTACCCGGCAAGAAGCTAAGAAGAACCCCGGCTGTGACTCCGCGAAATCGTACATATGAATATGCATCGCGCTGAGCAGGCCTCGGCGGTGCATTGGGCTAAAGAACGAACGAGGTAAATGATCATGCCTAGCGGCAAGGTTAAATGGTACGAAAAGGCCAAGGGCTTCGGTTTTATTACCGCAGAGGATGGCAAAGAGATCTACGTCAATGCGGCTGCGCTGCCCGAGGGCGTTCATGATTTGCGCCCTGGCACCCGATTGGAATTTGGTGTCGCTGAAGGCCGCCGTGGACCCCAGGCACTGAGTTTGCGCCTGCTGGAACAAGCTCCTTCGGTGGCGCGTGCCAAGCGCAAAAAGCCCGAAGCCGAAGCAGTTCTCATTGAAGATCTCATCAAGTTACTCGACAACGTTTCCAATAGCTTGCACAAGGGGCGTTATCCTGAACAGGCATATGGCAAGAAGGTAGCTACCGTGCTTCGTGCGGTAGCCGACGATCTGGACGCATAAATAATGGCCCGTAAACCCAAGTTGGACACCATCCTCGCCGACGCAGTGGACGCTGCACGCGGCGCGCTCGCCGATATCGCCAGCGCGCAAGAAATCGGCGACCACCTCGGGGTCATGGCGGAAGGTGAGCGACTTGTCACCCATCGTTTTGTCTCCCATAAAAAGGGGTATCAAGGATGGACCTGGTTCGCTACCCTCGCACGGGTTCCTCGGGCCAAGGTAAAGGATCTCACCGTCTGCGAAGTCGGCATCATTGCTGGTGAGGATTCGCTTTTGGCTCCTGCCTGGGTGCCGTGGGCAGACCGGCTGGCCAAGGAAGAAATCGAAGCCGCCAAGGCCGCGGAAGCTGCCGAGGAAACCGGCGAGTCCGAAACCGACCAGCCGCAGGACGCCGGTTCGGACTCGGATTCCGAATCCGGCCAAGCCGCCGATGATGCATCACCAGCCCCGGAGCAAGACGCCGAAGAGCTGGATGACGCCGATGAGCCGGATGACGCCGATTCGGAAGACGCACCGCACAAGTCGCCGGCACGACGCCAAGTTCGACGCCGTCGCACCGCCCAGCGCACCGCGGCCCGTCGCCGGGCAGCGCAGCGCAACCGCACGCGCAAAGAAAACCAGTAGCTTAAACAGCGGGAGGGGCTCCGGAGAACATCTGTTCTCCGGAGCCCCTCCCGCTGTTTTACGAGCTAGAGCTGTTCGATGACAAAGTCGATGCACTTGAGCAGCGCAGCAACATCGCTTGGCTCGATGGCCACAAAGGTGGCAATGCGCAGCTGGTTGCGTCCCAGCTTGCGGTACGGTTCTACGTCCACCACGCCATTGGCGCGCAGGGCCTTGGCAATCGCCGAAGCATCGACCGAGTCATCGAAATCCACCGTGGAAATGACGTTGGAGCGGTGAGCCGGGTTGGCTACATAGGGCGAGGCGATCGAGGAGGCTTCTGCCCAGGCCTGAATCAGGCCTGCGGACTGTGCGGTGCGATCCGCAGCCCACTTCAGGCCGCCGTTGGAATTGATCCACTTGATCTGGGCGTCCAGGCCAACCAGAGTCGTCAATGACGGAGTGTTGTACGTCTGGTTTTTCAGCGAGTTATCCAGAGCAGTCTTCAAGTTCAAGAAGTCTGGGATCCAGCGGTCGGTAGCGGCAATTTCCTCAATGCGCGCGATGGCTGCCGGGGAAACGAAAGCCAGCCACAGGCCTCCGTCCGATGCGAAGTTCTTCTGCGGAGCGAAGTAGTAAACGTCGGTCTCGGCTAGATCCACATCGAGGCCGCCTGCTGCGCTGGTGGCGTCAATGACGATCAGGGCATCTTCGCTGGCTCCGGCAACACGCTTGATCGGTGCCGCGGCACCGGTCGAGGTCTCGTTGTGCGGCCAGGCGTACACATCGACGCCGGCTTCAGCGACCGGTTCCGGAACGGTGCCGGGCTCGCCAACGATAATCGTGGAAGATTCCAAGAATGGAGCCTTGTCGGTGGCCTTGGCGAACTTCGAGCCAAATTCACCGAATGACAGGTGCTGCGCCTTGGAACGGACCAGGCTGAATGCTGCTGCATCCCAGAATGCGGTGGAGCCGCCAACGCCCAACAGGACTTCGTAGCCCTCAGGCGCGTTGAACATTTCCTTGAGGCCGTCCTGAACCGAAGCTACGAGGTTTTTGACCGGTGCTTGGCGGTGGGAGGTGCCCAGCAACTTGGATCCGGCGTCGGCGATGGCCTGAACCTGTTCTGCGCGTACCTTGGAAGGTCCCGCACCGAATCGACCGTCGGCGGGCAGAAGGTTTTGTGGAATTTTGATGTCCGTGCTCATCGCGCTCCTCTTGTAGCGATAGATTGAAGTGCCTAACAGGCCACCGATGCCCATGGTTCGGAATATTCAAGGGTGGCCGTGGCGTTTCAATAAACATCTTTGCAAATAGCAAGGGCACGTGAGAAAAACGCGACCGTCGGTTACGAAATCTGCTGGGCGGGTTACATCCGCTTTCTGTCCGATAAACCAAGTAGAGTGGGGTATCGACGCCACGTATTATTCGAGCGAACTTAACTGTTGTGACTTCCAGGAGCGGCTGCTGTGTCTGATCTTATTGATACAACTGAGATGTATCTGCGTACCATTCTTGAACTTCAAGAAGAGGAGATCGTGGCTTTGCGCGCCCGAATTGCAGAACGTCTTGGCCACTCGGGTCCAACCGTGTCCCAGACCGTAGCCCGCATGGAACGCGATGGCTTGGTGGTCGTGTCTTCAGACCGCCATCTTGCGCTGACTGAAAAAGGTCACGAATTGGCAACGAGCGTGATGCGTAAGCATCGATTGGCAGAGCGCTTGCTCTCGGACATGATCGGCTTGGACTGGGAGTATGTTCATGACGAGGCTTGCCGCTGGGAGCACGTCATGAGCGAGCGTGTGGAGCGCCGCCTCTATGACTTGCTTGGCAAGCCGACGGTGTCTCCTTATGGCAACCCGATCCCGGGACTGGAGGTCCTTGGCGGGCCGAGTGTGGCTGAAATCTCATATGAAGTCCAGAATCTGGATGACGCGCTGCTCGCGGGAAATATTGGCCCGGTGGCCATTGAGCGCTTGGCTGAGCCGATCCAAACAGACCCAATCCTGCTCGGACAACTGAACGAAGGCGGAATTCGGCCTGGAGCAATTGTCACTTTGGAACGAGCAGATGATTACGTAGTGGTCCGCGTGCAGGGTATCGAGGGCGCCTTGGAGCTGCCAGTCGAGGTTAGCGGACACGTATTTGTGCGGGCGCAAAAAAGATAACGAAATTGTAACTTTCCCGGATGACCGGTAACGTTAATGATTGATGCCGCCGATCTGACCGGCATCGCCCGACTCCGTCGCGACCGCCTAGTGTTGCCCTGCGCCGGAAGTCGGTTACCAGTATTTGAGGGCAACAACGGGGGACCCACTACTTCGGCGTGCAAGCGCCTTGGGGTGAAGCTCTGCTTGATGCAGGCCGGTTCATTCTCCAGAACCGAACCCGACAGCTAACTTCGTAGGCGCAACAGTGAGAGGAATGTTTTGGTAGAAACCAAGACTGCGGGACGACGTCGCGCTGCTGGCACCGAGGCTGATGTGATCACCGAGATCGCTGCTTCGGCAACCCAGCGCACGAGTGGACGCCGCGCATCACGCGCCGCTGAAGCCGTCCCAACTATTAGCCCGGCTAAGCCGGTTCATGCAGATTTCGTGGGTCGACGTTTCGACTCAATTCAGCGCTACGGTGTTGCACCAACCCAAAAAGAGCTGGCGCATAAGGCCGCGGACAGCAATGTTGTCGCTCTGCCTGGCGCTGTAGAGGTCCAGGCTTCCAGCCCGGCTCCGGTCCAGGCATCCAGCAACGTTGAATTCATCTCCAGCGTCAAGGCTAAAGTTCGCAAGACCAGCCGCCTTGGATTTACCCACAAGGTCGCTGCGGTCGCTGCGGTTTCCGGTTTGGCCTTGGCTGCTGTTGCACCACAGCTCTCAGGCAATACTGGTGAAGAAGACAAGGCAGTTGCCGCCGCTGAGCGCACTGCGACCTCGGCCGTTGTTGACGTGAAGGCTCCGGGCAACGCTGCGGAGCTGTCCGTGGAACGTGCCGCGTTGTCCTCGAAGCTGAGCCCAGAGGTCAAGAGCGAAGAGAAGTTCTCGGACATCATGACTGCCTCGGGTGGCGACATCACGAGCATCAAGGAAACTGCTGGTTTGCTTTCCGCACCGGTGACCACTCAGCGAATTACCTCATCCTTCGGGCATCGCAAGAACCCAACCGGGGCTGGGTACATGATCCACAGCGGTACCGACTACGGTGTTCCCAGCGGAACCAAGGTCTACGCTGCAGCAGATGGTGTTGTTGAAGTTGCTGGTTGGGCTGGACATTCGGGCAACCGAGTCACCCTGGATCACGGAAGTGGACTAGAGACCGGCTACAGCCACAACAGCAAGGTACTGGTTAAGGTTGGCGACCACGTTAAGCGTGGTGACGTCATTGCGTTGGCCGGCACCACGGGAAACTCAACCGGGCCCCACGTGCACTTTGAAGTGATCGTCGACGGGCAGTTCAAAGACCCAGCCGGATGGTTATAACGACGTTCGTCACTATTCCGTGATCAAAACGTGACATTTCAAAAATCATCCTATAGGCTTATATCCGTGCCATGGGAAACCCTGGGCAACTTTGCGTGAGAACCGAGCACTGCCAACACGCAATGAGCAGTTATACACAACTCGTACGGCAGTGGCGGGGGAACCATCATCGGGTCTTTAGCTTTGGCTAATAACCCTAGGGGTGAAGTGGATAGAGAAGGAAACTTCGAATCCACCGAGGTAACTCCACTTCGAACCCGACAGCTTACCTCGTAGGTATCAAGGAGAGGCAATAATAGTGACCAAGAGTCATACTCATGGGCGTCGCCGTGCTGACGTACCACGCACTAACTCGCTAGAGGCGATTTCGCAGGCTGTATCTTCGAACGCTGGTTCAGTGGGCCGTCAGGCAGCAGTAGTTGCTGCAGCATCGGGTTTGATCGTTGCCCTGGGTGTTCCAGGTCAGGCTTCTGCCCCACGCGATGTTTCGGCATCGCCAGTTGACACCATCAACCCCGAGCGCGTTGCAGTCAAGTCGGTTAGCGTTGCTGCCGGCAAGGACGCTTCGGTCGACATCGAGCGCGCAAGCTTCACCGCTAAGGAGAAGCCAAAGCCAGTCGTCATCGCCGTGGCCAATGACGTTGAGCCAACCACCAGCAGCGACTCCGCTACTGCGGACCCGATGGCTCCTATGACCCGCGATAGCCGCGCCGGCCGTACCCAGCCAAGCGAAGCATCTCAGCCAAAGGCCGAGGTGAAAACCGAAACTCCGGTACAGACCTCGAACCTTTCCGGCATCGCAGCAACTGCTGCCAAGTATGTCGGCGTTCCATACGTTTGGGGCGGCAACACTCCTGGCGGCTGGGACTGCTCCGGCTTCGTCAAGTATGTATACGCGCAGCACGGCATCAACATTGCCCGCGGAACTTCGGCCATCCTCGGATCCGGCCAGTTCAAGCGCACCAGCAACCCTAAGCCAGGCGACCTGGTCTTCCAGAACGGTGGCGGCCACGTCGGCATCTACCTGGGCGGCGGCCAGATGATCGGCGCGCAGAACCCAACCGTGGACACCATTGTCGGTTCGGTAACCCGCAACCCGCTGTACGGCTACTACACCTTGGCTGGCTAATTTTCACAGCTTTTCATAGGCCATCGAACGAATCAATCGTTCGGTGGCCTATGTTCGTTTAAACGTCAAAACAGGTGAACTGCACAAGGCAGGGAAGTGAAAAACGCTTGATTTCTTTCTCGGATGCGCACTAACTAGCAAAGTAATCGAATAGGCTAGCGAGTAGAGACACTCCGATTAGAACGCGAGCTCCATCAATGCCAGATGGTAGCTATCGGTTCAAGAAGGAAGTACCAAGCATGCGAACACTGGTTTTAAACGCAGGATACGAGCCCTTAGCCGTCGTGACTTTCCGACGAGCACTCTTGATGGTCATGGCCGACAAGGCGACCATCGTTCTCCAGGATGAAGGCTCGCCTGTTCGCAGCTCACACGGACAGTTACCCAGACCAACCGTCATTGTCTTAAAACGCTATGTACGACGCCCCTACCGCGACATGCTTCATGTCACGCGTAGGGGCGTTTTGCGTCGTGATGCCTACACCTGTGCCTACTGCGGAAAATCCGCTAATACGATCGACCATGTCATTCCACGGAGCAGGGGAGGCAAGAACACTTGGGAGAACCTCGTCGCTGCATGCCTGCACTGCAACAGCCGCAAGGCTGACAAGATGCTCTCCCAGCTGGGCTGGCAGTTGCGCATTACACCGCATCGGCCGCGGATGGGCGGCCATCTCGTATCTGGGCTCCAGCATATCGATGCCGCGTGGGACGAATTCCTGCAAGCAAGCTAGAGCCGTCGGGCCACATGCTGTAGGGACAGAACGCGCCATTGATCAGCTGCTGGCTCTCTTGATGAGCTGGGGGAGTACGTGCTCACGCAGCAGAGGTGCCAAATCATCTCGCTTCATGGCATCTTCGGGCATGATCCACAACAGTTCTTCGAGCTCCGCTAGCGGCGACAGCGTGCCGTCGTAGTGCGCAGTAAATAACGATGCGTGAATAGAGGTCTGATCCTCATTGGCCGCCGGGCCAACCCAGACGCCGTTGAAGTCCAGATCCTCGGCTGCAAATTGGATGCCCAGCTCTTCATGAATTTCTCGAATGACAGTTTGTAACGGCGATTCTCCAAACTCCGGTTTTCCGCCAGGCTGCATGAATTTCGAGGTGCCGCGTTTCCGCACCAAGAGGATTTGTCCTTGGTTGTTGATTAAACATACCGCTGATATCGTCAAATTTTTCTTCACCAAAACACAATATCGTGTGTATCCAAACGACATTGGTGGTAACGTGCTTAAATGGATCTCCAACGTTTTTAGTTGTAGTTTATGGGCGGTCGCCTTACTCGCAGTAATTAGACCACAGGCTCATAGCTACCAAGAATATTGGAACAGGAAGATCGATCCATCTAATTTACAGAACAATGGAGCAATAATGCGACGGGGTACAAATCTAGGCCGTTTGGGAGACTTCAACCAAGCGGTCATTCTTGAATCGATTCGACGCGCGCCTGAGGGAATCAGCCGTGTCGAGCTGGCAGGATCTACCGGTCTGTCTCCACAGACTATTTCGAACGTTGTGCGACGTCTGCTGGATGACGGAATCGTTCGAGAAGACCGCACGATTGTATCCGGCCCAGGTAAGCCTCGCACCGTTCTGGAGCTTGAAGGCAACCGGTTGGTCTCCATTGGCATCCACCTTGACCCCAGCGTTCTGAGCTTCGTAGCAATGAACCTCCGCGGCGAGGTCTTGCGCGAACGCCGCATCGAAGTTCCCAACTTGGAAGTTGCAGCGGAAACGATCCAGCTGATGGCCACCACGGTCAAGGAACTGATTGCTGAAATCCGCATTCCAAAGAAGCACATTGTTGGCGTCGGCATCGCCGTGCCAGGTCCAGTCAACGTCGAAGACGGCGTGGTTCTCAACCCGCCTCTGCTGGACGGTTGGGCCGACGTTGAACTGGTCAACCCGCTGCGCAAGCTTCTGCGTTTGCAGGTCATCATCGAAAAGGACACCATTGCATCGGCCGTGGGCGAGCTGTGGCAGTCCAAGGAAGAGAAGAACAACGACTTCGTCTTCATCTACTGCGGCCATGGCTTTGGCGCTGGCCTTGTCTTGAACAACGACGTGCACCACGGAGCCAGCAACAACGCCGGTGAAATCGGGCACTACTCCACCGGCCACAAATCGTTCACGTGTGAAGAATGCGGTGCTGATGACTGCTTGGCAGCAGGCACTTCGTACGAATACATTTCCAACCAGGCCAAGGAACGCGGTCTGGAACTGCCAACATACGAAATCGTTGGCCCGGAACAGCGCGCTGAAGGTATGAACCGCCTGTACGAATTGGCCCATGAAGGCAACAAGGTCGCCAAGGAACTGGTTTCTGAAACCATGACCATGGTTGCCGAAGTTGCAGGACAGCTTGCCAATTCGCTCGATGTCCGCGAAGTCGTTTTCGGTGGCCCGCAGTGGGACAAGGTACGCGAACTAGTCGAGGACGAGGTCCGGGAGGCTATCGAGCGTCGCTTTGCGCTACGAGGAGTTCACGAGATTGAGACTCGCACCTCCGAACTTCGTTCGAATGTTGGTGCCGTCGGTGGCGCTTGCGTAGTTATGGATGCTTCGTTGTCGCCAAAGGCAACTGCATTGCTACTTCGCTAAACCGCTTAGCTATAACCAAGTAAGGGTACGTTCCTATCGGACGTGCCCTTATTTGCTGTCACGAGCGAGTAGCGAAAAAGTATGGAGATACCAAAAGAGCTTTGCTGCCAGAATAAATCTGGTAGCAAAGCTCCATTTGTGCCCCTGGCCGGAATCGAACCGACGGCCTACCCTTTAGGAGAGGGTCGCTCTATCCTACTGAGCTACAGAGGCATGGGCGTGAAAACACCAACAACACTATCCTACAAGGATGCTGAGGGTAAATTTCACGTAGCCACCTAGCTAGTGCCCTCACGAATTGCCAGCATCTTGCGCTTCAGCCCTCGATTCGCTCGGACAGCACCCAGCCCGACGACCAGACCTGCGGTAATAATCAGCAGTGCCCAGCGGACCGTAGTCAAAATTGAAGCGAGCAGGACTGCACCTGCGCTGAGATCATGGTTGAACAGTGCATCGATGGCGAAGTTCTCCCAAATATCAGCAACAGCGAAGCCTAGTGGAGCCAACCACGCCAGCCAACGCGTTTGTCGATTAGGAATCCAGCGGATGAACAGCAGCATCGAGAAGACAGCCGTGAACATCGGAAAGAGGAAACCTGCGGTCTTGTGCAGGTAATTCAACTGCCCGACGGCATCCGAATCCATGGCACCTCGCAGCGCCTCGATATCTGCCACGGTGTATCCGAAGATCCGCTGATCAGGCATGGGCAACGCATCACTCAGACCCTTCATCTGGAACATGGTGAGCAAGTGGTAGTACGTGAAGAGCGCCAAACAGACAACCAGACCAACCGAGATGAGGATCATCGGGTTCGACTTGTTTTCCTGTGAGTCAATCTTGGTCGTGGGTCGCGCCACTGCAGCGTCGGACGATGCGGGCTGCTGGTTATTGAAGTGACCAGGCTTGCGATACTCTTTGGTTTTTTTGACCTGCTTTGCCATATAGTCCATTATGCCTGTGCCTGGACCGGTACTTTTCTGCAAGCACTGAAAGTGTCTGCAGCGCCACGTAGACTGGCTACATCATGGATTTTCTTTTTGATGATTTCGCCACCGACACCACACCGCAGGTAATGCCCAGTGCAGAAGACCTACTGCAGGGCATGAATCCGCAGCAGGAAGAAGCCGTCCGCTACGCCGGCGGCCCCTTGCTGATCGTGGCAGGAGCCGGATCGGGAAAAACCCGTGTTCTCACGCACCGTATTGCCTATCTATTGGCCACGGGCCGTGCGCGCCCCCATGAGATCCTGGCAATTACCTTCACCAACAAGGCCGCCGCAGAAATGCGCGAGCGAGCTGCGGAGCTGATCGGGGAAGAGCAAGCAAAAAAAATGTGGATCTCAACCTTCCACTCTTCGTGCGTTCGCATCCTCCGTCGTGAAGCCGCAACCATTGGCCTTAAATCGAACTTTTCCATCTATGATTCAACCGATTCCCTCCGGTTGATCACCCTGGTGGCCAAGTCCTTGGAAATCGACCCGAAGCGATTCACTCCCAAGGCCATCGCGCACAAAATTTCCTCGTTGAAGAACGAACTCATCGACGACGAAGATTATGCATCGACCATTAACACCAACGACCCGTTTTCCCGGGCCGTCGCCGAGGTCTACCGCAGCTACACCCGGAGGATGCGTTCGGCCAATGCGCTCGATTTCGATGACCTTATCGGCCAGGTGGTCTTCATGTTCAGGGCCTTCCCAAGGGTCGCCGACAACTACCGGCGTCGATTCCGCCACGTGCTGATCGACGAATACCAAGATACAAACCACGCCCAGTATTCGCTGATTCGCGAGCTGACCGGCATCGAAGGAGAGACGGCACCTGGTGAGCTGACGGTAGTTGGTGACTCTGACCAGTCCATTTACGCATTCCGTGGCGCAGATATCCGCAACATCATCGAATTTGAAAAAGACTATCCCAACGCGGCGACGATCAAGCTGGAGCAAAATTACCGCTCTACGCAGACGATCCTCTCCGCGGCCAACGAAGTCATCAAGCGCAATCCGGACCGCAACGACAAGCGGCTGTGGACTGCGAGCGGCGACGGCGAACAGATCACGGGCTACGTCGGCGAATCGGAATCCGACGAGGCACGGTGGATCGCTGAAGAGATCCTGCGGCTCAATGACGAAAACGACGTTCGCCCCGGCGACGTGGCGATCTTCTACCGCACCAACGCACAATCGCGCGCGTTGGAGGAACAACTGATGCGCGTTGACCTCAAATACCGTGTTGTTGGCGGAACCAGGTTCTACGACCGCAAGGAAATCAAGGATGCGCTGGCCTACCTGCGCGTTTTGGTGAACCCGGAGGACGACATTAACGTCCGGCGTATCCTCAATGAGCCGAAGCGTGGCATCGGGGATCGCGCTGAAGGCGCCGTTGCAGCGCTGGCGGACCGGGAACGCATTTCCTTTATGGAGGCCCTGCGCCGTTCGGATGAAGCACCCGGCTTGGGGACCCGCGGCATCAAGATGACCGCTGCATTTGTTTCGCTGATCGATGACCTGCAAACCGTTGCCGAAGGATCCGGCCCGGCTGAAGCGCTCGAAGCGGTGCTGGAACAGACCGGCTACCTGGAGAACCTGCGGTTGTCGACAGACCCCCAGGATGAATCCCGGGTCGAGAACTTGGCCGAGCTGGTCGCCGTGGTTCGGGACTTCGTCAATGAAGATCCTGAAGGCGGACTAGCTGGATTCCTGGAACGTGTGGCGCTGGTCGCCGACGCTGATCAGATTCCCGAGGCTCCGAGCGATGACGAAGGCGCTGCCATGGCCGCGCAAGAAGGCATGGTCACGTTGATGACCCTGCATACAGCCAAGGGCTTGGAATTCCCTGTCGTATTCCTGACCGGTATGGAGCACGGTGTATTCCCGCATCAGCGTTCGATGACCGATGAAAAGGAACTGGCAGAAGAGCGCCGTCTGGCCTATGTGGGGCTGACCCGTGCCCGCGAACGCCTGTACCTGACCCGCGCAGAACAGCGCAGCCTCTGGGGGCAGGCCCAATACAACCCTGCGAGCCAGTTCCTAGAAGAGGTTCCGAGCGAGCTGATCGACTGGAAGCGTGAAGGATCTGGCGGCGGAATGGGCTTCGGCTTTGGTAGCGCAGCGGTGAATTTCGCCACGAGCAGATATGAGCGTGGAAGTCACTGGGGCGCCGGAACTTCTGGCAGCACGCCACAGCGCGGGCATAACGCGGCCCCGGTGTCCAAGCAACGCGTTGTGCAAAATAAGGACATCACCGTTCCGAAGGTCGGCCAATCGGTCAAGCATTCCGCCTTTGGCTTGGGAACTGTTATTGCTTTGGAAGGTGCCGGCGACAAGACCGTGGCCAAGGTCCAGTTCCCTGATTCTGAAAAGCGTTTGCTGCTGCGCTACGCGCCACTTGAAATCGTCGAGTAGTCAACCGGAAGACCGAGTTTTCTTCGTCACATTTCCTTGGTTCTCGGCGTAATCCCGCGGTTTCTCTACGTGTTGTAAAAGTGGGAACTTTGCGGAAGTCGGGATAGTCTGAGAGGTGCGCACGGGCTACGGCGCCTTATGACGTCCGTTTGTTGCGGTGCGCTCTCTTAGGTATGGGATGGATTTCGGTCCATGGCCATGCCGCGAGTCAGCATGAACTTCGAACGAAGGACACAAACCCGTGGACCTGTATGAGTACCAGGCGCGCGATCTATTCGAGGCACACGGCGTTCCCGTGCTTGCCGGTATCGTCGCTTACACCCCGGAAGAAGCCAAAGCCGCAGCTGAGAAGATCGGCGGCGTTGTTGTAGTAAAGGCACAGGTCAAGGTCGGTGGCCGTGGCAAGGCTGGCGGCGTTAAGGTCGCTAAGACCGCCGATGAGGCTTTTGAGCACGCATCCAACATTCTCGGTATGGACATCAAGGGCCACACCGTTAACAAGGTCATGATTGCTCAGGGCGCCGACATCGCTGAGGAGTTCTACTTCTCGGTGCTGCTGGACCGCGCGAACCGCAACTACCTTGCAATGTGCTCGGTTGAAGGCGGCATGGAGATCGAGGTGCTCGCAGTTGAGCGCCCAGAGGCTCTGGCCAAGGTCGCAGTGGACCCAATCGTTGGCATCGACGCAGCCAAGGCTGCCGAGATCGTTGAGACCGCAAACTTCCCAGAAGAACTGCGTGCCAAGGTTGCAGAAACCATCCAGAAGCTTTGGGTTGTTTTCAAGGAAGAAGACGCAACCCTCGTTGAGGTCAACCCACTGGTGAAGACCGGCGCCGGCGACATCGTTGCGCTGGACGGCAAGGTCTCCCTGGATGACAACGCTTCCGAGGTTCGCCACCCAGCTCACGAAGAGCTGGAAGACAAGGGCGCAGCCGATCCACTGGAAGCCAAGGCAAAGGCCGCTGGCCTGAACTACGTCAAGCTGGACGGCGAAGTAGGCATCATCGGTAACGGTGCTGGCCTGGTTATGTCCACCCTGGACGTCGTTGCCTACGCTGGCGAGAACCACGGTTCGGTCAAGCCTGCCAACTTCCTTGACATCGGTGGTGGAGCTTCGGCTGAGGTCATGGCCAACGGCCTGGACGTCATCCTGAACGACCCACAGGTCAAGTCGGTCTTCGTCAACGTCTTCGGCGGCATCACCGCTTGTGACGCTGTCGCAAACGGCATCGTTGGCGCGCTGAACACCCTGGGCGACTCGGCGAACAAGCCACTGGTTGTCCGCCTGGACGGCAACAACGTTGAAGAGGGTCGTGCCATCTTGGCCCAGGCCAACCACCCGTTGGTCACCCTGGCAGCAACCATGGATGAGGGCGCCGACAAGGCTGCCGAGCTCGCCAACGCAGCGAAGTAAGAGGGATAAGCGAACAATGAGCATTTACCTGAACAAGGACTCCAAGGTCATCGTCCAGGGCATCACCGGCGGCGAAGGCACCAAGCACACCGCCCTGATGCTCAAGGCTGGCACCAACATTGTTGGCGGCGTTAACGCCCGCAAGGCTGGCACCACCGTCACCCACGGTGACCAGGACATCAAGGTGTTCGGCACCGTGGCAGAAGCCAAGGCCGAGACCGGCGCTGACGTATCGATCGTCTTCGTGCCACCAAAGTTCACCAAGGACGCAGTCGTTGAGGCTATCGAGGCTGAAATCGGTCTCGTTGTTGTCATCACCGAAGGTGTTCCAGTACAGGACTCCGCTGAGTTCTGGGCTCTGGCGCAGTCGAAGGTTGACGCCGACGGCAACCAGATCACCCGCATCATCGGCCCTAACTGCCCAGGCATCATCACCCCAGGCGAAGCACTGGTCGGCATCACCCCGAACAACATCACCGGCAAGGGCCCAATCGGCTTGGTTTCCAAGTCCGGCACCCTGACCTACCAGATGATGTACGAGCTGCGCGATCTGGGCTTCTCGACCGCAATCGGCATCGGCGGTGACCCAGTGATCGGCACCACCCACATCGACGCACTGGCCGCTTTCGAAGCTGACCCAGAGACCAAGGCCATCGTCATGATCGGTGAAATCGGTGGCGACGCTGAAGAGCGCGCAGCTGATTACATCAAGGCCAACGTCACCAAGCCAGTTGTTGGCTACGTGGCTGGCTTCACCGCTCCTGAGGGCAAGACCATGGGCCATGCAGGCGCCATCGTTTCCGGCTCGGCTGGCACCGCCCAGGCCAAGAAGGAAGCACTGGAAGCTGCAGGCGTGAAGGTCGGCAAGACTCCTTCGGAGACTGCTGTGCTGCTGCGCGAAGTTTTCGCAGCTCTCTAAGCTGACGCTGAGCTAGAAGTTCTGCCCCGGGTCCTTGACCCGGGGCACTTCTTTACCCATATGGCGTCATCGCCGGCCAGCGGGCCTGAGAGCGCAGAAAAGGGGAAGTCCGCCGGGCTGGCGGGCTTCCCCTTTGCTATCCAGTAAGCGACGCCTTCAGGCGCGGCATTGCCGAAGCAGGGATCGCGTGCAGGGTCTCGAAGGCGCTCTACGGCTGCGCCGACAAGTCCTTGCCGGATTTGCCCTGCTCAGTCAATTCCAGCTGGTAGCTTTCCTCAAGGGCTGGAACCTGCTCGAACAGCTCCTCAACATCAAGATCAGGATTCTCCTCCTGGGTCTTGACCAGTTCAATCGCTTCTTCTTCGGTGGCAACCGAAGGCAGCGAACCCGGCAGCGGCTTGCGCGCAGATTCCTTGAGGAAGCACACCGCGATGAACCCGGCTACTGATGTGCCCATCACCCAGAATGCGGGCGCCAGCGACGACGAGGTCACAGTCACCAAAGCCTGCATGATAAATGGAGCAAAACCGCCAAAGATCGCTACTGCGAAGTTGTACGAGATGCCCATTCCACCGTAGCGCGAAGCGGTTGGGAACAAGGCCGGCAGCGACGAGGCAAGGTTAGCCACGTAGAAGGTCACAGGGAACGCCAGCAGGGACAGGCCAACCAGCGTGGACCAGATAGCGCCGTGCATCATGAACAAGAAGGCAGGGATCGCCAGAACGATCGCGGAGACCGAACCAATGAATAGCACTTTGCGGCGGCCAATGCTATCTGAGAGCTTGCCGCCCAGCGGGATGCACAAGGACATGCCCACAAGGATCGGCAGGGTCAGAAGGTTACCGTGGACCGGGTCATAATGAAGGGTCTCGGTCAGGTAGGTCGGCATGTAGCTGGTCAAAGCGTAGCCAGCAGTGTTAGCTGCGGAAACCAGGACGAAGCCGGTCAGAAGCTCACGCCAATAGGACTTGACCAAGGCGATGACACCCTTGGGAGCATCAGGCGAGTTCTTGGCATCTTCGCTGGCGCGGTTGGCTGCTTCCTGGGCTTCCTTGAACGCGGGGGTATCCTCGATCTTGGAACGGAACCACAAGGCGATGACGCCCAGTGGCAAGGCGACCAGGAATGGGATGCGCCAGGCGAATCCTTCCATGACATCTTCGGCCAAGGTGAGCTGCAGGATCGATACAAAGGCCGCACCCAATGCGAAGCCCATGTAGGAGCCAAGGTCCAAAAGCGAGGCAAAAAATCCGCGTCGCTTGTCAGGCGCATATTCGGTAATGAACGTAGTAGCACCCGCGTACTCGCCGCCGGTGGAGAAACCCTGAATGAGCTTCAACGCGACGAGCAGAATTGGTGCTGCTACGCCCCATACCGAGTAATCCGGAAGGATGCCGATGCCGAACGTGGCCAGAGCCATCATGAGCAAGGTGAAAACCAGAATTTTCTGGCGGCCAACGCGATCTCCTAGTTGTCCAAGGATCACGCCGCCCAGTGGGCGCGCAACGAAGGTCACGGCGAATACGCCGAGACTGAACAATGTCTGGATTGCGGGGTCAACGGTGTCCGGCATGAACAACTTGCCGATAATGACGGCCAAGTAGCCATAGACACCAACGTCGTACCATTCCATGAGGTTACCGACGACAGTTCCGCCGATAGCCTTCTTCAGCATTGAGTTGTCAACAACGTTGACATCTTCTACTTTCAGGCGACGTTTTCTAAAGAACAGTTGTTTACGTGGATTTGCTGCTTCCATAGTTTCACTCCTCGTATCTTTCTTGATCTTGTCGTGGAACCGGCGCCCTCCATGTCGTGGCAGGCGAGTCAAAAATTACTCGCTAAAGTCACGTTTGGACGCCGGGCGACTCATCGAAATCGATAGATTCCTACTCGAAAAACCGCCTAATTACGGGACTCGAGTGATGAAACGCTTGAGCGGATAGTTATCTAGTCTAGCAAAAAAATGACCACTTCCCCCAAAGTTGGCCTGCCTCCACGTTTCGTGCGGGGCGTTTGCAGCGCTCTTGAAGAGGTAAGCGAAACGGCTGAAACAGTTGAAGGCAATAGGCATCGAGAAGAATCCATGGGGACTTCTAAGTGTGGTGTTGAAGCGATAAAAGTGTGGCGAAGGACTCTATGCGACACGGCGGGAAATCTGTGGAAACGCAATAAACTAGCTCGACACAGTGGTGCATTGAGAAGGGTTTTGCTTCGCGGAACGCCAGGCGGCGATGTGTCCATCCCACCGATTAGTGCATTGGAGCAGATACAAGAACGCCCCAAGGCTGCCGGTGCGGCATCTTGGGGCATCTATTTTGCGCGATTGCTAGTTTCGTAGGCCGACAGTCGCTTCTGCATCGATTCGCAGGAACGAAGAACCGATGACGGCAAAAGCTCCAGGGATCAAAAGCATCCTGTGCTTGGGGTTGTAAAAAATCTCTTCGAGCGGAGATGCCAGGACCCGGTGGACTTTTTCCAGCAGGCGGTCGTTCTCCAAGGACAAGCGTTGCTGCCCAGTTTCGATGACCACACGATCTTTCTCCGTACTAACCGATGCACGCATCCAGTCGTCATCGGGGGTACTGATAGTCTCCGACTTAATCAGGGACACGGTTATTACCGCCTTTATCGTTCGTTTCGCCTCAGCGAGGATCCGCTCAGGCCAGTGACCGATGGGCGCACTATGTGTGGATTAGCGCATACCAACTGACATATTGAATATATCGCGTCTGGCCAGCAGTCGTCTCTTATTCCCAGAGAATTAATCAACCTGTTACTCGAGAAGTCCTCGGATGTCTTGTGCAGTGAGCGCCTTGGAGAACCCATCAGCTTCGTCCATAACGGTCGAGATCAGCTTGCGCTTGCTTTCCTGCAGCGCAACAACCTTCTCCTCGATGGTGCCCTGGGAGATCATCCGGTAAACCATCACCTGACGAGTTTGGCCGATGCGGTGCGTGCGGTCAATAGCCTGCGCCTCAACTGCAGGATTCCACCAGGGGTCCAGCAGGAAGCAGTAATCTGCTTCAGTCAGGTTCAATCCGAAGCCGCCAGCCTTCAGCGAGATCAAGAACAGCGGAGCTTCGCCTTCCTTGAACTGTTCGATGACCTTGGAACGATTACGCGTATTTCCGTCGAGATATACGAAATTCACGCCTCGCTCGGTCAGCTTCTCGGCCAGCACTTTCAGATAGGAAGTGAATTGGCTGAAGACCAGAGCGCGGTGGCCCTCGCCCAGAACATCATCAAGCTGATCAAATAAGGCTTCCAGTTTCGAACCTGGAACATCCGATAGCTCGGGATCGACCAGCGAAGGCTCCAGCGCAAGCATGCGCAGATGCGTCAGGGACTGGAAAATCGTAAAGCGGTTGCGATCCAAGTCCTCCACCAGGTGCAGGATCTTCTGGCGTTCACGGTTCAGATGGGTGTCATAAACATGCTGATGCTCGTCGGAGAGCCGGACGAGCAATTGCTGTTCCTGCTTGGCTGGCAGATCGAGCACCACCGATTCCTTGGTGCGTCGCAGCATAAACGGCTTGATCCGGCGCTGGAGCAACGCCAGGGTTTCCTTGTCGCCCAGGACTTCAATAGGGCGGGCGAATTGGCGGTTGAAACGGCTCGTGTTCAAGAACAGGGCCGGTGCCACCAGCGACAACAGCGCACCGAGTTCAGAGAGATTGTTCTCCATCGGGGTACCGGTAACGGCCAGCTTGAAGTTGGTCTGCAGGTTCACAGCAGTGCGGTGGGCCTTGGTGGAGCGGTTCTTCACGAACTGGGCCTCATCAAGGATCAGGCCAGCAAAGCGCTGCGCCTCATAAATCTCATCATTCAGGCGCAACAGCGTGTAGGTGGTGAGGATGACGTCGTAGTTTTCCGCCAGCTCGCTGAGCTGCCGCGGTGAACTCAGCGTTCCTTCAATGCTGGTCACGCGCAAGCTTGGAGCGAATCGCTTGACTTCGGTTTCCCAGTTCGAGACGACCGAGCTTGGCGCAACCACTAGGAATGGGGCAGCAGTGCGCTGGGCTGCCGGAAGCTTGGCGCAAGCCTCGCTGTCATTCCACAGCCCGTGCGCATGCAGGATCAATGCGATGGTCTGCAGGGTTTTGCCCAAGCCCATATCGTCGGCCAAGATGCCGCCAAAGCCGCCCTGATACAGCCGGCTCAGCCAGCGGAAGCCGTCAACCTGATAAGGGCGCAATTGCGCGTTCAGCGTTTCAGGCACGGACGCCTGCTCGCCTTCAGCGACCTTCAGCAGGGAACGCATTCGCGCAATGAACAAATCTGCGCCGTCGATGCCTTCGGCGAGCTCATCGAGCTCCTCGAAAATGGAAATCTGGAAAACCGTAAGCTTCAGATCGCCTTCTTTTGGCTTGTCGTTGAGTGCTTGGGCTTCGTCAACAAGGGCCTTGAGCTTGGCGAACAGCGGCTGGTTCAAGGAGAACCACGTATTGTCCGGAAGCTTGATCTTCATCTGGCCATTGCTCATGGCCTCAACGATCTGTGAAAAAGGAACCTCGTGGTCGCCAACGGTGATCAGCAATCCCAGATCCAGCCAGTCAGTGCGCTCGTGGTTGACCGCGTTGATCTTCAGCTGGGGAAGCTCGCGCAGCTGCCGGAATACCGGCCGGGTGCCCTTTTCGCTCAGCTTCACTACTGGCAGGCTCTCGATGGCAGGCAAGATTTCAGAGACAAAGGTAATGACGCTTTCGCCCGAGTAGAACTTGGGTGAAAGATCGGGATTCCCCGTTTCTGTAGTCTGCAGGAAGACCTCATCAATAGCTGCGCGAAGCTGTTCTTCGATTTCACGATCGTAGACTTCGTGCTGATCCGGAACCCCGGGATAGCGGATCTGGAATTCCAAGGTTGCCGAGTCATTCGGCTCGCCCTTGTCGTTCACATCGCGCTTGTAGGTGACCGTAGCCTGCACATATGGGGGCTTCAAGTCCGGGAGCACCAGTTCCTCGCTGGCACTGCGCAGATCAAAGCGGCGCGCTAGACGCGGATAGACCGAATCGAAGAAGCTGTCGATTTCCGCGACCGGAATGGCTACCGGGCGACGGTCAACGTACCAGCGGCGGTGCGCCTCTGCCACGGGTTCCTTGCTCGGAGCCAACCAGATCTCGTCGGGCTGGCCCAACTGCGCATAGAACCCATGATCTGCAATAACGCCGCTAGGCGACTCGGAATCAAGCACCAGGTCCTGGCCGTCGACATGCAAAATGCCGCTCAGCTGCATCAACTGGTCATCGAGCGTCGCCTGCATGCTGAAGCTGGCCGGGTCAACGATTCGAATGCGCTGTTCGGAGCGTGTGGAGATGAGCTCAATGCCCAGCTCCTGAGCCTGCTGAAGCAGTGGCCACAGCAGGCCGGAAGCGTATTCGTCCATGAATAGCCAGTCTTCATCCACCTTGAATTGCAACTGGGTATCGCTGCGGGCCATGGACGCAAAACGGGTGAACCAGTGGTGCTGCGAGCGCAACAAATTCCAGCCATAGGTCTTGAAGCCCAGGGTGGTCCAGCGCAGCTGCCCGCGAACCCAGCGGCCTTCGGTATTGCGGACCATCGGCCGCACGCCCAGGCGGAATCGCTTATTGCGGGTGGGATGCGGAATGGTGCCGGTCGGCATCCACTGTTGTTGCTGCGTGGTGTTCTTCGCATCGAAGAGCATGAATTGCAAACCCATGGCTACCACGGGGTCGTGCTGCGAGCCGAGCAGCCCGTCGGCTGGGCCAGGTTCAGAGGGCTGGAACCACGAGTCGATTTGCTGGGCCCATGCGGCCGAGCTTTTTTCTTCCGGCACGGCCACAAGGCGCGGCTGCGAAGCAATCTTGTTCGAGACGATGGCCAAGGCGGCAATGTGCGCGCAGATGCCGGGCTTGTCGCACGTGCACTCGCAAAGCTCGATTTGCCAGTCGTCGCCGACCATTTGAACCTGGATCATCGGCGAAAATTCTTCGCCGTTAGCACGCACGGTGCCTTCGATCTGCCGGGTGGATTCATCAAATTCCACGTCAACCACAGAATTTTCTTCAGCTGCTATGTTCTTTCCGTAAAAGAAAGGGACATCGCCCAGATAGCGCAGCAAGTGGCGCGCGTCGATGGTTGGGGGAACAGAATCACTCATCCTCTCATCGTTTCACGTTCCGGCCCGCGGTGAAAGTTCAAGGGCCTGTCTGTGAATAATCACTATCTATGACGTAGCGTTGACGCATGTCCCACATCTGGCCTTATCTACCGGCGAGGGCAGTGAATATCACCTCGCTCGTCGAGTTTGATCGCTTGGCTTCCGACGCGCTTTCCTCCCTCCACCCCCGCGGATTCAGCTGGCGCGTGCATCGGGTTGATCTGCGTGAACGGGACTCCGTCCTTCGCTCCCTGGACCTGTCGGAAGCGATCTTCATCGATTGCCAATACTCGCAGCATGGGCGGGAACTGGTTCAGGCGACCGGTGGCCTGTGCATGAGCTCTGGCGAAGAACTGCCCTTCACCACGGGGGAACGCAGCTTGTATACCCCGGAAGAACTCTATGAAGGGATCCGCGCGCAGGGCTACGAACAGGTCCCGGATGCGAAGATCTACGCCTATTCGCAACAGCACACCGCACCGGCTGCGCTGAATCCCGAAGATGCGATGGCCAGGACCCTGCATGATCACCACGTTGGGCAGGCTTTGATTTCGGAAGTCTATGAGGGCGTGTTCAAGGATTCCCCGCTCATCGGGGTTATGGGCGGCCATGCGATGCGCCGCGGTTCACGCGAGTACGCGCAAACAGTGGAACTGGGCCAATTGATTACCCGGGCCGGCTATGGCGTGGCCACTGGCGGGGGACCGGGAGCCATGGAAGCTGCCAATGCCGGGGCATGGCTGGCAGGCTACGAGCAAAAGGATCTCAACCTTGCCCTGGAGATGCTCGCCGAACAGCCCGATGCCATTCACCAGCGCACCGGATGGGCCAGGACAGCGCTCGCCGTCAAGGATCGTTTCCCCAGCTCGCAGCAGTCATTGGGGGTGCCTACATGGTTTTACGGTCACGAACCGCCGAACCTTTTTGCCACGAAGATCGCAAAGTTCTTCGCCAACTCCATCCGCGAGGCAATTCTCCTGGAGCAGTCCAATGGCGGGCTGATTGTCTTGCCCGGATCCGCCGGCACGGTTCAGGAGATCTTCCAGGATGCCTGCGAAAACTACTATGCCACCGGCGCCCGGGTGGTTCCCATGGTCCTGTTCGGCCGCGAATACTGGACCAGGACCCTGCCGGTGTGGCCGCTGCTCCAGGCGCTCGCTGCCGATCGGGTGATGGGCGAAAAGATTGCCCTGGTGGACACCGCGGCCGAGGCGATGGAGTTCATCAGCTCCATGAGCACGCTGCGCCGGCGCACGCGCTGGTAGCGCCCCCAAGCAAATGACCCCGCGGCATCAGATGATGCCGCGGGGTCATGGGCGATTGAAGCCGAGCCAACAGCCGGTCATGCCACCTGCACGTCGAAGAGCAGGCCCAGGCAGTAGGTGACCGCTGCGGCGCCCCATCCAATGGCCAGCTGGCGCAGGCCGCGCTTGAGCGGCGAGGCTCCGGAGAGCAGACCGACGATGGCTCCGGTGATCATCAAGGCGATCCCCACCAGGATCACGGAGATGGCCACGGCCGCCAAGCCGCCAAGACCGAAGATATAGGGCAGGATCGGGATGATGGCGCCGGAAGCGAAGAGGCAGAAGGAAGTGGCTGCCGCGCCGGTGGCCGAGCCGAGCTCTTCGTGTTCGCTTTCCAATTCCTCTGCGCGTTCCTCGGGGTTCAGCGAGAAGGCGGGGTTGCAATCACAGGTGAAAAGCCCCATGCGTTCTGCGGCGCGGTGTTCGGCATCTTCATCGCTCATGCCGCGGGCCTTGTAGATCAGCACCAGCTCGTTGGACGCCAAATCGAGGTTGGGTGCTGCCGTCAGCGTCACCTGGGTGGGCCGTGAAGCGGTGAGAAGCTCGCGCTGGGACCGCACGGAGACGAATTCGCCGGCCGCCATGGATAGCGCTCCGGCCAAGAGCCCGGCGATGCCGGAAAAGAGCACGAAGGTGGAGGATACCCCGGTGGCGCCGATGCCCATGATCAGGGCGAGGTTGGAGACCAGGCCGTCATTCGCGCCAAAAACCGCGGCGCGGAAGTTGCCCGAGAGCTGGGCCCGGCCGGCGGTGGCCAGTGCGCGGACTACTTCTTCATGCACCTGTTCGTCGGCGGCCATTTGCGCGGTCGCGTCCTTGTCGTCGCGGTACGGCGAATTGCTCTCGGAGCGCTGTGCCATGGCCAGCACGAAGACCGAGCCGAAATTGCGGGCCAAGAAGCGCAAGATCGTGCGGCGCAATGATGGGCGGACCGGCTTGGCGTGTTCGCCCAGCTTGGCCCGCCAGTGCGCCTCATGCCGCGCTTCGGCTTCGGCGAGTCCCAGCAGGATCTGCTTTTCCTGCCCGGATTTCTTCTGGGCCAGGGTGCGGTAGATGGCGCCTTCGGCGACTTCATCGGCCAGGTATTTTCGCCAGCGCTGGACTTGGGCACGGGTAGGTTCGGTTGCTGACTGGTTCGACATCACGAAAACAGCTCTCTTGGCAGGTCGAATTTCTTGGTGAAACTCGGTGAACGGGTCAGCTACCGATTTTAGTAAGGGGATGGAGCGTTGGGAATTTGGCAAGGCTAAAAGCGGCGTTGCGCCCCTGCGGTTCCCCTGCGGCGGCAACGCCCAGGAGCAGCTGGGAAGTTTCCGGATCGAAGACCGGGCGGCGTGCGCAGCGGGCCAGGAGCTGTTCGAGCAGAATTGGATCGCCGACGTAGCAGATATGCCAGAGTCCGTGGACCTTGAATTGCACTTGGCCGGTTCGGCGGTCGACGATGGGCAGGACGGAATAGGCCATGTGATGCGCTCTCGCTGTGTTCTTGCCCGAGCACAGTGTGTGAACGGACCGCTTCTTCATCCGAACCACCCATGAATCTGGGGTTGGTGCACGGCCAGTCGGAGCTTGGCGCCGTGTCTCGTGAAGCAACGCTTGCGATGCTACCGCCTGCGCTGTCTGCGATGAAGGCCTGTTCCGTAATATGACCTGGGCTCCTGGCTACTGGTGGTCATCACAGATGGCGAGGCGGTTGATCGATTCGAACTGCTGGGCCCATTGCGCTGCGGAATAGTCCGGGAGGTTGGGCGCTTCGGGGCGCAAGCCGGTGAAGCCATCAAGCTGTTCGCGCACGATGTCGAGGTGGCCGGCGTGCCGGGAGGTTTCCGCGATCATGTGCACCATGAGATGTTCCAGCGTGGTGTGCCGGCGGCGGATCCATCAGGGCACTTCAACCGGTGCGCTGAGCGGCAAGGCCCTGATGCCAGCATCCGAGAAGGCGGTTGACTCCCGGTACAGCTCGATAATCCCGCTGGCGCTGAAGTGGGCCGGCGGCAGGAAGTCGGCCTGCGGGTCATCGGCATCCAGAAGCTCTTGGATATAGGGGTCATCCACTGTGCGGCCGAGGCATTGGGCAAAATACCCGTACTCGGTGATGGCCAGGTGGTGGACGACGCCAAGGATGTGCGTTCCGGTAGCCGTCAGCGGCTTGCGCGCCAGCTGTGCACTCAGCCCCTGGGCCTTGTAGATGACTGCGTCGCGCGCGTCGGAGAGATATTCCTGGAGCAGTTCCTTGCTGTGATCCATGATCAGAGTCTAGCCAGCGTGCGGGGATCTGGAGCGCGGAACGCGTGGGACACGGCATATTTGCAGGACTCGCGCTATGCTCTGTTTACTATTGGTAAACTTGCCGCCGCAGCCTTTTCGGAGCGCCCCTTTGGCTGCTGGCGTGCCACAACAAGCGAAGTGATGGAGCGAAAGCATGAAGACCCTGCCCGTGGAATCAAGCGGTGCCGCGATCAATATCGGTTCGCGGTTGCGCGGGGTGCGCCAGCGGCAGCGAATGACCATCGACCAGGTCGCTGAGCTGTCTGGGCTGACCAAGGGCTTCCTCTCGCGTGTTGAGCGAGATCTCACCAGCCCCTCGGTCTCCACGCTGCTGAAATTGTGCGAGGTGCTCGGCATCGAGGTGGGCACGCTATTTGAAGTGCCCGAAACCATGCTGGTGCGGCTGGAAGAAGCGCCGCGGGTGTCGCTGGGCGGGGAGGGGATCACCGAGCAGCTGGTGACGCCGCGCAGCGAGAAGCGCGTGCAGATGATCCGAGCCGAAATCGCTCCCAAGGGCTCCGGCGAAGCCGAGCTGTATTCGGTGGACTGCGAGTTGGAAGTGCTCCATGTGATCGCGGGGAAATTCACCCTCGTGCTGCCCGAGCAGCGTGTTGAGCTCCAGGCCGGGGACACCATGACCTTTCCCGGGCGCGAGCCGCACAGCTGGGAAAACGAGTCCGATGAGGCCGCCCTGGTGACCTGGACCTTGATCCTCTAGCTTCAAGCGCTCCTTTTCGTTGCGGTGCTGTGGAGCGCGTATTCTAAAAAGGTGTGCTCGGCCTGCGCACATAGTGCGGTGATCGATGGGAGTGGCGTGAGGACTAGCGAGGATACTGGCGCACGGAATCAGCTTCGCTGCATCAGCTGGTGGGCTTCGGTGCTTGTCGGCGTTCTTGCCGGCACGACCCTGACGTGGATCCGCACGCAGCGCAATTTCTTTTTCATCGGGGCAGTCATTATCGCGGTGGTGATTGTGGTGCTCGGCCTGCGGACCATTCGGCGCAGGGCCCGCTTCCCGCAAATGGCTCAGGCCCGCGTTTCGTGGCTATATGCCTTCTGGGCGATCATTCTCATGATCCTGGTCGGGCCCCTGCAACTGGTCTACGTAGCCGATGACCTCTCCGAGCTCATGCTCAAGTCCCTGATCCTCTCCGCCGGGTTCTGCGTGGCGATCCATGAAATCGATCGTTCGCTGGTCAATGCCAGCACGAAGAACTTCCGCGGCGCCTAGTCTTCCGGCGATCATGCCGCTGCGCCAGCCAACTGGCCCAGCGATCCAGCTCCTTATCTTGCACCGGACCCTCCGGGCCATCATTCACGCTGCCCCTGCCCGGATAGGACGGCGTGCCAATAGCCGCAGTGCTGAACCCTGCCCCCGCATGCCCTGGCGGCGGCATTCTGCCCTTTTGCGCGCCCCAGCTCCCGGATCCAGGGCTAAAGCCTTGACGTGACCGCGCCAACAAAATAGCATAATAGGAAACTGAAGTTTCATATTGGGCAACTACGGTGAAAGCCGTGAGACGCCGGGAGGGCAAGAACATGAAAGAAGTCCGCATTGAGGAAAACGGCCATCTGGGTCCGATCAACGCAGCGGTCATCCCGCGCTATGCGGGGGCCGGAACCTATGCCCGGCTGCCCCGCCTGGACCAGGTCCAGAACGCGGATATCAAGATCATCGGCGTGCCTTTTGACACCGGCGTCTCCTACCGGCCCGGGGCGCGCTTCGGCGCCAACCACGTGCGCGAATCCTCGCGCCTGATCCGCCCGTACAACCCTGCCACCGACACCTCGCCGTTTGCGCAGAGCCAGGTAGTGGACGCAGGCGACCTCGCGGTGAACCCGTTCAACATCAACGAAGCCATCGAGACCATCGAGCACGAGGCGCTGGAGCTGACCGCGGACGGTTCGAGCCTGGTCACCATCGGCGGCGACCACACCATCGCACTGCCACTGCTGCGCGCGGCATCCCAGCGCGCCGGCGCCCCGGTCGCCATGCTGCACTTCGACGCCCACCTGGACACCTGGGACACCTACTTCGGCGCCGAATACACCCACGGCACCCCCTTCCGCCGCGCGGTGGAAGAAGGCATCCTGGACACCGAGGCCATCTGCCATGTGGGAACCCGCGGCCCGCTGTACGGCAAGAAGGACCTGGAAGACGACAAGCGCTTCGGCTTCGGCATCGTGACCAGCTCGGATGTCTACTACCAGGGCGTGCGTGAAATCGTGGACAAGCTGCGGATGCGCATCGGCAACCGCCCGCTGTACATCTCGGTGGACATCGACGTGCTGGATCCGGCCCACGCCCCGGGCACCGGCACCCCCGAGGCCGGCGGCATCACCAGCCGCGAACTGCTCGAGATCCTGCGCGGCCTGCGCGGGCTGAACATCGTGGGCGCCGACATCGTCGAGGTCGCTCCAGCCTACGACCACGCGGAGCTGACCGGCGTGGCTGCCAGCCATGTCACCTACGACCTGATCAGCCTGATCAGCGACTTCCGGGCTAACCAGGGGCTGAACAAGTAATGAGCGAACAGCCTCAACGCAACGGCGGCGACCTGGTCATTGAGACCCTCACCGCGCTGGGCGCCAAAACCGTGTTCGGCATTCCCGGACAGCACGCCTTGGGGCTGTTCGACGCGCTCTCGCGTTCCACCTTGGAGTTTGTCTCCTCGCGCGTGGAAAACAACTCCGCCTTCGCGGCCGACGGCTACTCCCGCGCCACCGGAGAGGTGGGCGTGCTCTTCCTGTCCACCGGTCCCGGGGCGCTGACCTCGCTGGCCGGGCTGCAGGAAGCCTACGCCACCGGCGTGCCCATGGTCGTCATCGCCAGCCAGATTCCGCTCGACGGCCTGGGCGCGCGCCGCAAGGGCATGCTGCACCAGCTCGATGACCAGAAGGCCTCGGCCGCCAACGTCACCAAGTTCCAGCAGACCGTGCACCATGCCTCGGGCATTCCCTCGGCCATCCAGGATGCCTGGGCACGCGCCATCACCGTGCCCATGGGCCCGGTCTGGGTGGAAGTCCCGCAGGATGTGCTCTTGGCCCAGGTGATGGTCCCGCCGGTGCAGGATGCCTTGGCCGAAGCCTATGAGCACCCGCCGCGCGAGGAATTGATCCGCGAAGCGGTCAACTGGCTGTCCCTCGCAGACCGCCCGGCGATTATCGCCGGTGGCGGGGTGCGTCGTGCCGGCGGCCAGGCCGAATTGCTCGCGGTGGCCGAAACCCTGCAGGCACCGGTGCTCTCCAGCCCCGGCGGCAATGGAGCGTTCCCCTGGAACCACGAATTGTCCTTGCAATCGTGGGTTGAGGATCGCCATGCCACTCAGATTATGGAAGATGCAGACGTCTTGCTGGTCATCGGCTCGGCCCTGGGGGAAGTGACCAGCAATTACTTCACCCTGGAACCGCGCGGCAAGATGATCCAGATCGACGCCGAGCCGCGAGTGCTGGAATCCAATACCCCGGCCCTGGGCATCCGCGCCGATGCCCGCGAAGCCTTGAAATTCCTCGATCGCCAGTTGCACGCCGCCGGCTTCGCCCCGCGGGCCTCCTGGCATGGCCAGAGCCCAGTGCAGGTGGTGGCGCAGACCCTGGAGAAGATCCAGGCTCGTCTTGACGGGCAGGATTTGGCCAAGGAGCGAAAGTTCATGGCCGATATCCGTGCAGCGGTTCCGGCCCGGATGCAGACCTTCTGGGACATGACCATCGCGGCCTATTGGGGCTGGAGCTGCTGGGATGCGAAGGAAGGCCAGTTCCACTCGGCACAGGGTGCCGGCGGCCTGGGCTTCGGCTTCCCCTCGGCCATTGGCGGGGCCATCGGCACCGGCCAGCGAGTGCTCGCGGTGAGCGGCGATGGCTCATCGATGTATTCGATCGCCGAGCTGGCTACCGCCAAGCAGCATCAGGCTCCGGTGACCTGGCTGATCGTTGACGACGGCGGCTACGGCATCCTGCGCGAGTATATGGAAGGCGCCTTTGGCAAGGCGACGGCCACCGAACTGGCGCGGCCCGATTTTGTGGCGCTGGCCCAATCCTTTGGCGTTCCTGCCCGCGAGGTGGCCGTCGAGCAGATCGGCGATGCCCTCGAGGAAGCACTGGCCGGGCAAGGGCCGAATGTCATCGTGGTCAAAACCCTGCTCAAGATGTTCGCCCCAACGCACCTGTAAAGGCAGTGCCGAGTGCAGGCAAAAATATGGTGGCCTCGGAGCGTTGGCAAGTGCCAGCGTCCGGGGCCACAGCCTTATCCAGAACCGTCAGCGGCTAATGCGTGAAGTGGTAAACCACGCCAAAGAGCACTGCGGAAACGCCCATGCTGATTCCGATGAGCAGTGGCTCCCAATCCAAGGACTGGGCTGCCAACATCACTGCGAAGGCACCGAAGAGAACTATCGCTCCGATACCTCCCAGGATCACTCCTCCGCCTCCATGGTGCCGCACGGCGGAGTGTGCGGTCCGGTGGAATAGTGTTTCCATGCCGCCATGATACGTCCGATTCGACGCGGATCCGAGGCCCCGGGCAAGATTCTGGATATTGTCAGACTTCTTAAGCGTCCTTGCCGGTGCGCAGCTCATGGATTTTCTGCGCCGCCACGTTCAGCGAGCGGTAGTCCGCTCCCGGTCCCTGGGCAATGAATCCGGGGCATTCGTGATCTGCCAGGCCCTCTTGCCCGTAAGCCAAGCCTCGGAAGGTCCCGTGGGCCATGCGCACCAGGTGTGCTCCGGCGGCCACATCCCACACCTTGGTGTCAAAACCGATGGTGGCATCGCACCAGCCGGCGGCCACATGGGCCAAGGCCAGCGCGGCGCTGACCTTGCGCCGCACGGTGGCGAAGTCCTGGATCCACTGGCCGAAGAGCTGCAGTGCCAGATCTCCGTCGTGCACCAGGGATTCGGCACCGGGATAGTCGGTCATCAAATTGGCACGGGCCTGTTCGGGGCGCCGCGCGGGGTTCAGGACTGCGCCGTTGAGCAGCGCTGATTCGGCATTGGCGGTGAATTCGTCGCCGGCAATGGGATCGATGATCACCGCTGCGGCCAGCTGGCCATCGATGGCGGCGGCAATGGAAATGCAGAAGAATGCGATGCCGTGGACAAAGTTGCTGGTTCCGTCAATGGGGTCGACAATCCATTGGACTGAGCCTGGCGCGGCGTTGCCCGATTGCGTGGAAATGTTCTCCTCGCCGAGCACCCACGAACCAGGAACCGCGGCCAACAAGGACTCGGTGATAATCTGCTGGCTGCGCCGGTCAATCTCGGTCACCAGATCGTGGGCATTGGTCTTGATCTCGGCATCCACCGAGGTGCGGAAGGTGGCACGCAGCAGGCTCGCAGCGCTGCGCGCCGCGTCCAGGGCGGCCACGCGCAGTTCTTCGGCGCGGGTTTTTTCACAGATTGCTGTTTGCTCGCTCACCGTGCCAGCTTATCGTGCGGCCGATGGCAGACGGGGAAGTTCTGCGGCGCAGCTCGATTCGAGTGGCTATCGGGTGCCGCGAGTGCGAATCAGGATAAGCTTCTGCACATGAGCAGCATGCAACCGATCGCGCCCAAGGCCTCGTTGACCGAGCAGGTCACGACGATGATTCGGGCGGCCATCGTTGCAGGCGAGATGGAACCCGGGCAGCACTATTCGGCCATCGGCATTTCCGAGAAGCTCGGTGTCTCGCGCACCCCGGTGCGTGAAGCGCTGCAGCTGCTGGAAAAAGAAGGCATCGTGACCGTCGCCAAGAACCGCGGCGTCCGGGTCAACCAGATTTCCCTGGAAGACATCGTCGAGGTTTTCCAGCTGCGGCTGGCCATTGAACCGCCTGCAGCGGCCCGCGGGGTCATCAACGCCAGCGACGCCGACCGTGCCCGGCTGGTGCAGCTGCATGAGCAATTGCTGCAGACCGGGCAAACTGGCGATGGGCGCGCGACCCTGGAAGCCGATAAGGAATTCCATTTGTACCTGCTGGGGCTGGCCAGCAACAAGAAGCTTGACTCCGTGGTGGGGGAGCTGCGCAACCTGGTGCTCGCGCATGGGCAGACAACGGTGCCCTATGCCCGCAGCAGCCAGGAACTGGCGGGGGACCGCGAAGAACTCATGGCCGCGATTCTCGCCGAGGATGCGCCCGCGGCGGCCGCGGCGGTGCGGGGCCACATCACGCGCACCGCACAGATGCTGATTCGTTCCATCTGTTCGCGGACCGAGACGCTGGTGGCCCAGCCCTTCCTGGACCGTCTTGACGACCTGATTTCCTAGCCGCGCCCGGATCCTTTTCACCGGGTCTTGCCATGAGTGAGCTGCGCAACATAGAGTAGCATGCAACATGTAACTAACTCAGCTGGGAATGACAACGAGGTGGCAAAGATGGGCCAACCGCTGGACGGGATCAAAGTCGTCGACCTCTCGCGCATTCTTGCCGGTCCGCTATGCACCATGACCTTGGCCGACTTCGGCGCCCAGGTGCTGAAAGTGGAAAGCAAGGCCGGGGATGAAACCCGCGGGTGGACCCCGCCGGTCAATGCCCAGGGCGTGAGCACCTACTACTGGTCGGTGAATCGGAACAAGCAGGCGGTCATCGCCGACTTCAGCAATCCCGAACACTTGGCGAGGCTTCTGGAATTGATCCAGGACGCGGATGTTCTGGTGGAAAATTTCCGGCCCGGCGTCTTGGCCAAATTCGGACTGGACTTCTCCCGGTTGAAAGAGCTGAACCCGGAACTGGTCTATTGCTCCATTTCAGGATTCGGCGAACAGCAAGGCGCAGCTTTCCCCGGCTTTGACCTCCTGGTCCAAGCGGTGGGCGGACTGATGAGCATTACCGGGGAACCCGAAGGCGCCCCCAGCAAGGTGGGGGTTGCACTGGTTGACGTGCTCGCTGCGCACAACGCCGCCACCGGGATCCTGCTGGCCCTTCGGGAAAGGGAGAGCAGCGGCCTGGGGCAGCGGGTGAGCGTCAACCTGCTCTCTTCGGTGCTGGCCGGTATGACCAACCAGACAAGCAGCACCCTGGCGACCGGAACATCACCGGCGCGCCTGGGCAACGCCCACCCGAGCATCGCGCCCTACGAAACCTTTAATACCGGCGACGGCGTTATCGCGATCGCGGTAGGCAACGACCGGCAATTTGCCGCGCTATGCCGGCAACTGGGCGATCCCGCGCTCGCCGAGGACCCCCGGTTCGTCACCAACACCGACCGGGTCGCGCACCGTGCCGAGCTCAAGGCGCTGATTGAAGCGGCCGCCGCTGAACGCAGCGCGGCCAGCTGGGCCGGCTGCCTGATGGAGTCCGGGGTGCCCGCGGGCAAGGTCAACACCATCGCGCAAGCCATTGGCTTTGCCCAGGAGCTGGGCCTGGATCCGGTGGCGGTCATCAACGATCCCGGCACCGGCGAAACAGCCACGCACCTTGCCAGCCCCATTGGGCTCTCCCGCACGCCCGCTCAATACCGGAGCAACCCGCCGGCCCATGGCCAGCATCAAGAACTCTTCGAACAAGCAGCTCGCGCTTAGCCGGCCAGCGCGCGAACCCGCCAACCAACGCAACCGCCAAGGAGCGACTATGGACACCACGGAACACATCCTCGACCCCGCCGATCTGATCAACTTCGATTCGCTGCTTGGCAGTGAAGAACTGGCCCTGCGCGATACCGTGCGCGGCTTCGTTAGAGAACACATCAAACCGAATATTGCCCAGTGGTACAACGACGCGGTCTTCCCGCTGGAGATCGTCCCGGAAATGGCCAAGCTGGGCCTGTTGGGCATGCACCTGAACGGTTATGGCTGTGCTGGCCGCTCCGCGGTGGAATACGGCATCGCCGGAGCAGAATTGGAAGCCGGCGACTCGGGACTGCGCACCTTTGTTTCCGTGCAGGGCTCCCTGGCGATGAGCGCCATCCACAAGCACGGTTCCGAAGAGCAGAAACAGGAATGGCTGCCGAAAATGGCCGCCGGCCAGGCCATCGGATGCTTCGGGCTGACCGAGCCAACGGCCGGATCCGACCCGTCAAGCATGAAAACCTTCGCCCGCCGCGACGGTGATGACTGGCTGATCAACGGGTCCAAGCGCTGGATCGGCCTGGCCAATGTGGCACAGGTAGCAGTCATCTGGGCGCAAACCGAAGAGGGGATCCGCGGTTTTGTAGTACCGACTAACACCCCGGGATTCACCGCAACCCCGATCGAGCAGAAGCTGTCCATGCGTGCTTCCATCCAGTGCGACATCGAGATGGTTGATGTGCGCTTGCCGGGTACGGCCGTACTGCCAAACGCCAGGGGATTGAAGGGGCCATTTTCCTGCCTGAACGAAGCACGCTACGGAATTCTCTGGGGCTCCATGGGCGCAGCCCGCGATGCATTTGAAGACGCCTTGGCCTACTCGCAGCAACGTCTTCAGTTCGACAAGCCGCTGGCCGGCTACCAGATGACACAGCAGAAGCTGGTGGACATGGCTCTGGAGATCAACAAGGGTTTCCTGCTGGCCCTGCACATCGGCCGGCTCAAAGATGCAGGAAATCTGGATCTGCACATGATCTCGGCGGGCAAGCTGAACAACTGCCGCGAGGCCATCAAGATCTGCCGCGAGGCGCGGACCATCCTTGGCGGCAACGGCATCACCCTGGACTACTCGCCACTGCGCCACGCCAACAACTTGGAGTCAGTGCGCACCTATGAAGGCACTGACGAAGTCCACACCCTGATCCTGGGCCATAAGCTCACCGGCGTCCCCGCCTTCCGCTAAACCGCGCAACGCAAGAGAATCCAGAGGAACATGATGATGGACGTAGCTTCCACCCCGGTGGCCCTGCACCAGTACCTCAATGGCACGTGGGCCGAGGGCCAGGGACGCGAAATCGATTCGAGAGCTGCCGCTGATAACTCGCAGGTACTTGCCCGGGGCCGCGCAGCCAGTGAAGAGCAAGTCGATGCAGCTTTCGCCGCCGCCCACCAGGCGAAGAAAAGCTGGGCGGCCACCCCGATGGCTGCACGCGCAGCCTACCTGATCGCGGCCGCAAGCTACCTCAAGGAGCACGCTGAGCAGTTCGGAGAGGAACTGGCCGGCGAAGAAGGCAAAACTCGGGCCGAAGGAATTGGCGAAGTACTGCGAGCAGCCCAAATTTTCACCTATTACGCAGGCGAAGCGGAACGCGCTGCCGGGACGGTATTCCAGTCTCCTCGCGCCGGAGAGCAGATCCTGGTGACCAGCAAGCCGCTGGGCGTGGTGGGCATTATTACGCCGTTCAACTTTCCCATCGGCATTCCAGCGTGGAAAATCGCGCCGGCACTTGTCTTCGGAAATACCGTCGTTTTCAAGCCAGCCAGCCTGGTTCCGATTCTGGCGCTGCGCCTTGTCCAGGCCTTGGAATATGCCGGACTGCCCGCAGGAGTGCTCAACCTCGTCATTGGCCCAGGGGCGCTGGGAGACCGATTCATTGCCAATGAGCACCTCAACGGCCTGTCCTTCACCGGATCAACCGCGGTAGGCCGCCGGCTCTGTGCCGCCGGCGCTGCGCGCGGTGTTCCGGTCCAGGCCGAGATGGGAGGCAAGAACGCCGCGGTGGTGCTGGCCGATGCCGACCTGGATCTAGCCAGCGAACAAGTGCTTTTCGGAGCCTTCCGCTCTACCGGGCAGAAGTGCACTGCAACCAGTCGGCTCATCCTGGACGACGGGATTGCCGAGGATTTCCTGGCCAGACTCATCACGCGCCTGGAACAGTGGACTACCGGCAACCCGCTGGATCCCAAGATCCACATGGGACCACTAGTTGATGCCAAAGCAGCGGCCTCGGCGCGCGAAGGAATTGACCGTGCCCTGAGCCAAGGAGCGCTGCTGCGCTTCCAAGGCAAGGCTCCAGAAACGGGAAGCTATCTGGCGCCCACCATCTTGGAGCTGCCAACAGGTGAAGCCGGCCGGGAGAACTGTGCCTGGCGCGAGGAATTTTTTGCCCCGATTCTTGCGGTGTGCACCGTCAGCGGCGCAGATCAGGCTTTTGAAGCAGCCGAAGACTCGGAGTTCGGGCTGAGCCTGGCCCTGTTCACCAGCAATCTTTCCGTGGCACTAGCTGCTGAACAAGCACTGGATGTTGGCATATTGCATGTAAATTCGGAGTCAGCAGGCGCGGATCCCCACGTGCCATTTGGAGGTGTCAAGGCATCTGGCTATGGGCCGAAGGAACAAGGAGCAGCGGCCCGCGAGTTCTACACGCACACGACCACCACTTATTTGCGGGGCTGATTGCTCCAGCTCAAGTGCCGAAGAAGGAAAGATCAATGATGATTGAACGTATTTTGGTTATCGGCGCCGGAACCATGGGCCGGCAAATCGCCATGAGCTGCGCCTTGAGCGGCTACGAGACTCTCCTGCAAGACATCTCTGAGCAGGCATTGACCGCTGCGCGCACAGACCTCGAAGCGTGGGCCGCGTCCAGAGTTTCCAAGGGCAAATTGGAACAGCCGGACGTTGATGCGGCCTTGAACCGGCTGGCCCAGAGCACGGATCTGGCAGATAGCGCCAGTACGGCCGATCTGGTGATCGAAGCAGCTGTGGAGCGGCTGGATATCAAGGAGCAGATCTTCGCCACCGTGGGTGAACATGCCCCAGCCCACGCGATCCTTGCCACCAATTCCTCGACCTTGCCCTCATCGCGCGTGGCCGCGGCCAGTGGGCGCCCCCATCAGGTATGCAATATGCACTTCTTCAACCCTGCACTGGTGATGAAGTGCGTTGAAGTGGTCCGCAATGAGCAGACCAGCGATGAAACGGTGGAAGCCGTGACGGCCGTGGCCACGCGGCTGGGCAAGCAGCCGGTGCTGGTGAACAAGGAGATCCCGGGATTCATCGCGAACCGCATGATGGGAGCTATCAACGCCGAGGCATTGAACCTTGCCCACGCAGGAATCGCCAGCATCGAAGATATCGACACCACCGCCAAAACAGCACTCGGGCACCCGATGGGCCCATTTGAGCTGATGGACATGGTTGGCCTGGACGTCATCGATTTCATCGCCCAGGCAACCTTCGCCGAAACGGGCAATGAAGCCGATAAGCCGCATCCGCTCATTACCGAAAAGGTCCAAGCCGGTCTCCTGGGCCGCAAGAGCGGTGAAGGGTTCTACCCTTACTCGTAGCCATTCCGCGGGCCTGGAGGTTGAATCGCGTGCCGGGCTTCGAATGCCAGTCGTTTTCCAGGGTTCGGCGAGAACATGAAAGACTGTGAGCATGAGTCACATTTCGACTGATCAACGAGCTCGCCACGTTGCTTCGCGGGTGGAAGACAAATTCCACAACTGGCGTGCCAAGCGGGCACAAGCCAAGGGGCAAGGGGCGGTCATCCTGCCTTACACCGGCTACGGTTCGACCGGACCCGAAGGGGGCTGGATTCGCGTACTAGCGCGAGTCGTGCTCGCCGGCCCCGGAGCCTTCGAATTCGGCCAGCATCAGGCGCAGGTGATCGCCGACGGGATCAGGGGTTTTCGAAATTTCATTTCACCGATCCTTCCTTTTGGCAAGGTCAGCATCGTCGTAGGAGAGCAGCGCTTCGAGGTGCAAGCGGACCGCGGCGGCGTCATAGATGCAAAGCTGGCCGTTGACCTGCCGGCGGGCTGG
Organism: Glutamicibacter sp. FBE19; assembly: GCF_015524875.1. NCBI lineage: Bacteria > Bacillati > Actinomycetota > Actinomycetes > Micrococcales > Micrococcaceae > Glutamicibacter > Glutamicibacter sp. FBE19. Next base: position 138,422 of record NZ_JACKQN010000007.1, on the reverse strand, counting down.
AACGAGATACACCTTCAAGCCCACGACGGCGACGAGGCGACAGCCCGCGTCATGGTCATTGACCAGGCTCAGAAGTTCGGCGTGATCAGCGACGTGGACGACACAGTGGTGGTCACGGCACTGCCGCGCCCGTTGCTGGCCGCGTGGAACTCATTTGTGCTCTCAGAGCACGCACGCGTTGCAACTCCGGGCATGGCTGTCATGCTGCAGCAAGTGCGGCAAGAACACCCCGGTGGACCGATGGTCTACCTTTCCACGGGGGCATGGAATGTCGCGCAAACTCTGCAGCGCTTCATCTCCCGCAATCTTTATCCCGAAGGCCCGCTGTTGCTCACGGACTGGGGACCTACGGACCGTTCCTGGTTCCGCAGCGGCATGCAGCACAAGGTAGACCAGCTGCGGCGGCTGGCTCAGGAGTTTCCGCATATCTCCTGGATCCTGGTCGGCGATGATGGCCAGCACGACCCGGCGATCTACGCAGAATTCGCGCGACGCTATCCAGAGCTGGTCCGGGCGATAGTGATCCGGCAGCTGACGCCGTCCGAGGCTGTGCTGGCTGGCGGACGCTCCAACGAGTTGCGGCGCACGACCCCGGGCGTGCGCTGGGTATACGAGCCCGATGGCGCGCGAATCCTCGACCAGCTGGTGAAGCTTGGCCTGGTTGATGCTGACGCAAAGAATTTGTAGAGGAAAGAACGGTAATGGCTGAATCAATGCTTCGTCTGCAGGTGCCCATGCGCTGGGGCGACATGGATGCCTACGGGCATGTCAATAATGTCAACCTGATCAGGCTGATGGAAGAAGCGCGTATTGCTGGCTTTGGGGTTCCTGGCGGAACCGGTGCACCCGGAGTTGAACCGCAGGCAGATATTTTTTCTGCGGTGCCGCCGGGAATCCAGATCCTGGTCGTTGAGCATCGCGTGCGGTACTCAAGGCCTTTGGAATACCGCAATGTTCCGGTGAATGTGGATTTGTGGGTGGCAAACATCAAGCCAGCCAGTTTTGAGATCTGCTACGAATTCCGGGACCCAATTGAGGATTACCTATGCGTCAAGGCGGCCACCACGCTGGCGTATTTTGACCCGTCTACTTCGCGAGTTCAAAGGCTGAGCCCTGAAGAACGCGAGGGACTGAGCGCTTTCGTGGGTGCATCAACCTTCCCGAAGTAAGCTCTGGCCTTTCTGTCAATTAGGATTGATCTATCTACTCTTATTCAGACAGGAAGTGATGCTATGTCTCAGCCAGCTGGCAGACGTCTGCAAACCGAGGCTCGACCTGCACGTCCTCAAGTTGTCTTGCAGGTGCTCAAGCGCGAGCATATTGCTCCGCATTTGGTGCGGCTGACTCTCGGCGGTCCTGGGTTCGACAACTTTGTCGACAAGGACGTGACGGACCGTTACGTCAAATTCTTGTTTGCCAAGCCGGAGCTTGGCCTGGAAATGCCTTACGACATGGAGGAGCTGCGCAGCAAGCTGGCCCCCGAAGACATGCCGGTGCGCCGCACCTACACCGTGCGCCGCAGCGATCTTGAAGCTCGAACGATCGAAATTGATTTTGTCGTTCACGGCGATGAGGGATTGGCCGGCAAATGGGCACGCGATACCGAGATCGGTTCCTCGATCTGCTTCGCTGGGCCTGCCGGGCTGTTCGTGCCGCGCGAAGAATTCGATTTCCATTTCTTTGCCGGTGATGAGACAGCTATTCCTGCCATATCCGCGGCTTTGGAGGCCATGTCCCCGCAAATGAAGGGGCTGGCCGTCATCGAGGTCGCCGACCGAGCCGATGAACTGGAGCTTGTGCACCCCGAAGGCGTTGAAGTTCGATGGCTGCACCGAAACGCACCCTTCACTCCGCAGAACACGGTTCTGGAAAACGCCGTACGCGAGTACTCATGGCCCGGTGGCCGAGTGCAGGTCTTTGCCCATGGCGAGCGCGAAGTCATGAAGCGGCTTCGCCTCTACTTCTACGATGAGCGCGGGGTCGATCGCCGCGATATGTCATTGTCCGCCTACTGGGCGTTTGGCCGGGCAGAAGATGCGTTCCAAGCCGAAAAGCGCACCGAGGTTGGCAAGATCTTCGCTGACTGAAGCGGGCCCGTCGCCATTATTCGGGGAGCCCATTGAGTGTTGCGGACGGTCCAACAACCTAAGTTAGACGCACCTAATAAAAAAATCAGGATATTAGGTGATTAGGGCTTGACGTTATTAGGGCTAGTTAGGTTATGCTTATTCCAGAGCTTCTCCCGTGTGTGGTCGGGAGAAGCGACTAACTTGACCGATATCATCGGCCAGTTCACTACGGTTCGAGGTTGCTCACCTCGACCTAGTGGTCGGCTTAGCCGGCTTGAATAAGGGGAATAGGGAATCGGGTGGCCTGCTCAGTCATCCGGATCGCAGAAAAAGGAACTTGCCAGGATTGCACACCTTGGCAAGTTCCTTTTTCATTGCTCGCGAGGCTCGGAGTCATAAGCCCACAAGAGCAGTGTGGCCAGATATCCCGCGCCGGCGGGAAGCGAATCTCTGATGGTCGGGGGAATGCTTGAATTCTTGAGCGCGCGCCTGACGACAAGATCAGAATCCAGGAAGATCTGTGAATCCCGTAGCCCGCGCAGTGCCATATAGTCCCTGGTCCAAGGTCCTACCCCGCGTAAAGACAGCAGTTGCGTCAGGAATTCGGCTGGCCGGTGAACCAGGGATTCCCCGGACTCCAGATACCACTGCGACACGGCATGCAGTGTTGCTGCTCGCGCCAATGGGCACCGAATGATGGATTGAATTTCGGGCGCGCTCAGTGCTGACGTTGCTTCGGCAGTCGGAAACGCGCGAAGCCCTGATGCGTGCGCCTCGCCCAGATGTTCGACATACCTTCCTGCGAGCGTTCGCGCGGCGGCCAGGGAAACCTGCTGGCCAATGACCGTAGTCGCCAGAGCCTCGAACGGGTCCGGGTAGCTGATGAGCCTCAGATTCGGAAATGACGCAGCCATCGCGTCGAGCCCCGGCAGCTTCGCGAGGGATTCATAGGCTGGAGAAGTGTCTTGCTGCAATCCGAACCAGTAATTGATGATGGTTTGCAGGCTGGGGAGTAGCGTGGCAGGCGCATCATGCTCTACGGATATTCCTGACGGGTCCAATGCCAGGTGGACGTCGATGAGGTGTCCGCCAACGCGCAGGATCCGGCGGACTTCCGCGGTGGACGGCTCGATTCTTTCCTGGGCTGGAAGGGAATGGAGCCGCAACACGGACAAAGCATGTGCGATGTCCAGTGTTCCGGCTGCCTCCAGGCGCAATGCCATGGGCTTCAGGCCCAGATTCCTGAGCTGCCTCGGCGATGGGATCCCACCAGATGGGTATCGACCATGCCGATGGCTTCCATAAGCGCGAACATTGTCGTGGGCCCCACAAACTTGAACCCGCGTTTTTTCAATTCCTTGGCCAGCTCCTTGGATTCGGCGCTCTGGGTCGGGATTTCTGCCGCGGTCCGCGGAGTTGGAGTTTGCTCTGGCTTGAAGGACCAGATGAAATCGGCCAGCCCTCCCTCTTCGCGCATCATGAGCGTGGCTTCCGCGTTGGCGATGGTGGCGCGAATTTTCAGTTTGTTGCGCACGATGGCGGGGTTGTCCATGAGGCTATCAAAGTCATTCTCGGTGAACAGTGCAACCGTTTCAGGGTCGAAGTTGGCAAACGCCTCCCGGAAGGCTTCCCGCTTGGAGAGAATGATGGCCCATGAGAGCCCGGATTGGAAGCATTCCAGGCTCAACCGTTCGAAGACACCTGCTTCGGTGTTCACCGGCATGCCCCACTCGGAATCGTAGTAGGTGCGGAGCATATCGCTGGTGGCAGCCCATTGCGGGCGGGCAAGGCCATCTTCGCCGATAACAAGATCTTCAGTCATGAATCTATCTTCGCATTATATGAGGTCAAGGGCATGTACTGAAGAAATGCTTCAGAATTTAGTAATTCCCCGGTGGTGCTTGGGCAGCCGCGCACTGGCCTCGTCCTGGGCGTCCCATCCTTGAATTTCCACCGCTGAGGAAGAGTGTCGACGAGGTGAAAAAATTGCGTCTTCGCGGTCAGCATATGCGTGGCCTGCCGGGGCGTGCGCGTAACAATCGGAAGTTGCCCGGCGCTCAGCTGGCGCAGTTAATGCCCTGGCCCTGATTGGCTTTCGCAAGGGGTTCAATTTTCCAGTTCAACCGTCTATCATCGTTATATGGCGATGATAGAGTCTAGAAGCGATGATTTGCTGGATCGCGACGGCAAGATGCGGCAAGCTGCGCTCTTCCATGCCCTCGCTGACCCGACAAGGTTGCTGATCCTTGAACATCTGAAAACCGGTGAACACAAGGTCAGGGAACTGACCGATCATCTAGGGCTGGCCCAGAGCACGGTCAGCGCCCATCTTGCCTGCCTTCGTGATACTGATCTGGTCACTGTCCGGAGCCAGGGGCGGGCGAGCATCTACGCACTGGGGCAGGCCGAGTACTTGGACCAGCTGCTCACCTTGGCACAGCTAATCGTCCCAAACCAATCGCAGGCGCATCACTGGCAAGAAGCGCACTCAAGCCAGCAAGTAGAGGTGTAGCCATGGGCCACGATCATTCGCACGGCCACTCCCACGATCATTCGGAGGCCAACCGCTCTCGACTTGCCTGGGCCTTTGGCATCACGGCAGCCATTCTCATTGCCGAAATCATCGGGGCCATTGTCACTAGCTCGCTAGCCTTGCTCGTCGACGCGGCACACATGCTGACCGATACCCTCGGGCTGCTGCTGGCGCTCACCGCGGCCAATTTGATTGCGCGCAAGCCCACCACCAAGCGAACCTGGGGATTCCGGCGCGCCGAAGTGCTCTCGGCAACACTGCAATCAGCGCTGCTGCTCGCAGTCGGCATCTACGCTGCCATCGATGCCGTTCGCCGGCTATTCACGCCAACAGAAATCCAGCCAACAGGCCTGCTCGTTTTTGGCGTGATCGGTTTGCTGGGAAATGTCATTTCCATGTGGATCATCTCCGCGGGACGCAAGAACAACCTGAATATGCGCGCAGCGTTCCTTGAAGTTGTAAATGACGCATTGGGCTCGGTGGCAGTTATCGTTGCCGCCGTTGTCATCGCAACTACCGGATGGATGGCAGCAGACTCGATTGCTGCCCTGGTCATCAGCGCCCTGATCGTTCCACGTGCCATGAAGCTGTTGAGCGAAACGACTCATATTCTGCTGGAATCCACGCCGCGAGGGCTGGATCTCATTGCGGTGCGCGAGCACCTGGAGAACCAGCCCGGTGTCATTGCCGTGCATGACCTGCACGCTAGCCAGATAGCCTCGAACCTGCCGGTGCTCACCGCCCATGTGGTGGTCGAGGATTCGACGTTCTCGGCTGGAATCGCGGGAGACCTGCTGAAGAACCTGCAAAATTGCGTGGCCGACCACTTCCCGATCAGCATTGAGCATTCGACGTTTCAGATCGAGCCATCCTCGCATCAAAGCACCGAGCACCAGCACGGCTGCTAGCAAGGGCGGCTGGAAAACCCGGCGGATAACCTGTGGTTTAGTTTTGCCGGGGCTGGGTCATACCTGAGTATGATGCGCTGCCTAATCAAGTCAAGCCTGTTGGTGGATGCCCATCTGGCTAGGGAATTTATATTCTTTTGGTATGACTTCTGAAACCCTGCCAAAAACTGACCATGCGGTCGCCGCTCGTGGGCTGACCAAAACCTACGGACATGACACCACCCGGGTTGAGGCTCTTCGCAGCGTCGATGTCTCGTTCGCACGTTCTCGTTTCACTGCCATCATGGGTCCTTCCGGATCCGGCAAATCAACCCTGATGCATTGCCTGGCTGGCCTGGACTCGGCAGACAGCGGCGAAATCATCATCGGCGGCAAGAACTTGCTCTCGCTCAGCGACGATCAGCTCACCGAGATGCGCCGCGAACAGATTGGTTTCGTTTTCCAGTCGTTCAACTTGGTCCCCACCATCAACGCGCAAGACAACATCTTGCTGCCCCTGTCCCTGGCTGGCAAGAAGCACGACAAGGCCTGGTTCGACACGGTCATCAATGCCTTGGGCTTGCGCGACCGCCTCACCCACAAGCCACATGAACTCTCCGGTGGGCAGCAGCAGCGCGTGGCCGTAGCCCGTGCGCTGCTCACCCGCCCTGAGGTTGTCTTTGGCGATGAGCCAACTGGCAACTTGGATTCCCGAACCGGCGCCGAAGTCCTGTCGCTGATGCGTACTTCCACTCGCGAAATGGGACAGACCATCATCATGGTGACCCACGATCCCGTGGCAGCATCCTACGCAGACACCGTGCTGCTCATGAAAGACGGCGCGATTGTCGGAACCATCGAGGAGCCAACCGTGGCTACCGTGTCCGAGGCACTCGCCTCATTGGCGGAGTAAACGATGCTGCACGTAGCACTTTCCAATATCAAGACCTACGCCCGGCGCTATATCGCCGTCGTGCTTGCCGTGGCCATCGGCACCGCGTTCCTCGCGGCAACGCTGGCAGTGAATTCGTCAACACAGGCGACCTTGAAGAATTCCTTGGGGGATTCTTACAAGTCCGCCGACTTGGTGGCCTACTGGGATCCAAGCCCAAGCGCCGACCCCGACCAGACAACCGAGCTCACCGCCAAAGAAATCGATGGCGTTCGCAATCTTCCCGGAGTGTCTACCGCCTATGGCTTGGGCTACGCCTATGGCCAGCTGCATACCGCGGATAATGGATACACCATTCAGATCCAGCCGGTCGACCCGAATCAGGGGCTGGGTGGAATGGAACTTCTCGAAGGCCGCGCTCCGCTGGCCAACAACGAGATGATCATCGATGATTCCCATGCCAAGGACATGGGCATTTCCGTCGGAGATGTTGTGGCCCTGAGCGACGACCAGGGGAAGACCCAGAACATCAACATCGTCGGTATTCAGCGTTCCTCGGCTAACCCGCAGACTTCCGCCTACGCCTTGGGCGGCATGAGCGAAAAGGCATGGAGCCACTTCGCCGGCGACAGCGCCATATTCCGCGACATCGTCATCAATAGCGATGGTTCCATTGATGCTGTTCGGCAGGACCTGCAAGACTACTTTGCAGACCAGAAAAAAATTGACGTCGCAGTGGTCACCGCGGATCAAAAGGTTATTGACGAAGTGGCCCAGATGACCGGTGGCACCGACCAGCTGAGCATCATCCTGATTATTTTCGCTTTGATCGCGCTCGTAGTTACCGGCCTGGTTGTAGTCAACACGTTCTCCGTGGTGATTGCACAGCGAACCCGGGAATTGGCGCTGCTTCGCACCCTGGGCGCCAAGCGCAAGCAGATCCGCAGCTCGGTACTGATTGAAGCCCTCGTGATTGGCATCGTGGCATCGGTGATTGGCGTCTTGCTGGCCATCGCGTTGATGGCTGGTTTGATCCAGCTGCTGCACACCCTGGTCCCTGCCATGTCATACGCAACGCTCTCGATGACCCCTGTCGGTCTCGCGGTTCCAATTGCTGTCGGCATCTTGATGACGGTTGTTGCTGCAAGCTTGCCTGCTCGCCGGGCCATGAAGCTGGCGCCGCTGGCCGCTCTGCGCCCGTTTGACGCTGCCAGCGTGAAGAACCGCGCGGGCATTGTGCGCATCGTCTTTGGAGCGGTGTTGGCCCTCATCGGTGTTGGCCTGCTGGTCTTCGGAGCAGTCAAGGGGAATCTGGTCGTAGCCTTCCTGGGCGGCTTGGTGTCCTTCCCGGGGATCTTGATGCTCGCCTCGCTGTTCGTACCGAGCAGCGTCGCCGGTATTGGCAAGGCGATTGCCGGCAAGTCGACTTCCCGCCGCCTGGCTGCATTGAACGCGGTGCGCAATCCAGGGCGCACCACGGCCACGGCGACTGCCTTGCTGATCGGCGTGACGCTGGTTTCGATGATCATGGTTGGCGGCCAGACCGCCAAGGCCAGCCTGAACAATTCGGTAGCTGCCGAGTACCCCGTGGACATGATGGTCTCGTTCTACGATGGAGCGACCAGCAAAGCCAAAGCGGAAGAGCTGGCCAAGACGATCGATGGCGTTGACGGCGTCAGCGCTACCTCGACATTCACCAGCTCGTATGCCGATGCGGATCTAAACATGGGCGAACCGGTCAACATCCAGCTGATTGCTGTTGACCCGCAGGAGTACGCCAAGACGGTTCTGGACCAGAAGGTCGTCCCCGAGAATGGCGAACTGATCTTGTCCCAGTGGGAGACCGACCAGAAATCCATCGAGGTCGCAGGACAGTCGCTCAAGGTCAAAGAATCAGGCGCGCTGCTCTCAGGAAACCTGATCACCAATGAGACCCTCAAAACCTTGGAGATCAAGGATCCGAGTTCATACCCCGGAATCATCGTCAAGGTGGATTCCAGTATCGCAGGCTCGCAGATCAATGAACTGGTGACCGAAATTTCGGACATCACCGGCGTTGAATCATCGATGATTGACGGCGGCGTAGTCATGAAGTCGATGTTCACGCAGATCATTGATGTGCTTCTGACCATTGTTTCGGCGCTCCTTGCCGTCGCGGTGCTCATCGCATTGATTGGCGTCGCCAATACGCTCAGCCTCTCGGTGCTTGAACGGACGCGCGAGAACTCGCTGCTTCGGGCATTGGGCCTGAAGAAGAAGCAGCTGCAAAGCATGCTGGCCACCGAAGCGGTCCTTATCGGTGGTGTCGCGGCCTTGCTCGGCATGGTCCTCGGAGTTGCCTACGGCTTGCTGGGTGCCCAGTCGGCATTGGCATCCATGGGAACCTTGACCTACTCCATCCCGTGGTGGCAGCTGGCAGCAGTCCTTGCCGTGAGCGTGATCGCTGCGCTCCTGGCATCCATCACCCCAGGGCGACGGGCTGCAAGGCTTTCACCAGTAGAAGGCTTGGCAACCGAGTAACAGCCGCGTAGTGTTCAAGGCCGGGCCCGGAATAACAGCAATCCTGTTGTCCGGGCCCGGCCTTTTCGCTGCAATTGCAGCTGCAGATACAGATTGGCCCCATGAACATGGAACTCACCCGGTTCCGGGTGCTTCCCGGAAAGACTGCCTCGGCCAACGAATGGATGGAACTGCTTAACTCCAGCTTGCCTGTGGTCCTTGAGACCCTGGAGCAAGAAAAGATGTACGTCGAAACGATCTTTAGCGAAAGCATCGACGGGGTCGAGTACCTGTACTGGTACAGCATCCAAGGCGAGAACGGTGTCGAGGCCAAGGACTCAAATCACGAGATCGACAAGGCCCACTTGAGGTATTGGAAAGAATGCATTGACCCCGACTACGCACCGCAGGATCTGCGCCCTCGAGTGAATATGATCCCTGAACGCATTCAGTGACTCATGAAGTGAATGCAGCACCGCGACATTAAAGGTCCACTTCACAGGGGAACTGGACCTTTAATGTCGGGTGGGGCGCTAGTTGCGCAGCGTGATGGTGGTGGCCATGGCCGGTGAACGGCCGGTGGTCACGAAGCCAGAGATATTGGATCCCGGGTGCTTGATGATGTCGGTAATCGACCCCAGGTGCCGGCTCAGATCGATCTTGTCTTCCGGCGCGGCAAGCACGAGGTGGAAGCCGAATTCCTGCAGTGCGCGTATACCGGCAGCGGCATACTCCGAATTGGCCTGAATGAATGCTTCATCGATCATCACCGTGCCGAAGGAAGTGAAGCCCGCCGAAGCGAAGCCCAGCTGGTAGGCCAAAGCAGCGCCCATGATGAAGGAAGTAAAGCGCTGGCCCTCGCCACCGGACAGAGTTCCAGGTTCCAAGCCGGTTTCGATTTCACCATTGGTCTTGTGCTCATTGCAGCTGATGACCACGTGTTGACGAACATCCAGCACCGTGGAGCGCCACGCGTTGAGTGAAGGATCGCTCAAGGCGGTAACGAGGGATTCCAGCGCCTGGTAGGACGTGGCCAAGGTCGTTTCATCCTTGGTCGTGTAGGCCTCCTGCAAGGCATCCTTCAACTCCTTGCGGAAGTTCCCGGCCTCCACTGGAATCGAATTCTCGACCTCCAGGCGCAGGATGGATCCATGCTCGAACGTCACCTCGGCCAGAATCTGGTTCAACGGCTTGATGCGTTCGGAGATCATGCGACGCTCTTCATCAAGCAGCTGCAACAGATCGCTGAAGCGCTCGTAGGAGCGGTTGGCGAAGTATTCACGGAACTGCGCTTCGTGGTGCGGCAGGCCATCGGCAACAATCTGATCGTGCAGCTGCGTGTAGTGCTCGGCTGCCTCCGCGGAGGTACCGTGGGTTTGGGCGTGCGAGGTGCCAAAATCACGGGCAAAGCGACGGAAAGTTTCACTCAGGGCGCTGCCAATTTCCTGGTGCTGGCTGTTCAGCGAGTTCATCTGGCTTCCCAGCTGCAGCTTGACCTCGGCGAAGGCCTCGCTGATTTGCTCACTGGATGGGCACTTGCCTGAAATGGCCTGGTCAAGGACCGGACCGAGCAATTGATGCTGGCGCAATGGCGCCGGAATCGATTGCTCCCAATCGCCAGCCGGCTCCTGTGCCGTGGCCAGGACCTGCTGAGCACGTTCTACCTGGAGCTGCAGGTCCCGGATGCGGGAACGGACCAGTGCAAGGTCGCCGACAAGTTTTTCCGCTTCGGCCTTGGCTGCTTCAATCTGCTGGCGCACTCGCGAGGAATCACCCGAGAGCGACAGGGCATCGCCAAGCTTCTGCTCGCCACGCCGCAACGCTTCCAAAGCCGGGGAAGAATCCAATTGGCTGAAGCTGCGCTCGTCGGCAATGATCGCCTTGAGCAGCAGCGACTTGGCAACCACCTTGTTCTTGGCGGCGCTGCGTTCATCGGCAGACGCTTGTGCCTGGGCGATTTTTTCCTCCAAGCGCACAGCCTTTGACTGCAGCTCGGAAATCTTTGATTCGTTGGTGAAGCCGAGCAAGTATTCGGAGGCCGGAAGTCCGCGAGTATCGCGTTCAAAGGTTCCGGCACCGGTTTTCATGGTGCCTGCAGGGGTGATGGCCTTGGGATGCACATGCATGGCGGCATCGTTATCCACGCAAGCCAGCGGATAATCCGCGGTGATCTTCGACTTCAGCCAATTGCCCGCATCGCCTGGGGCAAAGTCGAGCTTGGTGACCAGATCTGCCGGGCCCGCCGCACCCGACTTGGGCTGCTGGGAAATATCGATCCATCGAACACGTCCCAGGCCATCAAGCTGGTCGATAGCATGGGTCACCTGCCCCAGCAGGTCGCCCGGCACCAGCAGGGTGCGGGCCAAGGAATGCAGGGCCTTCTCCGCGGCCAGGCGCCAGGTCGAGGAATCAGCGGAAACATCCATCAGCTCGCCGGCAAAAGGCAGCTGGTCTTCGCTCAGCGAGCACGCCGAAGCGATTGCCCGGCGTGCTGCGATGGACCGGTCATCAATATTGCTGGCGCGGCGTTGATAGGAGCGGATCTGCTCGGCCAGCGTCTCGGCGCGCTTGCGCAAATTGACCAGCGATGCCATGGCTTCATATTCCACGGTTTGCGCGTCGTGGGTGATCGAAGACAGCTGCTGCAAAGTGCGGGCCGCATTGGCACGCAACTCATCCAAGCCGGTGGCGGAGAACTCAAAGCTCAAACCAGCATCTGTCGCCTGTTGCTGCAGGGCGCGAAGGGCATTTTCCTTTTCGCTCAGCGCCTTTCGAGCAACATCGGCCTCGCGCTCCAGAAGCATGAGCGAGGCGGAACCGGCCGAATCGTGCGCCGCTTCCAAGGACTGCAACTGGTCATCGAGCTGCTCCTTGCGCGCTCGAAGTTCCCCTTCTTCGATCTGCAGGGCAGCTAGTTCGCTCTGGTGGGAGGAGAGATCATTGCGCATCACCAGCTGGCGGACCTGGGCTTCCAGGGCCTGCACGTCGCTGTCCAGCAGGTGGCGGGTTTCGGTGATTTTCTCGGCCAACTGGCGGTAGGCCAGATCCTGCTGGGGAACCTCGGCCAGCGCGTCACGCTGGGCACGGGCGGTGTCCAATTGGCGATAGATGCCGCGAAGGTGCGCGAAGTCCTCAACTGCCGCCGCGGCGGCTTTGAGTGTTGCCGGTTCTTCGAGAACTTCATGGCGGAAGAACTGGTTGACGCCTTTGGCCAGGCCCTTGCCGTTCTGCAAGGTGCGCAACAAGGCAAAGGCCTTATCGCTTTCCACCCCGAGGCGGCGGCGAAGACGCTCAATAAACGCCTTGTGGGTATCGAAGGCTTCGGTGGGAGCTAGCGCCTTGGATAGCGAGGAGACGGTGAAGCGACGCGGCCCGTGGTTCTCCAGCTCAGCAATATCCACCTTGCCTTCGCACAACAGGTAGTGCTTGGAAACTTGGCCTTCCAGCCCAGCATCGGGCAGATCAAAAACGGCCCCGGCAGTCACCGTATTGCCCATGCCGTCCTCGTAGCTGAGGATGATGGCGCTCCAGGTGGCCCCCGGACGCTGGTAAACGGTGCCTTCGCTGGTCTTGAATTGGCGTCCGCGCATATAGGAGAAGGTGGTGCGCCGGTCTTCGCGGGTGGCCGCGTCGTTAGCTGATTCATTGAGGCGGGGAGTCGCGAAAAATACGTGGCCCATGGCGTCGAACAGGGTGGATTTGCCAACACCGGGGTGCCCGGTGACCAGTGTCCCGGCCCGGTCCACGGACAGGTCGTGCAGTCCATGGAAGGTGCCCCAGTTAACGATCTGCACCCGGCTGAGGCGATGCTGGCCGGGGTTGATCGCGCCGCCCAGCGGAAGAGTCATTTCAATGCTCATCGGTTACTCCTGCACCAACTCGGGGGACTGTTCAGCAAGTTCATCGTTGTCGTCGGGCGAAAGGTTAAAAGCCGGCTCGTTGGCATCAATCGCCGCGATGTAGCGCGGAATGTCTTGAATGCTGCTCAGCGGCAGTGCCATGGCCAACGCCGGAGAGATGCGGAATTCGTTCTCCAGCTCGGTGCTGGTCAGCAATCGCAGGGATTGCAGACGGGAGATGGCGGCATCACAGGATTCGGCAAATCGCTTGTCATCACGGTCAGTGGCCTGACGGTGCTCGGCCAGGATCTCGTGCATGGTGGCCCGTGAGGCCACCGCGTCGCTGCCGCTGCCGGAGTTCTGCTCCAGCAAAAGCCGCAGGCGCAGGGCCAAGAGGGTTTCATCGCGTTTCAGCGGACGGCGAGGCGCGATCGGCGCGGTGTGGACCTGGTCAATCTGGACCGGGGACAGCATCGCAATTTTGCGGTCCATATCCATGGTCAACGCCAAGAAGATCTCCGAGAAGTAATCGGTGATCGTCTGCTGCTGATCAAGCAAGAGCTGCCAAGCGGAGGCATCCACCGAGCCATCAAGGTAGGGTCCACGCAAGAGGCGAACCAGCAATTGGCGCAACGGCAGGGAGTATTTTCCGGTATCACCGTCGAACAGCGGTTCGGCGATCGGTGCGGCATAGGCATCGCTCGTGGTCATAGCGGCTCCTTCGTGAAGCTTAAAGCGGGCAGGATGGCGGTTCTCATGGAACCATCAAGTTGCTGGAAATCGATGTTGACCAATTCAGCCTCGTTGAGCGATTCGCCATTGGTGCGCCCGATCTCAACCAGTGCGCGAATGGTATTCAAATGCCGATGCTCATCGTCCAAAGCGGCGAATACTTCATCCATGCGCACTGCTCCGGCTGGCGCGTGATTCAACTGCCGGGTAATCGACTCGCGCAGCAATGGCATATTGGCTTGTGGCGTCGCGGGACTGCGGACAATGTCGGCCTCGCTGAATTCCGGTGCCTGGGCCAGCGGGGGAGGCGCAACATGTTCGGAAGGATCGTAGATCCCCAAGCCGGAGAGCGTTATCAGCTGCGGAGTGTACAGATCCATCTGGGCCAGGCCGCTGCGCGGCTTGAGCGCCGACGACTTGGTGATGGCCAGCTCGGCTTCCCTGACAGCCTGGCGCAGAAGCTCCGCCTGCTTGTAGTCCTCGGACTGGACGAAGGCATGCAGGGATTCGGAAAGCTTGCCGTAGGAAGCATGGACTTCGGCCGCCTGCCGGCGCAGCTCGCGCAGCAGGTTGGTGAGGATCTGGCGCTCGGTGGCATCGAGGTCGTCAACAAATTCGCGTTCGAGCACTTCTGCCAATGCTGAACGGAAGCGCTGCTGGGCATCGGGAGAATTCAGGAATTCGGTGAATCCGCTGAAGGTTTCGCCTTCAGCGGTTGAGCGCAATTGGCGATCGGCTTCGAGCACCTGGCCCACCGCGACGCCCTTGGCGGTAGAAGCATCGAGGATGCCTTCGCGAAGGGAGTGCAGCATGTCTTGGACGCCATCGCGCATGCGGCGGAAGTCCGCAGGCAGGCTGGAGGCGAGGTCCAACAGCGAACGCGTTGCGGACAAGGCTGTTGTGCGCGAGAGCACCGCGGGATCGTCCCCGCTGCGCAACTGCTCAATTTGCGCCTGGCGCTGGGCGATCTGGGATTCCAAGGCGCGGATTCGGGCTTCAGGATCCGGGTCCGTTTCATGCACCAGGGATTCCAGCGATGAAAGCAAGGTGTTCAATCGCGAGGAGTTCAGGTGGGAATCGTCGGTGGAAAAATCTGAGAGGAAGCGCAATGTGCGCAGGGTCTGCGCGCTGGGCTCATAAACGAAACGCCCATCGATCAGCGGCCGCGCGAGAATTCCTTGCTTGACCCAGGTCTCGGCAAAATCCTGGGCAGAGTATGACTGCGGAATCTGCTCGTCGCTTTGACGCGCCTGCTTCAAGAACGAATCCAATGAAGCATGGAACAGCTCTAGCGCTACGCGGGAGCGATCGGCGGTGAACTCGGCTCGGATGAAGGCCACCGCCCATGGTTGGGCCGTCAGAAGACGATATGCTGCCGAGCCTTTGAACTGTTGAGCTTGAAGCCACAAACTATTCGCGCGGTGCGAGGGCTGCATGTACTTCCTTGATCTTTAGGACGCCTAACTAAACAATTCTAAATCATCGGCCTCAACAGTAAATGTGAATCCATTGCTCCTGCCCGTTAATCCCGGTCCTTGAGAAAGAATCAGTTGCCGGGGGTGTTGCCAAAACCTCATTCTGTGTAGGGTCGAATTATGAAGATGACAACCTGTTTTCTGTCAGCTCATAGCCAAGACAGAATGCACGGAGGGGGCAATCAATGAAGTCCTTGCGCTTAGCAGTATCCGTCGGCCTTGCCATGGCGTTGGCAGCCTGTAGCGCGCAAACCACCCCGGAAACCCCGAGCTCGGATTCTGCCGCACCGGAGCAATCACAACAGGAACAACAGCGCGTCAGCAGCGTTAAAGCCGAAATCAACAGGCTCGCTGATGGCTATGACTATGACGCCGCGATAAAACTTGCCAAGAAAGACAGTGACGACAGCCTGTCTTCAATGGTCGCCGGACTCGAAGACGAGAAAGAACACACCACGGCGTGGGATCAGCCGGATAAAATTCCGCACTTGTTTTTCCACTCGCTCATTGTGGACACCGACCGCGCCTTCGACAAGGAAAGCAGTTCTGCTGGATACGAAGACTACATGGTGACCCAAAAGGAATTTTCCGCGATCCTTTCATCGCTTTATGCAAAAGACTATGTACTGGTCAATCCGCATGACTTCGCTGGCCTCAATAAGCAGAAGAAGATGGAATATCGAAAGATCATGCTCCCCAAAGGCAAAAAGCCCCTGGTGCTTTCCGTTGATGATGTCAGCTACTACGAATATATGGAAGGCGATGGCTTCGCCAGCAAGCTGGTGCTCGACAAAGATGGCAAAGTCCGCAACGAATATGTCGATGCTGCCGGTAAAAAACACATCGGTGCCTACGACGTGACCACGATGGTTGACGACTTCATCAACAAGCACCCGGACTTCACCTATCGCGGAGCACGAGGTTTGGTAGCAATGACCGGCTATAACGGCGTGTTCGGCTACCGCACCTCTGAGAGCCAGTATCCGAATAACAAGAATCTGAAAGAAGATCAGGAAAAGGCTACTGCGATCGCAAAATCCATGAAGGAAACCGGTTGGGTCTTCGCGTCGCATTCATGGGGCCACATCCAGACCGGAACGGTCAGCATGGGGCGGCTGGAACGCGATACCAAGCTTTGGAAAAAAGAGGTTGAACCGATCGTTGGAGCGACAGACCAGTTCATTTATCCTTTTGGCTCTGACATAGCGCACACCAGCGAATACTCGGGTCCCCGCTATGAGTACCTGAAGAAACAAGGGTTCAGGTACTTCTATGGCGTGGACGGCACCACAGAATCCTGGATGCAGCAGCGCTCAGATTATCAGCGCCAAATGCGCATCAACGTTGACGGGCTGCAATTTGCCAAGGAAGAAAGGGGCGACCGCCCGGTCCTGGGTTCCTTCTTCGACGTTGAAAAAGTCATCGACCCGGCCAGGAAATGAGCGGATCGATGAGCACCAACCTACAACGCCATGAACGCACCGAGTTGTGACAGTGCCTGCGGGGAAGACGGCAGATAATCGGTGAGCCGCTCGCTGCGCACGATAATCGCTTTCCACTGTCCTCGGGAGACGGCGACGTTAACCCGGTTTCGATTCAAGAGGAACTCGATGCCTCGAGAAGCATCGTCCGCGCTGGAGCAGGCCATGGTCATCAAGACAATCGGCGCTTCTTGGCCCTGGAACTTGTCCACAGTCCCGACTTTGACCGCGTCCAGACCCTTCGAGGCCAGTACCTCGCGAACCAGATTGACCTGGGCGTTGTATGCGGCGACTACCAGCATGTCGGTGGGTTCCAACGCTCGTTGGGGTTTACCGGGGCCCGGAGTCCACCGCATGCCAAGATGATCGCGAACTAGCTGGGCGATGGTTTCGGCTTCCTCGACTGAGCTAACGGTGTTGCCACGGTGCGCGACCAGCGTAGTGCTCACTCCCGCAGGCGTGCCTTCAAGCACACGCTGACCCGCAGCCGGGGCCGAAAACAGCTGGTGGTCATAGCTCAAGGCCGAAACCTTGGCACATAGTTCCGGGTGCATGCGCCATGAAGCAGCCAGGAAATAGCCCAGCTGTGGCGGCAGCACGGGTTCGCCAGCAGAGAGCCACCCCAAGGCCGATTCGTCAACGGGCTGCGGATGCGATCCCTGGGTAACCTGGGGCAGCTGTTGCGGATCGCCGAGCAGCAAAAGGTTGCGCGAAGCTCGGGAGACGGCCAAGGTATTAGCCAGCGAGAACTGGCCGGCCTCGTCGATGACCAGCAAGTCGAGACTGCCAGCGGGCACCTTGGACCCGGTGAGGGTCCAAGCCGTGCCGCCAATGAGCGCGCCATCGGCCGAACCCAGAACTTCAGAGATCGAGTCCTTGGAGGTTCCGGCCCACGGTACTGGATCCTTGTGCTTGACCTCCTTGGCGACTACTTCC
Organism: Glutamicibacter sp. FBE19; assembly: GCF_015524875.1. Lineage (NCBI taxonomy): Bacteria > Bacillati > Actinomycetota > Actinomycetes > Micrococcales > Micrococcaceae > Glutamicibacter > Glutamicibacter sp. FBE19. The sequence goes on along the minus strand of NZ_JACKQN010000007.1, from coordinate 121,079 downwards.
GGGTCTACCCCCGCCTCGACTGCTTTGCGCAACACATTTTCAACCACTGCGTGGGACTGGGCCACGACCCCGACTTTCCATCCTTCATGGATCAGCTCGCGGATCACGTGGGAAGCCACGAAGGTTTTTCCAGTGCCGGGAGGACCTTGGACGGCAAGGTATGAATGGTCAAGATCTTTCAACGACTCCACGACCGCTTGATGGATCTGGGGCTGGCCGTCGGCCACCATCGGTGCTGCGGGTGCCGTGAGCGTTTTGAACCGCGGGGCGGTACGGCGCAAGATATCGATTCCCGGCTGTTGCGGCAGAACCGGGACAGTGGAGCCGACTTTTTGGGCAATCTCCAGCAGGGCATCATCGATGCTCTTGGTCATCAACGGCTTATCGGGAGTCAACGCCATGGGAAGTGAACCGTAGGGAGGGATCTTGCCGCTCGATTTTTCAGAGACGATAATCCACCCTTCACCAACTTCCACCACAGTTGCATTAAATGCTCCTCCACGAAGCGACTGGTCGACTTCCATGCCCTCAGGCAGAGGGGCCGTAAACATGGCAAATACCGATGACCCGGGGGAGAGCAGCGAACCTTCGGCCAGCGCGCCATTGAGCTTGGTGATCCGCGTGAAGGTCCGGGCCCGTTCGGTGGGCTTGTGCCAATCTTCGAGGACTTCGGCGCTTTCCACCGAGAAAACTCCGCGGACATCGCTCCAATCATCAATCGGTGCGGAGAGCCGGTCGAAGTGCTCCCACCAGAACTGCTTTTTCTCCCGGCGGTTATAGCCGGTAGCAGCAGCCACCATGGCGATGGCGCGGTCGTCATCACTGAGTGCCTGTCCCTGGGGAAGGTTTGCCAGGTAGTCCTGCAAACGCAGTTCTTCCGCGCTGGGCTCGTACTGTTCTTTGGATTCCTCCTGCAATGGAATAGCAGGAAGGCTTTGAGGCTGGTGTTCTTCGAGGGAAAGCAGCCAGTCGCGCAAGCGCAGGGTCGAGAGGCAGTCGTACTCGTTGTAGTCGGCAATCGAGGCCAGTATCTCGTTGGCTGTGGGAGTATCGTGCGCATCGCGTGCCTGCATGTACTGTGCGTAGGCAACTACTGAGGCGCCGGCATCGGTGACGTCTCCGGCGCGCAGATGCTGGCCCATGTATAGCGGCTCAAGTTTCTTGATGGAGTAGGACCGGGTGGAGACCACTAAGGAATTCCGGACGGTTTCATACAGGTCCACGAGGAGGTTCTCACGCAGCCAGGTATCGACTTCTTCTTCACCCGCAATGTGCACCTGCGAGAGCTTGCGCAGGGCGCTCTTTTCGTAAGCGGCGTAGTGGTAGATCTTCATGTTCGGATACCGCTGCCGGCGTTGCTGAACGTAGCTGATGAAATCCAGGAACGCCTGCCGTTCCTCGGCGCGGCTGTGCGCCCAGAAGGGCTTGAACACCGGTTCCCCGGTGTCATGTTCGATGACTCCGAACAGGTATTCCAAACCCCACGAACCGTCGGCACGATCCTGATATAGCGGGTCGCCTTCAAAATCAAAGAAAATATCGCCGGTGTCGGGAGCAGGAAGCTGCGAAATGGTTTGGCTGGATTTGACCCTGAAACTGACGCCTTGGACCTCTCCATCAACGCGGCCCAACCCAAGCTGCATTTGCGCCTGATCGATTATTCGAGCCAGCGAGGATTCAGGCGGTGCTTCCAGGGCAGCTAATTGGTCGATGGTGAATACGCCGCGTTTTCGCAGTTTTTCACGTTGCACCATGGACATTCCCGCCACCAGCAACACGTCTCGGGTTGCCTGGGCTTGCTCAGCGCAGTAATCGCAGCGGCCGCAAATGCGCATCAAATCCGAGTTCCATGCAACCGGCTCCGAGGACTTGCGATGCTGCTGGATCATCGACAAGAAGCGTGCGCGTTGGGCTTGGAAGACCGGAAGCACCTCATCCACGCGGTGAACGGAATGCGTGCCGTCTCCGAGGACGAGAGTGGTCTTGGCAGATACTTTGATGCCTTCCGCGATCATCTGATCCGCGTAGGCGGCAACTTGCAACAGGGCGCTGACCCGCGCGTGGCGAGCCAACTTCGTATCCCAAACAGCCCAGGAACCATCTGGCTGGCGCACCAGGAAGTCGGCGAATCCAATGAAGGAACCGTCAAAGAATGTGGCCTGGAAAATGACATCGGCTCCGTTGCGCAAGACTTGCATTGTTTGCTCGTGGGCTGCGCGCAAGCCTTCTGGAGTCATCGTTGGACGGTCATGGAATTGCTTGACTCCGGTGCCTTGGGCCGGATCATAGTCGCCGTAGGCTTGCACCAGTTCTTCCAGGACATTGTGTTCGTGGACATCACCGAGGATTGCGGTGCGTTCCAGCATTTCGTCCCTGGCATTTTCTGCTGCTGGACGGCGGCCAAGTTTCACGTCCAGGAGAAATAACGACTGAAAATTGCAATCGACAGACACAGCAAGGTCACTGGCCGAGAAGATGAACTGATCCTCTAAAAAGAACACGGGGCCGGCGCCTTTCGCTGACTGGTATCTACCTAGCCAACGTAGCACCGGCCCCGGACAGAATCATTGTTCTGCAGCGTGGACGACGTGGTTCACTGCCTGTTGGTTCTCAGGAAATTTCGTCCTTCGACTTCTTGGAACCGCCGAGCAAGAGGGAGAGCAAGGCGACGCCAGCAGTGACGCTGTTGACCGCTGGCCATGCACCGATCTTCTTTGCCAATGGGTGCGAAGCGCCGAAGCCGCCAACATAAGCGCTAATCAGTGCGATTGCCTTGGCTGTGCCTGCATCCTTTTTCCAGATGAGGAACGAGCCAACGCCAGCTGCACCGAGCACCACGGCAGCCAGTGGGCGTTTTTTGGTGGCGCGGCCGGTAGCGTATCCGCCAGCCAAGCCGGTGACGGCCAATGCGGTTGAAGCTAAGCGAGACATGAAGATCCTCCAAATATTTTGCACAACATCTCGCTATGCAGATTATGCCTTGCACCTGTGATGTTTCCCTGAAGGCAGGGGAAAGGCTGGGTCGGATCTGCTGCAGTCCGGAGGTGCTTGCGAGAATGGGGAACATCGATGGGCGATTGAGGAGCTCGAATGAATTTGGATATTGCTGAAGCCTGGCATCGCCTGGCACAGCCGGTGGTTGTCGATCTGAACTCATGGCAATGGCTGATTATTGCTGCTGTGGTGCTGGCGATGGTGATTCCGGCCCCAGCATGGCGCATTACCGGACTGTACTCAACGCTGGTTCACGAACTCGGCCATATCGTCTCCGCGTTGTTCACCGGAAGATTTGTCACTGGACTGCGGTTGGGGTGGGATCATTCCGGCGAAGTCGTGAGCCGCGGGCGCGGAAAATTCTCGGTGATTGTTTCAGGGATATTCGGATATCCCGCGCCGTTGTGGGTTTCAGCTTTGATGTTCTGGGCAATTTCCATCGGCTACGCAGGCCAGGCGCTGGGGATCTACGCGCTCTTCTTCCTGCTTGCACTGGTTTTTGTCCGCAACTGGCCGGCATTTGTGGTGTGCACGGTCAGTGCCCTCATCGCCTTGGGCGTCGTCTTCTTCGCCCCGGTGGAGGCCTACCTTTATCTCTCCCTGCTCATCGCAGGATTCTTGCTGATTGCAGGATTGCGTGACTACGCGAAGCTCTTGGCCGTACATACCTGGCGGCGCCGCGACGTGGCCCAGTCCGACGCCTACTTGATTGCCCGGGCAACGCACACCTTTGCTGGCCTGTGGCTCTTGGTGATTCTTGCCCTTGGGGCGGGCGCGCTGTGGTGGGCAAGCCGCAGCCTATTGACGTTGTTCTGAGCGGTTTTTCATGCCCTTGCGCAGCGTTCGGCGCGTCGTGGCCCGGGAAATTACCCAAGCGGCGGTGGCAGCTGCTCCTATCGGCAGAAGTTTCATCTTGCGTTTGCCGGTTCTCTGCGGATCCATTTCCATGTCCTGGAGCGGGTCGCCACCATGATTGATGCGGACTTCTTGCGCTTGGACGAGGTCCTTGTAGTTAGCCAGCTCTTGCTTGGCCACCAGGGTGTCATCGCGCAGGGGGAGCAGGATGTCGTCGGTCGCGGGCAAGCCGGCGCGCAGACGGCGCAGGCGGATGAACTCAATATCAACCAGCGCGCCGAGCAGCAGCGCGATGTTGCTGATCCAGCAGGCCAGCACCAGGATAATGACACCGCCGATAGTCCCGTAGGTAGCTGAATAGCTGGCGAACTGCGAGAGATAGATTCCAAATCCAACGAGGGACAGTCCCAAAATGACGAGGGCCGTTAGGGTTCCGGCAGAGAACCAGCGGAATCGCGGACGCTTGACGTTCGGGGTGAAGTAGTAGAGCAATGCCAACACGAGAAGAATCATCACCAGCATGATCGGTGGTTTGGCGATGTTGAGCATCAGCACGAAACTATCGCCCAGGCCGACGACGTTGCCGATACCGCGGGCAATGGATCCTGAAGTGACCAGCAGGACAAGCGTGAGAACTGCAACCAGCATGATCAATACGGTGATGAGGAACATCTGAGGACGGCGTTTCCACTGCGGGCGTCCTTCGGGCACGCCATGGAGCCGATTCATGCTGCGGCCGAACGCTGTGACATATCCAGAGGTGCTCCAAAGAGCACCAAGGGAACCGGCGAGGATGGCCCAAAAGGTTCCGCTGGCTTGCGATGCCAATCCTTCAAGCAGCTGCTCGGTGGTGTCTAGCAGCTGTTGCGAATCGCCATTCGATGCTTGGCCATTCGGAGCCAGGCCCTGTTCCAGGATCTCCATGATCCATTTGGTCCCGCTGTCGCTGGCGCCTGCCAATGACAGCAGCGAGATCAGTGCCAACAGTCCCGGGAACATGGCCAAAACCATGAAGTACGAGAGGGACGCTGCGACATCCAAGCCATCGTTTCTGAAGAATTCACGCAATGCGCGGGGGAAGCAGTTGAGAGACTCTTTCATGTGCTCTTTGGTGAATCTGCCTTTGTCTGGCATGTGGTTCCCCTGTCTGGCTAATGAATTCATCAGTGCGACGATCTGCTTTCGCACATCACACTACCTAACCATCTCTCCGGTGACTAGGTCATTTAGATCAGCGTCGTGTCTTCTTCCCGAGCGAGCATCCAAGTGTCATTGCAGGGAGGCCGAGGCGCCTTGACGAAATGTTCATGCTCAAGGCGCCGAAATTGGTGAATTGCTGATTGCCAAGGACCTCGCTATGGAGCATGCGAAGCGGCGATCTTGACACGCGATTCTGGCGCTTTTCAGGGCCCGATAACGGATTGAAAGCTATATCACAGAAAATTGTTTGATATCCAGTTCAGATTTGTAACATTCTCGCCGGTTCACAAGGAGTTTAAGGAACTTCGTGCCGCCCAAATTTAATTTTTTTCCGAGATGGTGACCTGTAATTACGCGGAATCTGGACGTTTCCTGAGTTGCGAAGGGGGCGGGGGTCTGGGTTAGGGTCTTTATAACGTTTCGATAACACTCGCTGTGTTATTGGGGAAACAGGTACTACCGGGACTTCCAAACCGCTCGCCAGGGTAGTGCTTCATACAACGTCGAAATGCGACGCTGAGCGGTGCACGAAGATGGTCTTGGACGACCTGAGCGCGGGAAGAGCACTGGAGAATCATGATCCAGCAGAAGACTAAGAAATTGATCCGCCGCGGCGGAGCCTCCTTGGCAGCCGTAGCAGTAGCCGGTGGCGCAATCGTTGCCACCACTGCACCAGCAAATGCTGCAAGCACCTGGGACAAGCTGGCTCAGTGCGAGTCCGGCGGAAACTGGTCCATCAACACCGGTAACGGCTACTACGGCGGCCTGCAGTTCTCGCTGTCGACCTGGAAGGCATTCGGCGGCTCCGGCATGCCAAACCAGGCCTCGAAGGCCGAGCAGATCCGCATCGCAACCAAGATCCAGGCTTCGCAGGGCTGGGGCGCATGGCCAGCATGTACCGCGAAACTGGGCATCAGCGGAACCCCAACCGGTGGATCCTCGAGCGATTCCTCGTCGAGCACCCAGGCCAAGCAGGCCGCTCCACAGGTTGCCGAAACCAAGAAGGCTGCTCCTAAGGCCACCCAGACCAAGCAGGCCGCTCCACAGGTTTCCGAGAGCAGCAACTCGGTCAAGTCCACCAAGCAGGCTGCTCCAAGCACCTCGGGCAAGCACGCGGCTCCGGCTCCACAGGCGCCAGTGTTCAACATTGATGTCACCGACTCGGGCAAGAACTACACCGTCAAGTCCGGCGACACCCTGGCCAAGATTGCTGACCAGCTTGGTGTTGACGACTGGCGCGGCCTGTTCGTTCTGAACGACGATCAGCTGAGCAACCCAGATCTGATCATGGTTGGCCAGACTCTGAACGTTCCAGCGAACTAATTTCGCTAGACCAGCAAGCTAGGTCCGCAGAGTGCCAATTGGCACCCTGTGGACCTAGCTGCATTTAACGCACCTGTGCATGGGGAGCAAAAATGCGCAGTACGCTGGTGGCATGCGAACAACCGATGATGCTGGGCAAACCACCGAAAAGATCCTCGGTGGCGGTTTTGTCGAATCCGGGGTGCTTGAATTTCCGATGGCGGTCAAGATGCAAGGGCCTCGATCGTGGTGGAACGGACCGCTGGATGTCGAGCAGCTCGCGCTGGGGTCGGTTGGCCTGGTAGCTGCAGCGCTGCACTCGCTCAGCGCAGGCCGACTGGATGTGGGCATCCAGTCGGATCAAGTGGCAGCCGCCTTTGGCTCTTCAAGCCTTCTGCGGATCAATGGCGAACAATCCCAGGGCTTCGCCGAGCACTCGGGCTTTTATCGCACGGGTGATGGTTGGATAAGAACTCACGCGAATTACCCGCATCATGAACAAAGGCTATTGCATTCTGTGGGGGCTTCGGTCGGTGGCGGCCTTCGCGAATCCCTGGCAGGGCTCTCGTCGGTACAAGCCCAAGAGCTCATCGTGGCTTCGGGCGGTGTGGCCGCGGCAGTGCAGACTCGTGCCGATTGGGCTGGATCCGCTGTAGGCCAGGCGGCCAAGCGTGGTGCATGGGCACAATTCACGCTTCATGAGGCGAACAGAAACGAGGCCTGGAGCTACGCTCCTGGTGCCAACCGGCCACTGGAAGGCCTGCGGGTCCTGGACCTGACGCGCGTTATTGCCGGACCGACCGCGAGCCGGACGCTGGCCGCCTTTGGCGCAGAAGTATTACGCGTAGATGCCCCGCAGCTGCCGGAGCTGCAGGCGCAGCATGTTGATACCGGTTTCGGCAAGCGCAGCTGCTTGCTGGATTTGTCGTCACCAGTTGATGGTGAGCGCATGGCTCGCCTGCTGGAGGGGGCTGACGTGCTGATTACCGGGTACCGGCAAGGGGCACTGAGCCGTTTTGGCCTGGACCCGCAGAGCCTGCAGGAGAAGTATCCAGAGCTGATCATCGCTGAACTTGATGCCTGGGGCTATGAGGGCCCGTGGGCCAGCCGCCGGGGCTTCGACAGCATTGTGCAAGCTGCCTGCGGAATTTCCGATGCCTATCGCACCGAGCGTGGTGAACCTGGCGCTTTGCCGGTACAAGCCTTGGACCACGCAACGGGATACGGCCTGGCTGCGGCTGTCATCGCCATGGTTCATGCTCGTTCAGAGAGCCGTGGCGTTGGCCTGGTGCGCTTTTCCCTCGCGCGCACGGCGGAGGCGCTCTTCGCGCTAGGGGCACCGGAAATCCCGGACAAGGAACTGGAAGATCTTCGTACCGGGCGGATGGCAAGCTCTTATGGCGAGCTGGAGTATGCGCTGACGCCTTTTCTCATCGATGGGCATCTGCTTGACTACCGCGCAGCGTCACCGGCCTACGGGCAGGATGAACCGATCTGGCTTTAGCCCGTGGCCGAGCACTGAAGCGGCAAATTGCTGGGCGGGGTGCCTCAAGGCGCTCGACAACGCCAGGAATCGCTGCCTGCTTTGCTTGCCTGGCCAAGCCTCTGGCAGCATGCCATCGGGAAGTCCCGGATCAAGGTAGGGCAGGGCGCGCCAAGCGTCAATCATGCCCACGTAGCCCCGGTAGGCCTCGGCCGGATCTGCCTGATCCGCGCTGAGCCCGGCGGTAGTTTCAAGGAATTGCTGATGCCTTGAGCCAAGCTGTTCCAGGTCCCACCATTGCGCGGCGGCTTCGCGGGCCGTGGCGGGGAAGTGCGGTTGCTGAACTGTGAAGATCGTTGCCTGCGCTCGAGCATGCAACGCTTCCAAGGCCGCGTCGACCTCTTCGCGCAGATATTCCGGAAAGATCCACAAGCCTGCAGCCACCAGTCCGCCGCCGAGCTGCAGGAAATGCTTGCGTATCTGATGGCGCAGCGGGCGCAGGGTTTCCGGCAGGGAATAGGCCACCAGGCACCACGGGTCCATGGCGGACATCTGCCGGGGAGTGAAAATGCGGCGGCTGCCGCGTTCGAACATCGCCTGGGCCATCTGCGGTACGCGCAGGGCCGAATCGGTGCCGTTCTCCAGCACCTGCTTGTCGATCAGGCGGGAAATGGCAGTCTGCGCTGCTGCCGTGGAAATTCCCGCCGCTGTAGCCAGCTCGACAACGTGCGTTCGCGGAATCGGGGCTCGCCGGTGGCGCAGGTATAGTCCGGTAATGGTTCGGATGATGGATGTGGCACTGCCTGTGCGGGCCTCGAAGTCGTCGAGGCTGAAGGCCGATATCGGGGTGCTAGTTGCCAATTTCGGTGCGCACCGCAAAAAGCTCGGGGAAGAAGGTCAGATCCAGGGCGCGCTTGAGGAAATCGACCCCCGAGGAACCGCCGGTGCCGCGCTTGAAGCCGATGGTGCGCTGGACAACGCGCAGATGGCGGAAGCGCCAGGCTTGGAAATTGTCTTCAACGTCAACCAGGTCTTCGCAAGCCTGGTAAAGGCTCCACGCGGTTTCTTCGGATTCGTAGATTTCCTTGAACACTGGCACCAGTGCTTCTTGGAAAGTCCACGGCTTGGTAAGGTCCCGCGACAGGATCTCCACGGGGATCTGGTATCCGCGGCGGGCCAGCGCCGCCAGGAAAACGTCATAGAGGCTTGGTTCGTGGAGCAGCTTGGCCAGCAGCTCGTGGGCCTTGGGATCTGCTTCGTGGACTTTGAGCATCCCTTCGTGCTTGTTGCCCAGGATGAATTCAACAGCGCGGTATTGGAAGGACTGGAATCCGGAGGAAGAGCCGAGGAAGCCGCGGAACTGCGCGTATTCCCGGGGCGTCAAAGTAGCCAGGACCGACCATTGCTCGGTCAGGGTTTTCTGGATGTGCTTCACACGGGCCAGGCACTTCAGTGCTTTGCCGATGTCGTCGAGGCCCAAAAGCCGCCGGGCTTCGAGCAGCTCGTGGAGCATGAGCTTGAGCCATAGCTCGCTGGCCTGATGCTGGATGATGAACAGCATTTCATCGTGATGCTCGGGCACGCTGACCGGGTGCTGCGCGGAGAGCACGCGGTCCAGGTCCAGATAGCTGCCATAGGACATGGTGTTCCTGAAATCGGTGCGGACGCCCTCTTCGATGTCGCGCTGGTTTTCGGTCTGTGGCTTCTGGCTGCTCATGGCATCAGCATATCAATATTCTTACCATCGTCACAATATTGAAAATATGGATCGGGAATACAATTGGCAGCCGTTGGGTTGAAACATGCATACGCATATAAAAATCGAAAGGGCGGCAGCAATGAGCAAGTCGGTTGTAGTGATCAGCGGTGGTTTGGGTTCTCCCTCCAGCTCTTCCTTGCTGGGGCGGCAAATTGGCGAAAGCATCGCAGCAAAGCTTTCATCGAAAGGCGTCCAGGCTGATGTCAGCAACATTGAACTGCGCGAGCATGCCAGCGACATCACCAACAACATGCTCACCGGTTTTGCAGCCCCCAGCCTGCAGCGCGTGATTGATGCCGTCATCAATGCAGACGTCCTGGTCGCTGTCACCCCGGTATTCACCGCATCGATTTCTGGCCTGTTCAAGTCATTCCTTGACATCCTCGATCCCAAATCGCTGGATGGAAAGCCGGTGGTGCTCGCGGCAACGGCAGGAACCCAGCGCCACCAGCTGGCGATCGACTATGCAATGCGCCCGATTTTCAGCTACCTGAGGGCCAACGTCATGCCGACGTCGGTCTTCGCGGCCTCTGAGGACTTCGGCGGGCAAGGCATCGCCGGAACCCTGGCTGAACGCGCTCGCCGGGCAGCCGGCGAAGTGCTACTGGCCCTCGGCGCTTTTGACGGGCGCTTCGAGGCTGATGCTGCTTTAGGCGATACCCGCTCGATCGCCCCGTCGGTCAGCGAATTTGCAGATCCGAACGACGAGATGACCTCGCTTCCCTTTGAAGAGCTGCTGGCCAATGTGAAGGCATCGGGCAGCTAGCAGGGCCGGAAATGTTAGTACGATGTGCCCTGCACCCAGAAGCTGGGTACGATCAAGAAACGTGAGCCATCTCATTGAGTCGGTCGGTGGGTGCTCACCTTGGTTTGAACTGAAGTGAAAGGTGCAGCGCCGATGCTATCCGAGGAAACAATCACGGCCATTGCCGATGAGCTGGTCCAGGCCGGCGAAACGCGAACTCCGGTGCCGCGTCTCACCGCGCGCTACCCGGAAATGACCGTAGAAGACTCCTATCGCGTGCAAAACCTCTGGCGCCAGCGCTCCGAGGCCGCCGGCCGGGTACTGGTGGGCCGCAAAATCGGGTTGACCTCGCGGGCCATGCAGATGGCCACCGGCATCACCGAACCTGACTACGGAATCATTTTTGACGACATGGTCCACGACTCCGGGGCCACGTTCAACTTCTCCGAATTCACCGGTGCCCGCGTGGAAATGGAACTGGCTTTCAAGCTCAAGAAGGACATCGAAGGCCCCCGCGCCAACATTTTTGATGTGCTGGAAGCTACCGAATACGTGATTCCCGCCCTCGAAATTCTCGATGCCCGCATCGAGATGGAAGGGCGCACCATCGTGGACACGATCAGCGATAACGCCGCCATGGGCGCCATGGTCATTGGCGGCAACCCCGTGAAGCCCGACGCCGTGGACCTGCGCTGGGTTTCGGGCATCTTGTTCAAGAACCAGACCGTGGAAGAAACGGGCGTGGCTGCTGGCGTGCTCAATCACCCCGCCGCCGGTGTGTACTGGCTGGCCAACAAGATCGCCCCGCACGGCGACAAGCTCAAGGCAGGAGAACTGATCCTTGCCGGATCCTTCACCCGCCCAATGTGGGTGAACGCCAACGACACTGTTTTTGCCGACTACGGACCGCTGGGAACTGTGACATGCCATTTCGAGTAGAACCGGATCCATCGCTCAAGGATGCGCTGAAAGATGCCGCCCGCCCGCTGGCCGGCATTTGGGTGTGCTCCGCCTCGCCCTTGATTGCCGAAATTTGCGCCGGAGCCGGATTCGATTGGGTTTTCATCGACGCCGAGCATTCTCCGAACGACCTGCAGAACATCCTGGCGCAGCTCCAAGCCGTGCGCAGCTACCCTGTGGTGCCAGTGGTGCGCCCGGCGGTAAACGACCCGGTTGTCATCAAGCAGTTCCTGGATCTCGGCGCGCAGTCGCTGATTATTCCCATGGTTAATGATGCGCAACAGGCCTCAGCGGCTGTGGCTGCCTGCCAGTATCCTCCAAAGGGGGTGCGCGGTGTCGGCTCGGCGCTGGCACGTTCGGCACGCTGGAACCGCATTGACGGTTACCTGGCCCGAGCCGATGAAACCATCACCCTGATGGTGCAGATCGAAGCCGACGAAGCCGTGCGCAACGTCCAGGAAATTGTCGAAACCGACGGCGTCGACGGCATTTTCATCGGGCCTTCCGACCTGGCAGCCTCGATGGGTGTCATCGGCCAGCAAAACCACCCCGACGTGGTGGCCGCAGTGATCACTTCCATCAACGCCGCGAAGGCTGCGGGCAAATACGCAGGGGTCAATGCCTTCGACCAGAACAGCGCCCGCAGGTACATGGATGCGGGAGCTGATTTTGTCGGAGTCGGCGCAGATGTGGCGTTGCTGGCCCGTGCCACCGAGGCGCTGGCCGCGAGCTTCAATTCCGGAGAACAGGCACCAGCACCGAAGAGCTACTAAAGCGCTGGTTCTGGGCAATCGCCCAGGGCAAGGTTGCGCGTCGAAGGGCACAGGGCGCGCTGAATGGTGGCAACATTGACAGTGATGAGTCGCGAAAAGAAACCCATGAAGGCCGTGATGTTGCGTCTGCGCAATGGCTGGCCAATGCCCCTGGCGTTGCAGGGCGTGTTCGAGATCCTGCAATCGGTCGTGTTCTGCCTGGCCTTGATCATGCTGCCCTTGGTCGCTGTGTACTTCAGCGGCGGGTTCCTGGAAGATTCCTTCAACATCATCTTGCAGTTTGCCGGATTTGCCTGGCTGCTGATTCATGGGGTCCCGGTGGAGTTGCTGAACCTCGGGCCGGAAGCCGACCCGGCATCCGTCTCCGGGTGGGTCACGCTCATTCCGCTGGGACTGTCGCTATTGCCGTTCCTGTTCTGCCTGCGTGCCGGGCGGCGCATTGCCCGCGCCTCCTACACCGACCAGTTGTGGCAGGGGCTGCTCGGCGCCTTCATCGCCTATGGCGGCATCGGCGCTGCGGTGGGTTCCTTGTCCAATAACAGCTACGGGCGAGTCAACGTGCTGGCCGCAACGTTCATCCCGCTGGTCATTGCGGCGCTGGGGCTGATCATCGGCGCGCGACGCGAGGCAGGGTCCTGGGCCCGGCTCTTCGGCGTCGACATGGCCGCCTATATCCAGCGGATTTCCCCGCACCGCCGCTGGGCCGGATCCTATGTCTGGCACGTGATCGTGGCCGGGTTTCTGGGCTATGTCGCTGCCGTTGGCATCAGCGGCCTGCTGCTGACCATCAATCTGGGATTGCACTGGACCGAAGTCGCCAACGTATACCAGGAACTGCGGCCGGGGCCGATCGGCTCGGCCGCGCTGACCCTGGTGCAGCTGTCCCTGATTCCCAACGGGGTCTTCTGGGTCCTGTCCTGGATTAGCGGTGGCGGATTCACCCTTGGCACCGGGAGCACCCTGTCGACGCTGGAAACCACCGTCGGCCCGCTGCCTTCGATTCCCATGCTGGCTTCACTTCCGACAGGCGAGATGTCCCATCAGTGGCTGTTCCTGCTTTTGCCGGTGGCTGCGGGCATCATGGCCGGCTGGTACTTCTTGCGCGGGGGAGAGAACCACCTGGAAGATTGGTTCGCCCGCCGCATCCCGTTCAACATGCTCTCCTTGGGTCTTTCAACGGCCTGCCTGTCGCTGTTCACCGGTATTGTTGCCGCTGCCCTGAGCCTGATTGGCTCGTGGCTGGCCTCCGGCTCCCTGGCTATTGGCCGGCTGGTCGACCTTGGCCCCAACCCATGGCTCACCGCCGGCGCCCTGGTCTTGCAGGTTGGCGTGGGCACTGCCATCGGCTACCTGATTGCTCCGCTATTTGAAACCGACCCGGTACTGGAAGGCTAGCCGCCCGGCACCGGAACCCCGAGGGAAAAATTCCGCCAGCTCCAGCACGGAATCCCGCGTTCAACTGATCGTTTCTTGCACCCAAAGCACGGCCTGAGTTGAGAAACGGAAGAAACTGCCCTCGGGACTAGTCGAAGCGGACAACGCTCAGATCATGGAAACTCGCCGAGCCACCCGAAGCATACACCGAAAGGCCAGTGCTCAGCGGCGAGGGGAAAATCAGTTCCGTCATCGTCACCAGGCCCCCTTGGGCGAAGACTTCCACGGAGCAGTGGTCAACAAAAATGGTCAACTCGTAACGTCCATTGGCGGGGCGCAACGGGGCCGTGTCCAATGAGGCAAAAGCCTCGTGGAAGCCCGATTCCCCGGAGTTCCGGCGGTCCACGAAAAGCCGGGATTGCGCAATGTTGATTCCGATGCGCGTCCCCTGGTTCTCACCTCCGCGAACAACCAGCCCTACTTCAGCTGCCGTTCCGGGATCGATGGACAGCTCGATGCGCTGGACTGCTCCTTCGGCCTGGTCCAGCCTCAGCGCGGCATCGTGCACCTGCAGCGTTTCTTGGGTGAACCGGTCCGTGGACTCCAGCTCCTGGCCCGGATCAAATGCTGGAGCCTGCACCAAGCGCGGGCGCCCATGGACGGTGCGCAGCGAAACTTCGCGGGCCAGGGACATCGGACTGCGCCAAGGGAACGTGGGGATCTGGTTGGCGTATTCCCAGTTGTTCATCCAGGAAATCATCAACCGGCGTCCGTCAGGAACATCGGCAAAGGACACTGCCGCGTAGTAGTCGCGGCCCCAGTCCAGCCATTGGTATTCGGACAGGGGCCCGCCGCCGCGCACCTCGGACACCGTGGACTCCGAAGCGAAGGTCGTGCCATCAAAATGGCCAACAAAATATTGTCCCGCCGAGCCTTTATTGGGTCCGCCAGGATTCAAGTTCACGATCAGCACCCACTTGGTCCGGGTGGGGTCATCGTCTACAGGCAGCTCGAACAGGTCCGGGCATTCCCATACGCCGCCGGTGGCGTTCGCCGGTCCGAAGGTGCTCAGGAACTCCCAGTCCAGCAGGTTCTCGGACTTGTACAAGAGCACCTGGTGGTCTTGCGCTTCAACCGCCACCATGACCCAGTAGCTGGCACCCGCCGAGGAATAGCGGAAGACCTTCGGGTCGCGGAATTCGGGGGAGCCGCGGTCGATGACCGGGTTTCCCCCATGCTTCATCCAGGTGTAGCCGCCGTCAAGGCTGTACGCGATGGACTGGGCCTGGATGCCGTGGCGGGCATGTCCCGGCTTGTAGGCACTGGTATAAAAAGCAACCAACGGGGCTGTGCCGGCGGTGCCCAGGCCGCTGTTGTTGTCCCGGTCGAAAACGATGCTGCCAGAGAAGATATCTTCATTCTCATCGCAGGCAATGGCCACCGGGTGGTGGGTCCAAGCCAGGAGGTCTTCCGAGGTCGCGTGGCCCCAGGACATGTTCCCCCAGACATTGCCGTGCGGATTGTTCTGGAAATACAGGTGGTAGACGCCATCGTGGTAGATCAGCCCGTTGGGATCATTGATCCAGGTGTTCTGCGCTGAAAAGTGCAGAGCCGGGCGGTACTTTTCGGCCGTTGAGGCGGTCGAAGCAGTCATGGGAAACAAGCTCAATTCTGTGCTGGTTCGGTAGGTTCTGAAGCAAAGGGCCGGACGGAATTTCAAGGTTCCATCCGGCCCCGGCTTGTCATCGGTGAATTAGGAATTGGACTTGTAGCGGTCCAGGGCCTGCTGGTAGACCTCGACCATGCGGTCGACTCCAATGTTCTGCAGCTGCGAGACATAGCCGTCCCATTCGCCGTCAATGCCGCCACTGACAATCCACTTGGCGACGTTCTGCTCAACCAGTGAAGCGGCATCGGTTTCGATGGTGCTGATTTCCTGCAGCTCTTCGTTGGACAGCGGGACCGGCGGGTATCCATCGTTGCCGGCGAATGGCTTGTAGAACTCGTTGACCACCTTCTGGCGTTCGGCGGCACGCGGTTCCGGAGCGACTACGGTCTTGAAGCTTTCAGCGGTGTTGGCCTTCGGTCCGCTGGGCGCAACCTTTTGGCGGCGCTCGCCTTCGCTCTCGCCCTTGGCCGCTGGGATCTGCACCAGCAAGCCGGTCTTTTCGTCCTTCTTCAGGGTCACGCCGATTGGTCCCCAGTTGGCCTGGGCCGATTCAATGGGATCGTAGAGGTGGTCGGCCCAGCGCATGGTAGCTGCCGGGTACTTGTTGACGTTGGTGATGGCGAAGGCGCCACGGGCGATTTCCTGGTTATTGGACTGGCTGGAAATGCGCTTCCCGTCGACACCTTCCAGGACTGGAACAATCGCGTAGTCCTTGGCGCGGTCGGCGCCGACCATTTCAGGGATTTCCCACCAGACGAAGGAACCGAGGTTTTCCTTGGCGGCCTTGCCCTTGGAGAGGTATGCCTTGTCGTCCTGCGAGAAGGACTCCGGGTCGATCAGGCCTTCCTTGTACCACTCGTGCAGGGTCCCGATGGCCTTCTTGTACCCTTCTTGGGTCGGGGTGTAGATGACCTTGCCGTCCTGGACGATGCGGTGATCGGCGTTGTCCGGGATGCCGCCGAGCGCCGCAATCAAATCAACGATATCGGCGCACCATGAGCCTGGCATGAAGCTCAGGGGAATGGTCTTGCCGGTGCCCGAAGCGTCCTTTTCCTTGAAGGCCTTGAGCGCATCGTGGAATTCTTCCACGGTCTTCGGCATCGGGATATCCAGTTTCTCAAGCCACGCGGTGTTGACGATCAACTGGTTGGGGAACTGGACCAGCCCGAGTTCCTCGATGGACGGGAGCGAGTAGATGTGGCCATCGGATGAGGTGATCGCGGCCTTGATGTCAGGGCGTTCGCTGAGCAGCTTCGAAAGGTTTGGCGCGTTCTTTTCGATCAGGCCCTCCAGCGGAATCAGGGTTCCGCTGGTTGCATAGGTGGCGATTTCTGAATCGGTGAGCCCGGAGTTGAAGAAGGCATCGGGCAGGTCTCCACCGGCCAGGATCAGGTTCTTCTTTTCCTGGAACACCGTTTCCGGGAGGTTCTCCCAATTGATGTGCACATTGGTGTCCTTTTCCCAGTTCTTCACCACGGTCATGGTGTTGAAGTCAGGGGCCAGCGCCGTTTTGGAGCCGGAGAAGGTCAAGTCCAGCTTTTGGTCAACGAGGGGCAGGCCGGTGTCGTTCAATCCGTAGTCTGCTGAAGAATCTTCAATTTCCGGAGCGTCGGAGCTGCCTCCGCCGCAAGCGGTGAACATCAATGTCCCGGCTAGCGCTGCAGCCGCAGCTGCATGTCGGCGATTAAGTGCCATGGTGGTTCCTATTCTGATTGGGCCTGTGCCCGGTGAGGGAGAGGGGGGAAGAACGATTACTTGACTGCGCCGATCATCATGCCCTTGGTGAAGTGCTTTTGCATGAACGGCAGGGCGATCATCAGCGGGAGGCTGGAGACCACGATCATTGCGTACTTGGTCAGTTCGGCAATGCGCTGGGCCGCAGCGTAGGAAGCTATGTCGCCTCCGGTCGTGCCCGTTGAGGAAACATCGGATTGGATGAGGATGTTTCTGAGCACCAGCTGGAGTGGATACTTCGAGTCGTCGTTGAGGAAGATCAAGGCATCGAAGAAGGAGTTCCAATTGGCCACCACATGGACCATGATCATCAGCATGATCAACGGCTTGGACAGCGGCAGGACCATTTGGAAGAAGAAGCGGAAATCATTGGCGCCATCCATCTGTGCCGCTTCCCGCAGTTCATTGGGAATGGTGTTCTCAAAGAAGGAACGGGCAATAATCAGGTTCCATACGCCGATGGCGCCAGGCAGGACCACGGCCCACACGGTGTTGAGCAGCCCCAGATCCTTGACCACGAGGTACTTGGTGATCAGGCCGCCGTCGAAGAACATGGTGATGACAAAAAGCAGCATCAGGTACTTGCGGCCCGGCAGATCCTTGCGGGACAGCGCGTAGGCGCCGCACAGGATAGTGCTGACGCTGATCGCGGTGCCCAGCACCGTGTAGATCATGGTGTTGGCCAGGCCGGACCAGATCCGTCCATCGGTGAGGATCCGCTGGTACCCCTCGAAGGTGACTCCGGAGGGGAAGAGCCAGACCCTGCCTTCATACACTGCGTTGGGATCGCTGATGGAGGCGATCACGATGAAGTACAGCGGGTAGATCACGGCGATGATGGACAGGAGCAGGATCGTGGTGGCCACGATGGTGAAGGTGCGGTCAGCGTACCTGTCGCGGAAGGCGCGGAACTTCGACTTGCCCTCGGACCGGCGGGCAGCCGCAGCCGGCGATTCTCCTCGGGGAGGAACGGTCTTTGCAGGGAGCGTTTTTAATGACATCGGAGATCACCACAAGGTTGCTTGGTTGGCCCGGCGAGCAACGCGGTTGAAGATCAACAGCAACACCAGGTTGAGGATGGAATTGAACAGGCCGATGGCGGCGGAGTAGCTGAACTGTGCCTGTTGCAGGCCTGCGTGGTAGACGTAGGTTTGAATGATTTCGGAGTTTGCCAGGTTCAGCGGGGTCTGCATCAGCAGCGCCTTTTCAAATCCGACATTCAGCAAGTTGCCGATGGCCAGAATGAACAGCACCGTGACCATGGGCATGATGCCCGGCAGGTCAATGTGCCGCATGCGCTGCAGCTTGGTGGCACCGTCAACCTTGGCGGCATCGTGCAGTGCCGGGTCGATACCGGCCAATGCGGCCAGGTACACGATCATGGAGAAGCCAGCTGTCTGCCAAATATCCGAGATCAGGTAGATCGGCCGGAACCAGTCCGGGGAGCCCATGAAGAAGATCGGCTCTCCGCCGGTGAGCTGAATGGCATTGTTGATCAAGCCCGAGCGCGGCGAGAGCAGGACAAACATCATGCCGACAACCACCACGGTGGAGATGAAGGCCGGGGAGTACAGGACGGTCTGGGTGAACTTCTTGAACTTTTCGCTCTGCAAGCCGTTGACCAGCAGGGCCAGGATGATGGGCACGGGGAAGGCGATCAGAAGTCCGAGCACCGCGATCCATACCGTGTTTTCCAGAACCTGGGTGAATTGGTATGAATTGACGAACCTGATGAAGTGCTGCAGGCCAACCCACGGGCTGCCGGTGAAGCCGTCGGCAGGATTGTAGTTCCTGAAAGCGATCTGCACACCGTACATCGGCCAATACTTGAAAATCACGATATAGGCGATAGCAGGTACTAGTAATACGTATAACTGCCACGCTGACACCACTTTTTTGAGCGTGAGCGACAAGGGGACCCTGCGCTTTGCGGGGGTCTTGGCGAATCGCCTGGGTGCGGCAGGTTTTGATTGACTCAAGGCTTCTCCTTGGGGTGCGATACCGACGAGCGTTCAATAAGCGGGCAGTCCATGAGCTTGACCTGGCCATCGGGCTGGGCTCCCTGGAGCAGGAAATCCACCGCCTGCCGGCCCATGGCGGCGAAGGGCAATTCAAGAGTGGTCAGGCCGGGGCGCAGGAACGGGGCAAGTGTTGACTGGTTGTCGAACCCGATGATGGAAACATCCCCCGGGATTGAAATCTGCAACTCTGCCGCGGCCTGGTAAACGCCCCATGCGGTGCGGTCGTTGGCGCAGAAAATAGCCGTCGGGCGACGCGAAGCGCCAAGCAGTTCCATGCCGTAGGCATATCCATGGGTTTCACCGCCCTCGCCAAACCGGATGAATGAGGGATCGACCTCTAATCCTGCTTCGGCCATGGCCTGCCGGTAGCCTTCAAAGCGTCCCACGGCGGCCGGAAGCCCGCTCTCCAGGGTCTCGATATTGATCATGCCGATCTGGGTGTGGCCAGCTTCGATCAGCCTTCGAGTTGCCGTGTATCCGCCCCGGACTTCATCCGGAGCGACGCTGGGCAGCTTTCCGTCCTTGTCCTGGGCATTCAGGACTACCGATGGAACACCGGCCAGGGCCTTGGGCACTTCGAGGTAGCGGTTGTACATTGCCGCGTAGACCACGCCTGCGACTTTGTAGGACAGCATAGTATCCAGCGAAGCGGCTTCGAGCTTTTTGTCGCCGCCGGTGTTGATGGTCAGCAGGAGCAGCCCCTCTTCCCAGGCTCGTTCCTGCGCGCCTTCGATGATCGCTCCGGCGAACGGCGAGGTTGCCACCGTGTCGCCAATGAAGCCGATCATGCCTGACACGCCTTCGCGAAGCACCTTGGCGTGGGCGTTGGTGCGGTAGCCGAGTTCTTCAACCGCGTCCCACACCCGTTGCCGGGTATCGGCGGAGAATCGCGAGCCTGGCGCTGAATTCAACACCAGGGAGACGGTGGCCTGGGATACGCCTGCGGCAGCGGCCACGTCGTGCATTGTGGGCCCGGCTGAAGGCTTGGCTCTAACCATGTACCCGTCTCCCTGTTGAGTGATGCTTATTAGTTATTCGTATAACAAGAGAAAAATGTAGCACGGGTCACAGGCTTGGTCAACGCGGAATTCAAGAAAATTCACTGGCGCCATTGCTTCGGCGCGCGCAGGCCAAGCGCACCGGAGCGCGGCTAGCTGGCGCTGGAATCCAAATCCCACAAATGATGCACAAAATCGTGCCACGCATACTGGTTCAAGGACTCCACGGTAAACGCCGAGCCATTCGAGCGCAGTCCACGCCGCGAATAGGACGCCTCATCGATGCTGCCTAATTTCTGCGCATACTTTGTTGCCGCATCCCGAAGCCGCGTGACGACGTCATCAGGCTCAAGCGCGTTGTAGTTGCCTTCGGCTGCGGCTTGGTCCTGATCCCAATTGGGGAAGGTGGGGTCATCGTGCTGGAGCATCAGATCCAGCCGGCCATTCATGATCTCCAGCATCTGCGCCACGTGGGCGGCGTACTCTTGATCGCTCCATCGCGCGGGGCTGGTCCTCACCCGCGCTTGCGGCCTGGACAGTGCCGCCACATAGCGTTCCACGCCATCTGGCAATTGCCCGATGACGTCCGCGGGAGTTACCGCGCGGACGTCGTATCGGCACTGCGGGCAAACCGATTCCAGGACAAAGGTCCAATTCTTCTGATCCGGAACAATTTCGCTCATGGGCTCATCTTCCACCCTGCCCGGCAGCCTTGCCAGTTTGCGACCGGGGCAAGCAACAATCTGGTGCCGAATGAATAACTAGCCGCCGCGAACCGTAGAATTGAGCCCATGCGCATTGTGGTTTTGGTTTCAGGCACCGGTTCGAATCTCCAGGCAGTCATCGACGCGGTGCAGGCCGGCGAACTGCCCAACGTCGAGATCGCCGCTGTCGGCGCCGACAAGCACGATACCTTCGGCGTGGAACGTTCGGCCCAGGCCGGAATCGAAACCTTCGTGGTGAACTTCAAGGACTACGAGGATCGCAAGGACTGGAACCACGCGCTGACCGAAAAGTGCCTTTCCTACGCGCCGGACTATGTGGTGTCCTCCGGCTTCATGCGCATCGTCGGCGAAGAATTCATCAATGCCTTCGATGGCACCTATATCAACACCCACCCGGCCCTGCTTCCGTCCTTCCCGGGCGCCCACGGAGTGCGCGATGCGCTGGCCTACGGGGTGAAGGTCACCGGATGCACCGTGCACATTGCCGATGCCGGCGTGGACACCGGCCCGATCCTGCGCCAGGAAGCGGTGGCCATTGACGATGATGACACCGAAGAGACCCTGCATGAACGCATCAAGGTTGTGGAGCGCCGCCTGCTGATTGCCACCCTCGCGGATCTGGCACAGGACAAGTAGCCTACCCTCTCGTACTGGCGCCGGAGGGCGAGCCGTCAAGGTGCGTAAAATTGATGTCGAGATGACTGAGCAAACACCCCAGGCCGAAACGGCTGCACCCACCGAACTGTTCACCGACGCGGAACTGGCCACCGCGCTGAAGGTCCTGTCGGTGGTGCACCAGCTGGATTCCGATGACCAGCGCCATATCGCGGTGCGCCGTGCAACCAGCAACATGTTCAAAGCCGCCAAGCGCTACCGCAAGTCGCAGAAGCGCGCGGAAATCAGTGCCGCGGACCGTGCACTGATCGAAAGCACCGCCACCGGTTCACCTCAGCGCCTGGATGATGAAACCCTGGGCCTGGACCTGAGCACGCCCACCCAGGGCGAGAGCGCCGGAGAATTCCGCAAGCCCCGTGGCTGCTACATCTGCAAGCAGCGCTACACCACCGTGGATGCCTTCCACCACTACCTCTGCCCAGACTGCGCGGCGGCCGGACGCGATCGCCGCGAGGCCCGCGCCGACCTGAGCGGCAAGCGCGCGCTGCTCACCGGCGGACGCGCAAAAATCGGGATGCATATTGCCCTGCGCCTGTTGCGCGACGGGGCGCACACCACCATCACCACGCGCTTTCCCAAGGACGCGGCCCGGCGCTTCGCCTCCATCGAGGACAGCGGGCAATGGCTGCATCGGTTGCGGATTGTCGGCATCGACCTGCGCGACCCGGCGCAGGTGATCTCATTGGCGGACCGCGTGGCCGCCGAAGGCCCGCTGGACATCCTGATCAACAACGCCGCCCAGACCGTGCGGCGCACCACCAACTCCTACCAGCACCTGATCGAATCCGAGCAGCAGCCGCTGAGCCGCGAATTGCTCGCAAGCCATGGCGGCCCGGAACTCTGGGGCGAAGCCAACCCGCCCGCCGAGCATCCCAAGGCCCTGGCCAGCGCGTTCAGGCTGGAGGACTCCGCATTGCTGGCTCCGGCACCGCTGGGCAGCTACGACGCACAGAAGCTGGCCGAACTGGCCATGAAAGCCGGATCGGCCTCGCTTCAACGAATTGCCGCAGGCACCGCCATCGATGCCGGCGGACTGGTCCCCGACGTGGTCACCGAAAATTCCTGGACCCAAATTCTGGGCGACGTGGATGCCCTGGAAATGCTTGAAGTGCAGCTGTGCAATGTCACCGCGCCTTTCCTGCTGGCTTCCCGCTTGCGCCCGGCGCTGGCCGCCAGCGATGCACGGCGCAAGTACATCGTGAACGTCTCGGCCATGGAAGGCCAGTTCTCCCGCCGCTACAAGGGCGCCGGGCACCCGCACACCAATATGGCCAAAGCCTCGCTGAATATGCTCACCCGCACCAGCGCCGAAGAAATGCTGTCAACCGACCGCATCCTGATGAGTGCGGTGGACACCGGCTGGATCACCGACGAACGGCCACATGACTCCAAGGTCCGCATGGTCGCCGAAGGATGGCACGCACCGCTGGACCTGATCGACGGGGCAGCGCGGGTCTACCAGCCAATTGTCGACGGGGAACGCGGAATCGATCTCTACGGCTGCTTCCTCAAGGACTACGAACCTTCGCCCTGGTAGGCCGCTGATTCACGGTTCTTCGCCCATTTCTGCCAGGATCGCGCGCAAGTTGCGCAGGGCATAGTGCTCCCGGGACTTCACCGTGCCTTCGGGAATGTGCAGGTCATGGGCTGCCTGGGCCACCGTGGAACCGAAAAAGTGCAAATGCAGCACGACGAGCCGATGCTCGGCGCTCAAGCGCATCAGCGCCTGCTGCATCAGCAGCCGGTCCAGAACCTGGACATTGCCATCCTCGGCTCCGGCAGCTGCGGGATCCGCATCGCCCAGCAGGTCGGCATGAATGCGCGCCGCGGCCCGGCGATGCTCATCGATGATGACATGCCGCGCCGTTGCAAACAGGTAGCCGCGCAGCGACCCGGTGATAACCGGTGCGGCCTTCCAAACTTTCAGCACGGTTTCCTGCACCACGTCATCGGCTTCTTCCCGGCTGCAGTACCCGCGCAACGCGAAGCGGCGCAGGGCATCTGCATGCTCGCGGTAGATCTCGGACACCAGCTGGGCATCCCGGGGCGCCTTGGCTCCGCCTGGTCTTGGCTGGGACAAGGCGCTAGGTCCCGGAACACGCCAGGGCGGCACGTGGTACATCCATGGCCCAAGTATGGGCAAGATTCTCTCCCGGCGGTGAACCTGGCGGGGATTCCCTGCGTCCTACAAGGTAGGGGCTGAATGCCCACGCTTGAGGTGGGTCCAGCTTTCGAGAGGGGATCGGATCATGGGTATCAAGAATGGCAAAAAATGCGCGGCCGGGGTGGCCGCGCTGTTCGGCACCGCGTTGCTGCTGGCAGGCTGCTCGGGCGATGGCGGATCGGAGGGCGGAACCGGCGGCATGTATGGAGGAGGCGGGGAAAGCACCAGCCCAGTACCTCAGGAATCATCCTCAGGGGTGGATCTTGGGGTGGCGGCAACAGAATTGGGCGATGTTGTGGTGGATTCGCAGGGGATGACCCTGTACTACTTCACCAAGGATGAGCCAAACACCACAACCAGCGCCTGCACCGGGGATTGCCTGGCCAAGTGGCCGATTGCCACCACCACGAGCGATGACCCGACGCTGGAGGGGGTTTCCGGCGAGGTGAACGTCATCGAAAGCCCCGACGGGCAAAAGCAGCTGACGCTCAACGGCATGCCGCTGTACACCTTCGCCCAGGACGCCAAGCCCGGGGATACCTCCGGACAGGGCGTGGGCGGGGTCTGGTACGCGGTGGCCCCGGACGGCACGATGATCCAGTAGGCAGCGGGAGCCAGACAAGGGAAAGAACGGGGCCAGGATTGGCACGCAGCCGCGTGCCGATCCTGGCCCCTCACGCCTGCGGGCTATTGCGCCAGGCTGAAGCGCAGGGTGCGCACCTCGAAGGGGCCCAGCGCCAACGGCAGCGAGCCGTCGTCGAGGCCGATCGCGCCGTCACCCAGCGGATCTTCGAGCAAGCTCGCCGTTGTCGCTGCGGCCACCGGGACGTTGAGCTGCAGCTCGCCGCGGGCACGGCGGCCCAGCGACTCGTAGACTCGCACCAGCAGATCGCCGGAACGATCAGCGGCCAGCTTCACGCTGGAAACCACCAGCCCCTCGCCGGTGATCCTCGCCAAAGGAGCCACGGGCCGGGAACCGCTGACGGTGCGCTCGGCGCTGTTCAGCAAGGCTCCGGCCCTGGTCACCGCGGCAATATCCGCGCCAACGACCAGGCCATAGCGCTGGGTCTGCAGGCCCTGGTCCGTTTGCGGATCCGGGAAGCGCGGAGCACGCAGCAAGGACAGGCGCATCGTGGTGGTGACCTGGGCGTCCTTGGCGTCGCGGGTGACGTCAAAACCGTAAATGGAATCATTGATCACCCCGACCCCGAAGCCGGGTTCCTCAGCCAGGGCGAAACGGTGCATGGAGGTCTCGAACTTCGCGGCCTCCCAGCTGGTGTTCACGTGGGTCACCCGCTTGTGATAGCCGAATTGGGTTTCGGCGGCAATCTGCTCGGCGCGCACATCCAGCGGGAAGGCCACCTTGAGGAACTTCTCCGCCTCATGCCAATCGGTGCTCTGGAAGATCTGCACGGTGCGCTCGCCGGGAGCCAACGACAGTTCCTGCACCACGGCGGACTTGGAGAAGCTGCGGCGGATGATGACGACCTGGCTGCCGTCCTCGCGCGAGGCCAGCTCCAATGAGTCGCAATCGCGCAGATCGGTGACCTGGTTGCGGTAATACTTGTCCACGTCCCAGGCATCCCACATATTCGGGAAGTCCTGGTGCAGCTGCAAGAGGTTGGCTTCCTGGCCCGGCGCGATGGCCTCGCGTCCCGTCGCCAAATCCACCGCCGAGGTGATCAGGCCCTGGGCATTAATCACCACGCGGATCACGCCGTTATCAAGAACGTAGCCGCCGTCGGCGGCCGTCGCCAGTACTTGGGATGCGGGCCTGGAGTCCAGCGCCTTGGCTTCGCCGAAGGCCAGCGTGTTGCGGGTGAATGCTGCCGAGTTGAAGGTGATGGGCGCGGATCCGGTACCGGCCAGCCGTTGCTGGGCTTCTTGGATCAGCTGCTCGGCTTGCTCGACGACCCGGGCGTAGCGTGCCACGACCTCCCGGTGCACCCATGCAATGGACGTGCCGGGCAGGATGTCATGGAACTGGTGCAGGAGCACGGTTTCCCAGAGCTCGTCCAGCTGGTCGTAGGGGTACTCGGCGCCGGTGTATGCGGCGGCGGTGGCGGCCCACAATTCGGCTTCCACCAGCAATTGCTCGGTGCGGCGGTTCCCTTGCTTCGTCTGGTGCTGGCTGGTCAGCGTGGCACGGTGCAGTTCCAGGTAGAGCTCGCCCACCCAGACCGGGGGATTCGGAAGCTCCGCTTTGGCCCGATCGAAGAAGTCATTGGGGTGTTCCCAGCGCACCTGGGCGCTGCCCTCGAGGCTGGCCAGGCGCTTGGCCTTGCCGGTCATCTCGCGGGTGGTGCCGCCTCCGCCATCACCCCACCCCACCGGGGCGATGGAATTATTGGCAACGCGCGCTTCGCGGAACTGGCGGGACGCCTTGGCCACTTCCTCGCCGGAAAGCTGCGAATTGTAGGTGTCCATGGAAGGGAAATGGCTGAAGATGCGCGAGCCATCGATGCCTTCCCAATCGAAGGAGTGATGCGGGAACTTGTTCTGCTGGTTCCACGAGATCTTCTGGGTGAAGAACCACTCGAAGCCGGCGCGGCGCATCAGCTGAGGCAGTGCAGGGGAGTAGCCAAAGGAATCGGGCAGCCACACGCCCTTGGAGGCCACCCCGAATTCGTCGCGGAAGAACTTCTGGCCATACAGGAATTGGCGAACCAGCGATTCGCCGGAGGGCATCACGGTATCGGACTCGACCCACATGCCGCCCAGCGGCAGGAAGCGCTCGTCGGCAACAGCCTGCTTGACCCGGTCCCACACCTCGGGGCGGTGGGTCTTCAGCCACTTGTACTGCTGGGCGCTGGACATGCCGTAGAGGAATTCGGGTTCATCGCCGAGCAGCTCAACCATGGACGAGCAGGTGCGCGAAACCTTGCGGATGGTTTCCCGCAGCGGCCACAACCAGGCTGAGTCGATATGCGAGTGCCCGATCGCCGAGATCTGGTGCGCGCTGTGCTCGGCGGGTGCGGATAGCACCCCGGCGAGTTCGCCACGGGCGCGCTGCGCCGTGGCGGTGATGTCTTGCAGGTCCAGAACATCCAGGGAGTTATCCAGGGCCTGGAGAATCTGCATCTTTCGGGGGCCTTGGGGCAACTGCTCCTGAAGGTCCAGCAGCACTTCGAGATCCAGTGCCAGGTCATGGACGGCTGGTTCGAAGACTGCCAGATCCATGCGGCGGGTGGTGTAGAGCTTGCGGCTTGAGGAGGTGAGAATATCGCCCTGCTCTGTTGGCAGAAACGGGTGGTGGTCCAGCAGCACCGGATTGGATGCGGCTTCAAGGTACAAATCGACCACTTCATCGCCAGCGGCAGATTCCGCGATCGGCACCCACTGGTTGCGCGGGTTCAGCGCCTTGATGGTGATGCCGTCCGGGCGATAGACCAGTCCCTCGCATTGGAAGCCGGTCATGTTCACATCGAAGCCGAGGTCGATGACTGCTTCGACTCGGCGCCCAGCCCAGCTGGCGGGAACCGTGCCTTGCAGGTGGAACCACGTGGTGCCCCACGCGGCACCCCATCCGGTTCCCACCTGTGTTGGCGAGAATTCCAGGGCCAGCCCCTCGCGAGGGGTGACTGGTTCGCCGGGAAGCTCATGCCACGACACGTTCAGGGGAACCGACTGGGAGTAGATGGCAGGCAGGACACGCTCCTGCAGTACTCGTTTGACTCGACCGGTGGTCAGTGAGTTGTCGTCGTGCATTGCTGCCTTTCCCAGGGTGCTACCCCGAAAATCAGCGGGGTGGTTCCCTGCCAGACTACCGAAAATCACTGATGAAACAGCTATTTATTTGAAGAGTGGGGAAAGTTTTCTGGCAATTGGCTTGGGACCGTAGCCGGCACTTTCCGTTTCTGGAAAAATCGCCATGGCTTGGACTACGCCAATCAGGCAATCGATCCAAGGTCCTTGCATCGGCAGAGCGATATCAGCATGCCGTCCGGGATCCGAAGTGGAAGGCTCAAAGATCTAATGCGCTCAGATGCTTTGCAACGACGCGAGACGATTCTCCGTGCAACTCGGGAGCTCTTCGCCCAGCATGGCGCCACCATTGCAATGGACCTCATTGCCCAGCACAGCAATGTGGGCATCGGAACTCTCTACCGCAACTTCGCTTCCCGGGCCGAACTGGTTGAAGAAGTCACCGTCACGACTCTGCAAGAAATTCTGGTTGCCGCCATCAGCGCCGAGTCGAACTTGCATGGGGAACCCCAGGCCTGGACCGAATTCCTGGAGAACCTGGTCAAGCTGAATCTCGGCGCGTTGAGCGAAGCGCTCGGGGCCGCCTTGCCATCGGCGTTGAGCGAGCGGGTGCTGCTGGCGCAACGGGAATGCGCTCAAGCGGTGAGCCGGGTCCTCGAGCTGGCCAAGGGCCACGATCTGGTGCGTGAAGATCTCAATGGAGTAGAGCTGGTAACCGCCATCGGCGCAGCCACCCGGCCCTTGCCACGGCCCTTCAAGGATCAAGCCCCTCAGCTTCAGGAAAGACTAGTTCAGCTCATGCTGGACGGCTTCAAGCCAAAAGCCGTGGCGGTTCTCGCGTAAAACCGGGAGAGCGCAAATCGGCCAGAGCTGGGCTGCTGGCCTGCCGACCGCTTCAGGGTCAGTGCTGGAAAAGATCGGGCAGTCGCCCGATCAGCTCATCCCAGTTTTCCCGCAACCACCGAAAACGATGGCGCTTTTTGGCTCCTTGTCGGGTCATCGCGCCCGCACCAGATTGGCGTAGGGAAGTTTGTTGAAGTTGGCGTGAAAATTCTCGTGGTATGCAGCTAACGCAGCGTTCAGCTCTTCAGCGGGCAGCTCTTTCCAGGCGATCAAGAGCTTCGCAGAACCAGCCAGCTGCCAGATCAACCGGCCATCCCAATGCCCCGGCGGCTTGCCCTGCCCGAAATCGACAAATTCCTGGATCTGCCGGCGCAAGCCGCGGTTTCCCTGGCTCCCGGGGCCAGCCTTGCCGATATACAGGACCTCGGTGCCATCGACCCATTCGCTCGCCAGCTGGTCAGGCTTGAGCGACGGATTTTTCTTCTTGAATGTGCCAGCGGTGCTGCGGTTGAGGAACCGAGGCTCAAAGCCTCTGGGTGCCAGCACGGCAAATATCCCTTGGCGCTGCGGGATGCGATTGATTTCCAGCGAGGAGATGGAGCGGAAGCCAGTGAATCCGTCGTTTTTGAGGTGCTTCTGGTCAAAGTTCATTGAATGTTCCCGTCGCTGTGCTTCGCCATGCTTACCGCCAAAGATGCTGCGACGATCTATCTGCTGAAGAGGTGTAGTCCTCCAATTGTATGGGCGACAGGACACTGTGGCCGCTTTGCGCCGCGGCAGCCTAGCCCAGTTCCCGGCCCCTGGTCTCGGGGGCGAACTTGGCCATGAAAATCACGGCGATGACGACCAGCACCGTTGCTCCGGCAAAGAGCCCGGGCAGGCCAATCACCGGCCACAGCGCGGCAAAGAGCAGCGGGCCGAAGCCTGCAGCAAAGCGCGACATGGTCGACGCCCAGCCGAATCCGCTAGCCCGCAGCTCGGTCGGATACAGCTCGGAAACGTAGGCATACAGCACCGGGATGGCCACCTGGACGATAACGCCGAAGACCAGTACCCATCCCACGGCCGCCGAGGGAACCTGCAAGTTCAGCGCCACCAGGATCAGCACAATTGCTGAGAGCGGGGCCGAGATCGCCAAGAGCCATTTGCGGCCCACGCGTTCCACCAGCAAGGCCGCGGCCGCCACGCCAACCAAGCCCATCAGCGCCATGACAGCGGTGGCGAAGAAGGAGGCCGACTGGGCCATGCCGGCCTCGGTGAGAATTGAGGGCAGCCACGTCAGCGCCAGGTAGTACACCAGCAGCACGGTGACAAACAGCAGCCAGCTGGTCGCGGTGATTTTCCAGGAGTAGCGCCAGAGCGCCACAACCTGCTCCCACCAGCGCGCCGGGCGCTCGGCGGCAGGCTGCTCGATGATGTACTCGCGCGGCGTGGCGCCGGTGCGCTCGACCAGCTGGTCAATGACGGCGCGCGCGTGCGCCTCTCGTCCCTTGGCCGCCAGATACAACGGGGATTCAGGCACGGAACGCCGGACCAGGAACACCATGAACGCCGGGAGGATCATCACGGCCAGGATCAGCCGCCAGTTATCGGCGGTGGCCATGACCCAGCCCGAGACGAAGAAGGACAGCGCGGCGCCAATCGGCCACCACCCGTCCATGGCGGTAAGAACCCGCCCGCGCAACTTGGCTGGCGTGAATTCGCCGACCAGGGCGTAGTCCACCGGAATGCAACCGCCCAGCCCGACGCCGGCGAGGAAGCGGAATGCGACGAAGAACCCGAAGTTCGGAGACAGCGCACCCAGGACGGTGAACACCGCGAACATCAGCAAAGTCATGCTGAAAGCGTTTTTTCGCCCGAACCTGTCCGCGATTCCGCCCCACAAGAAGGCGCCCACGGCCATGCCCACCAAGTTGGAGGTGCCCAGCAGCGCCGCGGTGGGACGTTCCAGGCCCCATTCCTGGGCAACCAGCGGGATCAAGGCCCCGTTCAATGTCACATCCCAGGCATCGAACATGAACCCCAGGCCGCCAATGATGAAAATGGCGCCTTGGACCGTCCACTTGAAGGGTAGTTCTTGCACGATGGTCGTGCCCGAGGGCGGGAGTGCAGAAGACACGGTGCGGCGCCTTTCTCAGTGCGAGCAAAAGTGAGTGTGTACCGCGTCGAAGCATAGCCGAAAACCATTTCAGGTCCGTAGCTCTCTACGCTTCTTTGCTGGCCACGTCAAGACCTGTTGTCAGCGCGGGGGAGGGAGTAATCTCTGGGCATGGGAGTAGATTGGGCCGCTCTCGAAGAGGCGATACGGGTGACCGCCCTTCGGCACGCGACGGAAGTGATTGCTGGACACCCGGACCAAGACTTCTATGCCATTGCCCTGCACGGGGTCAGCACGGAGGAAAGCGAGAGCATCGCGATGCCGCTGCTCGCGCTGAACTCAGTACAGGCCCTCGAAAGAGACCGTGCCACGGCATCCCGCGAAGAATTGGTGGAACGCGGCGAGGACGCCGATGAACCAGCCGATTACGAGGACCGCCCGGATGCCCGGGTGGATAGCCCGTTGGAATCCGAAGAAGTCACATTGGAAGAAAACTCCATTGTGATTTCCGACGCTGACGACGAGGACCTCGACGACGAAGATCAAGAGGGCGTCGAAGAAGACGATCTTGACCAGGTTCTTGCCTCGCTCGAAGAAGGCCTGGAGGCCGATGACGCCGAAAGCTTCTACTCGGATAAGTGGGAGCCAAGCGATTGGCACTGGTCAGCTATTGATTTATGCGAGGATCCGGCGGCAACGCTGTGGTCCGATGCGATGACCGGCCTTGCATCACGCGAGGGGTGGGAACCGACCATCAAGCGCTACTACGGCACGCTGGTGGCCGTAGCCAAGGCACTGCGCGAAGAGCTCCAGCAGCGCACCCCCGCTGATCTTGTTTGCTACGTCGCTGATGAGGACCATGCCGAGAAGCTCTTGCGGCTTTGCCTGACTGACCAGCAGCTTTCCAAGTATTTCCCGCAGCTCTCCGCGCTCGTTGAAGGGGAATGACACGAACTGAAAAATCGGGCAAGGACTTGGCTAGAATGAGGGCGGTGGCCTGTGTGCTGCCCGCCCCATTCATTCTCACCGCCGGGAGAAAAATTTCGTGAGTAAGACCGTCCTGGACAAAGTCGCCATCCGCCGCGCACTGATTTCCGTCTACGACAAGACCGGCCTGGAGGAGCTGGCCGCCGGACTGCACGCTGCAGGCGTCCAGCTGGTATCCACCGGTTCCACCGCCAAGAAGATCGCCGCTGCTGGAATTCCAGTGACCGAGGTTGAGCAGGTGACCGGTTCGCCTGAAATGCTCGACGGCCGCGTCAAGACCCTGCACCCGCGCATCCACGGCGGCATCCTTGCTGACCGCCGCGTTTCCGAGCACATGGACACCCTGTCCTCGATGGACATCGAGCAGATCGACCTGGTGGTCGTCAACCTCTACCCCTTCGTGCAGACCGTTGCTTCCGGCGCATCCCAGGATGAAGTTGTCGAGCAGATCGACATTGGCGGTCCAGCCATGGTCCGCTCGGCTGCCAAGAACCATGCAGCGGTATCGATCGTTGTCGACCCGGCCTTCTACCCGCAGGTGATCTCCGCAGCTGCTGATGGCGGCTTCGACTTGAAGACCCGCCAGCGTCTTGCTGCCAAGGCCTATGCCCACACCGCAGCCTATGACACCGCGGTGGCTTCGTGGACTGCCAGCCAGTTCCTGGACGAAGATGGCGACGGCGTCATCGACTGGCCAGCCTACGCAGGCGTCGCCTTGCAGCGTTCGGCCGTGCTGCGCTACGGCGAAAACCCGCACCAGCAGGCAGCGCTCTACGTTGACGAAGCGGCGCCAGCCGGCATCGCCCAGGCTGACCAGCTGCACGGCAAGCCAATGAGCTACAACAACTACGTTGATGCCGACGCCGCATTGCGTGCCGCTTTCGATTTCGAGAAGCCGGCGGTGGCTGTTGTGAAGCACGCCAACCCCTGCGGCGTTGCCGTGGCTTCCGACGATGCTGCCGATCCGATTGCCGACGCGCACCGCAAAGCGCACGCTACCGACCCTGTCTCCGCTTTTGGCGGCGTGATTGCCGCTAACCGCACTGTGACCAAGGAAATGGCCGAGACCGTCAAGGGCATCTTCACCGAGGTCGTTATCGCACCGGACTTCGAAGCTGAAGCCGTCGAGATCCTTTCGGCGAAGAAGAACATCCGCCTGCTGGCGATGCCAGAAGGCTACGACCGGAACAAGAACGAGTTCCGCCAGGTTTCCGGCGGCATGCTGGTTCAGGCAGGCGACAAGATCGACGCCGAAGGCGACAAGCCAGAGACCTGGACCCTTGCTGCGGGCGAGGCTGCTGACGCGGCAACCCTTGCTGACTTGGAGTTCGCATGGAACGCGGTGCGTGCAGCGAAGTCCAACGCCATCTTGCTGGCCAGCAATGGCGCAGCGGTCGGCATTGGCATGGGCCAGGTCAACCGCATCGATTCCTGCAAGCTTGCCGTTGAGCGTGCCAACACCCTCGGTGTGAAGGTCGAGTCGGGCGCGGATGCTGCCGGCGGTGCCGAGAATGCTGACGGCGCTGCTTCGGAGCAGCGTGCTGTGGGCTCCGTGGCTGCCTCGGATGCCTTCTTCCCATTCGCTGATGGCCTGCAGATCCTGATCGATGCCGGCGTCAAGGCTGTTGTGCAGCCTGGCGGCTCGGTGCGCGATGAGGAAGTCATCGCTGCTGCGAACGAAGCCGGCATCACGATGTACTTCACCGGAGCACGCCACTTCTTCCACTAGGAAGTAACAGCGGTTCGCCATAAAAGCCCAGGCTCTGATTCCTAAAGGATTCGGAGCCTGGGCCTTTTGCTTCGGAAAGCATCATATTTCTAGCGCAGGGGTCTCCTGCGTTTGATGAGCAACAAGGCAATACCGATACCTGCACCAATCGAGATGAGCCCCAGCCAAGAATACGGATGCGGTTGCATGATCCAGGCCCACGGAAAGTACTCTCCGGATTTGCTGCGGGCGAAGGCTGAACAGAGTGCAACGTAGGCGACGGGCACTACCGTTGCAGTTGCGCCCATTCCGAACAATATTCCCACAAGCCAGAATGCCATCAGGGTCGCTAGATCCCTAACAAAAACGAGGGTTGGGAATTGCCCGCCCCCGGCCAGGGCGACAGCCAGCGCGCAGACGACGGACGCAATGACCAGCATTGCGCCTGCGAACCCCATAGAATGCGCCCAAATATTGCGCACCGACGAGAGCATCCAGCGGCAATGGGATCCATGAATGCTCGCACCGAGGATGATGCTAAGCACTAAGGACGGAATGACCGGAGCGGGCATTTGCGTAGGCATGAATAAAGAACCCAAAAAGGGTATTGCAATAAATTGTTGGCCAAAGACTCCGGCCGCTGCACCGCAAAGTACTGCGCTGACCATGCATAGAACAATTCCCCGGGTACGCAAGGCCAGAATCATTTAGAGCCCTTCGGCAATTGCGGAACTTCGCACCGTGAAAGTTGTTCATAAGTAGTCAGAGCCCAATCTTGCTGCTGCCGCGGTGACATGCTCCTGAGCTTCTGATTGCTGGATTCGGTATCAATACCCAGTACCGATCTAAGCGCGTACGCCGTGCTCCAATCCTGCAATACTTCAAATGCCGCGTATTGCTTGTCGTAATCGTCGTTGTCGCACAAGTGGTTGAGGACTTCCGCCGAGTAGGAGCTCGCAGCAGCGTAAACGACTTGATCATCGGTGTACCAAGGTTCAAATGACGTGACCAATACGCCGGTTTGGACCACTTTGGCATCATCATTGCGTTCCGCGGTGACTCTGTCTGCTTCGGGGAAGCCTAAGTCAGAGAGGATTCTTACGCTTTGCGCCACCAACTCACTTCGGTCCCCTCCAAAGCGCTGGACCTCGTTGAGACAAACCTTGGGACGGTGGCCCGTGCATGTGAAATCTTCAGCTGCATCGTTGACTACCGGAGTGCCATCAAGGGGGCTAGATATCGAAAGTCCAGCCACTAGCGCGAACACAATAAATGAGTATCCCAAAGCATACTTGCCCTTGCTTGCCCGACCGGAAATTTTCTTTTTCGCCAAAGGGTTGCTATTTCCAGCCAACGCCAAAAAACCAATTGAGATGAGCGACGAAAATACGATCAGCGTCCACACCGCACGATAATCCAACGATTGAGCAGCCATGCAGCAACCGTTTAGAGTCATGCCGGCTAGGTAATGAATAGGGAAATAATCTGATGTTCCGGTAAACGCAAGGAAAAGATAACTCAACACCAGCGCCAATGGAACTGCGAATCGTCCTGGTAGCCACTGCCCAAGCAAGTAGCCAAAGGCTGAATGGGCAAGAATTGCCAACAGATAGCCGACGACTACTAGCCAGAGTTTCGGCTCAAATAGTTGTCCTGATGGGACTAGCAGATAGACAACGATAACAATCTGAATCACAGACGCGGCCAAGAAAGTTGGCCATAGCCTGTCAAAAATGCGTGCTGAGTAGCCGCGCGACGAAAGTTCAAGAACTCCTCGGCTACTTCTTTCCCGGCTGGACTCTAGCGAGGAACCGATCGAGGCCAGAAGGCAAGAGAATAACAGTGTGGTTGATGCTCCTGAAACTGCGGCAGGACCGTTGCCTAGGACGGAATCCATATCCGTATAGCTGGACAAATAGACGAGAGCTACAATCAAGAAGATTGGCATCAGCCACAACGACGGACGTTTTTTCAGCGGGAGCATCAGCGTTCACCCATTACAAGCTGTCCGTAAGCCGCACGAATTCGATCACGCGGGTCAACGTGCTGGTCGCCGCCGAGCTGCATGAATTCAGAAACTGAGCCGTGGAATTTCTGGTGGCCCTGATCGAAAACTAATACCGAGTCGAAGGTTCCGTCTATGTCCTCGGTCTGATGAGTTGATACGAGAACAATCTTTTTCGGATCCATGCCCTGCAGAATTTTCTGGAATCTTTCACGCTGATTAGGATCCAATCCCGCCGTAGGCTCATCTAACAAGATGACAGAAGCATCGTGCGCCAACGCGCCAGCTAAACCGAGCCGCCTCTGCTGGCCGCCAGACAGCGCAGTTGCCTTATGCATTGCCATCTCAGTGAGACCGACTTGTTCCAGCGCAATAGGTGCGGCGGACTTGGCTTCTTTCCGACTGGCACCTTTGAGCCACGCCGAGTACCTAACATGTTCTTCAACCGAAAGACCTTCAACGGGCACAAAGTCTTGCGGCAACCAAGCTACGTGCTTGCGATACGCCCGAATGTTTGTAAACTGTACTGATCCTGCGCCATGCTTAAGTTCGACGATCCCGGTGTTAGCGTGCAGAGCAGTTGCCAGCAAGGATAAGAGTGTCGTTTTTCCTGCACCATTTGGTCCGAGGATAGCTGTCTTCCCTGAATTGAAAGCCATGCTCACCGCGTCGAGGAGCGGATCACCGCCAGTGTAGGAAAAAGACAGATTCGTGATTTTCAGTTTTTTCATTAGTACGTTTGCGTGACCTTTTTGGCAGTGAGCCTTACTCCGGAGGATAGGCCAGCAATTTTCTTGATTGTAAAGTGATAGGTGCTCTTTTTGCGGTCACCGAAGTTTACTGAACCGCATCCCTTGGTGGTCTTCGTAGAAACTGTTTTTGCCGGGAGGAGCGCGCCTCGATGATCTACCAGTGCTACGGTAATGCTTCCGACGCTTTTTGGCGTTCCCCAAGTTTCTGAGCAAGTTTTGAAAGTTGTTTTGGTTGCTACGGAATCAGTATTTTGGTCGTTCCAGCTACGAGACGAAAATCCGGTGAGAGCGTTGGTGATGGATGAACTCCATGATCCTTCGGCCAATGACGGTGCCGCGGGGATGATAACCAGACCAGCAATAAGTGTGGTTACTAGTGAGAGTTTTCCTCTAAATTTCATGATATATCCCGTATTTTCTAGTTGCAGCCCCCACCGCACGTCAAAAAACTATAAACGGTGTGCAGTAAAATCTCAAATCAGAGGCATTTTAAACCAGTTATCGTAACGATCTAATCCGGTTTGATTTCATGTAGCACTATGTCTAATTCGAGTAATGGCCGCATTGAGTTCAGTGTTTTCTGAGTCAATAGGGAGTGGTGGTTATGCGGATTTTCAGGACTGCGACAATACCTGCATCCGGAGCGAGTAACGCAAGGAATGGCAGATGAATCCTACTTTGAGCGCGTCTATCTGAGAGGGGTGGAGTTTGCGAAACATAAAATTGTTCAACAACATCTTGCCAAGGTTGTTCAACAACCTGTAATGTCTTGTGCGTTACATTGATTCTGTGACAGCTGTCACCACTATCGCATTGGAACGTCACCATGGCACTTCCTGAGTCAAAGACTGAAATGAGCCCCAAGGCGCGGCGCACCGCCCTGCTGGGAGCCATGTTCTTGATGGCCACCAGCGCTATCGGTCCCGGGTTCATTACCCAGACCACCGAATTCACGGTACAAATCGGCGCAGCCTTCGCCTTCGCCATTGTCGTGTCGATCCTCGTTGATATCGCGGTGCAGCTGAACGTCTGGCGCGTCATTGGCGTTACCGGCATGCGCGCCCAGGAACTTGGCAATAAGGTTCTGCCCGGCGTGGGCTGGTTCTTGGCAGTCCTTGTATTCATCGGAGGCATGGTCTTCAACATCGGCAACATCGCCGGTACCGGTCTTGGCGTCAACGCGATGCTCGGTGTGGATGCCAAGATTGGCGGAGCGATCTCGGCTGTCGTCGCAATCCTGATCTTCCTGTCCAAGAAAGCCGGAATGGCTTTGGACCGGATTGTCGTGCTGCTCGGTGCCATCATGATCCTGTTGATGCTCTACGTAGCAATCGTGGCCGCCCCACCTGTTGGCGAAGCCCTGCGCAACGTGGTCCTGCCTGAGAAGATCGACTTCCTGATTATCACCACCCTCATCGGTGGCACCGTTGGCGGCTACATCACCTACGCTGGCGCCCACCGCATGATTGATTCGGGCACCAGCGGCATTGAGCACGTCAAATCAATTTCCAACATTTCGATCCTGGCCATCATCGTCACCGGCGTCATGCGAGTGCTCTTGTTCCTGGCGATCCTCGGCGTTGTTGCCGGCGGCGTGGTTCTGGCCAGCGACAACAAGGCTGCCGAAGCCTTCGGCCACGCCGCAGGCGACATCGGCATTCGCGCCTTCGGCATCATCCTCTGGGCAGCGGCCCTGACGAGCGTTATCGGTGCGGCCTACACATCGGTGTCCTTTATTACCAAGCGAACCACCTCGGAACGCACCCGCAATTTGATCACCGTCGCCTTCATCGCGGTCTGCGGCGTCATCTACCTGTTCCTGGGCAAGGCACCAGCCACCCTGCTGATCTTCGCCGGCGCATTCAACGGCCTGATCCTGCCTGTCGGTTTCGCAGTTCTGCTATGGGTAGCCTGGCGACGCAGGGACCTCATGAGCGGCTACCAGTATCCGAAGGTCCTGCTGCTCGTGGGCGTGCTGGCTTGGCTGCTGAGCGTGTTCCTCGGATGGAACTCGTTGACCGGCCTGGCCGCGCTCTGGCAGGCCTAAGGCGGCAAGAGAATGGAAAACATCAAAGACCTGGACTTGGGCCAACGAGCCGCATTGTCCCCGAAGCAAGCGCGAGAATTTTTTCGCAAAGGCCAAGTGCTTCCCACGGCGGGAATCAGCGCCGGGTATGCGCAGGCGAACCTGATGATCGTGCCGCGAGAGCTGGCATTTGATGTTCTGCTCTTCGCCCAGCGCAACCCCAAGTCCTGCCCGGTGCTGGGCGTGCTTGAAGCGGGGGAAGTGTCCAGTGAACTGCTTGCTTCAGGGGACATCAGAACCGATGTTCCGAAGTACGTGGTGTACGAAAATGGCGTGAAGATCGCTGAACCCACCGACTTGACCGAGTATTGGCGCGAAGATTTGGTCACCTTCATCATCGGCTGCTCTTTCACCTTCGAATCAGCCTTGATGGACAACGGAATCTCCGTCGCGCACATTGACCAGGGCGTCAACGTTCCCATGTATAAGACCACTACGCGGAGCACCACAGCCGGGGCTATCTCCGGTCCAATGGTGGTGTCGATGAGGCCCATACCCGCTTCCCAAGTCGCTGATGCCGTTCGGATCACCTCCCGGTATCCAGCGGTGCACGGAGCGCCGGTGCATATCGGCAACCCAGGAGAACTAGGAATCAGCGACCTGTCGAAGCCGGACTTTGGTGACGCTGTTCAAATTCCGGCAGGTAGTGTCCCTGTCTTCTGGGCCTGCGGCGTCACGCCACAAGCAGCTGTCATGGAGTCGAAGCCGTCGCTGGCCATCGGCCACGCGCCCGGCCACATGCTGATCACCGACATCAAGGATTCGCAGTATCAAGTGCCATAGCTAAAAAGTGCTGCGGTGTTCACCCCTTCTGGGAAGTACACCGCAGCACTCATTTAAACTGCAAGCCTTGCCTAGCGCTGATTAACCCAAGCTTCTACTTCGGCCAGGCGCTCTCGTTTCGCAGTCTCATCTATGAATGATGATTCAAAGGAGTTGCGCGCCAACTGCGCCAATTGCCCGGTGCTGAAGTTGAAGGTCTCCATGAGGGAAGCGAAGTTGGCGTCCATGTAGCCGCCGAAATACGCAGGATCATCGGAATGCACCGAAACTTTCAAGCCCGCTTCAAGCATGGATGGCAGCGGGTGATCGGCCATCGTAACCACCGCGCGCAGCCGGATATTCGAGAGCGGGCAGACTGTCAGGGGCATCTGTTCTGCAACGAGCCGCTGCACCAGCTTCTCATCGTCCAGGCAGCGAATGCCGTGATCCACGCGCTCCACCTTGAGCAGGTCCAGGGCCTGCCAAATGTAGTCTGCGGGGCCTTCTTCACCGGCATGGGCGACCACGTGCAAACCGCTTTCGCGGGCCAGGTCGAAAACTTCGACAAAGAGCTCCGGCGGGAAACCCAGTTCAGAGGAGTCCAGCCCGATGCCGTCGATATCGTGCTTCTCCGCAATCATCAGGCGCAGCAGCTCCAAGGCCTCGCTGGCCGGTGCATGGCGCCAGAAGCAGGCAATGAGCTTATGCGAGATTCCCCAGCGATCCTGCGCTTCGCCCAGTGCGTCACGAATTCCTGCGATGACATCGCGCAGGTCCATGCCGCGTTCAACATGGGCCTGGGGATCGAAGAACAATTCCACGTGGCGCACGCCTGAGGCATGTGCACGCTGCAAATAAGCCATGGTGATTTCGTGGAAATCCTCGCGGGTGCGAAGCACCAGCATATTGGCGTAGAACAGATCCAAGAACGACTGCAAATTGCTGAACTCATACTGT
Source organism: Glutamicibacter sp. FBE19 (assembly GCF_015524875.1). Lineage (NCBI taxonomy): Bacteria > Bacillati > Actinomycetota > Actinomycetes > Micrococcales > Micrococcaceae > Glutamicibacter > Glutamicibacter sp. FBE19. Next base: position 81,745 of record NZ_JACKQN010000007.1, on the reverse strand, counting down.
GCCCGCAGCTCGTCAATTGAGCTGTAGGGAAGTTCTATCGAGTGCTTTGCGGCCAGCGACATGATCATCTCGGGTTCCAGGGTTCCCTCGAGATGGATATGCAATTCGGCAACGGGCAAGTTCACGGGCGGAACCTTTCAGCAACGGCTATTGGGTGCGGGTTCACTGGACTAGGCAGGAACTCGCAAGATTGCCTTAAACCATACGCTGGCAAGCTAGGTGCAGGCAGGTCGGAATTTCGAACGTGCAGCCAACTTAGCAGATGAATACCCTTGGATTTTCATCGTGATGACCCATCCGCGAAATGAACCCATTGCAAGGTTCAAGAGGCGCTAAATGTAGCGGAATAGCAGCGATTGATTCGTCTGTTCGCACCATGCCATTCAGATCTCGTCGGTAAAGTGCAACGACGGTGGATCAGGCAAAGCGAAGCCTGAAGGATCTCAATGACCATGTTGTCGGTGAGACAGAAATCGCAAGACCGACACGGAGGTGCAACGAGCGTTGAGGCTATTCTGCTGCCCTGTTGATGTGTTCGAGCAACTCTGCTTCAGCCTTGTCCAAGTATCCCCGCAGGGCCGAGGCCGCTTCATCGCGTCGGCCTTCACGCAGCAGTTCCACCAAGCGGGCATTTTGCTCCACATAGTGCGAGTGGAAATCCGGGGCATCGCTCATCGCATGGAAGACCAGGCGCATCCGTGCCAGTACTCGGCCCATGAGTTCTTGGACCAAGCTGCTATCCGAGGAACGAACCAGTTGCTGGTGGAAGGCCTGATTGGCGCTGGCCATCCGAGGTATGTCCCCGGCAGCCAAGGCGGCGCGCGCTTCAACGATGATTGTGCCCAGCTGCTCCAAATCCAGTTCCGGGCCCCACGCCAGGCAAGCCGGCTCAATGGTGCGGCGCACGGCGTAGATTTCCCGCACATCATCAGCATCCGGCGACGCAACAAAAACCCCGCGGTTGGGGATTCGGGTGATGATCAGTTCACTGTCCAGCAGGGTGAAGCTTTCACGCAAGGTATTGCGCGAAAGCCCCAGCGACTCCGCCAAGGACTGCTCGGACAGCTTGTCTCCGGGCAACAACTCGCCTTCTGCGATTCGGGTGCGCAAAAGATTCGCGGCCCACACACTGCTATGCGCATGGGGTGCTTTGGCCGGAAGCGCGGAGACACTGCTGCTGGAGTTCATTAGTCCAATTTATCCCAACTCGATGCTGGAAAAGGAACAAGCGCCAACTCGGTTACCGGATGCTGCCCAACGCGTCGGAACGCCGTACCGCAGCCCCGATCTCAAGGTCCGCCGAAGTGAAAACGCCATCGCGATGAGCCGCTACGGCAGACTCCATCTTCATTGCTTCAACCACGGCCACCGTTTGTCCCTTGGAAACGGCCTGGCCATCTTCGACAGCGAACCGGACGAGGTTGCCATCCATCGGGCTGAGCACCGCGGCCGCATCGTGCTCGGAAGCCTGCTGAGCCTGCGCCGAATTCATGGCGCCAGCACCCGACGGGTTGCGCAACGCGTTGGTGAGAGCCATGGGCAGTCCAAGCTGCACAGCCTTGCCATCCAGCTCAATGGTGATCGTTTCCCGGCTGGTATCCAGCTGGTCAAGATCCATCTGGTCGCTGGCCTCGACTTCATTGAGGAATTCATCCTCGATCCAGGTGGTGTAGACCTTCAGCTGGTCTCCGGCGAAATCCAGATGGTCAATGACCGCGCGGTGGAAAGGCAGGACTGTGGGCACGCCGGCAATGGTGATTTCATCCAGCGCCAAGCGTGCCCGGCGCAGGGCCTGGTTGCGGTCGGCGCCGTGGACAATCAGCTTGGCAATCATCGAGTCGTAGAACGGCGGAATGACAGAACCGCTGCGAACGCCGGAATCGATACGCACCCCGGCGCCGGTTGGGGGCTCGAAGCGCTCTACCGTCCCCGGGGCAGGGAGGAACCCGCGGGCAGGATCCTCGGCATTAATGCGGAATTCAAAGGCATGGCCCTGGGGCGTTGGGTCCTCGCCCAGGGACATCGGCAGGCCATCAGCGATGCGGAACTGCTCCGCCACCAGGTCCACGCCAGCAGTTTCCTCGGTGATCGGGTGTTCCACCTGCAAGCGGGTATTGACCTCCAAGAAGGAAATCAGGCCGTCTTGGGCCACCAAATATTCGACGGTGCCGGCGCCGACGTAGCCAGCTTCCTTGCAGATCGCCTTGGCGGATTCGTGGATGCGGGTACGCTGCTCGTCGCTGAGGAACGGGGCTGGCGCTTCCTCCACCAGCTTCTGGTGGCGGCGCTGAAGCGAGCAATCCCGGGTGCCAACGACGACAACATTGCCGTGCGCATCAGCCAGGACCTGGGCCTCGACATGCCTGGGCTTGGAGAGGAAGCGCTCCACGAAGCATTCGCCCCGGCCAAAGGCTACCGTGGCCTCGCGGGTGGCCGACTCGAAGGCCTCGGTGATCTCATCGAGTGAATACGCGATCTTGATGCCACGGCCGCCACCACCAAAGGCGGCCTTGATGGCCACAGGAACACCGTATTCCTCGGCGAAGGCACGAACTTCTTCGGCATTTTCGGCAGGGCCATCGGTGCCAGGAGCCAATGGTGCGCCGGCGCGAACGGCAATCTGCCGTGCAGTGACCTTGTTGCCCAGGTCCTCAATGGCCTGAGGCGAGGGGCCGATCCACTTCATCCCGGCGTCAATGACCGCCTGGGCAAAGCTGGCGTTTTCCGAGAGGAAGCCATAGCCCGGGTGGACCGCGTCGGCCGCGCAGCGCTTCGCGATCGCGATGATCTTCTCGATATTCAAGTAGGTGTCCGCCCCGGTGGAACCGTGCAGCGGGTAGGCCTCGTCGGCACGCCGCACATGCAACGCGTCGGCGTCCGGGTCGGAGTAGATAGCTACCGAGGCGATATTTGCGTCAGTGGCCGCCCGGGCAATGCGGACTGCGATTTCGCCGCGGTTGGCGATGAGAACCTTTTTCATGACAATCCTTGGAAGTTATTTGGCCGTCAAAGCGGCTGGGGGCTGGAGGACGAATTGGATCTTGCTTCCCGGGGGAAGCTGGGCCGCGGCGCTGAGATCCTCGGAGATGACCGTGGCGATCACCGGGTAGCCGCCGGTGACCGGATGATCAGCGAGGAAGAGCACGGGAAGGCCGGAAGGCGGAACCTGCAATGAGCCTCGGGCGACGCCTTCGCTGGCCAGTTCGCCGGCTAGGACGCGTTGCAACGGCTGGTCCCCGGTAGACAACCTGATGCCTACCCGGTTCGACTCGCTGGTGACGTCCCAGAGCTGTTCTGCCAGCTGCTTCAACCCCGCGGGGCCAAACCACTCGGTGCGCGGACCGGGCAGAACCCTGAGCTGATATACGCCCCGGTCATCGGGAACCGGCAAAGTGCTCGGCTGGGGATTGCCGACAATGTGCCCGACGGAAGGCTGTTGGACCGGAATGACGGATCCGGAAACCAGGGGATCGGGACCGACTCCGGACAGCGTATCGGTAGACAGCGAACCGAGCACCGGGTTGAGCGTGATCTCGCCACGCACCGCAAGGTAGCTGCGCAAGCCTTGGCCGCCGGGCTCCACGCTCAGGCGCTCGCCGTGCAGCAGCGCAAAAGGAGCGTTGCTGGCCACCTGCCGGGTGGTGCGCACCTGGTCATCTTCCGCCGGAGTGATCCACAACTGCGCCTGTGCTCCGGCATGCGCCAGGACTTGGTCCCCGCAGGCCTCGACTGTGATGCGGCTGCCCAGATTCTCGATGGCCGCCTGGTCCATGCGGTTGCCCACGAGCCGGTTGGCCTGGCGGAAGGCGGTGGGGTCCGCGGCCCCGGCCACGCCAACTCCGAGGTTTCCGTAGCCGATGCGCCCGGCGTCCTGGAGCAGGGATTGCAGGCCGGCATCGATGATCTTCAGGCCGCCGCCAGATGTCTGCTCTGGCTCTTCGACTCGTGCAGCGGGCGCCTGGCTCACCGACAACTTCTCAGTAGCCGGGACGAACTGCACGGTATCCTGCGGCCTGATCAATGCAGGATTTTCGCGCTGCAGGTCCCACATGTGCAGGTCGGTATGTCCGATCAGCTGCCAGCCGCCGGGGGATTGGCGGGGATAAACAGCCGAGTACTCGCCTGCCAGGGCCACAGCTCCGGCCGGGACCTTGGTTCGCGGGGTGTCCCGGCGCGGGACATTCAATTCCTGGTTTTCACCGAGCAGGTAGGCAAAGCCGGGAGCAAATCCGCCGAATACCGCGCGCCATGTCTGGCTTGTGTGGGCATTGACCACTGCTTCGACACTCAGCCCGGTCAGTTCGGCGACCACGGCAAGATCTTCGCCGTCGTAATGCACCGGAACTTCAACGAGTTTGCCCGCGGTGCGAACTGCACAGGCCACTGCAAGTCCTGGCAGGGCTTGCATGGCGCGTTCGGCGCTGTGCCCCGAATCGAACTTCAGCAGCACCGTCTGAGCGGCAGCCAAGAGATCGCGCTGTCCGGGCAGGGGAGAAGCTTCCAAAGCGGCATTTAGCGCCAAGACCGCGTCAAGCGAGTCGAGGTCGATGAGCAGGTCTTGCGAGCCTGCCCGGTGGATGGCGCGGATGCTCACGCGAAGCTCCGGATCTGCACGCCGGCGCTTTCCAAGCCGCTGCGCACAGCACGAGCCATGGCAACTGCTCCGGCGGTATCGCCATGAAGGCAGATGCTTTCGGCTGGCATGGTGATGGTGGTGCCATCCACCGCGACAATGGTGCCTTCGGTGGCCAAGCGGATCATGTTGGCGGCGACCACTTCGGCGTCATGCAGAACTGCGTTGGCTTCGCGGCGGGATACCAATGTTCCATCGGGGTTGTAATTGCGGTCGGCAAAAGCTTCGGCAACACCACGCAGCCCGGCGGCTTCTGCCTTTTGCAGGGCGAGCGAGCCAGGCAAAAGCAAAACCGGAAGGTCCGTGCCGAAGGCCTTGATCGCATCAATGACCGCTTGGGCATGTGCCTCGTGATGCACGATGGTGTTGTAGAGGGCGCCGTGGGGCTTGACGTACTTGATTTCTGCACCGGCGCTGCGAGCCAAAGCCTGCAATGCTCCGAGCTGGTACAGGACGTCGTCAGCCAGCTCGGTAGCCGAGCAATCCAGGAAGCGGCGGCCGAAGCCGGCCAGGTCTCGGTACCCTACGTGCGCGCCGATGGTGACGTTCGCGCTGACGGCATCGCGGCAGGTTTGCGCGATGGTGCTCGGGTCTCCGGCGTGGAAACCGCAAGCGATATTTGCAGAGGAGACGGAGGTGAAGATGGCGGCGTCATCGCCCATTTTCCAATTGCCGAAAGATTCGCCTACGTCGGAATTCAGGTCTATGAATGGCATTGTGATCCCCGTCTCGTGAACATGTCTTGGTAAAAGAATGCCCTACTTTCGATAATTGTTCAACAATCTGGGAAAGGTTTCGAAAGATTCCAAGCCTTGTGCGGCTTTGCCTAGGACAGGCCTACGGCTTTCCCCTCCCCGTCGACATCCATGCGCAAAGCTGCCGGGACTTTGGGCAGGCCCGGCATCGTGGTCAGCGCCCCGGTAATCGCAACAATGAAGCCAGCGCCTGTTTTGGGAATCAGCTCGCGGATCTGCAGCCTGAATCCACTCGGAGCGCCCAGCAGCTGGGGATCATCAGAGAAGGAATACTGCGTTTTCGCAATGCAGACCGGCAGCCGGTCCCAGCCATTGGCGTGGATCTGCTCCAGCATGCGGTGGGCCTTGACCGAATACTCAACGCCCTCGCCGCCATAGATCTCTCGCGCCAAGGCCAGGATCTTCTCTTCAACTGTTTGATCAAGCGAGTACAAGTAGTCAAAATCGGCAGGCGACTCGATGGCCCGCAGCACTGTCTCGGCCAGGGCCCCGGCCCCTGCGCCGCCTTGGCCCCAGACATCCGCTACCGCGCAGGCGATGCCGTTCGCGGCAGCCCAGTCGGTGACAACCTCGAGCTCGGCCTGGGTATCCTTGGCGAATTGATTGATGCCGATGACCGGCGGAATGCCGAATTTCTTGATGATCGCGGCATGGCGGGCGAGGTTTGGCAATCCGGCGCGCACGGCGACGACGTTCTCGTCGCCCAGCTCTTCCTTGGATACCCCGCCGTGCATTTTCAGCGCACGAATCGTCGCAGTGATGACCACGGCGGCCGGGGCGCAGCCGGCATAGCGGGCCTTGATGTCCATGAACTTTTCGGCCCCGAGGTCGGTGCCAAAGCCTGCTTCGGTCACCACGATGTCAGCCAGCGATCGAGCGGTGTTGGTGGCAATGGCGGAGTTGCAGCCGTGGGCAATGTTGGCAAACGGCCCGCCATGGATAAACGCAGGGGTTCCTGCGATGCTCTGGACGAGGTTTGGCTTGATGGCATCCTTGAGCAATAAGGCCAATGCTCCTGCGGCCCCCAGATCATCGACTGTCACCGGTTTTTTCGAATAGGAGTAGCCGATGGTCATGCGGCAGAGCCGGTCGCGCAAATCCTCAAGCCCGGTGGCCAAGCAGAAGACCGCCATGACTTCCGACGCCGCGGTGATCTCGAATCCGGTTTCGCGGGGAACACCGTCGGTGGATCCGCCCAGGCCGATCACCACCGTGCGCAAGGCGCGATCATTCATGTCCAGGACGCGCTTGAAGGTAATGCGTTGCGGGTCGATGCCCAGCTGATTTCCGTGGTGCAAGTGATTGTCCACCAGCGCCATGAGCAAGTTATTGGCGCTGGTGATGGCGTGGAAGTCCCCGGTGAAATGCAGGTTGATTTCGTCCATGGGCAGCACCTGCGACTGGCCTCCGCCCGTGGCCCCGCCCTTCATGCCGAAGCTGGGGCCTACGGAGGGCTCGCGCAGGGCGATCATTGTCTTCGCCCCGGTGGCGGCCAAGGCATCGGCCAGGCCCACCACCATGGTGGTTTTCCCCTCTCCTGCGGGAGTCGGGGACATCCCGCTGACCAGAACCACCTGCCCGCGGCGTGCGCTATTTCCCGGCAGCAGCGAAGGATCAACCTTGGCCTTGTAGCGGCCGTAGGGTTCCACCGCGCTCTCGGGGATCCCCGCGGCCGCCGCAATTTCCGAAATGGGCTTGAGCACTGTTCGCGAGGCGATCGCTAGATCGCTCATGTCGGCCTCTGGCGTCGTTGCCATGCTGCGTCCTCTCTGCTGGCCCCGGCGATCCGGGGTGCTGAGGAAGACCAAGAAATCTGGTATTCCTCGATATGCCTTCAAGCTATCACCAGGGGTTCCGCTGCCCGGGCAACGTGGCCTGCGCACCGGCGGAGAAACTGCCCAAGCCCAACGGGTTCTATCGACGCTGCGCGGGTACCGGGCCCTTAATCAACCAAGCGAAGAAGATCCCGATTGTTGCCAGCACTGCGCCGATCATGAACGCCACATGGGCCCCCGAGAACAGGGCCTCGGAAGCCCCGGTGCCAGCATCGATTTTCGCCTTCGAGATCACAGACATCACCGTGACGAAAATGGTGGTGCCGATGGCTCCGCCTAATTGCTGACCGGTGTTGAAGATGGCCGAACCGTGGCCGAAGAGCCGTGGATCCAGCGAAGCCATGGCCGAGGACATCAACCCGGTCATCAGCAATGCCAGGCCGATGGAGAAGACGATGTGGGTGATCATGAACATCCACAATTCGGTCTCGGCGTTGATCAGGGTGTACAGCCACTGGCCAGCAGCGAGCATGATTGCGCCAGGGATCAAAACCGGGCGTGGACCGCGCTTGTCATAGATGCGTCCGAAAATTGGAGAGACAATCGCCTGGGCAACACCGCCGGGGAGCAGCATCATGCCGATCTTTAGCGAGTCAATGCCCTTGCCCGATTCCAGCAGCAACGGAACGATCATCAACGAGCCGAGCAGGGTGCCAAAGGCGATCATGATCATGACGATCGAGAAGGCGAATCCACGCGAGCTGAACGCGGAGAGGTTGAGCAGCTCGCGTCCGGTGCTGGTCAGCGACAGCTGGCGCTTGATGAAAATCGCCAGCGATACCAGGCCAATGGCGAAGCTGAGAATAGTCAGTGCCGGGTTGGTGGAGGCATGCTCGATGCTTGAAATGCCGTACACCAGGAAGCCAAAAGCCAGCGCGGAGAGTGCAACCGAAGCGCCATCTACTCGGATGTTGCGGGCACTGGAGGGAACCTTGAAGAAAATGATGCCCAAGACCAGGACCAACGCTGCAATGGGGAGCATCATCGCAAAGATATAGTGCCATCCCAAGGCATGCACCACAGCACCCGAGACGGTGGGACCGATCGCAGGACCCACGCCAATGACGATGGAATTCAGGCCCATGATGGTGCCGCGCTTGTGGACCGGAACCAGCGAGAGCGTCGTGGTCATGAGCAAAGGCAGGATGATGGCCGTGCCAAGTGCCTGGATGATGCGCGCAACGAACAAGAAGGCAAAGCTCGGAGCGATGACGGCGATGACCGTGCCCACCAGGAAGCTGATGATGGCGAACATGAAGAGCGGTCGGTGGTTGAACCGCTGCAGCAGGAATCCGGTGGTGGGAATGACGACCGACATGGTCAGCAAGAAGCCGGTGGTGAGCCACTGCCCGGTGGCCGCGGTGATGCTCATATCGGCCATGATTCCCGGCAGAGCCACCGTCAGCACTGTTTCGTTCAGGATCATCATGAAGGCTGCCAAGGCGAGCGCCGCAATGATTCCGGTGAGCTGCTTGGTGCTGAGCGCCGCTTGAGGCGCAGGTGGTGGTGAAGCGTGGACCTCTGTTTTTGTGGGTTCTGACGTCACTTTTCCTCTTTCCTGGAGTTCTCAACTGTCAAATAGTGTCATAGAGTGACACAATTTCGTAAGGAAAACTGTCAGAGTGTGACAGGAAACTACTTTCCTTCCCGCTTATGAGACGATCGCTAGAAGCTACAGCTATGGAGGACTGCATGGGGATACGGGATCAGCGCAAGGCAGAGACCTCGCGCAAGATTCAAGCGGCAGCGTTGGATCTTGTTGAAGAGCTCGGGCTGGAGGCCACAACAGTGGCGCGAATTGCGCAGCGTGTTGGCATCTCGGATCGCACGTTCTTCCGCTATTTCGATTCCAAGGAATCGGCCATCGTCCCCGGGCAGGGCGAGCTGGTTGTTGCACTGATGGGCTTTGCCCCTGCCCCGGGCGCAACGCCGGCGGAAATTTTCCAATCCCTTCTCCAGGTGTGCCGGGATCATTTTTCCGCGGAAATCGAGCAGCACGAGTTCCGCCGTGTCACGCGCCTGATGATCTCGGATCCCAAGCTCCTGTTGATCGCTACCAGCAGGGAGCAGGAACTGGTGATCGAGCTGAGCAGATCGCTGGCCGAGCGAAGGCTGGTGACGCAAATGCAGTCCCTGTTGATCGCCGAGATGGTCGCATCAACCTGGCGCGTTGCCTGGCAGTGCTTCACCCAGGCCGAAAGGGCTGGCAGTGCTGCGGCGCCTTCGGAATTCTTCGAGCAGTCGGTTCATGAAATGCTGCAGATTTCCGCTATCGGCACCCCGGGACCCTGAGCAGCACGTAAAACGAGATTGAGTTATGGCAGATTAACTTAAATGTGACAAACTGCTCCCACGCTATTCATCCCGGCATTTCGGGGAAAAATTGGGGTTCCCAAGAACTATTCGCATGCCGTGGAAGTGTGGTGCAGAGCAAAATCGGGTAGATTTGGAACGTTGAGTTCAGGGCGGTTAACCCCGCTTCCGCACGACGTTCAGGGAGACGCCACACCTATGGCCAAGATTATTTACACCCACACCGACGAAGCGCCAATGCTGGCGACTCACTCGTTCCTGCCAATCGTGGAGGCCTTCGCGTCGACCGCAGGCGTGGAGCTCGAGACCCGCGACATCTCGCTCGCAGGCCGCATCATCGCTACCTTCCCTGACTATGTCACCGAAGAGCAGCGCATTTCCGATGCCCTAGCTGAACTTGGCGATCTGGCCAAGTCCCCAGAAGCGAACATCATCAAGCTGCCAAACATCTCGGCATCCATCCCGCAGCTCAAGGCCGCTATCGCCGAACTGCAGGCTGCCGGCTACGCACTGCCTGACTACCCGGACAACCCATCTTCGGATGAAGAGACCGACGTGCGCGCGCGCTACGACAAGATCAAGGGCTCCGCCGTGAACCCGGTGCTGCGCGAGGGCAACTCGGACCGCCGTGCACCATTGAGCGTCAAGAACTACGCTCGCAAGTACCCGCACTCCATGGGCGCATGGTCCGCGGATTCGAAGACCAACGTCGCCACCATGGGCGCTGACGACTTCGCTTCGAACGAGAAGTCCGTCGTCATCGATGCGGACAAGAGCATCTCGATCCGCTTCGTCGGCGAAGACGGCGAAGTCAAGGTCCTGAAGAAGCCATTCAAGGTTCTTGAAGGCGAAGTCATCGACGGCACCGTCATGCACGTCGCGGCCCTGTCCGAGTTCCTGAAGAACGCCGTGGCCCGCGCCAAGGAAGAGGGCGTGCTGTTCTCGGCCCACCTCAAGGCCACCATGATGAAGGTTTCCGACCCAATCATCTTCGGCCAGGTGGTCAAGGCCTACTTCTCCGAGCTCTTCGACACCTACGGCGACGAGCTGGCTGCTGCAGGCCTGAACGCCAACAACGGCCTTGCTGCCATCCTCGGCGGCCTGGATGAACTGTCCGACGAGGTTCGCGCCGGCGTCGAGAAGCTGATCGCCAAGGGCCTGGAAGAAGGCCCGGCAGTTGCCATGGTCGATTCCGACAAGGGCATCACCAACCTGCACGTCCCATCGGATGTCATCGTTGACGCTTCCATGCCGGCAATGATCCGCCTGGGCGGCAAGATGTGGGATGCCAAGGGCGATACCGCAGACACCCTGGCCGTTCTGCCGGATTCCTCCTACGCAGGCATCTACCAGGTTGTCATCGATGACTGCCGTGCCAACGGCGCTTACGACCCAACCACCATGGGCACCGTGCCAAACGTCGGCCTGATGGCCCAGAAGGCCGAGGAATACGGTTCCCACGACAAGACCTTCGAATTGGCTGCCAACGGCCACGTGCAGATCGTCGACGAGAACGACACCGTGCTCATCGAGCACCAGGTCTTCGCCGGCGACATCTGGCGTACCTGCCAGACCAAGGACGTTGCCATCCGCGACTGGGTCAAGCTGGCCGTGAACCGCGCTCGCGCTTCGCAGACTCCTGCTGTCTTCTGGCTCGATGAGAAGCGCGCACACGACGCCGTGCTGATCACCAAGGTCAACGAATACCTGAAGGAACACGACACCGATGGCCTGACCATCGAAATCCTGTCCCCGGTCGAGGCGACCCAGTACTCCATCGATCGCATCCGCAAGGGCGAGGACACCATCTCGGTGACCGGCAACGTGCTGCGCGACTACTTGACCGACCTGTTCCCGATCCTGGAACTGGGCACCTCGGCCAAGATGCTTTCGATCGTTCCGCTGCTGGCTGGCGGCGGCCTGTTCGAGACCGGCGCCGGTGGTTCGGCTCCGAAGCACGTGCAGCAGCTGGTGAACGAAAACCACCTGCGCTGGGATTCGCTGGGCGAGTTCATGGCCCTGGGTGCTTCCTTCGAGCACCTGGCAGTGAACAACGACAACGCTCGTGCACAGGTTCTGGCTGACACCTTGGATGCCGCAACCGGTACCTTCCTGCTGGAAGACAAGTCGCCTAAGCGCAAGGTTGGCGAGTTGGACAACCGCGGCAGCCACTTCTACCTGGCCAAGTTCTGGGCAGAGGAATTGGCCAAGCAGGACAAGGATGCTCAGCTGGCTGAGGCCTTCTCCGCAGTCGCCAAGGCTCTGGACGAGAACGAGGAAACGATTGTTTCCGAGCTCGCCGAGGTCCAGGGCCAGGCCGTGGATATCGCTGGCTACTACCGTCCAGACGAAGCCAAGACTTCAGCTGTTATGCGCCCAAGCGCAACCCTGAACAAGGCTCTGGAACTGCTGACCAAGTAGTCCTTATAGCTAAGCCACTGGCCCCAATCCTCGACGAGGATTGGGGCCAGTGGCTTTAATGCGGCCGAACTTCTCGAATAATTGAACCGAACGCCATGAGCGGTTCCACCAAATCACCCGCTGCCGGTCTAGCCGCTGATAATCGCAGGGCTAAGTCCAAGATTTTTCCAGCGCCTTGCGGGTTGACTTCACCGATGACAACTTCCTGCAGATAGAAATCCGGAGCTTTCTGCTGTGCTGTTTTTCGATTACGATATGCGGCGGTTGGACTAGGGGATTCTACGATCCCGAAGACGTCGTTCCCGGAACTGTCCACCATGTACGGGAGCAATGACGAGTGGGTGAGGTAAATGGTGTCACCGTTTTTCAAAGCCGGTTTTTCATCGTCCTGCACCGTTCTGGTTTCCCAGCTGATGATGATGCCAATGTGCAGTTTTCCAGCGCATAGCAATCCTGCTCGCTGGTCATGACCGCAATAATCGGGTCGATGAAGCTCAAATCGGGATAAGGACTGGGTTGTTTGCCGTACACAATATAGATTTCCTGCTTGGCCAAGGCCGTGGGGTGCATCAATGTCTTGAGTTTTTCGATCAATTTATAACCTGCGGGCAACGCGATCATATTCAAAAGTCCTTGGATTGTCTGTCCCAGCTTGGTAGTCCGAGACCTTGAGAGCTGTAGATCCTTAGTAGCTCGATTCAATTAGTTTGGATGGGGCTATGCTGCTGAAGCAATTGCGGTGGGCTGCTTTTCTTTGCCACTTCCGTGAAAGCAGCATGCCCATGTTCCTTGCAGAGATCCAGGAAGCAATAATGGCCAGCTATGGTCTTGTCCGGATGCAGTGCATTCTGGCCTGTCTAGTAGGTAAACAGCTCATCGGAGGTTTGGCCGAGGGCCTGGATGCCGAATCCGCGAGAGGCTTCGGAGTAGCCGCTTGAAAACTTGCCTTGGAAGAATTTCGTTGCCTCGCATTTTTCCTGCTGGTTAGGTCATCATCCATCTGTTCCACGATTGTTGTCGTTCAGCACGGGGGCCATTGCGTTGGCAGATGGTTCCGAAGCGCTGATTTGCGGACACGGAAAAGCAACACTTGAATTTGGGGTGTGTCTCAACCTGTTGAATTTGTTGAGGTCGGTGATGGGCATTTCGCTTTCCTGATCGCGCAATATTCATAGCCATCAGGAGTAGTCAAGTGCGCATAGCTGGAGGCACAGCTAGAACAATCGATGGATCACTCCACCATAAAATGCATTTAGTTCCATTGCTTCACCCGTGAGAACGCATCCAAATCGTTACTGATCAGTAGCATGTGCGTGCGACTCGTTCAAGAAAACTTTTGTAAAGTGCTCATTACTTCCATGTAAAAAATTTCTAATATTGTTTAAATATTCCTTTGTCGATGTGTTTTTGTACTAGTGTCTTAAATGTCGGGATGAGCTACTCAGGCCGACGCGAAATAACTACATGACTAGAATGAATGAGGTAATTTGATGTTGAGTGATCTCCTTGCAACCCTGGTAGAACTAATCCGCAGCCTGGGTCTCTAAATTTTAGACTCTAGTCGTCCGATGGATGCCGTTGGCCGTTGCTCATGAAAATGAGTGACGGCCGATGAATTTAACCACCTGGTAAATGAGGTCTCATCGGGAAATTAAGATCATTCGAAGTGGATTCCTGTTGCATTGCCTTCTGAGAAAGGTAACTATTTGATAAAGCAATCCATTATTTTCGCTCGGAAAACCAATTTGTGGGATGTTGTCAGTATTATCGTTCCCAAGCCTTTTAGTCGTGCAAGGAGGAATGATGCCTGCCCATTTCCCGGGATCTCAAATCTCCATTGTTCTCGACCCTGATGGGGTGCGGCGTTTCAGGTCAGCCGAACGCCAGATTCAGCCAACGCGTATTCTCGCTGTTGTAGAGCGGGTGCCATACACTCGCGATGACTCGGGATCTAAGCATTCCTACGTTCCGTTTTCTTCCGCTGTAGTTCTTGATGGGCACTTGGCCCAACGCAGTGAACGTGGCCTGCATTTCGACTTTGCTGTGACTCTTTGCGACAACGGCCTTCTCCCCGTGGTTACACTCTCGGGAACATGCCGAACTGGCGAGTTGGGGACAGCGATTCTGGATTCAATTGCCGAATTCACGCGAACAAGCCGGATCGCTACCCCTGCTTCCATTGATCTTCTGATTTCAAATCGCGATGGCCTCGGGCTGAACGATTTATCGTCCAATCCTGTCTTCTGCGTGAATCCGTCGTGGCTTTTTGGAGTCAATCTGGAACAAGCGACGCAAGCAAGCCGGGACGCGCTGGCACCTCGCATTGAATCGTACCGTTCGCGCGATGCTGTCGTTGCCTATACGGATGGTTCGTTGCCGCACCACGGAAAAGACCGTGGGGCAGGAGCTATGGTGACCATGCAAGGGCATTGGGCTACTCAGATTTCACCAAAGAATTTCTCGCGTAATCCACTAATGGCGGAGACCACGGGCGCATTATTAGCCTTGCGTTACGCCCCTGCGGATTCCGATCTTGCAATTTTCAGCGACAGCCAAGTCTTGGTGAGCTCCATAAATGACATTGCGAGTGGAAAACTGCAAGGCAGACAAGCGCATCATGCGGCAATCGAAATTGCGATAGCCCGCCGCAAAGGAAGTACTCGAGCTGTGTGGGTGCGTGGGCACAACGGAAATTGCTATAACGAGGCTGCCGACCGGATGGCTGTCCTGATGGCACGCCACTTTAATGCCGGTATCGATCCGGCTCAGACGCATTCCCTGATGCAAATGATCATTGCGGAAGAACTTGCCGGGCTCACCCTGGCCGTTTGACGCGATGATCTGCGCACCGGTCCGTGGTCCCTATAGTCCGCGACCTGCTTCCCAGAGGCTGTCGGAGGTGCCGGTCAGAAGCAAATTCAGAGACACTGCCTGGGCGTCCGTAAACGAAGCGATGTAGTCGACGATTGCGCGCGCCTGGCCCAGGCGTTGAATCTCGTTTGGCCCGGCTTGCGAGAATAATTCAGGGGTTGTCTCCCGCAATTGCCGGTATTCCTCTGTGGTGGCCTCCACTGAATCTAATAGGCGGCGAGGGGCGCGGCCGGCGTCGTCAGGGTCGTTGAGCCAGGTGCTAAAACCCTCTGCCAGGGAACGAATAATTCTGGTTTGGCCCCGCTGATAAACCGCCAAGTCTGAACGATCCAGAACGAAGCGCGAGTGCACAAATTTGAGCACAACCACGTCGTGCCAGGCTTCATCGCTGAGGCGTATGTGTCCGCTGCGCACAATGGGGGTGCGATCAACCGTGACCGATTCTTGGAGGCGGTCGATCCACCGCCGGGTGAAAGCAGTGACCGCGCGATCGGCCTGCAGCCCACCGTCGTAGGGAACTGCCAAAAGTCCGTCAACCAGATCATGCCCCACTCGCTGCACCGAGTCGCGGAAGGCATCAGGGTTGGCGATCCAAGGGTCCTTCGCGACGAGCCGGCGCCAGGTGAGTTCTAGTGCATGGCCAGGCTGGCGCTGATCGAGTTCCGAGGTTTTCAGAATCTTGAAGGCAACGGCATGTTCCAGCCAAGCGCGCAGTTCAGCTGACACGCTGGTGTATTGCAGGATTCCTGCTCGGTAGAAGTCGTCGAGGTCGTGCACTGCATAGGCGATGTCATCGGCAATATCCATCACGGAACATTCCAGCGTCTGCTGGTACTGGGCGATTCCGGGGAATACCGACAAGACATCTGCCATTTCTGCGGCTTCAATATCGTATGCGGAATACTTCATGGCGCCAGCGGCTGGATCCGTGCCGACTCCGCGGGGGAGCAGTTCAGGGGCGATAGGGCCTTTGGAGCGCCATTCGTTGCGAGTCCACGGGTACTTCAACACGGCTGCTCGCACTGCGCGCGTAAGGTTCATTCCGCGTGGGGTCGCTCCGCAGCTGTCGAGTGCGGTGAGGATGCGGAAGCTCTGGGCGTTACCTTCGAACCCATCTGGAAGACCCAGCATATTGCGGGCCACGCGGTCGAGCTCCTGTTCGCCGAGGTGCCCAAACGGCGGGTGTCCCAAGTCGTGTGCGGCGGCCGCTGCCTGAACAACTACGGGGTCGCAATCACCTAAGTCGGAGATAAGTCGCCTAGTTGTTTCATCGGTTGATCTCAAATTGATCGCGATGGAGCGCGCGACTGCCGACACCTTGAGGGAATGCGTCAAGCGGTTGTGCACGAGGGTTCCGGAACCACCCTGCGGGATTACCTGGGTCACCGACGACAGGCGCGAAAAGTAGGGCGAGAAACGGATGCGTTCCACATCAACGCGAAACTCATCGTCGCCCGCACGGTTCTGCTCGACGATAGCGCGGTCACGGCCGCCTGACTGATGCGTTTTTACTCTGGTATCCATCGTAGGAACTAGCCTAGGGGATCAACTGCTCAAGGCCGAGTCAATTGATGATTTGGTTGGCGAGTTCTTCACCGTGTGCAAAGGCGATGACCTGGTTCACTGCCAGTTCTGAGAACAGCGAGATGAACTGTCCAGTGTCTCCGGCCATGTGCGGGGTGATTATGCAATTCGGTGCGCTCCACAGCGCGTGATTTGCCGGCAGCGGCTCGGGATCGGTGACATCCAAGGCCGCGTGCAGCCTGCCGGCTTGCAGTTCCGACAACAAGGCATCGGTGTCGACGATGGGCCCGCGTCCCACGTTGACCAGCAGCGAGCTGTCTTTCATTGCCGAGAGGAATTCGGCGTCGATAAGCTGTTCGGTTTCCGGGGTATGTGGCAGGGCAACAATCACCACATCGGCAGTGGGAAGAAAAGTCCAGAGCCTATCGAGAGAATAAATGGGGTAGCCCTGCTCATGGACTCGTTCGGTACGAGCAAAGGACGTTAGCTCGGCAGGTTTGAAGGGCAGTAGCCGCGAACGGATTTCGCTGCTTACTCCACCAGCACCGAGGAGCACTACCCTTGACCCGTGCAGCGAGCTGGTCCACGTCCTGGTCCACTGCCGCTCGCGCTGCTGCTGGCCGACCTGCGGCAGCTGGCGCAGAGATGAGAGGACCAGAGCGAGGCAGTGTTCTGCGGTGGCGTCTTCCACGGCGCCCTTGGAATTGGTCAATGACACTTGTTCAAAAAGATGCTCCAGAACCCACTCGTATCCAATGGAGAGCAGGTGGACATGCTTCAGCCCCTTGATGCGGGAGACCCTGGAACGCAGCTGCGGATTGCTCGGACGTTCGGTAACCAGCACGTCGGCCGGTGGAGCGTCGTTCGGGTCATCATTGATATGCCAGAGGATCGGTTCGATTCCCGGAAGCTGCAGCCGGTCGACGAGATCCTGCCAGGGGAGCAATACACGTAATGCCATAAGAAGAATGTCCTTTCGGGTGCTATGACTATTGTGTCCGTTGGCTGACAGGGATGGAGAATCTGGTGACCTACTCATTACTCCGCATCAGTTAGTCCAGATTGAAGATCAAATACCTAGTAGACTGAACCCATGACTCACAAAGGGATCGTCGGAACAACCATACTGATGGGGCTTGGCTGGACGGTGTTCGTCCTTGGCCTCGTCGGGCTATTCGTCGACCCGCTGGTCGGCGCGCTGTTGGCGATCGCCGGCGCGGTACAGGTCAGCGGGGGCATGATCACCGAGGCGCTGAATAGGAAGCGGGAGGCATCCGCCGTACTGCAAAACAGCAGCGAAGAAGAAATTCCTGCAATCGATTAGTAGTTGTTCTCCACGCTCCACCGCCTCCGAGAGTGAATCAGGGGTATGTGGCTGGCTGGCGAATCGCTGATTTGACGCTGCTGGCGTACGATGTTGGGGCCAACGGGATCGGCAGCTGCTTTCTGACCGGGGCAGCAGATCGTCGCTTCCCTGTGAGTTAGACCTTGATCTTTTTATGCGAAATGGTTGTGATGAGTTTCTTGTATCTGTTTCATCGTGCGTAGCCATCCGCGCGTTTGGTTGCAGAAAAGATCTAGGGCGAATCTGGCTTGTTCACCTTAGCCTGATGTTTCGGACAGCTGCCGAACGAATTTCTCCAGTCTTGCCGATCGGGTCTTATCGGTCTTGGCAATCATCAGCTGGTGCAGAATGTGATAGCGCGGCTGGGACTTCAGCGCTTCGAAAGCGGCTTTGGCAGTCGGATTCGCGTTTAGAGCACGCTGTAAGTCTTCGGGCACTTGTGCAGTGGCCTGCCCCTGGTAGGCACGGTCCCACCTGCCATCTGCTTTGGCCTTATCGATTTCCGCTTGTCCGCGAGGGCGCATCCTGCCTTGCTCGATTAGTTTTTGGACGAACTGCGTATTCTTTTCGGACCAGACAGAGGCTTTGCGTCGCGGAGTGTATCGCTGCAGGAACGTCTTCTCGTCGTTGCTGCGCCGCTGGCCGTCGATCCATCCGCTGCACAGGGCCTCCTGTAGAGCGTCGGCAACCTTCAGAGAGGTCGGCTCGGTGGTTCCCTTCTTTGCTACGAGCAGCCACACCCCGTCACTGGTTTCTTCGTTTTCATCGAGCCAGGCGCGCCATGCGGCAACATCTTTGAGGATCAGCGGGTTTTCATAGTCCATGGCAACTATTGTGCTGGCCACGAGCGCTTGGCGCGAGTGAAGCTAGAGTTAATCGCATTAAAACCATAGAGGCAGGGACCACTCGAACGTGCTGGTTGAAACTTTCTTGTGCCTCGCTCTGTTGTGTTCATCAGCTTGCAAACTGGTACTTGATCAATCTTCACAGCCGCACTAAATGGTGGAACTTATGCTCTATAGGGCGAGTGCAGATAAGTTTGCCGACAGATAAGAACCTCATTATTCATTGCGTAGTCTACGTTTCGTTTAGCGTCTGAAATGTCGGTTCACTCTGGCAAGGTAGGAGACAAACAACAGAAATGGGGCAATGGTGAACGCGGAATCTATCAAGTTCATGCTGCAAGACATTGATGCAAAGTATGAGGAGAGGCCTGATTCTCAAGAGTTCGTGCGCCTGTATAAAGGTTCTCGGTGGGAGCATATGTTTGCAGTGCTCCATGAGGGACTGAACCAGCATCTTGCTGAGATCAACGGACGCGCAGAAACCACCGGTCATTACTGGGCTGACAGGAGCAGGGCCATGCTCGATTTATTGAAGGACTTGAAGAACGACCTCTACACATTGAAGCGTGCCGGCGTAGACATCGTCCTGGATACCGGTTATCAGAAAGCGATTGAGCGCTGCAGACCTTGGCTATCTTATAGCGGTGGCAGTGCTGTCCCGGAAGGCTTCGAACCGATTGAGCTCATCAAGTACGACCGTGTATTTACGGAGAACGCTTTGGTTGAACTCAAAAAACAAACAGGAGCCTATTGAACCAAAGATGATCGGCAACGGTTCTTACGCCGATGTCTACTCCTATGTGGATCCTGACTACGGCATCAGGTTCGCAATCAAACGCGCTAAACGAGAAGCTGATGAAAGAGACTTGGAACGTTTTCGCCAGGAATTCGACGTGATGAAGAAACTCAGCTTCCCCTACATTCTAGAGGTCTACAAATTCGACGATTCACGCAACGAATACCGAATGGAACACTGCGACGCAACTCTCCGCGAGTACATCTCCAAACGCAACGGCACGTTGCAATTTTCTACTCGGAAGCGGATCGCACTGCAGTTCCTCTACGGCATGAGCTACATCCATAGTCAAGAACTGCTGCATCGAGACATCAGTCTGCAGAATGTTCTGATGAAGGTGTACGAAAGCGGTGCGGTCCTCGTCAAGCTCTCTGACTTCGGCCTGGTCAAGAAGCAAGATTCTGCGTTTACCCGTACTCACACGGAAATGCGTGGAACCATCCGTGACCCGATGCTAGAGAGCTTCCGAGACTACAGCATTCTGAACGAGATGTATTCGATAGGTCATGTTCTCTCCTTCATTTTCACTGGTCGTCAATCGATAGCCACGGGAAACAATGAAATGCACCGAATTGTTCAAAAATGTGTGGCGCACGATCTGGAACAACGTTATCCCTCAGTGTCTGAACTGATTGCGGATGTAGAGAATCTTGATGTTCCAGCCCATTCAATTTCCGGTTCTGGAGACGAGGCTTAACAGGGCTGAAGGTCAGCCACATTCGTCTGCAAAGCTGTCAATTCCATGTTTCGCTTTCCTACTGGCGATAATTGGAGGTATGACTGTTCAGACTTTTGCCGATGTCTTCGACGACCTCTATTTTTCCGCGACGAGCCAGCGAGACAAAGGGTCAAAGTTCGAACGTCTGCTCAAACGGTATTTGCAGGTTGAGCCGAAATACGCGGACCAATTCGCCAATGTCTGGTTGTGGCAGGAATGGCCAGACCGCAACGGACTCGTTGACACCGGTATTGATCTGGTCGCCGAGGACCGTTACACCGGCGAACTGGTAGGGATCCAGGCGAAGTTCTACGACCCGGCTAGAACGCTTCCCAAACAGGCTATTGACTCGTTCTTCACCGAACTGGGCAAAGCCCCCTTCGCCCAAGGCATGATCGTGTCCACCACTGACCTGTGGGCCAAACACGCAGAAGCTGCCCTGCTCGATCAGTCCAAACCCATCCAACGGATCCGGTTGCAGGACTTCGCCCAATCCACCATCGACTGGTCGTTGTTCAACCCCGAACAGCCCGAAGTCATGGTGCAGCTGCCCGGCAAGCAGCCACGCAAATACCAGCAAGAAGCCATCGACGCGGTGACCAAGGGATTCGAGCTACACGACCGGGGCAAGCTCGTCATGGCGTGCGGCACCGGCAAGACCTTCACCTCGCTGAAACTCGTCGAAGAACAGGTGCCAGTCGGCGGATCCGTGCTGTTCCTTGTTCCCTCGATTGCTCTGCTGCAACAGACTCTCAATGAATGGACAGCCCAGGCGGATGTACCATTGCGGCCGTTCGCGGTCTGCTCCGATGCATCGGTCGGCCGAGCTCAAAACGAAGACATGGCAGTCCATGACCTGGGGTTCCCAGCCTCGACGGACCCTGTGAAGCTGGTGAACCGGTACAAGATCTCCACCGGCCAGGAGACTTTGACGGTGGTGTTCTCCACGTACCAGTCGATCGATGTGATCCACCAAGCCCAAGAACTGGGGTTGCCGGAGTTTGATTTGATCGTATGCGATGAAGCGCACCGCACCACGGGCATTTCACAGCCCGGTGCTGATGATTCCGCGTTCGTGCGGGTCCACAACCCCGAGTACCTGAAGGCTGCAAAGCGGCTGTACATGACGGCGACTCCGCGGATCTATGTAGAGGATTCGAAGAACAAGGCCGCCAAGGACGGGGTAGCCGTCTACTCCATGGACGACGAGACCACCTATGGCCCGGAGTTCCACCACCTCGGATTCGGCCGGGCAGTCGAAATGGGGCACCTGGCGGACTACAAGGTGCTGATCCTCGCCGTTGACGAGGAATCAGTGGCGACTAGTTTCCAAGACCTGCTGGCCAACGACGGGGACATGAACCTGGATGATGTGGCCCGCATTGTAGGGTGCTGGAACGGGCTATCCAAGCGTGGCGTGAATGGTGAACGCCTGTCGATCACCGACACCAATCCGATGCACCGCGCGGTCGCATTCGCGAGGAACATTAAGGAATCCAAGGCCATCGCTGACCAGTTCGAGAAGGTCGGCCGGGAACTTTTGGTGAACCGCTCCGAGGGAGCGTCGAAGCTGAAGCTGGAAGCTGAGCACGTGGATGGCACATTCAATGTGCTGGCCCGCTCGCAGCGCTTGGACTGGCTGCAGACGGATTCCGGAGAGGACGTATGCCGGATCCTGACCAATGCCAAATGCCTGTCCGAAGGCGTGGATGTGCCGTCGTTGGATGCGGTGCTGTTCCTGAACCCGCGCAACTCGCAGGTAGACGTAGTACAGTCCGTGGGCCGCGTGATGCGCAAGTCCGCCGCCACGAACAAGGAATACGGGTACATCATCCTGCCCATTGCGGTACCGGCCTCCCAGGACCCGACGACCGCGTTGAACGATAACAAGAAGTACAAGGTTGTCTGGGATGTATTGCAGGCGCTGCGGGCCCACGATGACCGGTTCGAAGCGATGATCAACAAGATCGATTTGGACAAGAAAGCCAACAAGACCATCGACGTGATTGGTATCGGCGGCGACGGCACCGAGAACGTCACCGAGGGCAAGAACGATCCAGGGGCGACCGAGGCACTGTTCACGATGGCTAATGCGGCCGAGTGGGAGAACGCGATCTTCGCACGCATGGTCAAGAAGGTCGGTGACCGCCGGTACTGGGAAGACTGGGCCAAGGACGTCAAGGACATTGCCGACCGCCAAGTTACCCGCATCAACACCATCCTGGACGGGGCTGACCCTAGGCCAGCTGAGGAATTCGCGGTGTTCCTCGACGGGCTACGCGGAAGCCTGAACGACGGGATTACCCGCGCCGATGCCGTGGACATGCTGGTGCAGCACCTGATCACCAAGCCGGTATTCAACGCACTCTTCGAGGACTATGACTTCGCTGGGCACAATCCGGTCTCCAAGGTCATGGACTCCATGCTCACCCTTTTGGACGCCTACAATCTGGATTCGGAAACCGCGCACCTAGAAGAGTTCTACCGGTCAGTGCGCGTTCGGGCCGAGGGTATTACCGATGCTGCAGGGAAGCAGAAGATCATTACCGAGCTCTATGAGCGGTTCTTCAAGCTCGCCTTCCCCCGTGTGGCCGTGTCCCTGGGGATTGTGTATACCCCGATGGAGGTCGTGGACTTCATCCTGCGCGCGGTCAACGACGCGCTGAAAGAACACTTCGGTGCCTCGATCACCGATGAGGGTGTCCACGTGCTGGACCCGTTCACCGGCACCGGTACGTTCATTGTCAGGTTGCTGCAGTCCGGGCTGATCGATCCGCAGGACTTGTTGCGGAAGTATTCGCAGGAGCTGCACGCGAACGAGATCCTGCTGATGGCCTACTACATCGCGGCGATCAACATCGAAGCTACCTTCCACGCGCTGCAGCAAAAGAACACTGCTGAGTATGGGCACGACCAGACAACGATCGGCTATGAGCCGTTCGATGGGATCGTACTGACCGATACGTTCCAGATGACCGAGGACGGCGACGTGCTGGACACGAAGGTGTTCACGAGAAACAGCGACCGCGTCACGGAGCAGAACAATCTGGATATCCGGGTGATCATTGGCAACCCTCCATACTCGGTGGGACAGACCAGCGGTAACGACAACAATGCAAACCAGAAATACCCAACGCTGGATGACTCGATCCGTAGCACGTATGCGGCGCAGTCCACTGCGACTCTGAAGAACTCGCTCTATGATTCCTACATCCGCGCTATTCGTTGGGCCTCCGATCGAGTCTTGACGTCCGAGAACGGTGGTGTTGTCTGTTATGTCTCCAACGGTGGGTACATCGATGGAAACACTGCTGACGGGCTGCGCAAGACTCTCATGACGGAATTTCACGAAATCTACGTCTACAACCTCCGCGGCAACCAGCGCACTGCAGGGGAGCAGAGTCGCAAAGAAGGGGGCAAGATTTTTGAGTCGGGATCACGAAATACTGTGGCGGTCTTGTTATTGATCAAGCGTCCCGGTCGAGTGGATGAGTCGGTGCTACGCTACAAGGACATCGGGGACTATCTCAATCGCAAACAAAAACTAGAGCTGGTTAAAGAGTCGTATCTCGGAACCCTTGACTGGGAAATCGTTGTCCCCAACTCTGAAGGAGACTGGATTAACCAACGAGATAACAGATACTCCACCTACCCGACGCTATTTGATCGAAAATCACCAACAACGAATAAAATTTTTGTTACTGGTGGTACGGGTCTCGGCACCGCTCGTGATTCATGGGTATACAACTCATCACGGGAGAAACTTGGCAATTCTGTCTCTCTTTTGACCAAGAGCTACAATGATGAGTTGCAACGCTGGGCAGCTGCAGGTTGTCCATCGCCTATAGCCGATAATGTATCCAACGATCCCCGGAGTATCAGCTGGTCCGCTGGTCTGAGGTCACTATTTGCCAAGAAGAAAACTTTAGCGACTCAGAAGAGTCTTACCAGAGTTGCTCACTACCGTCCCTTTAACTCGATTTTCTTGACGGGGAATTCGAAGATTCTGGAGCGAGGCTCTGTAATTCCGAGATTCTTCCCGAGCCAAGAGCACGAGAACAAGGGATTTTACGTGCTAGGGGCGGGCGCAAAGAAGGATTTCAGTGTTCTAGCCACCGCCAAAATCCCAGATCTAAACTTCTACGGTTCCGAGGGTGGGCAGTTCTTTGCTAGGTATTCCTATGCCGAACCGGCATCCGGCACTCTCTTCGACGAGCCAGAGCAGCGGGACAACATCACGGACTGGGCCCTGTCCGAGTACCAGTCTTCCTACGGTGAGCAGGTGACTAAGGACGATATCTTTTACTACGTTTACGGTCTACTGCATTCGCCGGAATATCGGGAACGCTACGCAGCTGATCTTAAGAAGCAGTTGCCACGTATCCCACTGGTCGTAGGAATGGAACAGTTCATTAAATTTGTGCAGGCTGGACGCAAGTTGGCTGACTTGCATATCAACTATGAGGACATCACCCCATATCCGCTGGACGAGACAGTCTTACCGGGAGCACCGGAGAACGACTACGAGCGATTCGCAGTGACCAAGATGAAGTACGGCGGCAAAGCCGGAGCCTGGGACAAAACCAAAATTCGTTTCAATCCGTTCATCGACATCGAAGGCATTCCGTTGGACGCTCAGGAATACATGCTCGGCTCCCGCTCGGGTCTGGACTGGATTTTAGAACGCTATCAGGTGAAAACAGACAGGGCGTCGGGCATCGTTAATGACCCCAACGACTGGTCGCGGGAGCACGAACAGCCCCGGTACATTATCGACCTCATCGGACGGATCGTGGCGTTGAGTTTGGAAACCAATCGCATCGTCGTAGAACTTCCGGATTTGAAGCTCGACTAAACTTCATTTACCACATTTTGGAGAGGGCTGTTCAGTCCGAAAATGATCGTTTTCGGGATGAAGAAAACCGTCGTTCGAGCGATCGCTCGAACGACGGTTTTTCAACGTATTCGTTTTCCCGGAACTCTGAACCGAAAGCTCGTGGCCCAGAACTGGGATCATAGCGTTTTCGGTAAGAGTCCTTGAGCAGCACTATGGCTTGAATAAGCGCATTTCGAGGCAGTCGGAGCGTTCTGCTTCGGGCAGGTGTTCCACGACGTTGTTGATGAGTTCTAGGTAGTTTCCATACTCCGAAGGAGTCCACCAGGCTTTGTCGGGCCAGCCGATGGAAGCTGCAACCTTTTTGTCTAGAATGAGGTGGCGCATTTTCTGGCTATCTGTGGGGCCGGCTGTGAAGTACAAAAGCTTGGTGAAGAAGGCTGGGCCGAGACCTTTGAGTTTGTACTGGTTGCTTGTCCAGAAGGATCGGTAGGCTTCTTCTGCTTCGACGTTCGGGTCTTGGGCGAGCATGATTCCGTCGAGGAGTTTTTCCCCAACGTCTGGTTCGCTCAATGTTGGAATTCGACGGTAGATATCGCGGGCTTTGGCGCCGGCGCCCCATGAGCAGACCGCGACGTAGAAGTTGACCGCATCTTGTGCAGTTTTCACCTTGTTACCAAGAGCGAATAGGTCGCCTCGGCTCAGGGTCAGTCGACCTTTGCTGTCCTTTTCTCCGCTTTGGAGGATGGAAGGAACATCCGGCATGTTTTCGTCCCACCGGTTCAGCCAGTGCCGAGGGTAGAACCAGATAGCGTGGTTATCGACCTCTGCAGCAGTGGGTAATCCCTTGCCATTGCGTAGGAGGTCTACAACTTCGGCGGTGGTCTTTCTTGTTCTGGTCAAGCTCCAGCTCCAGTCTTGGAAGGGTTGTACCGTTCGTTGGTCAGCATAGTCTGTTGCTCCGACGAGTTGCCCATGCGTTAAAACGCTTAGCAAGGGTAAAGGCGCTGTAACCCTGACTGGTTAACGGGTGGTTACGGAAGCTCTTTGATCCGCCAGTAGAGGGTGGCACGGCGCATCCCCATGTCCTTGGCGACTTGGGTTGCCGGTTCGCCGGTCTGGATGAGCTTCGCTGCGGGGCGGATCTGCGATTCGGTGAAGCCCAGACGCCGGCCTTCGAGATCGTCGCCAGTGGTGCGGCGTTTGGTTACGGAGTCGGTGATGCGTTCGCGCTTGATCTCCAACTCCATCTGGGCCAGGGCAGCCATGACGGTAAAGACCATGGCGCCCATGGGTGTTTTGGTCTCAACGTCTCCGCCGCAAAGGTTCAGCACCCGTAACCCGACATGGCGCTCACGAAGTTCTTGCGCGAGGTCGAGCATCTTCTGAGTGGAGCGTCCTAGTCAATTCAAGGTCGTAATCACCAGAGTATCGTTCGAGTGCTTTGTTCAGCCCCGGCCGTTTGGCAAGTGCTCCGGACTGGCCGTGGTCGATGCAGAGATCATCGCAGCGGACGCCAGCGCCGAGGAGGTCCTAGACTTGCCGGTCGGCATCTTGGGCATGGGTGGATACGTGGGCGAAGCCAATCAGTTTCGTCATTGGTACTTCAAGAGTGTCTCGCAACTATTGGTGTAGACATGATTCTATGTTCTTGGTTGCGACACATAGTTGCGAGATTTTTGGACCATTGAGATTCCGCGGATTCTCCGTGGGGGAGTAGTGCTCGATGCGACGTCTTGCAACTAATTGGAAGTGAGACGCGGGCTGGCGACCTCGAATGTTAGTGCAGGAATACGGTCTAGGTATTTGATTAGACGGCCGTATCGCCTACTTATTGCCGTCCAGGCTGCTTCTGAAACACAGATTCTAGCGGTTTGACGGATATAGCAGGTTCGGATCATCAGAAACGAGCGACAAGACGCCATGCTAAAGCTCGATGGGCATTCGCCCGTCATTACTGGTCAATGGGCTGTCAAAAGAACAACGAGGAGAAAGTTTCGGGAGACTGAAGTTTCAAAGATAGCTGAAACGCGTAGCCGAGTTTCGAGTTCAGCAGAGTACTAAAAATACTCGCCTAGAAATTTCTTAGTCGCCTGCTATTCCTCTCGGGAGTGCCTGGTTAGACGAATCAATTAGGCAGGGCAGACTCTAGTGGGTCAGCCCTGCCGCTTTTAGGCCGCTAGGACCTGCTGAATCCGAAGGGGCAACGAAATCCCTTCCGCCACTTGGCGTACAAAGGCTGCCCCTTCGGGGTATTCCGCCAATTGGTTTGCCACCATGAGCACTTCAGGAGCAAATGAGATGTCTTTGATGATGTTGACGTAGATGTCTCGAACTGCCCAGCGATTATGCTCCGTTCCTAGTCGAAGAATTCGAGCCACGACCATCTGTCGTATGTCGGGGTCATTGGACATTCGGAAGATACTTTCAAGGAAGCGTGCGGCCGAGTCTGTCCACGAGAATGGATGATCCCCCGCACAGACCTCATCAAACGCGCGGACGATTTGAGCGAAGGCGTTTCGGTTTTCATGCTGGATTGCTGCCATTACGGGAGGCACTACGGAGGGGAGGAAATTGCCTAAGAAAATTTCGTCGGCTGAGTTAGCTAGGACGAACTGAGTAAGTTGGCTAATTGCGCGAGGAACTCCGGCGAGTACAGCAGCTGAGAGCTTTTGGGCATGATCAATTGGTAGTGCTAGATCGTTTTGAGAGTTCATCAACGCTTGAAGGTCGTTAATGAATGCTTCCACCGAAACGTACCGACCAGTTGGCTCAGAATTTAGACACTTCGTGATTATGTACTTGAAGAGAGGCGGCACCAAAGTCATGTCTGGGGTTGGGTAAGGAAGAACCCCTGTGAGACATTCAAAGAACACTTTACCGATAGCGAAAATATCGGCTGCAGCAGTGGCATTGTGGGCGTCGGTGTACTGTTCGGGTGCCATATATTCGTAGGTACCGAAGGCACCTACCTGCGTATAGGTTGTGCTATTGGATGTGTGATCCCTGCATAGTCCGAAGTCGGACAGAACCCACTTATTGTCGAGATTGAGGATATTCTCGGGTTTTACATCTCGATGGATGACGCCTTCCTTATGAGCATAGGAGAGAGCTTCCGCGACTTCCAGGATCAGCGTCACTGCCTGCATCTCTGGCAACTTGGCAGATACGTTGTTTGGGGCTATTTGTTTGAAAAAATCTCGCAGTGATCCTAACGCCAACGGCATGACAAACCACGGTGGTTCCTCATCGAAATTAGAATAAACGACCGGCATGATGCCCGGATGATCCAACGTGGACTGAGCCCTTACTTCACGTTCGAATCGACGAATAGTGACCTTATCGATCGATTCGCCGGGATTTGTGAGCAGGTACTTTATTGCAAACTTCTTTTCAGTCCCGGGCAACTCGCCAAGCCAAACTTCTCCTTGTCCGTGCCGCGCGAGCAAGTGCTTTTTAGTGTACTGAGAGGTTTGTTGACTCCAACCCTCGTCGGTGTCTGGCTGCAGGAAGCCCCATGGATCCCAAGCTTTTTCCGCGGGTGATTCCCATCCGCCCCATCTTGCAGGGGCGGAAGCGGGAGGTTCCCATTCTTTACCAGCTTGCCACCTATCGGGAGATATTGCCCAAGGATCTTTGTTATCTTTCTCATCCCATGTACCTGTCATAAAGGGAGCTTACCAATGGGCGTGGGCAATCAGAGCGCTCAGGGGAAGAACCGAGATTTCTTTCGGGAGTCATAAGGCAGAACTGTTCACTGGAGATAACGGCCGTTTTTGCGATGCCACTAAATTTTTCTGACAAATCTGCATCAGTTAAAGCTGTTTCGATGCCGTGAAAACAGGCTATTTTGGTAGTGTTGAAAAAAATCTAAAGTTGTATGATGATTCATAAGTGACATAAGAATTTTCATTTTAACGATCTGGAGTCGGAATTGACTGCAAAGATTCACCTTTTTGAAGAGCATAACTCGGCATGTGAGCGTGCGCGATTGTCTAGCTGCAATTGTTACTGCCATGGCGCTGGGCATCAGTTCGATCTCATAAAACGAGCTGTTTCTTGCGCCATATCTGGTGAGAATAATCGTGCTAGATTGCTCGAAGATCTAGACGATGTTTACGGTGGATTTCACGATAATTTTCGGGACTCTTCCACGCCCTCACGTCGAAAAAATGAAGGAATTGAGAAAATTTCTTTAGTGAGTGGGAGGGGTGCAACCTGGGTGGAGACTCTGCTCGTAGACGAAGGCCTTCACGCGGCGTTTATTCAAATTGCCAACTCCAGCGTTAGGTTGTCGGAGACCGAACGGGCGATGCGGATAGATTTCGTTGAGCAGATGACAGATGGCGCTTTTCGCGTTGTCGGTGGAGACGTCGAAACTCACAATATTTGTGATGGTCACTTGTGGTGCAGCATCGTAGCGGAAGCGATCAATTTATCACCGACGATTCCATCTGTCATCACAACATTATCGGGGTATGGGAGCATTGCGTATCCACGAGAACGTAAGGTGCGAATTCCACGGAATCTGGCAGAGGTTAGGGCCCCTGGCGTGACCCATGTGGGCACTACTATCGGTAATTTTAGCTCTTTAGCAAATAAAGAAGAGATCCTGATGTTGATGGGCGCGGCTGCTTGTCCCGACCTTTGGCATCATCCAGCCGCGGTGCGATATCTACTTTTCCCATTTTTAAGCCAGTCTGTCTGGCCGCCAGAAAAGACAACTAAATTATCTGTTTTGTCGGAGGCTAATGTCCTTAAAGAACGTTGGAGTAAGCGTAGTAACTGGTGACAAGGCCTAGAACGACCGAAAGTTGCGAAGGGTTCCTGTGTAATCAGGCTCTTCCAAAACCAAATTGAACAGTGTGCTTTCCGAGCTAGGCACCCGCTTCACGTAGCGAATTATGAGCGTGGCCGGCCCGTTCGTGTGCTGGCGAAGATGCGAGACCACCTGGCTTTAGCCAGTGCGTCAAGTTGGAGTTGTGTTTCTTGGTCGCCGTTGGAGACTCTGGCGTATCTGAGGAGGTGTCTCTTGAGTCTAAATGTGTCAATGCTCGTGGAATAGCTACTGTTTCGGTGCAAAGTTTATGGCACTGAGCAATGAGACTATACGACCATGAAAATATGTTGAGTTTTCAACTGTCGAGGATTTTCACCCAACCTGCCGGGTGAGTGTGTCATTAACGATCGTTAAAGGCGTGCGTATAAGGATCAATGAGGGTGGTGACGAAGTGCTGGCGGGTCTGATCAAGCATTGCTGCGCGCATGGCTTCTTGTTTGCTCTCTGCTAACGCCGCACCGTCCAGCTTCCAAAGCGATAACAAGGTCTCAGCAATCAGTTCTTATCACGATCAATGGAGGGTTGAAATGTCGTTCAGGATTACAGAGTCAGAACTGCTGACCAAGTCGATCTTCCCCCGTGAAAAGGATTCTATTGAGCCTCAGATTCCGGCAGATTTTTAGTCGGTGGTCGAGACCTTGCTCGTGGCCCACTAGGCATGAGAAGGAGATAACAGTGATCTCGAATATTCCTTGGTTGACTAGGATCGCAGGAAACGAGTTTTACGTGAAAAGATTTCTTGGTGAATCTTCGGGTAATGAGCTACATTATTCCTAATCATCAATTCTTCGGCACGGGACAGAACGACTTTAGCGATAATCGCTAATTTATTCTGTTGTGAGGTTTTTGTGCCGATTCGCACTCTTTGAAGCAGGAAAATTGAAAACTAAATTAAGCGCGGTGGCAATGTCGACAGCACTGATCACGGGATTGGTGATTAGCGGCCCTGCAGCAAATGGAGAAGTGATTTCGGAGGAGGTCGTCTCTGCTCCAGCGGAATCATCAACGTCAGCGGACGCGCAGACGGAACCGGTTGTGTCTCAGTCTCCTGTAGTAAACGTTGTTGAATCCGAGGAAAGCATTCTTCCAGCTGAGTCTTCGGCTGCTGCTGGCGATTCCGATGCGTCCGAAGAATCAGAACCTACGGTGACGGAATCAGCTGCTTCGGCAGAATCTGAAGCTACATCTGAGCTCACTGCTGAAGTTAGTATGTCGGACAAGGCCACCCACGAAGCCAGTGAGGCTCAGATTGAGGACTCAAATGAGGCCCCAGCGTCCGAGCCAGTCTCAGAAGTAACCGAACCGACGCCAGCTCGGGTGCAGGAGGAATCGGAATCCGTTAATCCGGAAGTTAAGAGTGTGCCTACCGTACTCCCCGAATCGCCGAAGCAATCATCAACCAGTTTTGGTCTAGTTTCCAACGATGACCGCTGGGACGAAATCAATGCCCTCTTGCCTGAAGGTTCTGAAGACTGGAGCGCCGAGCAATGGGAAGTATTTGCCGAGACCGAGGCTGGGGAAGAGTACTTTCGACAGCTCAATGAACTCCTAGAGGAAGAGTACCCCGTCGAGGATGACTTTGAACTCTCCGAGGAGGAGCAAGCCTTCTGGGACTTAATCCTCGATACCCTCCCACAGGACAGTCTTGAATGGGATGATTCCCAGTGGGAAGAGTACTTCCGCAGTGACGCTGGCCTTGAGTTCATCGAGCAGTTGTTGCCAATCATCGCTGACAGTATAGAAACCGATGAAGATGCAGCTGATCTTCAGGCTTTCCTTGAAGAAGTCTTTGCCGATGATCCTGAGCTACGTGCGTACTACCTCGAAATGTACTTGGGGATTACACCGGAAACGACGGGTGGTTCAACTGGTGGCTCCGAAACTGTGAACGAACCTGACGTTTCAGAAAGCGAACAACCCGTTGCTGACGCTGAAATCAAGCCCGCAGGTTCAATCGGCAAGGCAATCGTTACCAGGGCGCAAAAGGCAAGCAAGTCCGCTGAACCCGTAGCGGTTTTTGAGGCCTCAGCGCCTGCACTGGCCAACACAGGTTTTGATGGTTTCTGGGCTGCTGGGGTTGGGATACTGCTAGCCATTGGCGGCATGGTATTTATTGCGCGCTCACGCAAGACTTCTGCGAAGTAGCTTAAGCCGATATACGGTCCCATGCAGCTGACGCTGGGAACCACCAACGGGTGGTTCCCAGCGTCAGCTATTTGTGTATCAGTGGCCCAGATGCGAGTCGGCATTCAAGTGGTGCCACGAACGGTTGTGGTAAACCAATGCGTCACCAAGCTCGCCCGGTTGGGAGTCGCGTGCAATGTGTGACTGCAGTCCGCGAGCCACGATGACCGTTGAGGTCCCTGCCTGGATGCGTTCCACAACCTCACACCGTACCCAAGCGCGCACGTTATCAAAGACCGTTTCTCCGGTGCTCAATCGAGTCCATGTCTGGTCCTGCGCAAAACGATCTACCCCGCTGGTAGCACCCAACTTTGCCAATTCAATGTCATGCACATCCAAGGAATGAACCACGACCGTCTGAGCGCGAGAGAGTACGTCAGAGGCAGAAGAGTGAGCCGAAATTGAGAAGACTAGCAATGGCGGATCAACGCTGATGGAGGCAACCGATGTTGCGGTGAGGGCAACTGGGCCCTGGCCAGCATCGGCAGTAATGACACTGACCCCACCCGGGTGCCCACGAAAGACTGCTTTGAAGTCTTCCGCGGGCAACGAGGGCGTCGCGGAATCCGACACTTTAGACGCGTGCACCAACAAGCTCCTCGCGCAGGATGCCGGCGCCAGCGCTCAGCGCGCTGAGCTTGGCCAGCGCCACATCGCGGCGGAAAGGTGCCATGCCGCAGTTGGTGCTGGCAATCAGCTTGTCGGCATCGACAAATTCGAGTGCGTTGCGCAGGGTCTGTGCTACTTCCTCGGGAGTCTCTACGGCATCATTAGCCACGTCGATGGCACCGAGCATGACCTTCTTGCCTCGAACCATCTCAACTACTTCAAGCGGCACGTTGGAATGGTGAGATTCCAAAGAAACGGTGTCAATGGTTGAAGCCTGCAACAGTGGGAAGGACTTCTCATAATGGAGCCACTGAGCGCCAAGAGTGGCCTTCCAATCGTTATTGGCCTTGATGCCGTAACCGAAACAAATGTGCGCAACGGTTTCTGCCTTCAAACCTTCGCAAGCACGCTCCAGCGCTGCGATGCCCCAGTCAGCAACTTCATCAAAGAAGACATTAAAGGCTGGCTCGTCAAACTGGATAACATCCACACCAACAGCTTCGAGTTCTTTCGCTTCCTGGTTCAGGATGGTCGCAAACTCCCAAGCGAGCTTTTCACGGCTCTGGTAGTGAGCGTCATACAACGTGTCCACCATGGTCATCGGGCCAGGTAACGTCCACTTGATCTGCTTGTCAGTGAATGAACGAATGGCCTTTGCGTCCTCGACAAAAACCGGTTTTTCACGTTCTACGGCACTAACGACGGTAGGCACGCTCGCGTCGTAACGGTTGCGGATTCGCACCGTCTCACGCTTTTCGAAATCAACACCGCTCAGGTGCTCAATGAACGTGGTGACAAAGTGCTGACGGGTCTGTTCGCCATCACTAATGATGTCGATGCCGCGTTGAGTCTGCTCGAGGACCGCAGCACGCATGGCGTCTTGCTGGCCTTCGCGCAGCTGATCGCCTTCAAGCTTCCATGGGGACCATAGCTTTTCAGGTTCGGCAAGCCACGAAGGCTTGGGCAGGCTGCCAACGATCGACGCGGGGATAAGTGGTGAAGTCATTGAGGAATCTTTCGGAGTCTTAGGCGACGGGAGTCTGGTAGGAGGAGGACCACTGATCGAGCAGTTGGCGATTTGGGGTGATGAAATGCTCTTCGGTGAACTTGCCTTGGATCCTGCCCAATTGGGCTCGTTCTTCGCGGTCGTAGAAAACGCGTGTAGGGGAGAAGTCCTCGGCGCCCAGGCTCGGGTGGTACACGGAGGGCGCTGCCGAATTGGCGTTGTAGATCTCCGGGCGGTAGATCTTCTGGAAGGTCTCCATGGTGCTGATCAGGCTAATCAGCTGCAGGTTCGTGTAATCGTTGAGCAGGTCGCCACGGAAGTAAAAGGCCAGTGGCGCAACGGCACCCGGCGGCATGAAGTAGCGAACGCTCAAGCCCATCTTGCCGAAGTACGCATCGGTGAGCGAGTTCTCGTCCTGCTGGTATTCCAAGCCGAGCACTGGATGGCTGTTGCCAGTGCGGAAATAAGTCTTGGAGGTGGAGACGCTGATGCAGACCACCGGCAGCTGGGCAAAACGCTCACGGTATGCCTGTGAGTTCAAAAAATGCTGGAAGAGCTGTCCATGGAGATCACCAAAATCTTCGGGAAGCACCGGAGATCCGCTGTCATTACACGATGCTGGGAGCACAACGCTGAAGTCGTAATCGCGGACATAAGAAGAAAAATTAT
This sequence comes from Glutamicibacter sp. FBE19, assembly GCF_015524875.1. Taxonomy (NCBI): domain Bacteria; kingdom Bacillati; phylum Actinomycetota; class Actinomycetes; order Micrococcales; family Micrococcaceae; genus Glutamicibacter; species Glutamicibacter sp. FBE19. The sequence goes on along the minus strand of NZ_JACKQN010000007.1, from coordinate 47,547 downwards.
TGCCGACCATGCCCTGGGACCGAGTGCCGGTGAGTTTATCCACGATCGTGGTTTCAAGCACTTCTAAAAGAGGAAATTGCTGGTCGGTATTATCGGCAGAAAAATGCACATTTGCGGAAATGATTTCCAATTCAAGAGAATAGCGGTCGCCCTGGGGATTGTCCCAGTGAGCCAAGGAATTGAACCGGCGGTTGATCATCGTCAGGGCGTTGCGCAAGTTCTCTTCGCGGCGCTCTCCGCGTGCCAAATTAGCGAAGTTTGTCGTGGTGCGCGAATTCGCCGAAGGGGAGTAATTCTCGTCAAATCTGGTGGTGCTAATGCTGAAATTCAATTCGTCTGCCATGATGGCCAATCTGTATTTGGGAGGCCTGGGCAGGCCGAGGGGAAGTCGTTGCGTCAATCATGCAGGGTGATTCTTGATATCAGGTAACTCGATATAACTATGGATTCATATAGACTCTGGCTATGGTTCAGGGAACAAATGGCTTGACACTGCAGCAGCTGCGCTATTTCGTGGCGGTAGCCTCCGAGGGGTCCATCTCGGCTGCCGCCGACTTGATTTACGTCGCGCAGCCCAGCATGTCGGCGGCGATGAAGGAGCTTGAATCGAGGGTGGGGCGCACCTTGCTGGTGCGCTCGGCCAGGGGAGTGACGCTCACCGCCGAAGGAGCAGAATTCCTTGGCTACGCCCGGCAGGTCCTGGAGCAAGTGGAGCTGCTGGAGCACCGCTACCTCGGACGGCCCTCCGCCAGGCGCCTGCTGGGCGTCTCCACCCAGCACTACTCATTTTCGGTGGACGCCTTTGTCCGGATGGTCCAGGCCAGCGGCGCCGAGGAGTACCAGTTTTCGCTCCGCGAGACGCGCACCGAACAGATCATCGAGGACGTGCGCACCCTGCGCAGCGACATCGGGATCCTGTACCGCAATGACTTCAACCGCAAGGTCATCGACAAGCTGCTGCGCGAATCCCGGCTGGCCTTCCACCCGCTGTTCCTGGCTGATCCGCACATCTTCATCTCGCGCAGCAACCCGCTGGCCACCCGGGACCAGGTCACCCTCGAAGACCTCGAGGACCTGCCCCGGCTGACCTTCGACCAGGGCGCGAATAATTCCTTCTACTTCGCCGAGGAGGTGCTCTCCACGCGCTCCAGCCAACGCGAAATCCAGGTTTCGGACCGCGCCACCATCTTCAACCTCATGATCGGCCTGGGCGGGTACACGATCTCCACCGGCATCATCAGCGACGAGCTTGATCCCTCCATCGTTGCCATCCCGCTGGCGATCGAGGAGCGCATCGAGATCGGCTGGATTGACCACGCAGCCATTCCGCTGACCGACCAGGCCCAGCGCTACCTGCAAGAAGTCCGTGCGGTGGTCGCCAGCTTTGGGGTCGAGGTGCTCGGCTGAGCCGCCCACGGCGTAACTCCCGGTCATCGAGTACCGGTCTATCGTCATAAACTTCGGCAAAAACCTTGAAATCACGCAGGTTCTGCTCAAAGTGATGCGTCATAAAGTGGTGCCAGCCACCGCGTCATCATGACAAGTTCACGACATATGAAGCTTGGCGGCCTTGTATGAAGCTGGCCGCCCGATGGCGCTTGCGCCGTTTGCGGCCCGTGGCCAACCATGGAAGAACAACAAACCATCAAGAGCGACTAAGAGATCTGGCTCGTTGACGTCGCAGCAACCATCGGGAAACCGAAAGGTGCTAATGCCAGGAACGATGGAGCAGTTCCGAACGCGCTTTTGCGTGATGTGCTTCGTGTTGCCACACGATGCCTATCGGTGCACTCCCTCGCAGAGAACGAGGAGGAGCTATGAGCCAAGGAACCGACGCGGTCCACGCCGGATATCGCCCGAGCGGAGACTTCCGCCCGATGCTGCCGCCACTGCACAATTCCGCAGCCTACCAATTCCAGTCGCATGCCGAAGCGATCGAGAAGTTCGCGTTGCGCCAGGCCGGTTTCACCTACTCGCGCACCGGCAATCCCACCGTCTCGATCCTCGAGCAGCGAGTGGCCGCGCTGGAAGGCGGCGCCCAGGCGGTAGCCACCGCCACCGGCCAGTCCGCGGTAGCCCTGTCCCTCCTGGCCCTGACCCAGGGACCCAAGCACATCGTGGCCTCCTCCTCGCTCTACGGCGGCACCGTGGACCTGTTCACCGACACCTTCGCCGACTTCGGCATCCGCATCAGCTTTGTCGACCAGGCCGATCCGGCCGCCTGGTCCGGGGCCATCGAGGAAGACACCCGGGCGTTCTTCCTGGAGTCGGTCTCCAACCCGCTGTGCACCGTGGCCGATCTTCCCGCCATCGCGGCCATCGCCCATGAGCACAACATCCCGGTGGTGGTCGATAACACCCTGGCCACCCCGCTGAATGTGCGGCCACTGGATTTCGGCGCGGACATCGTGGTGCACTCGGCCACCAAGGGCCTGGCCGGACACGGTTCTGTTTTGGGCGGGATCGTCGTGGACTCGGGCAAATTCGACTTCTCCGACGCCGCCCGCTGGCCGCAGATCGCCGCCCCGCGCGTGCGGCTGAACAACACCTCGCTGCTTGAGCGCCACGGATCGGCCGCCTACGCGATGCTGGTGCGCTCCAAATTCCTGCACGACCTGGGCCCGACCCTCGCCCCGGCTAGCGCCCAGGGGATCCTCGCCGGCATCGAAACCCTGCCGGTGCGCGCCGCACATGTGCAGCGCAGCGTCACCACGCTGATCGGCGAGCTCCTGGCGCACCCGGGCATTGTGGCCATCCACCACCCCTCGCTGTCCACCCACCCGAGCCACGAGCTGGCCAAGAAGATCACGCCCAAGGGCACCGGCTGCGTGCTGGCCATCGAGCTGGCCCATCCCACGCTGGTCTCCCCGCTGATCGACGGGCTGAAACTGATTTCGCTGGCCGCCAATGTGGGGGACACCCGCACCATGATCTCCCACCCGGCCACCATGACCCACTGCCGGCTCTCCGAGCAGCAGCTGGCCGCCGCCGGGCTGAACACCGCCACCCTGCGCCTGTCGGTCGGCCTGGAAGACCCCGCCGACCTGCTCGCCGATCTCACCCAGGCCCTTGACCACGCACTGGAGAAGGCCCTGGCCCCGCAAACCCAAGGAGCATCATGAGCGGCTTCAACACCCAGGCCGTCCACGCCGGCCAGCACAAGGACCCGCACACCGGCGCGGTCGTGCCGCCGATCTACCAGACCAGCACCTTCATCCAGGACGGCATCAACGTGCTGCGCTCCGGACATGAATACTCCCGCGGCTCGAATCCCACCCGCGACGGGTTCCAGGACCAGCTCACCGCCCTGGAAGGCGGGGCCGCCGGCTTCGCCTTCGCCTCCGGCATCGCCGCCGAAGACGCGCTGCTGCGCGCGGTGCTCGAACCGGGCGACCACATCATCCTGGGCGCCGACGGCTACGGCGGCACCAACCGGCTGATCTCCAAGCTGCACAGCAAGTGGGGGATCACCTCTTCGGCGGTGGATATCACCAGCCTGGATTCGGTGCGCTCCGCGGTGCGCCCGAACACCGCGCTGCTCTGGGTGGAGACCCCCTCCAACCCGCTGCTGGGCATCGCCGACCTGGCCGGCTGGGCGGACATCGCCCGCGAGCATGGCGCCCTGCTGGTGGTGGACAATACCTTCGCCACTCCTTATCTGCAGCGCCCGCTGGATTTCGGCGCCCACGCGGTGGTCCACTCCACCACCAAATACATTGGCGGGCACTCCGATGTGCTCGGCGGCGCGGTGATCGTGGCCGACCACATCTTCCGCGGGCAGACCCTGGCCGAAGCGGTGGGCTACCAGCAGTTCGCCGGCGGAGCTGTGGCCGGCCCGCAGGATTCCTACCTGGCCGCCCGCGGGCTGAAAACCCTGGGCCTGCGCATGGAGCGCCACTGCGCCTCGGCCGATACCCTGGCCCGCTGGCTCGATGCGCAGCCCGAAGTCACCCGGGTCTACTACCCGGGACTGGAATCCCACCCCGGGCACGAGCTGGCCGCCCGCCAGCAGCGCGGTTTTGGCGGGATCGTCTCGCTGGCCCTGGAAGATGAGGCCGCCGCCCGCGCCTTCGCCCAATCCATGGAGTACTTCCAGCTCTCGGTCTCCCTGGGCGGGGTGGAATCCCTGGTCTGCTATCCGCGAGAAATGACCCACGCCTCGCTGATCGGCACCGAGCTGGAAATCCCGGCCAACCTGGTCCGCCTCTCGGTGGGCATCGAAGAGACCGAGGATCTGATCGCCGATCTTCAACGCGGCCTGGCCGCCGCCCGGGCCACCCGGCCTGTGAGCACCGTGCGCGAAAAGGCCCTGGAAAACGCCTGATCGCATCGAACCGCAATAATCGGGCGGCGCGCCCCTTCTCCACGGAATAGTAATTGGGGAAGGGTGGAAACATGATCGGAATTCTCAATCGGCTCGTCGAGCATATCGAGGCGAACCTGCACGCCGAGATCAGCCTCGCGGATTTGCTGCGCGGCGAAGGCACGACCGAATACCACGTGCGGAGGATGTTCTCCTCGCTGGCCGGCATGCCGGTCTCCGAATACATCCGCCGCCGGCGCATGTCCCTGGCCGCCGCGGACCTGCTCGCCGGGGATGACCTCTTAGCTATCGCGATCCGCTACGGCTACGGCTCGGCCGAAGCTTTCGGCCGGGCCATCCGGTCCGTGCATGGCGCATCCGTGGGTGAAATCCGCGAGAATGGCGGCCCCCTTCGAAGCCAGCCAATCATCAGGTTCAGCCTGAACGTCGAAGGGAAACGCCCCATGGATGCACGAATAGCGCAAAGAGAAAACTTCAAGCTCATCGGATACGCCGCACGCGTCCCGCTGATCCACCACGGGGCCAACCCGCACATCCAGGAGCACATCGCCTCCATACCGGTGGCCGAGCATGCCCGGCTCAAGGCGCTGTCGGCCGCCGATCCTGCCGGCTTGCTGCAGGTCAGCGACCAGGTCGATGCGGACTACCGCGAAGGCAGCGAGCTGACCTACCTGCACGGAGTTGCGGTGCCAGCCGACGCCCCGGTGCCCGAGGACCTGGATTCCATCCAGGTTCCAGCCGGGGCCTGGGCGGTATTCAGCGTGTCGGGCCCCTACCCGGCGGCGCTGCAGGAGCTCTGGGCCTCCACGGCCACCGCGTGGTTCCCGTCCAATCCGTGGCGTTTGCGTCCCGGCCCGTCCATTGTCGCCGTGCTCGATCGGGCCGCTGATTTCAGCACCGCGACCTGCGAGCTCTGGCTGCCGGTGGAGGCCGACCGCTAGCCTTATCCACACACCGTCATTGCATGCCCCGCGGATCCTTTTCTGCGGGGCATGCTCGTTCCCATGAGCACAGCACAAGCACTCAAGGATCTGGCCGAGGCGGCCCGGCTCGTTGCCTCGGCCACGGCTGTGCTTTCCGGCGACCTGCCCGCCGGCCACGCCGCCTACTTTGCACTGCTCACCGAGCACCTGGGACAGCAGCAAACCCGCGCGCAGATCCAGGCTGCCCACGCGCTGCGCCGCACCGGTGCCCACAAGATTGACCGCGAATCGTTCCAAGCCATCACCGACGCTGGCACCAACCCCACGATCGAGCAGATCGAGGCAGCCCGCGGCCACACCACCGCCGGCCGCACCCACTTTAATAGTGCCTCCGGGTTGTTGCAGGACTGGCTGGATATTCCACGGGCCACCGCTTCGTCCCGCCTGATCCAAGCCGACTGCTTGATTGGCGGGGTGAATGAGGCAGGTCAACCCATCGCCCCGTGGTTGCCTCAGCTCGCCGAACAATTCATGGATCCTGACGTCGACCCACGCCCGGTCGCTGCCACGGCCACGAAACTGCATTCAGCCCGCAAAGATCTGGGCGAGGGCAAAGCCGGGCGTAAAAAGAAAGAACAACTCCAAGCCGACGCACTGGCTTTCCTGCGCACCGAACCGAAGTCCGCACGCAAACACATTAACGCGCTCATAGCCGAGGTGAAATCCGGCGAACGCCCGATCAAGGCCCTGCTTGAGTGCATCGGAATTTTTAGACGCGGCATGCGCCAAGGCCTGGTCGAATATGTGCTGCGCTTACTTCCTTCTCAGGCGGCTTTTATCGAGGCCTACCTCGCCAAGATGGACAATCCGGCTACCGTGGCCGGTAACCGCGAGCACTTGAAGGACGCCGAAGCTCATTTCACCGGGGAACCGGGGAGCGACTGGGACGATGAGGAGTCGATGCCAGACTGGGCCAAGGGCGGGAACCGTTCTGGACCCGCCGAGCCGGAGCAATCAGCACCACCGGAAACATCGCCAAGTTCGCCGAGACCGGATGAACACAAACCGTGGGAAGACATGAAGCCCGAACGCCGCCGGCTACTGGGACTGCTAACTCTGTTGATGGGAAGTTCTCCCACCGGTTCCGGTATGTCAACACCGCCCGCAGCGCAGGTCAGCATCGTGTTGAACTGGGAAAAGATGCAACAGCAACTCAAGGACTTTGCTGTCACTTCCAGCGGATTGCCCCTCACCCCCGGTGAAGCACGAGCCGCACTCTGTACCGCCGGTGTTTACCCGCTGGTGCTCAATGGCACTTCTCTGCCCTTGGACCTTGGCCGCACCCAGCGGCTCTTCTCCAAGGCCCAAGGCCGGGCAATCCGCGCCGCCTATAGAGGCTGCTCCTACCCTGGCTGCAGCATGCCCGCCGAACGATGCGAACTCGACCATCTGGATCCGTGGGAGAAGGGCGGGCGCACCGACATCGCCTCGGCAGACCTGAACTGCCCGATCCACCACATCGGCCGGCACTGCGGACTCTTTAGGACCGTCAAGGTCTCCGGAAGCCGGCCCCTGGTACTACTGTCTAGGGAGCTCGACCCGGAACAACGGCTAAGGATCAATACCTACTTCATGACCCCAACTGAAGCGCTGGCCGCCGAAGCACTGGCTGAGCGGATGACAACCCAGTGGCGTTCGGGGCTGATGGCCGTAGAGTTCGCTGCGGCTTAGGAGTTCGCAGCCAAATGCTTGGCCGCCAATTCGAGGTAATGCTCGGCGTTGACGTTCAACCCTGCAACCTCTTCATCGCTGAGTTCACGGCGCACCTTGGCCGGAACGCCGGCCACCAGCGAGCGCGGCGGGACCTGGGTGCCTTCCAGCACCAGCGCGCCGGCGGCCACGAGCGACTGCTCGCCGATCACCGCGCCGTTCATGATGGTGGCACTCATGCCCACCAAGCAGCCGTCGCCCACGGTGGCGCCGTGCACTACTGCCGAGTGGCCGACCGACACTCCGGCGCCCAGCGTGCAGGGGTAACCGGCATCCGCGTGAAGCACCACGTTGTCCTGCAAATTGGTGCCTTCACCTACGCGAATCGGAGCCGAGTCGCCGCGCACGGAAACCCCGTAGAAGGCGCTGGCCCGAGTCTCCAGCACCACGTCCCCGCTCAGCACGGCGGTGGGGGCGACAAAAACGTTCTCGGCGACCTGCGGGGTCGACCCGTCAATAGTAATAATGTGGCTCATGCCACCCACTCTAATTGTCGAGGGGGCACGGTGCGAGTTATGAGAAGACGATGGTCCGCTGGCCGTCGAGCATTACGCGATGCTCGGCATGCCACTGCACCGCACGGGTCAGCGTCCGGCCCTCCACGCTGCGCCCCAGCTCAACTAGCTGCTCGGCGGTGCGGGTGTGCGAGACGTGGGTGACTTCCTGGTCGATGATCGGGCCCTCATCCAGATCGGCGGTCACGTAGTGCGCTGTGGCGCCGATCAGCTTCACGCCACGTGCATAGGCCTGGTGGTAGGGCTTGGCACCCTTGAAGGATGGCAGGAAGGAATGGTGGATGTTGATGACGCGGCCTTCCATCCGTTCGCACAGCGAGTCGGAGAGGATCTGCATGTAGCGGGCCAGCACCACCAGTTCGATGTTGTAGTCCTCGGCGAGCTTGAGCAGCTCGGCCTCGGACTGCGACTTGTTCTCCTTAGTCACCGGCAGGTGAACGAATTCCACGCCGTAGAAGTCGGCCATCGGCTTCAAATCAAGGTGGTTGGAAACGATCACCGGCACATCAATGGGCAAGGTGCCGGAACGCTGGGCGAACAGCAGGTCGTTGAGCGCATGCCCCGCCTTGGAACACATGAGCATGGTGCGGGTGCGCTTGGCGCCGTCAGCCACGCGCAGGGACATGTGGAAGTCGTCGCGGATTGGTGCGAGCCCCGCGCGGATCTGCACCAGCGACTGCTCAGTGGTGACCTCGATGCGCATGAAGAAGGTGCCGGTCTCCGGCGAGAGGAACTGCTGGGACTCGGTGATATTGCAACCGGCACCCAGCAGACCTCCGGAAATGGCGTGGACGATGCCGGGTCGGTCGATGCAGGAGAGGGTGACGATGAAATTGTTCATGCATTGAGATTAACCGGCTGGCGCGCTGCACGCACATTCGTCGCGATGGCGTTACACAGTCATGCGTCGCGAAAAAGCGATCAACAACCACATTCCGCACCCAATGGCAGTGCTTGATGCGTCCTCAAAGGCATCCTGCGAATCAATAATTCGTACTTGGCAGAGCTATGACATGATGTCTATAAAATCTGGTATTTTTCACGCTTGGGGAAACACATGAGGCTGCTGCATCGTTTTACTTCGGTTATAGGCGCCGCCGCCTTGGTTTTCGCCGGGCTCGTGCCCCCGGCCCACGGTGCTATCAGCTCTACAGACTGCTTCGAACACACGGATGAGACCGCCAGTGTCGTCGTGGGGCTGTCATGCAAGAATGTGACATCGTTGCAGGACCTGCCAATGACCGGCAATATCCAGTGGATTGGCGTCGACACCCAGAAGGAGCAGACGCTCGGTGGGTTGGAAGTCCTAGCTGCAAACCCCCAGTTGCAATCGGTTCGGATCAGCGAGGCTCCACAGGAAATCATCCCGGAACTAGCCAAATTGCCGGAGTTGGAATCGCTGTCCATAGTCTTCCCTAAGGGGAAGCAGGTGCAACTGGCTGGGCTGGGCCAGCTATCGGGCCTGAAGGAACTTGAAGTGGTGGCAACGAGTTCGACCGATTACCGCTGGGCCAAGGACCTGACCAATCTCGAAGTACTGGATCTCGCCAGCTACACTAGGCCGCTCATCGAGCTAAAGGTCGGTGCCAGCGCGCAGATCGAACCCTTGATCACCGTAGATGGAACGATGCTCAAACCTTGGGAATACAGCAGTGTACGTATCCTGGGCCAGATCAGCCCCACAGGCTTCACCGCGAACAAGGCCGGGTACGCGGGGTTGAAGGCAGAACTCAACGATTTCGAGGCAGTGATCCCGGGCCAGGAGAACCTGAGGTCTGTCAGCTATGCGGCAGGCTGGCACGTGGGCGTGCGCGATACCGTGAAGCTTGGCCGTATTTCACTGAACAGGAACCCGTCGCTGGAGGGACACGATGCGGCGGTAGTGGGAGATGATCTGCTGGCACCGATAAGCAACTACCCATACACGGCCCTGCAGTGGACCCGCAACGGGGCACCGATCCCCGGTGCCGTGGGAGAGAGCTACCAGCTGGTGCGCGAAGACTCCAAGAAAGTTATCGCGCTGAATTTTGAGACGAAAGAAGTTCGTCAAAACGGCGAAGTATGGGTCCCCTCGGCGCAGGGGACGATGACGTACGGCGCGCCGATTGCCGCGACAGTGGCCTCGATCGCCAAGGCCACGATCAGCGGCAGCAAGGTCGTGGGAGAGAAGCTCACCGCTTCCCTCGACGGCGCATACTTCCCGGAGTTCACACGCCATTATCAGTGGCTAGTCGACGGATTCGAGATTCCGCGGGCTACCGCGAAAACCTATACCCCACCCCAGTCCTATGCCAACCGCAAGATCGCCGTGCGGGCAACTCTGCACGCGGCGGACGGAGAATCGGTATGGCTGCCGGACAGCACCGCGGTCAAGGTCGTCAAGGGCATGATCACCGTTGCCAGGCCTCAGGTCTCCGGAACCGCAAAAGTCGGTTCGAAGCTCACCGCCAAGACCGCCACAGCGGCTCCAGCCGCCCAGTCCACTAAGTACCAGTGGCTGCGCAGCGGCCAGAAGATCAAGGGCGCCACGGCAACGACCTACACGCTCAAACCGGCAGATCTGAACCAACGGATCTCGGTCTCGGTGACCTATGCCAAGACCAACTACACCACCAAGACCGTGACCAGCACTGCGACCGGGAAGATCGCAGCCGCCAAGCTGAAAGTCTTGAAGAAGCCGGTGATGACCGGAAAGAAATCCACGGGCAAGACTTTGAAAGCTACGGCAGGCAGCTACAGCACGAAGAACGTGAAGATCTCCTACCAGTGGATGCGCTCGGGGAAGAGCATTCCCAAGGCCACCAAGCCAAGCTACAAGGTAGTGCAAGCCGATGCCCGGAAGACCTTGAGCGTGCGGGTGACCGCATCGAAACTCGGCTACACCACCGTGGTCACCAAGGTGAGCAAGAAGTAACTCGGCAGGCTATACCGCCACCGAGGTCAGGAACTTGCTCGCCGCCAGTGCGGCCTTTCGGCCCGCCCGCGTAGCTCCGAGTGTGGAGGCCGAAGCCCCGTAGCCGACAAAAAAGATCCCGGGCATCGCGGTGGCGGAAACCCCATCGTCGTCCATGAGGATGCCGCCGGACTCGGTGTGCAGCTTGAGGTCGCGCAGGTGGCGGTGGGCATGGCGGAAGCCGGTCGCCCAGAGGATCGCGTCGATCTTCTCCCGCGAACCGTCGGCAAAGACCACCGCATCCGATTCCAGCCGGGCGATCTTCCCGCGCGAGACCAGCGCCCCGGAAGCGGTCCCGGCGCGCATCTTCTCGGTCAGCGCCAGCCCGGTGGTTCCGACCACCGATTTGGGCGGCAATCCTGCCCGGGTGCGCTCGTTGACCTGGCGCTCCACCTCCAGTCCCCACTCCGCCCCGGTGAACTCCCGCCAATCCGGCGCTCGCCGAGTGGACCAAAGGGTATCGACCCCGGCCTCGCGCAGCTGCACGATGAATTGCGTGGCGCTGGCCCCGGCACCGACCACCAGGACTCGTTTCCCATCAAACTGGGCAGGAGAGGCAAACCCATTGGTATGCACCTGCAGCCCGTCAAAATGCCCGGGGTACACCGGCCAGAACGGATTGGTCCAGGTCCCGGTCGCGTTAATAAGGGTGCGCGCGGTGTACAGCTGATCGGCGTGCACCTCGAAGTGCTCGTCCACCCGCTGCACCGAGGTGACTGTGGTGGAGTGCCGCACCGGCAGCGCAAAGCGCCGCTCATACTCGCCGTAGTACTCCTTGACCACCCCCGAGGCAGGCCTCGTGGAGTCCTGGTCCTCCAACGGGAAGCCGGGCAGCGGGTGGATATGGTGGGTGGCGCCCAGGGTCAGGGAGTCCCAGCGGTTCTGCCACGCGCCACCGGGTCCGGGGTTCGCATCGAGCACCAGGAAGTCCACGCCGCGCTTGGCCAGATGGTAGGCGGCTGAGAGCCCGGCTTGCCCGGCGCCGATCACAATTGTCGAGTACACACTAAAGGTAACTCTGCGCACTACAAGATCATTCCTGAGGGCATTTTCGCTACACTGGAACGCGTGACTGGCGTTAGGTGGGTAACCACCGGGGAGCTAATTGTGCGAGCCGCGCGCCTGGGTCCGCACACCACCCGCCTTGGGAACGAGGCGCCTACGGAAGGATACGCGTGAGCGCACGCATTCTCGACGGAAAGGCCACCGCGGCCGCCATCAAGCAGGAACTGGCTGAACGTGTCGCCAAGCTGAAGGCTGCGGGCCACACCACCGGGCTGGGCACCATTCTGGTCGGCAACGATCCAGGCTCCGCATGGTACGTGGGCGGCAAGCACAAGGACTGCGCCGAGGTCGGCATCGAGTCCATCCGCGTGGACCTGCCCGAGGAAACCACCCAGGACGAGCTGCTCGCCAAGGTCCGCGAACTGAACGAGAACCCGGACTGCACCGGCTACATCGTGCAGCTGCCCCTGCCCAAGCACATCGACCAGGATGTGATCCTCGAGGCGATGGATCCCTCCAAGGATGCCGACGGCCTACACCCGATGAACCTCGGCCGCCTGGTGGCCAACGTGAACCGCCCGATGACCTCGCCGCTGCCGTGCACCCCGCTGGGTTGCGTGGACCTGCTGGCCCGCCACGATATCGACCTTAACGGCAAGCACGTGCTGGTCCTGGGCCGCGGCGTGACCATCGGCCGCCCGGTCGGCCTGCTGCTCACCCGCCGCAGCGTGAACGCCACCGTCACCCTGGCGCACACCGGCACCACCAACCTTCCCGAACTGCTCGCCCAGGCCGATGTCATCATCGCCGCCGCCGGCGTTCCGCATATTGTGAAGGCCGACGCCATCAAGCCCGGCGCGATCGTGCTTGATGTGGGCGTTTCCCGCGTGGATGGCAAGGTCACCGGCGACGTGGACCCGGCCGCCGCCGAAGTGGCCAGCGCGATCAGCCCGAACCCGGGCGGCGTGGGCCCGATGACCCGCGCGATGCTGCTGAACAATGTGGTCGAGGCTGCCGAGCGCAACGCCCGCTAGCCCGCAGGCCAAGCCCGCGTCCGCTCTGTGGACGCGGGCTTTGCCGTACTCCCGCGGGAGTATCGCACCTGCCCCGCCGGCCGCATGTCCCGGCCCGGCCCGCCGGAGTATTCTCGGTTCTATGAGAAGACGACCGCTGTTCCTCCCCGTGGCCGTCGCCGTCATCCAGGTCATCGGCACGCATATGGCTTCGTGGCGCCAGGGCGCAGAACTCAGTGCCGCGGCGGTGCTGCTGCTGCTGGCCGGGCCGGCGATCCTGGTTTTCCGCCGGCGCGCGCCCGGGCTGACGGCGGCCGGATGTGCAGCGGTCGCCCTGGGCTACGTGGCCGCCGGCTTCCCGGCGGGCCCCTTCGCCGTGTCGATGGCAATCGCCCTGGTGCTGGCCCTGGTTTCCGGGGCGCGGTGGTGGGCATGGGGATCTGCCGCCGCCTTTGCCGCCGGAGTCGCCGGGCTGTTTTTGTGGCGAGGGTCCCCGCCGCTGTTCAGCTTGATCTGGCTGGTGGTGCTCCTGCTGGGTGCGGAGCTTGCCCGGGCCGGGAGGTTGCGCCGCATTGAGCGCCGCAGCGCCGAAGCCGAGCAGCTCAAGCACCAGGCCGACCAGGAACGGCTGGTGATCGCCCGCGACATCCACGACGTGGTCGCACATTCCTTGTCGATGATCAACGTGCAGGCCTCGGTTGCCCTGCATTTGGCCGAAAAGGATCCCGATCCGGCCAAGCTGCTCGAAACCCTGGCCAACATCAAAGCCGGGTCCGCTCAGTCGCTGAACGACGTGCGCGAGGTCCTCTCGGTGCTCCGCCAAGACGCCCCGCGCATACCCAGCCAGCGCCTGGAACAGGTGCCGGATTTGCTCGCCCAGCTCACCGGCCTCCAAACGCACTACTCGGCGCCGCAGAGCGAACCTGCCTGGATGGATGACGCAGTGGAGAACACCATCTACCGGGTGGTGCAGGAATCGCTGACCAACGTCGTGCGCCATGCCAAGGCCAGCCGGGTCGATGTCGCCGTGCAGCTCACCGAAACGCGGGCGCAGGTGAGCGTGGCCGATGACGGGATTGGCCTGCGCGGTGCACAAGAAGGCAACGGCCTTCGCGGGGTGCGCGAACGTGTTCAGGCCCTAGGCGGTACCGTTACTCTCAGCGCGGGCAACCTGCCCGGCGCCACCGGAACTCGGATCACCGCACTGATCCCGGCACCCCAGGAGGCATCATGAGCATCGGGGTCTTGATCGTCGACGACCAGTCGCTGATTCGCGCCGGGTTCAGCGCACTGCTGGAAGCCGAAGCCGACATGACGGTGCTCGGCACCGCAGGCAGCGGCACGGAGGCGGTGCAGCTGGCGCGCGCCACGAAGCCGGATATCGTGCTGATGGATATCCGCATGCCCCACGGCGACGGGATTTCCGCGACCGCACAGATCACAGCCGAGCTGCCCACCCGCGTGATCATGCTGACCACCTTCGAGCTCGAAGAGTACATCCTGGATTCGATCCGCGCCGGAGCCAGCGGGTTCCTGGTCAAGGACACCGAGCCGGCGCAGCTGATCGAGGCGGTGCGCATTGTGGCCACAGGCGATTCGCTGCTCTCGCCGAGCGTCACCCGCACGCTGCTGAGCCAGGTCGCCACCGGGATCCAGAAGAAGCTTCCCGCCGATCCGCGCCTGGCCGAATTGACCGCCCGGGAACGCGAAGTGCTAGTGCAGATCGGCACCGGGAAAACCAACGCGGAGATCGCGGCGGAACTTTTCATCACCCCGCTGACCGCCAAGACCCATGTTTCGCGGATCATCGGCAAGCTCGGGGTGCGCGATCGCACCTCGCTGGTGGTGCTGGCCTACGAATCCGGCCTGATCACCCCCGGCGAAGCGCTGGGCAACGCGTAACCCACTCCGGATTGGGACGCAATTCTCAAGTTGTCGGATAAAGTGGTGGTGAATGCATCATCGCACGCAGCACAGAGAATTTAGCGAGGTACCCATGACGGAAAATACTGGCGGCCAGCCGCAACGCCCCTATGAGCAGCAGCCCATCCAGATCAACAACCACATCGTGATCGTGAACCAGAAGAGCACCCTGCTGGCCTATGTGCTGTGGTTCTTCCTTGGCCAGCTGGGCATCCACAAGTTCTACCTCGGCCAGGTAGCCGCGGGCATCGTGTACCTGGCGCTGGGCGTCATCGGCTGGGCCACCACCTTCATCCTGATCGGCTGGGTGCCTTTGGGCGTGCTGTGGATCTTGCTGATTATCGACATTTTCACCATCCCCGGCACGGTGCAGCGCATCAACCAGCGCGGCACCACCCGTTACATGGCATAGCGTACCGGCAGTCTGCCCGGGGGAGTACGCCGCTCGATCAAAGTGCCTTCCCCGAGCGGATGTGCCCAAGCGCCGGGAGCGGGAGAGTGGATGCATGGGACGCGAGGTCCCGCACATCTACCAAGGAGTTCCACAATGATCCCGACCCTGGCAATCGCAGCGCACGCCTGGGGCTACGGCCCCGGCCCGTTCTGGTTCTTCCCGATTTTCTGGATCCTGGTGATCGGGTTGCTGATCTTCTCCTTCAAGCGCCGCCGGCATCAAGGACCGGCCAGCGCGGAGGGCGTCCTGCGCGAGCGCTACGCCCGCGGGGAGATCGACGACACCGAGTACCGGCAGCGCCTTGAGGTCTTGCGCACCAGGAAATAGCCGCCAGAAAAGCCAGGGCCCGCTTGAGCGGGCCCTGGCTGTCTATCAGGCGTCCTGGGTGGTTTTGGCCGCTTCCGCGCCGCGCTTGTCGAAGATCAGCGCTCCCACTTCCTGCTCGGCCTGGTTGCGGAAGGACAAGTCGATGCCGGAGCGATCGCGAATCAGGCTGACCGCGATGAAGGACACTGCCACCACGATCAGCAGGTACACGGCCACCGCGGTGGTGCCGCCGGTGGCCTGCACCAGGGCCTGGGCAATGGTCGGGGCGAAGGCGCCGCCGACAATCGCGCCGATCGCGTAGGAGATCGAGACCCCGGAGAAGCGCACCGAGGCAGGGAAGAGCTCGGAGTACAGGGCCGCCTGCGGGCCGTAGGTCAGGCCCAGGCCGATGGAGAACAGCCCGAAGGCCACGTAGAGCAGGCCCAGCGAGCCGGAATTCACCAGGGCGAACACCGGGAACAGCGAGATCGCCAGGATGATGAAGCCCAGCTGGTAGGTGCGCTTGCGGCCGATCTTGTCCGCCAGCAGCCCGGCCACCAGCGTCATGACCAGCCAGATCGCCGCGCCGAAGGCAACCGCGACCAGCACGTCGGTGCGTTCCAGGCCGACCGGGCCCTCGGGGTTGGTGGTGTAGGACTGGAAGAACCCGCCGGTGGTCATGTACCCGGCGGCATTGTTGCCGGCGAACACCAGGGCCGCGACGATCACCAGCGGCCAGTGCTTCTTGAACAGCACCAGGATCGGCACATTGGTTTGCGCCTTGTGCTCGGCGATCTCCTCGAAGACCGGGGACTCGTCCACGGCGCGGCGGACAAAGTAGCCGACCAGGATCAGCACGATCGAGACGAGGAAGGGCACGCGCCAGCCCCAGGCCATGAAGGCCTCGCCGGGGGAGATCACGCCGGTCATCAGCGCCATGGTGCCCGAGGCGAGCAGCATGCCCAGCGGCACGCCCACCTGCGGGTAGGAGCCGGCGCGGCCGCGGTGGCCATCGGGCGCGTGCTCGACGGCCATCAGCACGGCGCCACCCCATTCGCCGCCGGCCGAAATGCCCTGCAGGATGCGCAGCAGCAGAAGCAGTACCGGCGCCCACAGGCCAGCGGTTTCGTAGGTCGGCAGCACGCCGATCAGGGTGGTGGAGGCGCCCATCAGGGCCAGGGTGAGCACCAGCATGGCCCGGCGGCCGATCTTGTCGCCAAAATGCCCGGCCAAAAACGCGCCGAGCGGGCGGAAGAGGAAGGACAGGCCCACCGAGGCGAAGGAGATCAGCAGCGCGATCTCCTGGCCGGCCGGCTCGAAGAAGAGCTTGGAAAAGACCAGGCCGGCGGCGGTGGCATAGATGAAGAAGTCGTACCACTCCACGGTGGTGCCGATGACGGTGGCGAAGGCGACGCGTCGTTGGTTCGCCTTGGCGGCGTGTGCTGTTCTCATGTAGCTTCCCTTGCGAGCGGGGCACAGCTGCCGCTCGCCCCTGGGTTGTGGATCACTTCAGTGTGACAGCCGATACAGGTAAGGTAAACTTCAAATATCTGCAGAACTTCTGAAGGCGGGCTTATGTATTCGATGCGCCATCTGGAAATCATGGCCGAGCTGCCCGGGCACAGCACGCTTGGATCGGCCGCCAGCGAATTGCGGATCTCCGAATCGGCCCTGTCACAGGCGATTACCGCGATCGAGCGCCTCGCCGGGGAGAGCCTGTGCCTGCGCCGCAAGGCCCACGGATTTTCCCTCACCGCCTCCGGGCATCACTTCGCGCAGATGGCCCGGAAAATCCTGGTCGACGTGGGGGAACTGGGCGCCACCTTCCCGCAGGCCGGCGGCAGGCTGCGCGGGCCGGTGCGCTTCGGATGCTTTGCCTCGCTCTCCCCGCACCTGATCCCGGCCACGCTTGAGGGGTTCGACCACCCCGAAGTGCAGCTCGAAGTGCGCGTGGGCACCCATGACGAGCTGCTGCCCGCCCTGCGCAACGGGGAGCTGGACGTCGCCTTTGTCTACGACCTCTCGCTGCCCGCGGACCTGGACAAGCAGCAGGTCTACCGCACCGAAATGCAGGTGGTGCTGCACCCCGAACACCGGCTGGCCAAGCTGAAGCGGCCGCTGGAATTGGCGGACCTCGCGCCAGAACCGCTGATCATGTACGAGTCGGAGCCGAGCACTGATCACCAGATGCAGCTCTTCGCCGCCCAGGGGCTGTCACCCAGAATCGCCGCGGCCGTCCCGCAGATGATCCTGGTCTCCGCCATGGTCGGGCGCGGGCTGGGCTACGGGCTGCTGATGCGCCGGCCGAACAACGCCGCGGTCTCCGTGGAGGGACGGCCGCTGGCCTACCGCGATCTGAAGGCGCCGAACTATTCCAACGCGGTGGTGGCCATCACCCCGCGCTCGGTGCGCATTCCCGCCCGGGTGCAGGCGCTGATCGACCACTGTATCTGCGCAATGGCTGAGTCCTGGTAGACGCGGGCGGAACCCGAGCGCATAATGGGGCCATGATTGGCACATGGCAGGCCATGGTCTTCGACTGCGAAGACCCCGATGCACTGGCCGAATTCTACGAACAGCTCCTTGGGATGGTACGCATCGACAACGAGCCGGACTGGGTGTCGATCGGCGACGCCCCGGACCACCCGGCGCTCGCATTCCAAGCCGTCAGCCCCTATGTCGCACCGCAATGGCCCGGGCACATCCACCCGCAGCAGGCCCATATCGACGTGAAAGTCGCCGACCTGGACCTGGCCGAGGAGCAGGTGCTGCACCTGGGGGCCAAAGCCACCGGCCAAGGTTCCAAGACCTTCAGGGTCTACCTGGATCCGCAGGATCATCCCTTCTGCCTGGTGAGCTGGTAGCACCGGCCGCGAAGGCGATTCTTGCCGCCTGAAGCCGGGTGGAGACCCCGAGCTTGGCCAGCACCTGCGAAACGTGCGTCTTCACCGTGCTGTGCCCGATGCCCAGGCGCCGGGCCAATTGCGGGTTGCTCAATCCCTGAGCCAGCCCGTCGAGCACTTCGCGTTCGCGCGCCGTCAGCCCCTCGGGCAGCTTCGCCCCTGCGGGTTCCGGGGCCAGGGCACGGGCCAGGATCCGCGAGGTCACCTGGGGATCCAGCACCGATTCACCCCGGCCGGCCGCGCGCACGGCCATGATGATCGCCTGCGGTTGCGCGCTTTTGAGCAAAAAGCCGTGGGCCCCGGCCTGCAGCGCGCCAAAAAGGTACTCGTCGTCGTCGAAGGTTGTCAGCACCACCACGGCGCAGGACCCATGCAGCGCCTTCGTCGCCTCGATGCCATCGAGCACCGGCATGCGCAGGTCCATCAGGATGACATCGGGGGACAGGGCCTTGGCCATGGAGATGGCCGATCGCCCATCGGCCGCCTCGCCGATCACTTCCAGATCCTCCGCGGCCTGCAAAACCAGCCTGATGCCCATGCGGACGGTGGCGTGGTCGTCAACAATCAGGACCTTCATGGCTTCGCCGCTCCTTGCGCGATCTCGGGGAATTCGACCCGCGCTTCAAACACGTCGCCGGTGCGCAGCGCAAACCGCCCATCCAGGGCTGCCACGCGGGTGCGGATATTGCGCAGGCCGATCCCGGCCCCCGGCGCATCCGATCCCGGCGCACCGGGCATCCTGTTCCTGGCCACGATGCTCAACCCGTGGTGCTGCACGATGCTCAGTTCCAAGAGCGTATCGGGGGCATGCTTGGCATGATTGACCAGCAGCTCGGACACCGTGCGGTGCGCGGCGGTATGCACCGCCGGGCTGAAGCGCTGCGGATCCTCGACCCGGTACTCCCAGCGCACCGGCTCGCCGAAGCCCGCAGCCACTGCGGGCAGATCCTCGATGCGCGCCTGCAATGCCTGGCCGCCTTGATGCAGCATGCGCACCATGCCCGCCATGTCCTCAAGGCCTGAAACGGACTCGTCGCGGATGCTCTGCAAGGGGCCTCGCGCGCTGTGGGAGGCGGCGGGCAAGAGCGCCCCGGAAAGCAAGGCAATGGAAGAGAACCTGGCCGAAAGCACATCATGCATCTCGCGGGCCAAGGCGGTGCGTTCTTCGATCCGCGCAGCATGATGCTCGGCCACCAGGCGGTCTTCACGCGCCATGGCCGCCGTCTGCAGGGCGTGCGCCCGCTGGGATTCAGCTCTGGCCAGTTCCTTGGCAGTGCGCACATTCTCGGCCCAGAGCATCGGGATGAACAGGACGAAGCCGGCCATGAACAGGCTCAGCACCACCTCCTGCAGGTTCCGCGTCGCCAGCCAGCTGGCGATCGCCAGCGACAGGGCAGCTGCTGCCAAGGTGAAGAACATCACGGTTCGGACCCGGGCCGACCCGAGGAGGAACGACCCGAAAATGCATTCAAAGACCAGGAAATAGCCGCCGATGCTTCCCACCGCGAGCATCCCCAGCCCGCACAGCGCCAAGGCCACGGTGCTGGGCAGCAGCCAGCGGCGGCGAATGAGGATCGCGCCCGCGCCAAGCAGCAGCAGAAGGATCCATTCAACGCCGCTGGCCGGGATCAACGGCGAATTGGCCACGCCGGCCAGATGCAGGATGACGACCAGAACCAGGTAGGTGCCGGCGACCTCCGGCTCCTTGTCGCCGCTGCCCATCCGCCGAATGAAGTTCATGCTTTCAAGCATCCCCGATCCGCTAGCCACCGGGTATCCCCCTTAAGGAGGAGAATGCCCAGCCCACCGGCCGATACCGCGAGGCAGCCAACCGCGGAACAGTGGAAGCCATGGACATCATGACGGGCAATCCCGAACTTTCCCTGGTCATCCTGGCGCTGATCGACTCGACCAGCATCGGCACCCTGGTCATTCCGCTGTGGCTGCTGCTGCGCGGGCGGCGCGAGGCCATCGTCAAGGTGCTGGTCTATCTCGGGGTGATCGCGGTCTTCTACTGGGTCGTCGGGGTGCTGCTGCGCAGCGGGCTGGTGCTGGTCGATCCGGGGATCTTCGAGCACCGGTTCTCCAGGCTGGCCGCAGTGGCAGCCGGTGCGATGATGATCATCTGGGCGCTGTCCTATCGCACCGATGCGCAAAAAGAGGCCAGCGCCCGGAAGAAGGCCAAGGCGCCTGCCGGAGGGCCAGCCCAGGGACTGGAGCCGGCTTCCGAATCGGCACCGCTGCCGCGCCGCTTGCGAGGCCGGGTGGGCGCAGCGCTGGATACCCGCACCGGGTTGATCGCCCTGGCCCTGTTCGCGGGCCTCTTGGAGCTTCCCACGATGCTGCCCTACCTGGCCGCGGTGGGCGTCATGCAGGGCACCGGCTGGAGTGCCGGCCTGCAGCTGGCGGCGCTGGCTGGCTACTGCCTGGTCATGATCGTCCCGGCGTTGCTGCTGGTGTCAGCCCGCGCGCTGGCCGGCGCACGGATCGAGCTCTGGATGCAAAAGCTCGGGGACAAAGCAGGCGCCTACGCCCAGGAAACCCTGGGCTGGGTGGTGGGCATTGGCGGATTCCTGCTGATTCGCGCATCGCTTTCCGGGCAGGACCTGCACAGCTTGTTCGGCTAGCCACGCTGTGGGCGAAAGCGCGGGCCGCCAATTGGCCTGCGGTGGGCAGGTGGTGCGAGAATTGGTGCTATGGAACCTCTAGGCAGCAGCGCGAAGCAGGGCAAAAAAGTCACCCTCAACGCCTCAACTTTGGCAATGTCCGTCATGGTCATCGTTCTTCTGGTGGCGGTAGTCTTCGCCGCCAACTCCAATGAGATCGTCGGCTGGTTTGTTGTCGTCATCTCCGCCGGTTGGCTGCTGCTGGCCGCCTTCATGATGTTTGGCCTCAAGCGCGGGGCCGAGAAGATCAACAACTCGCTGCGCGAGGCGACCGCCGCGGCCACCCCGCGGGCCCAGTCCGGCACGGTTGTGGTGGATGAATCCACCAGCCAGCGCGATATGAAGCTGGACCACTCGTTCAAGATCGTCCAGGTCCAGGCCCGGGTGGTCTCCGAGCAGCGCGAGGCCAAGGGCCCCGAGTCCGAGGCGATGATCGACCGGGCGCTGGAGACAATCCAGATGACCGCGGCCAATGCGCGGGACATGATCAAGCCGGCCACGCCGATGGACGGCGAAATCATCGACTAGCTTCGAGGGCAACGCACATGCGTTGCCCTTTTTGTTTGCCCCGGCGCAGGGGCGAACAGCGCGTAATTGGGCGCAGAATTTTGTAAGCTGGTTAGGTGATACCTACCAGCGTGGAAATTCTGAGCAAGGACGCCGGCGCACTGCGCGTCGCGTCGGTCAACGTCAACGGCATTCGCGCCGCCTACAAGCGCAATATGGCCGACTGGATCGCCGCCCGCGACGTGGACATCCTCTGCCTGCAGGAGGTCCGCGCACCGGATGCGATCCTGCGCGAGCTGATCGGCGAGGGCTGGCATATCCTGCATGCCGAGGCCAAGGACAAGGGACGGGCCGGGGTGGCCGTGCTCTCGCGCACGCAGCCGGTGGCCGTGCGCGAAAATATCGGCGAGGACTACTTCGCCGACGCCGGACGCTGGGTGGAAGCGGACTTCGAAGTCAACGGCGAGATCTTCACCGTGGTCTCCGCCTACGTGCACTCCGGCGAGCTGGGCACGCAGAAGCAGGAAGACAAGTACCGCTTCCTGCAGCGCATGAACGTGCGCCTGGTGGAGCTGAAGAACGAGAAGGACCATGTGCTGGTGGTGGGCGATTTGAACGTCGTGCACACCGAAAAGGACATCAAGAACTGGAAGCCGAACCACAATAAGCGCGCCGGCGTGATGGACGAGGAGATCGCCTACTTCGACGGCTTCTTCGGGCCGGAAATCGGCTACAAGGATGTGGCGCGCGAGCTCGCCGGAGAGACCCAGGGCCCCTACACCTGGTGGTCCTTCCGCGGGCAGGCCTTCGACAACGATGCCGGTTGGCGCATTGACTACCACATGGCCACGCCCGCCCTTGCCGGCAAGGCCATCAAGTCCCACGTAGACCGTGCCTCGGCCTACGATTTGCGCTTCTCCGACCACGCACCGCTGGTCGTCGACTACCAGTTCTAGAAGGATTCCCATGCAAGCAACCCGTTCCCGCGTCCTGTCCGGCATGCAGCCATCGGCTGATTCGCTGCACCTTGGCAACTACCTGGGCGCGCTGGTCAACTGGGTCAAGACCCAGGACGACCACGATTCGTTCTTCTTCATCCCGGACATGCACGCGATCACCGTGGCCCAGGATCCCGAAGACCTGCGCAACCGCACCCGCGTCACCGCCGCCCAGTACATCGCCGGCGGCATCGACGTCCAGAAGTCCACCCTGTTCGTCCAGTCGCAGGTGCCCGAGCACGCGCAGCTGGCCTGGGTGCTCAACTGCATCACCGGTTTCGGCGAAGCCAGCCGCATGACCCAGTTCAAGGACAAGTCCTCCAAGGGCGGCGCGGATGCCGCCAGCGTCGGGCTGTTCACCTACCCGATCCTGATGGCCGCGGACATCCTGCTCTACCAGCCGCAGGGCGTGCCAGTGGGCGATGACCAGCGCCAGCACGTGGAGCTGGCCCGCGACCTGGCCAAGCGCTTCAACCACCGCTTCGGCGAAACCTTCGTGGTGCCCGAGGCCTTCATCCCCAAGGAGGGCGCGCGGATCTACGACCTGCAGAACCCGACCTCCAAGATGTCCAAGTCCGCCGAGTCCCCGGCGGGCCTGATCAATGTGCTGGACGACCCGAAGCAGATCGCCAAGCGCATCAAGTCCGCGGTCACTGATGCCGGCTCCGTGGTGGCCTACGACCGGTCCGAGAAGCCGGGCGTTTCGAACCTGCTGGACATCCTGGCCGCCGTGACCGGCAAGCACGTGCCGGAACTGGTGACCGAGTTCGAAGGCAAGATGTACGGGCACCTGAAGGTGGCCGTGGCCGACGCCGTGGTCGAGCGGCTGACCCCGATCCGCACCCGCACCCTGGAGCTGCTCGACGATCCGGCCGAGCTGGACCGCCTGCTGCTGGCCGGTGCGGCCAAGGCGCGGGAAGTGGCCTCGAAGACCGTGGCCGATGTCTACCAGAAGGTCGGCTTCCTGCCGCCGCTGGGAATCTGATGGAATACACCCTGGGCGTAGTGATCCCGGTGCCGCAGCCGCACCGGGATGCCTTGCGCGCGTGGCGCCAGGAATTCGGGGGAGCGGCCACCGAGCCGATCGCCCCGCATATCACCCTGGTCTCCGGGTCCTACCTCAATACCTGGGAGAAGGCCGCCGCGCAGGTGCGCCAGGTGGCTTCGGGCATGAAGCCGTTCACCATCGAGCTGGGCGCGGCGCGCACCTTCCGCCCGGCCAGCGACGTGGTGTACCTGCCATTGCTCTCCGGGGCCGATCAATGCTGGGCGCTGCATCGGCAGCTGCTGGGCGATGCGCTGCGCCACGAATCGGGCTTCGCCTACCATCCGCACCTGACCATCGCGCAAAACGTGCCGGCGCAGCAGCTGGATGCCGCGCAGGCCCGATTGGCCCAGGTGCAGATGGCCTTCGAGGCCGACCAGGTGCAGCTTTTTGATACGCGCGGCGGCGAATGGAACCTCAGCGAGGACATCGCCCTGGGCTAGGAGGAACATGGACGTTCGGCAGCTGCGCTATTTTCTGGCGGTCGTGGATTACGAAGGCTTCAGCAGGGCTGCCGAGCAATTGATGATCGCCCAGCCCTCGTTGTCGCAGACCATCAAGGCCCTGGAGCACGAAGTCGGTGTCCCGCTTTTCCACCGGGTGGGCCGGCGCTCCCTGCTCAGCGACGCTGGCAAGGAACTGGTGGGCCCGGCACGGCTGGTAGTGCGCGATCTGGAAGCGGCGCAGTCAACGATGGCTTCGCTCAAGGGCGTGCGCCATGGCCGGCTGGAACTCACCGCCATGCCTTCGCCGGCTGTTGAACCGCTGACCACGTTGATTGCCAGCTACTCCCGGCAGTATCCGCGGGTCGCGCTGAGCACCTCGGCGGCCTTCACCGCGGAGGATGTCATCAGCGCGGTTCGAAGCGGCGGCGCCGAGATCGGCTTGCTCGGTTCCGACAAGCCCATCTCAGCGCCCGAGGTGGATGTCGTGCAGCTCGAGCGCCAGCCATTGGTATTGGTGATCAACCCCGAAATTGATGATTTTGGCGACCGCGAAGTGATTGCCGGCGCGGATTTGGGCGGCCAGCGGATTGTCATTTCGCAGCGTGGCTCGCTCATGCGCGCGCTGGTCGACGATTTGCGGGCCGACGGGATTGATGTTGAAATCGCCGCCGAAGTGGCCCATCGAAGCTCGGTCCTGCCCCTGGTGCTGGCAGGAGCGGGGCATGCCATCCTCCCAATTTCGTGGGCGCCCCTGGCTCGCAAATTGGGGTTGCGCATTGCGCGCCTGGAGCCGGCCACTGAACTGCATGTTGCGCTGGTCAGCAGGAAGAGCGACCTGACTCCCGCGGCGCAAGCGTTCCTCGGTGTTGCCGGCGCCTATGCCGATACCGTGTCTGAACAGTCCATATAGGTTTTGCCTATCCAGCGGATGCAATCCTGGTCTTAGACGTACTCGAAGCACGCCGGTCTAATTGATACCAAGCCGCTTGTGACGCGGAACACTTTGTATCAGGAGGAAAGACCGATGGGCTCGACCAGGACCTTTAAGATAGCTTCAATCCCCGCCGACGGAGTCGGCAAGGAAGCTGTTGCCGCTGGGCGTCGAGTGCTGGACGCCATGGCCGGGCAATCCGCTGGCAAGTTCGCCTTTGAATGGACAGAATTCCCCTGGGGCTGCGAGTACTACGCAGAGCACGGGGTGATGATGGACCCGGCAGGCCTGGAAACACTGAAGGACTTCGACTCCATCTATTTCGGGGCCGTGGGCTGGGAGAACGTTCCCGACCACATCAGCCTCTGGGGCCTGCGACTGAACATCACGCAGAACTTCGACCAGTGGGCGAATATCCGCCCGGTGAAATTCCTGCCCGGGGTGACCTCCCCGCTGCGCAAGGCCGATGACACGGAGCTGGATTGGATCGTCGTGCGTGAAAACAGCGAAGGCGAATATGCCGGGCTGGGCGGGCGCAACCTGTCAGGGCGTGGCCCGGGCAATGAGATCGCCCTGCAGACCGCCCTGTTCAGCGACAAGGGATGCGAGCGCATCATTCGTTTCGCCTTCGACCTGGCCCGCACCCGCACGGTCAAGAAGGTCTCGTCGGTGACCAAGTCCAATGCCCAGCAGTACGGGATGGTGCTCTGGGACGAAGTCTTCCAGCGCGTGGCGCTCGACTACCCGGACGTGCGCACCGAAAGCGTGCTGGTCGATGCGATGAGCGCCAAATTCATCCTGAACCCGGAGGATCTCTCCGTGGTGGTCGCTTCGAACCTCAACGCCGACATCCTGTCCGATCTGGGCTCAGCCCTGTCCGGAAGCCTGGGACTGGCAGCGAGCGCAAATCTGAACCCCGAACGCCGCTTCCCCTCGATGTTCGAACCGGTGCATGGGACCGCCCCGGACATTGCCGGCAAGGGAATCTGCAACCCGATCGGCGCCATTGCCAGTGCCGCGCTGATGCTGGAGCATTTCGGCCTGGACGATGAAGCCCGCCGCCTGGAAGCAGCCATCGAAGCGGCCACTGCTGCCGGCAGGCTCACTGCGGACATCGGCGGCACCTCGGTCACCAGCGAAGTCACCGAAGCGATTGTCGAGGCGCTGAGCAGCACCCTGGCCGCCGTCTAGAAGCACCGGCGCGGGCGCCGGCCCTCCGCAGCATGTCGAGGCCGGCTGCCACGCCATAGAACAGCCACGCCGAGCTCTTTCCAACAACGAGGTAGGAATAATGCAGAACACCACTGAGCACACTGTGCCGGTGCGCAAGCGCTGGTACAAGCAATTGTATTTTTGGGTCTTGATGGCGATTGTCGCCGGGATTATCGTTGGCTGGCTGGCGCCGGACACCGGGCAAGCCATGCAGCCGATAGGCACCACCTTCGTCGAGGCGATGAAGATGCTCATTGGCCCGATCGTGTTCCTGACCATCGTTGGCGGGATCGCCGGGGTCGCCGACCTGAAGAAGGTCGGCGCCACCGGGCTCAAGGCCCTGGGATATTTCCAGATCGGCACGATCTGCGCCATGGTGCTGGGCTTGGTGCCATCAACATCTTCCGCCTGGGCGATGGAGTGAACGCGGATCCGGCAAAGATCGAAACCTCCGGCAAAGCCGCCGACCTGATCGACCAGGGCCAAAACCTGCAATGGTGGGAATTCATCACGCACATCATTCCAGGATCCATGGTCTCGCCCTTCGTGGAGGGCGATATCCTGCAGATCATCTTCATGGCCGTGGTGGTGGGCATCGCCATCAACGCCGTGGGCAAGATCGGGGAGCCGGTGCTGGAGATGGTGCAGCGGCTGACCACGGTGATCTTCAAGGTCTTGAACTTCATCATGAAAGCCGCTCCACTGGGTGCCTTCGGCGCGATGGCCTTCGCGGTGGGCAAGTATGGCGTGGAGACGCTTTCCAGCCTCGGCTGGCTGATTCTCCTGTTCTATGGAACCTCGCTGGTATTTGTCGTGTTCTTCCTCGGCGGCATCATGGCCTTTCTAGGGCTGAACATCTTCAAGATGCTGCGCCACTTCAGGGAGGAATTGCTGCTCATCCTCGGTACCTCGACGGCAGAACCGGCGTTGCCCGGGCTGATGAAAAAGCTGCAGCATGCCGGGGTCAAGAAGGAAACGGTCGGCCTGGTTGTTCCCACCGGATACAGCTTCAATCTGGACGGCGCAGCGATCTACCTCTCGCTGGCCGCGGTTTACATCGCCCAGGCCACCAATACGGATTTGAGCATCGGGCAGCAGCTGGGCATGCTGGCGGTGATGCTCTTGACTTCCAAGGGCGCAGCCGGTGTGGCCGGAGGGGGATTCATTGCGCTGACCGCCACCCTGAGCACCCTTGGGACGATTCCGGCCGCCGGAATCATGCTGATCTTCGGCATCGACAAGTTCATGTCCGAATGCCGGGCGCTGGTGAATTTCTGCGGCAATGCGGTGGCGACCTTGTTCATCGCCTGGTGGGACAAGTCCTTGGACATCGAGCGAGTGCGAGCAGTTTTTAATGGCGAAGACGTACCGCCGCTGGAGGCTGTGGAAGCAACCGGGGCGGAGACTGCCGAGTCCGAGCCGGTGCGCGTGCCACAGGGCCTTCGGGCAGGACCGGCACAACCCGGGGCCCTGACCGGAGCCGTGATCCGCTAGGCAGCCCGGGGATGCAATAAAGGCCCGAACCAGTTTGAACTGGTTCGGGCCTTTGCTCTGCGTTCCTAGATGGTGCGCGAGAGGATTGCCTGCTTGACCTCGGCGATGGCCTTGGTCACCTGGATGCCGCGTGGGCATGCTTCGGAGCAGTTGAAGGTGGTGCGGCAGCGCCACACGCCTTCCTTGTCGTTCAGGATCTCCAGGCGCATGTCGCCGGCATCATCGCGGGAGTCGAAGATGAAGCGGTGGGCGTTCACGATCGCAGCCGGGCCGAAGTACTGGCCATCGGTCCAGAACACCGGGCAGGAGCTGGTGCACGCGGCGCACAGGATGCACTTGGTGGTGTCGTCGAAGCGCTCGCGGTCCTCGGCGGACTGGTAGCGCTCCTTGGTTGGCTCGTGGTCCTTGGAGATCAGGAATGGCATGATCTCGCGGTAGGACTGGAAGAACGGTTCCATGTCGACGATGAGGTCCTTTTCAAGGGGCAGGCCCTTGATGGCTTCAACGGTGATCGGCTTGGAGGTGTCCAGGTCCTTGAGCAGGGTCTTGCAAGCCAGGCGGTTGCGGCCGTTGATGCGCATGGCATCGGAGCCGCAGACGCCGTGGGCGCAGGAGCGGCGGAAGGACAGCGTGCCGTCCTGCTCCCACTTGACCTTGTGCAGGGCGTCGAGCACGCGGTCGGTGCCGTACATGGTCAGCTTGAAGTCTTCCCAATAGGCATCCGCGGTGGCTTCTGGCAGGTAGCGGCGAACGCGCAGGGTGATGTCGAAGCTTGGGATTTCTCCGCCGCCGCCAACACCTGGCTTCAGCTCGATCTTTGACGCTGGTTCTGGCAGTTCGGTGCTCATTAGTACTTACGCTCCATTGGCTGGTAACGGGTAAAGACCACTGGCTTGGTCTCCATGCGGATGCCCTTGATGTCCTCGGTGACGGCTTCGCCATCGCGGTAGGACATCGAGTGCTTCATGAAGTTCTCGTCGTCGCGGTCCGGGAAGTCTTCGCGGTAGTGGCCGCCGCGGGATTCCTTGCGGTGCAGGGCTGCAACGGTGATGACCTCGGCCAAGTCGAGCAGGAAGCCCAGTTCGATGGCTTCGAGCAGGTCCAGGTTGAAGCGCTTGCCCTTGTCCTGGACGCTGATGTTCTTGTAGCGGCGGCGCAGGTCCTCGATCACGTCGCGTGCTTCCTTCAGCGAACGCTCGTCGCGGAACACCTGGACGTTGGCGTCCATGGTCTCCTGCAGGGTCGAGCGCAGGTCGGCAACGCGCTCGGTGCCGTTGCCGGTGAGCACTCCTTCGATCTGGTCGATGACAAATGCTTCCGGGTTCTCCGGCAGCTCGACGAAGTCGGCAGTCTTGGAGTACTCGGCAGCTGCCACACCGGCGCGCTTGCCGAACACGTTGATGTCCAGCAGCGAGTTGGTGCCCAGGCGGTTGGAGCCGTGCACCGAAACGCAGGCAACCTCGCCGGCAGCGAACAGGCCTGGAACGACGGTGTCGTTGTCCTGCAGCACCTCGGTGTTGATGTTGGTTGGCACGCCGCCCATGGCGTAGTGAGCGGTGGGGTACACCGGCACTGGATCGGTGAATGGCTCCACACCCAGGTAGGTGCGGGCGAATTCGGTGATGTCAGGCAGCTTGGATTCGATGTGCTCTGGTTCCAAGTGGGTCAGGTCAAGGAGGACATAGTCCTTGTTTGGACCGCAACCGCGGCCTTCGCGAACCTCGTTGGCCATGGCGCGGGCCACGATGTCGCGAGGTGCGAGGTCCTTGATGGTTGGAGCGTAGCGCTCCATGAAGCGCTCGCCATCCGAGTTGCGCAGGATGGCGCCTTCGCCACGTGCACCCTCGGTGAGCAGAATGCCCAGGCCTGCAAGGCCTGTTGGGTGGAACTGGAAGAATTCCATGTCCTCCAGCGGCAGGCCCGAACGGAAGGCGATGGACATGCCGTCGCCGGTCAGGGTGTGCGCGTTGGACGTGGTCTTGAAGACCTTGCCGGCGCCGCCCGAGGCGAAGACCACGGACTTGGCCTGGAAGACGTGCAGCTCGCCGGTGGCCAGGTCGTAGGAGACCACGCCGGCGACGCGCTTCTGCTTGTAGGCGGTGCCGTCCTCGCGGTAGGCATCCTCTTCAACCATCAGCAGGTCCAGCACGTAGTACTCGTTGTAGAACTCGACGTTGTGCTTGACGCAGTTTTGGTACAGGGTCTGCAGGATCATGTGGCCGGTGCGGTCGGCGGCGTAACAGGCGCGGCGCACGGCGGCCTTGCCGTGGTCGCGGGTGTGGCCACCGAAACGGCGCTGGTCGATCTTGCCCTCTGGGGTGCGGTTGAACGGCAAACCCATCTTTTCCAGGTCGAGCACGGCGTCGATGGCTTCCTTGGCCATGACCTCGGCTGCGTCCTGGTCAACCAGGTAGTCGCCACCCTTGATGGTGTCGAAGGTGTGCCATTCCCAGTTGTCTTCCTCGACGTTGGCAAGTGCTGCGCACATGCCGCCCTGGGCTGCACCGGTGTGCGAGCGGGTTGGGTAAAGCTTGGTTAGCACTGCGGTGCGTGCGCGCTGACCGGATTCGATCGCTGCACGCATGCCTGCACCACCGGCACCGACGATGACTACGTCGTACTTATGTACCTGCATTCTTGATGCTCTCTTTTCTAAAAATCTATCTGGCTATCGGCTGAAACGGGGGAGTTTCACAAGCACTGCTGCAGCTGGCTGCCAGCTACGCAAGGATCGAAGGTGAAGATCACCAGGGAACCGAGCACGATGATGAAGATCGTTGCGACATACAGGATGCCCTTGAGCCAAGCGCGGGTTGCGTGCTTCTCTGCGTAGTCGTTGATGATGGTGCGCACGCCGTTGGTGCCGTGCAGCATGGCCAGCCACAACAGGGCCAGATCCCAGAACTGCCAGATTGGCGAAGCCCACTTGCCGGCGACAAAGCCGAAGCTGATGCCGGAGATGCCTTCTCCGACCATGAGGTTTGCGAAGAGGTGGCCGAAGATCAGGACGATCAGCACAACACCGGACAGGCGCATGAACAGCCAGGCCAGCATTTCGAAGCTGCCGCGGGACTTGGGGCCGCGGTTGTACTTAGGATCAATGCGCTGGCTGCGCGGAGCAGGAATAGAAACGCTCATGGCTTAGTGGCTCCCAAATGCGATCGACAGGTGGCGGATGGCGAAGCCCGCGAAGACGATAACCCAGAGGATCAATACGCCCCAGAGCATCTGGCGCTGGTACTTGGTGCCCTGCTTCCAGAAGTCGACCAGGATCAAGCGCAGGCCGTTGAATGCGTGGAAGAGGATTGCTGCAACCAGACCGGTTTCACCCAATGCCATCCACGGGGTCTGATAGGTGCTGATGATGGCGTTGTATGCGTT
Organism: Glutamicibacter sp. FBE19; assembly: GCF_015524875.1. Classification (NCBI taxonomy): domain Bacteria; kingdom Bacillati; phylum Actinomycetota; class Actinomycetes; order Micrococcales; family Micrococcaceae; genus Glutamicibacter; species Glutamicibacter sp. FBE19. The sequence goes on along the minus strand of NZ_JACKQN010000007.1, from coordinate 16,778 downwards.
GGCATCAACGCGGACCATCGCCGTGTCCAGCACGTGCACCAGCAGATAGAGAAAAATAACGACACCGGTGACTCGGTGTCCCACCCAGGACCACATGCCTTCATGGCCGCGGTATAGGGTGCCTGACGAAGTCTTCGACACTGAACTAAACCTCCAAGGCTCGCAACGGCGCATGTGTATATTGCACACAATGAGATTTGACGCACTTGTGCGAGCGTTCCTTGTGCGAGTCTAAACCACTTGGCGCACTGCAATCTATTTCGTGTCGAGCTCCTGTGAGGAGGTTCACCGAATAGTAGTGAAAAAGCGCTGAAAGGCTGAATTTTCGCCCGTAATACCGCATGGATTTCTTCCCTATTTCCACTGGTTGCCCGGTTTCAATGGAACGGATTATCCACCGGATGAATTAGTCTGGAATGCGTGAATGCAGACCTATTATCCAGATTCCACGGCGTGATCCCCGCTGGCGGTGTCGGTACCCGATTGTGGCCCCTGTCCAGGGCATCCGCTCCCAAGTTTTTGCACGATCTGACCGGGTCCGGCTCAACCCTGATCCGTGCCACCTATGACCGGCTGGTGCCGTTGGCAGGCGAGCGCATCATGGTGGTCACCGGACGCGCCCACCGCGGAGCCGTGGTGAGCCAGCTTCCCGAGCTGTGCGACGAGGATCTGGTGCTCGAGCCCGAGCCCCGCGACTCGGCCGCCGCCATCGGCTTGGCCGCGGCCATCCTCTACCGCCGCGACCCCAACATCATCATGGGGTCCTTCGCCGCGGACCAGGTGATCGAGCCGGTGGAAGTGTTCCAGGCTGCGCTGAGCGAAGCGATTCATACTGCCGCTACCGGCAAGATCGTCACCATCGGCATTCACCCCACCCATCCGTCCACCGGGTTCGGCTACATCCGCACCGGCGAACCGCTGGACGTGCCCAATGCGCCGACCGCGCGCGGCGTGGTCGAATTCGTGGAGAAGCCCGATGAGGATACCGCGCGCAAGTACCTGGCCTCCGGCGGCTTCTTCTGGAACGCAGGCATGTTTGTGGCCCCGGTCAGCCTGATGCTCAAGCACCTCGAATCCAATGAGCCGGAGCTGCACGCTGGGTTGATGAAGATTGCCGACGCCTGGGAGACCGGGCGCCGCGATCAGGTCATGCGCGAAGTCTGGCCAGGGCTGCCGAAGATCGCAATCGACTACGCGGTGGCGGAGCCTGCCGCTGCTGCCGGCGATGTAGCCGTGATCCCCGGTGTCTTCAACTGGGATGACGTGGGAGATTTCGCCGCGATCGGCCGCCTGAACAAGGCCAGCGCCGAGGAGGGCATTATCAACCTCGGTGACAAGCAGGTGCGCGTCTATGCCGATAACGCCACCGGCGTGGTCTACTCGGATCGCCCGCGGGTCATCGCCCTGGTGGGGATCGAGGACGTGGTGGTGGTGGATACCGCTGACGCGCTGCTGGTGACCACAAAAGAGCACGCGCAGCGGGTGAAACAGACGGTCGAAAGGCTTAAGGAACAGGGTCGCGAAGACGTTTTGTAGGAATTTTCTTCCGGGATCCACCAAAGGCTTCGGGTGGCTAATGCGCATTTGACCTGTTATTTTTCTGTTTTGAAAAATGATGGCTGTAAATGAAGCACATATATTATTGATATATCAATACCTTGAATGTGATCTGTTGTCGTTGCTAGGGTCAAGCGGCATGACAATCAAACACGAGTCAAGCGATCGCAGTGGGCCGACGCTGGGGAGTTCGTCGGATGAAGTCGAACCTCGCACGCGGATCAACAAGGTAGTTTTCTATGGCTCGGCGGCCGGCGTGCTGGCCATCGCCCTGTGGGCCATACTCGACAAGGAATCGGCCGATCTGGCGATCAACGCCCTAGTCGGCTGGGTCGGCAAGAATCTGGGCTGGTTCTACACCCTGGTCGTCGTTTCGGTCCTGGTTTTTGTCATTCTCGTAGCCATCAGCAAGGTCGGCAAGACGCGCTTGGGACCGGACCACGCCCGTCCGACCTTCAGCTTCTTCACCTGGGCCTCGATGCTCTTTGCCGCCGGCATCGGCATCGACCTGATGTTCTTCTCGGTTTCCGAACCGGTGACCCAGTACCTGGCTCCGCCGCGCGGGGACGGAGCCACCGCCGAGGCCGCCCGCCAGGCGCTCGTCTGGACGCTGTTCCACTACGGGCTCATCGGCTGGGGACTGTACGCGCTGGTGGGGATGGCGCTAGGATATTTCGCCTACCGCCACAACATGCCGCTGAGCATCCGCTCGGCCCTGTACCCGATCTTCGGGAAGAAGATCAACGGCGCCATCGGCCACGGCGTGGATATCGCAGCGGTCATGGGAACGATCTTCGGCATCGCCACCTCGCTGGGCATCGGCGTCGCCCAGCTGAACTACGGCTTGCACTTCATCTTCGGCGTTCCGGAGAGCAATGCATGGAAGATTGCCCTGATCGGGCTGTCGGTGGTCATGGCCACGATCTCGGTGCTCACCGGTGTTGAAAAGGGCATCCGGCGGCTCTCCGAATTGAATGTGGTGCTGTGCATTGTCCTGCTGGGCTACATCCTGGTGACCGGGAATACCGCATTCCTGATGGACGCGCTGGTGGGCAACGTGGGAGACATGCTCGCCCAGTTCCCGTTCATGGCGCTCGATACCTTCGCCTATGACCGCCCTGATGCCTGGCTGAACAGCTGGACGCTGTTCTTCTGGGCCTGGTGGATCGCCTGGGCGCCTTTTGTCGGCCTGTTCCTCGCCCGCATTTCCCGCGGACGCACCATCCGCCAGTTCGTCACCGGCGTGCTGGTCGTGCCGATGGCCTTCATCCTGATCTGGATCTCCATCTTCGGCAACAGCGCGCTGGCGCTGATCATCAACGGCAACACCGAATTCGGCGAAATCGCCATGAACACCCCGGAACGCGCCTTCTACGCGCTGCTCGAGCAGTATCCCGCCGTGCCGCTGGTGGCAGGCATCGCAACTTTCACTGGCCTGCTGTTCTACGTCACCAGCGCCGACTCGGGCGCGCTGGTGATGGCGAACTTCACCTCGCATCTGAAGGATTCCGAGGCAGATGGCTCCAAGCCGGTCCGGCTGTTCTGGTCCCTGGCCATCGGCATCCTGACGCTGGCCATGCTGCTGGTCGGCGGAGTGCCCACCTTGCAGGGTGCCACGGTGATCATGGGGCTGCCGTTCTCCGTGGTCCTGATATTCGTGATGCTGGGCCTGTACAAATCGCTGAGGGTCGAGACCGCCTTGGCCGACAGCTACGACAAGTCGCTGCACGCGATGCTCACCAGCCGCAGCAGCACGGCAGGGGACAAGCGCAACTGGCGCCAGCGCCTGTCGCGCACGATGGTCTATCCAGGACGCCGGCAGACCGCCCGCTACATCCAGGAAGTGATCGAGCCGGCCCTGCGCGATGTCCATGACGAATTCGCCGCCCAGGGTGTTGAGGTCGAATTGGAGATCAAGCCGGTGGGCGAGCTGAGGCTCAACTCCATCGACCTGGTCGCCGTGACCCACGCCGACCAGCGGCCGTTCAAGTACCAGGTCTATCCGGTGCGCATGGATCTGCCCACCTATTCCCGCGTCTCCAGCAGCGCCGACGTCTACTTCCGGCTCGAAGCCTTCAATCAGGAAGGCAGCCACGGGTTCGACCTGATGTCGCTGTCCCAGGAACAGGTCATCGCCGATGTGCTGGACCAGTACGAGACGCATATGGAATTCATCCACCACCAGAACCTGCACGATTCCAAGAGCCAGATCAACGATGACGGATGCGCCAAGACCGACTGGGAACGCGATTTTGACACCGGCATGCTGCCACGGATCCAGCCGCCATCGGATGCCGATGAGCTGGACAAGGAACTAGAAGCAATCGAAGACGACGAAAAAATCAAGGAGAACCTCAATGACTAATACTCTCGATTCGGGCTCGGTGCAGCTCAAGGGCAGCCCCAACCCGCAATTGCTGGCCAGCGGGGAGACCATTTTCATCGGCGGCAGCTTCGGCCCGTCGGCTTCAGGGGAAACCCGGGCCATCCATTGCCCGGCCAACGGCGAGCAGGTTGCCCTGGCCTCCGAGGGGACTGAAGCGGATTCCATCCGGGCCATCAAGGCGGCGCGCGAATCCTTCGACTCGGGGGTGTGGAGCTCGGTGCAGGCACCGGAACGCGGACGCTTCCTGCTGCGTGTCGCGGCCCGGCTGGCCGAGCGCAAGGAGGAATTCGCGCTGGCCGAAACCCTGGACAGCGGAAAGCGGATTATCGAGTCCCGGATCGACATGGACGACATCATCGCCTGCTTCGAGTATTTCGGAAGGCTAGCCGGGCAGGATGCCGGGCGGATCGTCGACGCGGATGACGCCAATGTGCTCAGCCGCATCGCCTACGAGCCGGTGGGCGTGGCGACCATGATCACCCCGTGGAACTACCCGCTGCTGCAGGCAGCCTGGAAGATCGCCCCGGCTCTGGCCGCTGGCTGCTCCTTTGTGCTCAAGCCTGCCGAGCTGACCCCGTCCACCGCGGTGCTCATGATGGATGTGCTGCGCCAGGAAGGCCTGCCCGACGGCGTGGCCAACCTGGTCACCGGGCGGGGTTCCGAAGCCGGCGCGGTGCTTTCGGAGCACCCGGAGGTGGATCTGGTGTCCTTTACCGGCGGGCTGGTGACCGGCCGGAAGATCGCCGCGGCGGCCGCCGGGACGGTCAAGAAGGTGGCCCTGGAGCTGGGCGGCAAGAACCCGAACGTGATCTTCGCCGATGCGGACTTCGACGCTGCCGTGGACAACGCCCTGAACGGCGCGTTTGTCCATTCGGGCCAGGTCTGCTCGGCTGGTTCCCGCCTTGTGGTCGAAGCAAGCATTGCCGAAAAGTTCGTGGATGCGCTGGTGCGCAAGGCCGAGCAGATCACCCTGGGCGGCCCGTTCGATGAGCAGGCCGAGACCGGGCCGCTGATTTCCGCCGAGCACCTGGCCAAGGTTGACGCCTACGTGCAGGGCGGCATCGCCGAGGGCGCCCGGGTGCGCTGCGGCGGGCGCAAGGCCACCGAGGAGGACGGCTCGGGCCTGGGCTCCGGCCACTTCTACCTGCCGACCGTGATCGACCAGGTCACCGGTTCCATGAGCGTGGCCCAGGACGAGGCCTTCGGCCCGACCGTGACGGTGGAAACCTTCACCACCGAAGAAGAGGCCATCAAGATTGCCAACGACACCGTCTACGGCTTGGCCGGCGCGGTATGGACCCAGGACGCCGGCAAGGCCCAGCGCGTCGCCAATCGCCTGCGCCACGGCACCATCTGGATCAACGACTACCACCCGTACCTGCCGCAGGCGGAATGGGGAGGTTTTGGGCAGTCCGGCAACGGCCGCGAGCTTGGCCCTACCGGGCTTGGCGAGTACCAGGAAGCAAAGCACATCTACCAGAATCTGAACCCGCAGGTTACCGGCTGGTTTGCCGAGAAGTAGCGGGAAAGGGAGAAAAATGAGCATTGACAAAAAAGACTTCGATTACATCATTGTCGGCGGCGGTTCAGCAGGCGCCGCAGTAGCATCGCGATTGAGCGAAGATCCCTCCGTTTCCGTTGCGCTGGTCGAGGCCGGTCCCGATGACCGCGGCTATGACGAGGTGCTGCAGCTTGACCGGTGGATGGAGCTGCTCGAATCGGGCCTTGACTGGGACTACCCGATCGAGCCGCAGGAAAACGGCAACTCCTTCATGCGCCATGCCCGGGCCAAGGTCATGGGCGGCTGCTCCAGCCACAACTCGTGCATCGCCTTCTGGGCTCCGCGCGAGGACATCGACGAGTGGGAGTCAAAATTCGGCGCCACCGGCTGGAACGCCGAGATGGCCTACCGCCTGTACAAGAAGCTGGAAACCAATGAGGACGCAGGACCGGAAGCTCCGCACCACGGCGATTCGGGCCCGGTCAAGCTGATGAACGTGCCGGCCAACGACCCTTGCGGCGTGGCCATCCTGGATGCCGCGCAGCAGGCGGGCATCCCGCGCGCCAAGTTCAACAACAACGAGACGGTCATCAACGGCGCGAACTTCTTCCAGATCAACCGCCTGCCAGATGGCACCCGTTCCTCTTCCTCGGTCTCCTACATCCACCCGATCGAGGGCCGGGAGAACTTCTTCCTGCTCACCGGGCTGCAGGCGCGCAAGCTGAACTTCGATGCGTCCAAGCGCTGCACCGGCGTCGACGTGGTGGATGGCGCTTTCGGCCGCACCGTGACCCTGAATGCCGCCAAGGAGGTCGTCGTTTCGGCCGGAGCCATCGATTCGCCGAAGCTGCTGATGCTTTCGGGCATCGGCCCGGCCGAGCACCTGAAGGAGGTCGGCGTCGAGGTGCTGGTCGACTCCCCGGGCGTGGGCGAGCACCTGCAGGACCACCCGGAAGGCGTGATCCAGTGGGAGGCGAAGAAGCCAATGGTGGAATCCTCCACCCAGTGGTGGGAAATCGGCATCTTCACCCCCACCGAGGAAGGGCTGGATCGCCCGGATCTGATGATGCATTACGGTTCGGTGCCTTTCGATATGCATACCCTGCGCCAGGGCTACCCGACCAGCGAGAACACCTTCTGCCTGACTCCGAATGTCACGCATGCGAAGTCGCGGGGCACGGTGCGCTTGCGCAGTTGCGACTTCCGCGACAAGCCGAAGGTGGACCCGCGCTACTTCACCGATCCAGAGGGCCACGACAAGCGGGTGATGACCTTCGGCATCCGCAAGGCCCGCGAGATCGTCGCCCAGTCCCCAATGGCTGACTGGGCCGGCGTTGAGCAGTTCCCGGGCCAGGATGTGCAGAGCGACGAGGAGATCTTCGATTACCTGCGCCGCACCCACAACACCGTTTACCACCCGGCAGGCTCGGTGCGCATGGGCGCCGAGGATGATGTGATGAGCCCGCTGGATCCGCAGTTGCGGGTCAAGGGCGTCAGCGGCTTGCGTGTTGCTGATGCGTCGGTGATGCCGGAGCTGGTGACCGTGAACCCGAATATCACGGTGATGATGATCGGCGAGCGTTGTGCCGAGCTGATCCGCGAAAACTAGGGCGCAAAACAATGGTGGTGGCCATCGGGAAACCGGTGGCCACCACCGATTGCGTGCTCCGAACTGTTTCGCGCTGTGGCCAAACATTACGAAGAACTGTTATCTGCAGCTGTTGGACGAGTATCTTCGAAAGGTGTCCACCGTGAATGATTATGACAATGTTGCCTCCGTCAGCGACTTCACCGAGCCGTTAATCGGTCAGCTGATCGACTTTCGGCGCGAGCTGCACCGGAACCCGGAACTGTCCTTCGCGGAACACCAGACAACCGAGCGCATCCTTGAAAGGCTGCGTTCTGCGGGGCTCTCGCCCCAGAAGATGACCAATACCGGCGCCTATGTGGACATTGGCGAAGGGCCGATCCGGATCGCCTTCCGCGCCGACATTGATGCGCTGCCGGTCATCGAGGAAACCGATCTTGAGTATTGCTCGCTGGTCGAGGGCGTGGCCCACGCCTGCGGCCACGACATCCACACCACGGTGATGCTGGGAGTCGCCCTGTCGCTGGGCAAGTTCAACGAAGCCGGCTTGCTCAATGGCCGGGTTCGCGTCATCTTCCAGCCAGCCGAGGAAAAGCTTCCCGGGGGAGCGCTCTCGGTCATCGAGCAGGGGCTGCTCGACGAGGTGCCACGGGTATTGGCCCTGCACTGCGACCCGCGGATCGACGCCGGGCATATCGGCACCCGCATCGGTGCCATCACTTCTGCCAGCGACACGATCCGCATCGAGGTCAACGGCCACGGCGGGCATACCTCCCGGCCGCACTTGACCGAAGATATCGTTTTTGCGATGAGCCAGATCGCCACCCAGGTTCCCGCAGTGCTCGGCCGCAAAGTCGACGTGCGCTCGGCGGTCTCGGTGGTGTGGGGCCAGATCCATGCCGGCAGCGCGCCCAACGCGATCCCTGCCACCGGATACCTGGCCGGAACCATGCGTTGCCTGGATGGCGATATCTGGTACGAAGCCGGCGAGCTCCTGGATAATGTGGTGCGCCAGATTGCCGCTCCGTACGGCGTGGAAATCAAGCTGCAGCACACGCGCGGCGTTCCACCGGTCGTGAATGCGCCCGCAGAGACGGCGTTGATCGAGGATGCCGCACGTCGCGAGTTCGGTGCAGAAGCGATCGAGCTGACCCCGCAGTCCATGGGCGGGGAGGATTTTGCCTGGATGACACAGAAGGTTCCCGGGGCCATGCTGCGCTTGGGCACGCGAACTCCGGGCGGGAAGACCTATGACCTGCACCGCGGCGATTACATGCCAGATGAATCCTGCATTGGCATCGGCGTGCGCATAATGACCGCCGCGGCGATGCAGGCCGTGCGCGAAGCCAACGCCAAATAGCGTGTTGGTCACAGTAAACTCAAAACTTTTTAACTAGTCTTTGACACTTTCTCAATTGTTTGAGTGACTTGGGATTTGACGTTAAGCGCTTGCCGTTTCGAGGCCGCTTAGTTATCCGTTTGTAATCTTTATCGTCTTTACCTGTGACGTATCTCCGATAGGCTATGGAAACGATGGGGAAGCTACGGCTTTAGGCGTGCTCGCGTAAAGCCCAGGCAAAGGTGCTCTACAACGGTAGCTGGTGTCTTATCTCCCACAGGATCTCGCACGACTTTTGGAGGAATAGATGCGCTTCGTATCGCGCAAGACCGGTGTGGCAGCTGCCATGCTCGGCATCTCGGCTTTGGCTTTGAGCGCCTGCGGCGCTGCACCGGAAGAGTCCAGCTCAGCTGGCAAATACCCGGACTACGTCGGTTGCATTGTTTCGGACTCCGGTGGATTCGACGACCAGTCCTTCAACGAGTCCTCGTACCGCGGCCTGAAGAACGCCGAAAAGGACTTGGGCATCACGATCAAGGAAGCAGAGTCGAAGTCCAACGCCGACTTCGCCACCAACCTCCAGGGCATGATGGGCGCTAGCTGCAACCTGACCGTCACCGTGGGCTTCCTGTTGGCCGACGCTACTGCTGATGCAGCGGCAAAGAACCCGGATTCGCACTTCGCCATCGTCGATAACCAGTACGAGAAGAACATCGACAACGTCAAGCCGATCATTTACGACACGGCTCAGGCGGCCTTCCTCGCTGGCTACGCAGCGGCTGCTGCTTCCGAGACTGGCACCGTTGCCACCTTCGGCGGCATCCAGATTCCTACCGTCACCATCTTCATGGACGGCTTCGCCGACGGCGTTGCCAAGTTCAATGAAGACAAGGGCGAGAACGTGAAGCTGCTGGGCTGGGACAAGAAGAAGCAGAACGGCACCTTCTCCGGCGACTTCGAGAAGCAGGACAAGGGCAAGCAGATCACCAAGAACTTCATCTCTGCAGGGGCCGACGTGATCATGCCGGTTGCCGGTCCAGTGGGCAAGGGCGCTGGCGCTGCAGTAGCCGAAGCCAACAAGAGCGGCGAAAAGGCCAAGCTCATCTGGGTCGACTCCGATGGCTACCTGACCGCTCCTGACTACAAGGAATACATGCTGACCTCGGTCGTCAAGACCATGGACAAGGCCGTAGAAGACGTCATCAAGGCTGATGCCGAAGGCAAATTCGACGCTACTCCTTATGTCGGCACCTTGGAAAACGAAGGTGTCGCGCTGGCACCGTTCCACGACTTCGACTCGGCCATCGGCGAGGACACCAAGAAGGAGATCGAAGCCCTCAAGGCCCAGATCATCTCCGGTGACCTGAAGGTCGAATCGGCAGCAAGCCCAAAGTAGGCTTTGGCACCTAATTCATTCAGCGCGTCACCGCCTGCCGGCATCCGGCGGGCCGGTGACGCGCTTTATGAATGCCTAGAGGCCAAAGCGGCTATCGGGCTAAACTACCTCGCACAACGAACTATGAAGATGGTGGAATCGTGAAACTCGAACTACGGGGAATCTCGAAAGCCTTCGGTTCTTTCTACGCCAATAAAAATATCGACCTGCTGGTTGATGACGCCCAGATCCACTGTCTGCTCGGCGAAAACGGTGCTGGAAAATCCACGCTTATGAACGTGCTCTACGGTCTGTACCAGCCGACCGAGGGCGAAATCCTGCTTGATGGAAACCCCGTCGAGTTCTCCGGTCCGGGCGACGCCATGGCCGCCGGCATCGGCATGGTGCACCAGCACTTCATGCTGGTCCCGGTCTTCACCGTGGCAGAAAATATTGCCCTCGGCGCTGAAACCACCAAGGCCGGCGGCGTGCTGGACCTCCAGGTCACGCGCAAGAAGATCCGCGAAATCTCGGACCGCTACGGGTTTGACGTGGACCCGGACGCCATTGTCGAAGACCTGCCGGTCGGCGTGCAGCAGCGTGTTGAAATCATCAAGGCCCTGGTGCGCGAGGCCAAAATCCTGATTCTGGATGAGCCAACCGCCGTGCTGACCCCGCAGGAGACCGACGAGCTGCTCGAAATCATGCGCCAGCTCAAGGCCAACGGCACCTCCATCGTCTTCATCTCGCACAAGCTGCGCGAGGTGCGCGCCGTCTCCGACGTGATCACCGTGATCCGCCGCGGCGAAGTCATCGACTCGGTCTCACCGGAATCCTCCACCACCGAGCTGGCCAACCTGATGGTGGGCCGCGCCGTGGAACTGAACCTGAACAAGGCCCCAGCCACCCCGGGCGAGGCAGTGCTCCAGGTCAAGGACCTGACGGTCGTTGACCATGCAGGCACGACCACGCTGAACTCGGTCACCTTCGATATCCACGAAGGCGAGATCCTGGCCGTGGCCGGCGTGCAGGGCAACGGCCAGACCGAACTGACCGAAGCCATCCTGGGCACCCAGGCCGTGACCGGCGGCTCGGTCAAGCTTGCCGGCGAAGAACTGGTGGGCAAATCCGTCAAGCAGGTGCTGCGCACCGGCGTCGGCTTTGTTCCCGAAGACCGCTCGGTGCACGGACTGGTCACCGAATTCTCCATTGAGGAGAACCTGGTCTTGGACCTCTACGACCGCGCGCCCTTCGGCAAGGGCATCTCGATGAACCTGGATGCCATCAAGAAGAACGCGGCCGCGCAGATCAAGGACTTCGACGTGCGCACCGACAATGCGCTGAATCCGGCCTCCAGCCTCTCGGGCGGCAACCAGCAGAAGGTCGTCATGGCCCGCGAGCTCAGCCGCGAGCTGAAGCTGTTCATCGCCTCGCAGCCAACGCGCGGCGTGGACGTGGGGTCCATCGAATTCCTGCACCGCCGCATCGTCGCCGAACGCGACAAAGGCACCCCGGTAATGATCGTGTCCACCGAGCTCGATGAGGTCATGGAGCTGGCCGACCGCATCGCCGTGCTCTACAAGGGCAGGATCAACGGGATCGTGCCGGGGGATACCTCGCGCGAAGTCCTCGGGTTGATGATGGCCGGCGTTTCAGCCGAAGAAGCCGCCGAACAAGCGGAATTTACCAAGTCAGATAACGAGCCCGTGGAAGCAGCACCGGCTGGCGAGCACAGCGAAAACCAGGAAGGAGAAGGCCAGTGAGCGAGAAAAAATCACCGGTCATTCCCGACTCCGGCAAACCGGGCAACGACCTCTTGAAGCAAATCACCCAGGGCCCGGGACTGGTCTCGGTGCTCGGCGTGATCGTGGCACTGGTGATCGGCGGATTGCTCATTGCCATCACCGACGAAAAGGTCGCCGAAACGGCCGGCTACTTCTTCGCCCGTCCTGCCGACTTCCTCTCCGAGCTATGGCGCGCGGCGACCGAAAGCTATGTGGCGCTGTTCAACGGCGCCATCTACAACTCGGCCCAGGGGTTCAAGCCCTTCCTGGAAACCCTGACGGTCTCCACCCCGCTGATCTGCGCAGGCCTCGGTGTGGCCGTCGCCTTCCGCGCGGGCCTGTTCAACATCGGTGCCCAGGGCCAGATCATCATCGGTTCGGTACTGGCCGCCTACGTGGGGTTCGCCTGGCACCTGCCCTTGGGGCTGCACCTGCTGCTGGTGATCGTCTTCGGCCTGATCGGCGGCGCCATCTGGGGCGGGCTGGTCGGTTTGCTCAAGGCCAAGACCGGCGCCCACGAAGTGATCCTGACGATCATGTTCAACTACGTGGCCGTGTACTTCATCGACTTCCTGATGAACACCCAGGCCTTCCGCCGTCCGGGCGAAACCAACCCGATTTCCCCGATCCTGGATTCGACGGCAGTTTTCCCCTCCATCCCCGGTTCCCGCCTGCACCTGGGCTTCGTGATGGCCCTCCTGCTGGTCATCCTGGTTTCCTGGATGTTCAAGCGCTCCACCGTGGGCTTTGAATTCCGTGCCGTGGGGCATAACCCCGATGCCGCGCAGACCGCGGGCATCAACGTCGCCCGCAGCACCATCATCGCCATGGCCATGGCTGGCGCCTTGGCCGGCGCCGCCGGTGTCGCCCAGGTTGCCGGCACCGAGAAGGTGCTGACCAGCGGCATCGCCGGATCCCTTGGCTTCGACGCGATTACCGTGGCGCTGCTGGGCCGTTCCACTCCATGGGGAACCTTCTTCGCAGGCTTGCTCTTTGGCGCCTTCCAGGCTGGTGCGGTGAACATGCAGATCACCACCGGCACCCCGATCGACATCGTTTCGGTGGTGCAGTCGCTGATCGTCCTGTTCATCGCCGCTCCACCACTGGTCAAGGCGATCTTCGGCATGAACCGCAAGAAGAAAAAGCGCAGCCCCAAGCTAGAAACTACCCAGGCAGGTGCCAAGTGACCTCTTCCACCTTGCAACCGGCAATGAGCGTATTGCCTAGCAAGAAGACCTCGATCATCCTTTCGGCGATCGCCGTCATCGTCTTCTTGTGCTTCGGCCTGCTGGGCAACAGCGAAAGCGCGCACTTCCAGCTGAACAGCTCCGGCGATGCTTTTGAGCTGCCGGAACTGGTGTTCCCGGGCAGGGCCAGCAACATCGTGATCGGACTGCTGCTCGTGGGCATCGCTGCCTACTCCTGGATGCAGCGCAAAAAGGGCCTAACCCTGGCGACCTGGATGGTTGCCATCGCCGCAGTCCTCTTTGTGCTCTCCTTCCTGATCTGGGTGGTCTCCGGCGCCGATATCAGCACCATTTCCCTGGCCAGCCTGCTCGCTGGCGCCGTGGTGCTGGCTGTTCCGCTGGTCTTCGGCTCCCTTTCGGGCGTGCTCTGCGAACGAGCCGGCGTGGTCAACATCGCCATCGAAGGCCAGCTGCTGGGCGGCGCGTTCACCGCGGCACTGGTTTCCTCCTTGACCAAGAACGCGTTCCTGGGCCTGATCGCCGCCGGCATTGCCGGCGCCCTGGTCTCCCTGGTGCTGGCGCTGTTCTCCATCAAGTACGTGGTCAACCAGATCATTGTCGGCGTGGTGCTCAACGTGCTGGTCTCCGGAATCACCGGATTCCTGTTCACCACCGTGATGCAGGAAGATCCCGAGCTCTTCAACTCGCCGGTGCACCTGCCGGTTATCGAGATTCCGCTGCTCTCAGCCATTCCGGTGATCGGACCGATCCTGTTCAAGCAGTCGGTCATCGGCTACCTGATGTACCTGGCGGTGTTCATCGTCTGGTTCGGGCTGTTCAAGACCAAATGGGGCCTGCGGGTGCGTGCCGTGGGCGAGCACCCCAAGGCTGCCGACACCCTGGGCATCAAGGTCAACCGCACCCGCTTCTGGAATGTCACCCTCGGCGGCATCGTGGCAGGCATCGGCGGCTCCTTCTTCACCCTGGTGGCCATCGACTCCTTCACCAAGGAGATCTCCGGCGGCCGCGGCTTCATCGCCTTGGCCGCGGTGATCTTCGGGCGCTGGAACCCGATCGGCGCCTTCCTGGCTGCCCTGCTCTTCGGCTTTGCCGATAACCTGCAGGTCATCCTGACCATCATCGGCACCCCCGTGCCGAGCCAGTTCATGGCCATGATGCCGTACCTGGTGACCATCTTCGCGGTGGCTGGACTCGTGGGGCGCTCCCGCGGGCCGGCAGCTGCGGGCGAACCCTACGTGAAGGAATAACCGGTACAGATGACTGCCAACACCGCGCCGTGGTCGCAGCTTGAAGCTGCGGCTGCGGCCGCGCTGTCTCAGGCCTACGCGCCCTACTCGAAGTTCCGTGTAGGGTCTGCAGCCCAGACCAGCGACGGCCGCATGATTTCCGGCTGCAATGTCGAAAACGCCGCCTACGGCGTCACCCTTTGTGCCGAATGCTCCATGATCGGCCAGCTTTTCGCCACCGGCGGCGGAACCCTGGAGTACTTCCTGTGCTTCGGCCAGCTTGCCGAGGGGGAATTGGAACTGATCACCCCGTGCGGGCGCTGCCGACAGATCCTCTTCGAGCACCGCGGAGCCAACCTGCTGATCAAGACCGCCCGTGGAATCGTCGGCATCGAAGACCTTTTGCCTGACGCTTTCGGGCCGCAAAACCTCAACGCCTAGTGCCGGCGATCACCGGCCACAAGCAGAACGGATGGTGCCGCTAATGGCTACCGAACAATTCAGCGCAGTGGAAGTCATACGTGCCAAGCGCGACGGCGCGGAACTGGGCAACGAGATGATCGACTGGACCATCGATGCCTATACCCGCGGAGTCATTGCCGAAGAGCAGATGTCCGCGCTGAATATGGCGATCTACTTCCAGGGCATGAACCGCAGCGAGATTTCGCGATGGACCGCCGCGATGATCAATTCCGGCGAACGCATGGACTTCTCCACCCTAGCCAACCCGTCGGGCCAGAAGCTGGCGACCACCGATAAGCATTCCACCGGAGGCGTGGGGGACAAGATCACCTTGCCGCTGGCCCCGCTGGTGGCCAGCTTCGGTGTTGCGGTGCCGCAGCTGTCCGGCCGCGGCTTGGGCCACACCGGCGGCACCCTGGACAAGCTGGAGGCCATCCCCGGATGGCGGGCCAACCTGTCCAACGAAGAACTCTTCTCGCAGCTCTCCTCGGTCGGCGCGGTCATCTGCGCCGCCGGTGCCGGGCTGGCACCGGCGGACAAGAAGCTCTATGCGCTGCGCGATGTCACCGCCACGGTGGAGGCCATCCCGCTGATTGCCTCCTCGATCATGAGCAAGAAGATTGCCGAAGGCACCGGCAGCCTGGTGCTTGACGTGAAGGTGGGCTCCGGGGCGTTCATGAAGGACGAAGCCATGGCCAGGGAACTGGCCGAGACCATGGTGAACCTCGGCACCGATGCCGGGGTGAACACTGTCGCCCTGCTGACCAATATGGAAACGCCACTGGGCCTGACCGCTGGCAACGCCATCGAGGTCGAGGAATCGGTGGAGGTGCTCGCCGGTGGCGGACCCGAGGACGTTGTCGACCTGACCGTGGCCCTGGCCATTGAAATGCTGGCTGGCGCTGGCGTTCACGGCGTTGATGTGCGTGCAGCGCTAAAGAACGGCAGAGCCATGGACAGCTGGAGGGCCATGATCGCCGCCCAGGGCGGCGACCCGGATGCCAAGCTGCCGGTGGCCAAGGAATCGCATACCGTGGTGGCTGAAGCTGAAGGCGTGCTGATCAAGCTGGATGCCATGGATATCGGGCTGGCGGCCTGGACCCTGGGAGCAGGACGGGCCCGCAAGGAAGACACCGTCCAGGCCGGAGCCGGGGTGCGCCTGCACGTCAAGCCGGGCGCCTTGGTGCGCCGAGGCCAACCGATCGCCACCTTGCTGACCGATACCCCGGACAAGCTGCCGCGCGCCATCGAACTGGCAGAGCGAGCCATCATGATCGGCTCCGAGCACGACCGCCCGGACATGCGCTTGATCCTCGATCGCATCGCCGCTTCGTAACTGATATTCCAGGGAAGAACCGGGAATCACCACTGGTGACCCGGTTCTTTTCGCATTTGCCGCCCTTGAAAGCGAAGGAAACTGGACAAGCAACAAGGTCCGCAAGACATGCCCCGGGAACCATCTGGCCCGGTTCAATCGTTGGAGGATTAGCTCCTACCTAGGTCGGGGTAGAAAGAAGTCCACATTGCCACATCAGTAGGATGCGCCCCTGCAGCTGCTCGAGCGAAAATGGTTGGACAGGCAGCGCGCTACGCGCTTTGGGGAAAGAAGATGCAAGTCCACATGGAACTAGTTAACGAGGCCATTACGCAGGCAGCCAGCGCATGGTGGGTGCTGCCTCTCTTGTTCCTGTTTTGCCTGATTGACGCATTTTTCCCGATCGTGCCCAGCGAATCCTTCCTGGTTTCACTCGCCGCAGTAGGCATCCATTCAGGATCGCCGAACCTCTTCCTGGTCGGCGCCCTCGGTGCCGCCGGAGCGCTGCTGGGGGACCAGATCACCTACGCCATTGGCCGGAGCATCGGTTCGCACGGATTCAAGTGGATGCGTGGCAAGCGGGCGCAACGAGTACTGCACTACGCAGAAAAGAAGCTTGAAACCTCCGGCGCGCTGCTGATTTTCACCGCGCGCTACATTCCGATCGGCCGCGTCGCGGTGAACCTCACCGCTGGCGCCACCGGATTCAGCCACAAGCGCTTCACGCTCTTCGACACCATCGGAGTGCTGACGTGGGCCGCCTATTCGGTGAGCATCGGCGCTTTGGCCGGCAACTGGATGCATGACAACAAGCTGCTGGGCATCGGGCTGTCGATTGTGATCGCCGTGGTGCTCGGGTTCATCATTGACCGAATCGTCAGCTGGGCGCTGAATCGCTACCACCTGCGCGTTGAGAAGGCCGCGCAACGCGCAGCGCAGGAAGCACGCGAGACGGTGCCGCCAAGCACCGACGAGAGTTAACCGGCTCTTCGCAATCAAGGGTGTAACACCGGTCTGAACCCACCAGACTCCAACAG